>CAKKPP010000017.1:0-73976 GCA_919901745.1 Chloroflexota bacterium | reverse complement strand
CGAGGCTCGCTCCGCGCTGGTCGCGGCCGTCAATCGCCTGCGTGACGCGGACCGCGAGGTGATCGGGGCTCGCTACTTCCTCGACCTGTCCGAGGCCGAGGCGGCCGAGACGCTCGGGATCCCGAGGGGCACGGTCAAGTCGCGGACGTCACGGGCGCTCGATCGGCTGCGTGCCGCGTACGAGTCCGGCGAGGAGGCGCCCCGTGGCTGACCAGCGCGGCCTCCGCGACGATTCGGTCCTGGCCGACGCCCTCCGGGGCATCGGCGCGGCGCTCGCCGTGCCCAGCGGCGGCGAGGCCGGCCTGCCGGACATCGCCGCGCGTGTTCGAGCGCGGATCGTGGTCGACGGAACCATGCGCGCCGCGCCGCGACGCGGGCCGCGCTGGAGCGGGATCGCGCGGCCCTTTGCCGGCCTGGGCCGCGTTCGGCGCGGCCTCGTGCTCGCCGTGGTGCTGCTGATCGCGATCGCGGCGACGGCCGGGGCCGTGGGTCTCGGCCTGCCCGGGATCCGGATCATCCTCGGACCGGTCCCCACCACGGGCCCGTCGAGCGCCCCGACGGAGACCCCGGGCACGTCGACGTCGCCCGGGGCACGTGCGGCCCCGGGGGCGAGCCTGGGACTGGGGATCCTCGTCCTCCCGGCCGACCTCGATCGGTTGACGGCGCCGGATGTCCTCGGATTTACCGTGCGGCTCCCCGCGGATCCGGAGGTGGGCGCCCCGGGCGCGACGTACATCGACGGAGCCCGTGTGGCGATGGCCTGGCCGAGCGGGCCGAGCTTGCCGGCCACCGAGACCCCGTCGGTCGGCCTCGTCCTGAGCCAGTTCCGTGGATCGATCGACCCGGGCTCTTTCGGCAAGATCGTCGGCGCGGGGACGACCGTGGAGCGGGTCGACGTCGACGGCGCATCCGGCTTCTGGATCACCGGCGAGCTGCACTTCTTCTTCTACGAGGATCCGGACGGCAGGATTGTCGAGGAGTCCCGCCGGTTCGTCGGCGACACGCTCGTGTGGACCGTGGACGACGTGACGTATCGCCTCGAGACGGCGACCGGGCTCGAACGCGCGCTGGCGATCGCCATGAGCCTGCGCTCGCCATGAGCCTGCGCTCGCGAGCCTGGTCGACCGCGCCAGACACCGCCCCGGCGGCGCGACCCCGATCAGTCTCCCGCCGGATTGTCCAGCGGAAAGGAGCGCGTCAACCCGTCGAGGCTGCGGAAGCTGCCGTCGGCCAGCAACTCCCAATCGTGTTCGGGCGGTTCGTAGGCGACGGACTGCCAGCCTTCGTCGGTCAGGAGGAACGAGGTTCCCGGCTCGCCTTGCTCATCGAGTTCGGCAACGTCAACCAGGTCGGTCATGGCGGCACCTCCTGTGGTCCATGCTACGCCGGGCGTGAAGCCCTGGGCTCAGCGAATGCCGGCGAGTTCCTGGAGGATCCTCCAGTTGGCCAATCGATCGTCACGCGTCGCGACGATCTCGTCGGTCGCCTCATCCGCCGCACCGAAATGCGGCGCGAACCGGCCCTCGGTCCGAGCGAACGTCAGGAAGTCGATCGTCGCACCGTCCGGCGCCTTGGCCCAGTCCTCCCTGATCGCGGGATTCCCCTGGAGAGAGAGTCGCGCCGCGATGGTCTCGCCGCGCCGCGGGTCGTACGTGAACAGGGGGAACGCCCGCGACTCCACCGCGAGCTTCGCCTGACGGGACGAGGCGTCGTCGGCGATCCCGTGCTCCGGCTGGCAGGGCGTGTAGGCGATGATCACGGCCGGTCCCGGGTAGTCATTGGCCTCCATCACCGCCCGGTAGAAGTGGTTGAGGTGCGCCGGCGTCGTCTGGGCGACGTAGACGTCTCGATGGGCGATGAGAATCCGTCCGAGTTCCTTGCGCGCCTCGGAGCGGCCGTGGAGCGCGGCGCCAAACGCCGACAACTTCGTGACCTGGCCACCGAATGACGCCGTCGACGCCTGGCCGCCGGTGTTCGAGTAGACCTGCGTGTCGAGGACCAGCACCTTGATGTCGGCCCCGCTCGCGACCATCCGCGACAGCGCCTGAAACCCGATGTCGTACATCGCGCCATCACCGCCGAGGACCCACAGCCGGCGGTCGCCGTGACCGGCGGCGTCCCATCGCGTGCGGATCCCGAGGGCGACCGCCGGGGCGTTCTCGAACAGCGACGACGTCCACGGGATGAGGTACGGGTTGAACGGATAGGTGCTGCTGTAGACGGTGTTGCAGCCCGTTGCCGCGACCATGCCCATCGACGCAGGGCCATGCACCTGGCGCGTGGCCGCCACGAGCATGCGAATCGCCGACGCCTCGCCGCACCCCGCGCACGAGCCGGCGCCCCCGACATAGCCGAGCGCGTTCTCGCCGAGCATCAGGTCAGCGAACGCCTTCTCGTTGCGGTACTCCGGTGGCGTGGCGGGCAGCGACCGATAGAACGCCATGTCGCGGGCGAAGCGTTCCAGCGTCGAGGCACCCGTCCCCGGCTCATCATCGACCTTGTCGATCATGACCAGGGCGTCGTGGCCGAGCGCGGCGCAGACCTCGACGCACTCGGCGCATCCCTTGCAGTGCACCGGGTCCACGAAGATCCCGAAGGCGCCGCGCTCGATCCCGCGACGCGCCAGCACCTCGCCGTACTTCTGTGTGGGCGCGAACCTCGCCTCAAGGCTCAACCGAGCGGCTTCGCCATCGGGGCGTGCTTCGACGAACGCGGCGATCGCCGGAGCGAGCGCCGGTTCGGGAACGACCTTGGCAACGATCGCCGTGTCCGGGCAGGCGCTGACGCAGGCCATGCAGCCCACGCACCTGTCGAGGAGGAACTCCGGGATGCGTGGGGCCAGCCGGCTGAAGTCCCGCGTGGCCGATGTCCCCGGCGGGATCACGCTGCGGGCCAGGCCGGCGTCGGCCGGCATCTCGGCGTCGGCGATCCCGCGCCTGTAGGCGGGGACGATCGACCGTCCGAAGTCCTCGACGTAGCGATCGACATCGAAGAGCGGTGGCGCGAGCGCCGCGAGACGTGACTCGTGCGCCTCCTTGAGCTCGCCCGCCTGCTTGACCAGGAGTGCCTCGTCAGTCATCGGCGGCGCCGGGATCCGATGGCGTTGCGGGCTCGGGCGCGTCGCCTCCCGACTCGACCTCCGCGGCGATCGCGTCGATCAGATCGGTCATCGACAGGACCCCGATCGGGTGCAATGGGTCTTCGTCGTCGACCACGACCAGCCGATGGATGTGATGGCGCTCCATCTTCCGGGCCGCCGTCGTGAGAAGCGCCGAGCGCTGGACGGTGACCGGCGGGCTCGTCATGAGATGACGGACGGCGAGGCCGGGCCAGTTCGCCCAGAGATACTCGGTCGATCGCGCCCGGGCCAGGTCGGTCTGGGACAGGACGCCAACCAGCGAGCCGCTCCCGTCGACCACCGGCAGGCCGTGGATCCGCTCACGATGGAGGAGCTGGACCGCTTCCGACAGCGGCGCATCGGCCCGGATCACGATCGGCTTGCGGGCCATGCGGTCACCGACGGTCGGCGGACGCTGGGTCGCGGTCATGGGAGCGCTCCTTCCGGGATGGTGGCCGCAGCGGCGGGATCCGCTGTCAGGTCGACTGGGCGCGCGAGTCCCAGGGCGGCCGTCACGTCGATGACGCCGTCGTAGGCCGCCGCGATCACGGCAAGATTGGCGTCGACGACGGCTCCACCGCGCTTCCCGAAGAACCGGCCCAGCCGTTCGCTCACCGCGGCAAGCAACGCGTCGCGCCCGAGTCCGGCCTGCTCGGCGAAGGGCGCCACGCGGAGGAACACGCCGACGAGCGCCACACCGCGCATGCGCACAACAAGATCGGGCCTTGGGGCGTGGACGGCCGCGAGGGAAGCTGTGTCCAGCGCCGCCACGCGGATCCCCCGGGCGACGATGTCCGCCCGGGCGTGGGCCGGGATCGATGCCCAGAGGGCCTCCGGATCGGCGTGGGCCGACTCGATGAACAGGGTTCCGCCGTCGACGAGTCCGCCAAGAGGATCGCCGAGGCCGAACGCCGAGACATCGTGGAGCGGCACGAAATCCACCCGATCGAGTTCGGCGTGGAGCCGGATCGGCTCGTCGGCGATGGTGAGGAAGTAGGTCGTCGGCAGGCCCTTTTTCTCCGAGCCGTAGCGAGGATAGGCCTGGACGTACTTGTCGAACAGCTCGCCGACCAGGGTCGCGACGAGCTTGTTCGTGGTCACGCTGCCAAAGCCACCGATTGAGTGTCCGCGGAGGCTGTAGGCCCCGGCCGGACGCAGATCGAGCTCCTGCCGCTCGAGCGCCATCGAGTGGCGGATCCCGAGCACGAATCGACGCTCGGGCCTGTCGCCGTGATCGGCCAGACGATCGAATACGGCGGCAAGATCGCCGGCGGCCACGTCGCGTGACCCGAGCCCCGCCGAGATCGACAGGATGCGTGGCACGAGCCCACCCTCGGCGGCCACGTCGTAGAGCGCGGCCCGGATCTCGCGGGCGAGGGGATTGGTCACGGCCAGTGGCTCATCCGTCCGCTCGACGACACCAACGGCGCGCGCACCAGCCAACGCACGGGCCAGGGCGTCGCCGGGGAACGGCCGGAATGCCGTGACGGCGACGGCGCCGACGGGCCGGCCGGTGGCACGCAGGTGGTCCACCACGGCGATCGCGGTGTCCGCGATCGTGCCCATCGAGACGAGGATCTCGTGGGCGCCCTCCGTGCGATACATCGAGATCCGGCCGTGCGTGCGACCCGTCAGGGCGGCCCATTCGCTCATCGCCTCATCGAGCAGGGCCGGGATGCGGTCGGTGTAGGCGCGCTGCCCGATGCGGCCCTTCATGTAGCTGTCCTGGTTCTGCAGGACGCCGCTCATGAGCGCCTCGGATGGGTCGAACAGGTCGCGGATGTGGTCGCGAGGATCGCCGACGAACTCGCGCATCAGGTCGTCCTCTGGCAGGAGCGCGTTCTCGAGCGTGTGCGTCGTCAGGAATCCGTCCTGGGCCACGATGAACGGCGTCTCGGAGGCCTCGGCGACGCGCCGGGCGATGACCGCGAGGTCGGCTGCCTCCTGGGCATTCCGGGCGAACAGGATCCCCCACCCCGAGTCCGCGACCGCCATCACGTCGTCGTGGCCGGCGTGGATGTTCAGCGCCTGGCTCGTGAGGGCTCGCGCTCCGACGTGGAAGACGACCGGCAGCCGCTTGCCGGAGATGACGTGGAGGACCTCCTTCATGAGGACGAGGCCCTGGCCGGCGGTGAAGTTCGTCACCCGACCGCCGCTCAGCGCGACACCCTCGGCTGCGGATGCGGAGGAGTGCTCGGACTCGGGTTCGATGAACCGGATCGGCGTGCCCCACAGGTTCGTCATGCCCTGGGCCACGCCGGCCTGGAAGATCGCGGCCATCGTGGTGGACGGCGTGATCGGATAGACGCAGGCGACTTCGGAGAGCCGGGTCTCAACATGAGCGACGGCCTCGGAACCGTCGACGATGGCCCGGATGCCGGGGTATCGGGGGCGCGAGGAACGCATGGACGCCATGACCCGAGGATGCGTGACGCGGGTGTCGCGCTGCGAGGGACCATCGGCCCCAACGGCGCGGGCCAGACGGCCCGCCGGGCGCAGACGGACGGGCCGCACGTTGTGAACTGGAGGGGCCATTCGGCCCTGTTGCGGGGGACCGATTCGGCCCCACGATCACCCTACGGTGGGTGCCGGAGGGGACGCCCGGCGCCCACCCGTTCCGATTTCTCGCGGTCCCGCTACCGGCGGGGCATCAGGGCCGGTCGATCCGGTGCTTCGCGACGAACGCGGCCGCCTGGGCGCGACGTTCCAGGTTCAGCTTGGACAGGATCGAGCTGACGTAGTTCTTGACCGTCTTGTCGGACAGGAAGATCTCCGCGGCGATCTCCTTGTTCGTCTTGCCTTCCGCCACGAGCAGCAGGATCTTCTGCTCCTGGGACGTGAGCTGGGCGAGTTCGTCCGTGTAGGTCCCGGTGGCGATGCGCCTGACGCGTTCAAGGACCTTCTCGGTGACGGCCGGGTCGAGCAGGGACTCGCCGCGCCCCACGGCTTCGAGGGCCGCCACGAGATCGCGGGCGCGGACCTGCTTGAGGAGGTAGCCGGAGGCTCCGGCCACGATCGCCGACAGGACCGCCTCTTCGTCGGGGTACGAGGTCAGCATCACAATCCGGGTCGCCGGCCGACGTTCCCGGATCTCCCGACAGGCCTCGATCCCCGAGCCGTCCGGGAGGCGAACGTCCATGATCACGATGTCGGGTTGGAAGCGGTCGGCCTGGTCGATCGCCTCGGCCACGGTTCCGGCCTCGGCGACCACCTGGAATCCCTCACGCCGGTCGAGCAGGGCGACGAGCCCCTGGCGGACGACCTCGTGGTCGTCGACGACGAGCAGACGCAACGACGAGGACGGGGACGCGTCGTTCACGATGACTTGGCCTCCAGGGTGGGGGTTGGGCGCGAGACGATGATACGGCTCCCCGCGTCAATCTCTGATTCGATCTCGACCGTGGCCCCGATGGCCGACGCGCGCTGCCGGATGTTGGCGAGCCCGAGATGGCCTGAACTGCGCTCCGCTGCGGGGTCGAAACCACGTCCGTTGTCGGCGATCACGAGCTGGGTCCGGTCGCCGTCGTTCGTCATGCGCAGACTGGCACGGGTCGCGCCCGAGTGACGCGCGACGTTGCTGAGCGCCTCTCGGGCGATGAGCAGGTACTGGCTGATCAGGTCATCGTCCATCTCGCCCTCGACGAGCGTCGCGCCGGCCAGTTCGACCTCGACGTCGATCGTCGTGCTCATCACGAGGTCGTCCGCGAGCACGGCGAGACCGGCGGCCAGGCCGCCACCAGCGGCGATCTCCGGCCCGAGCCCGACGATGAAGTTCCGGATGTCGCGGATGGCCTGATTCAGGCCCTCGATCGCGCGATCGACCCGCGCGGCCGCGTCGTCTCTGTCCTCGTCCATGATGTCCGGGACGTCCTCGAGGGAAAGGGAGACCGCGTAGAGCCCCTGAATGATCCCGTCGTGGAGGTCTTTGCCGATCCGCTCACGCTCCTCCATGACCGCGAGTTTCTGGACGCGGCCGTGGAGGCGGGCGTTGTCGATGGCGATCCCGGCGTGGCGGGCGAACATCTCGACCAGCCGCTGGTCCGAGGCCGCGAACTCGGGGGCGCCCAGCTTGTTCCCCAGGTAGAGGTTCCCGACGGAGCGCCCCTTGACGGTGACCGGCACTCCGAGGAACGAGGTCATGGAAGGATGATTCGGCGGGAACCCGTACGAGTCGCGATGGCGCGCGATCTCGGGGATCCGGTACGAACGCCCCTCGCGGATGATGAGCCCCAGGAGACCGTGGCCACGAGGCAGTGGCCCGATCGCGGCGCGGCCCTCGGCGCTGATCCCGCTGGTGAGGAATCGCTCGATGATCCCGGCCTCGTCGACGATCCCCAGCGCCGCGTACTGCGCCTCGGCCAGGTCGCGAACCCGATCGACGATCAGCTGGAGGACGCGGTCGACATCGAGTACCCCGGCGATCCCGCGAGTCGCAGCGTCGAGGGCCTCGAGCGCTCGGGAGGGGACGTCCCATGGACCGGGCTCGGCGTGAGGAACGTTCTGCTGCTGGTCGCGCACGTCCAGAGAGTAGCGTGACCGCGATGGTCCACGCGGCCCCCGAAGTCGGGCCACAGGTCACTGTCACCCGCGGCGGGCGGCTGTGACCATACGCCGCATGACTGAGCTTCGACAGGATCACCTGTCCCCCGTCCCAAGCCCAATCCCGTCGGCCGCCGGTGATCAGCCGGCCTCGGGTCCTCCGGTGAGCGTCAGCCGGCGCGGGTTCCTGCGGAGCGCCGCGGTCGCCGGTGGCGGCCTCGTCGCCGTCGGCATCGCCGCGTGCACGCCGGCCGCAACGTCCCCGGCCTGGACGCTCGGCCCGACGATTCCGCCGGGGGCTGCCGCGCCGACCCCAACACCGGGGGCCAGCGCGGATCCGGGTCATTCGATGGCGCCCTCGCCCGGCGCATCGGTGGAGCCGGATCACGACGCGAACGCCCTCGAGACGGTCCAGCGATTCCTCGGTGGCGAGTGGGAGCAGGTCCCCGGCTACGGGAACCAGCCCCTGGAGCCGCGTCTCGACGGCGACGTCAAGGTCTTTGACATGACGATCGACAAGCTGAACCACAGGATCGACGCGAAGAAGGATCCGCTTGCCGCGCTCGGCTTCAACGGCACCTGGCCCGGACCGCGTCTCGAGGTGGTCGAGGGCGATCGGGTTCGCTCCATCTTCAAGAACAATCTCGATGAGACGACCGGGATCCACTTCCACGGTCAGGCCGTCCCCAACGCGATGGACGGGGTTCCCCACGTCACCCAGGACCCGATCAAGCCCGGCGAGTCGTTCACCTATGAGTTCACGGCCAAGCCGGCCGGCTCGCATATGTACCACTCGCATCACAACGCGACGGACCAGGTGGGCCGCGGGCTGCTCGGTGCGTTCATCGTCCAGCCGAAGGACCCGGCACTCCGCTACGACGCCCTCTACGGGGCGACGCAGGACATCATCTGGATCAGCAACGACGCGCTCGGCGGATTCACGATCAACGGGCGCGGCTTCCCGGCGACCGCGCCGATCGTCGCCACGCTTGGCGACAAGATCGTCATCCGGTTCATGAACGAAGGCAACATGATGCATCCGTGGCATGTCCACGGCCTGACGATGCGGGTCGTCGCTCGCGATGGGTTCCCGCTGGGGTCGGCCGCGTTCAGCTGCGACACGCTCGGTGTGAACCCAGGCGAGCGCTGGGACGTCGTGATCGACTGCGACAACCCGGGTGCGTGGGCCTTCCACTGCCACATCCTCCAGCACGCCGAGGGTCGCGACGGCATGTTCGGGATGGTCACCGCGATCATCGTCCAGGATCCGGCGACCGCGGCGGTCCTGGGTCGCGCGACGTCATCGCCCGTGGCGACAGCGGCGGTGGCCGCCGGGTCGACCGCCGGGTCGACCGCCACGATCTGTCGGATCGGTGAGGCCTGAGACGGCGGCGATGAGCGGGCAGGTGCATGCCCAGGCTGCTTCCAGCCGGCCCCCCGGGCGGATCCGGACGATCCTGCTTGCCACGGATCTCCAGCCTGCCTCCGAGCCCGCAACGACCGAGGCGCTGGCCCTCGCGGCCGCGCTCGAGGTCCGCTTGCTCATCGTCTCCGTCATCGATCCCGGCCAGCGGCGCGCCCCCGGCCGGCGAGTCGAGGAACGAGTCGACCAGATCCGTGAGCGCAGAGAGGCAGCCGCCCAGGACCTCGTGGCGAGGGGACGACGGCTCGGCGCCGACGTCAGCTTCCTCGTCTGGGAGGGTGATCCCGGTGAGTCGATCGTCGAGGCTGCCGTCGCCGAGGGCGCGGACCTCATCGTCGTCGGGAGCCGCGGCCGTGGCGCGGTCGGGCGATTCCTGATCGGGAGCGTATCGGACCACGTCGTCCGGCACGCGACCTGTCCGGTCATGGTCGTGCGCGCCACGGCGCACGGCTGACGTCGCGGCAAGAAGCTCGGGATGACGCCTTACTTCGTGTAAGCGCCGCCGGGATCGAGCTCCACGCGGATGAGGCGCAGTTCCTCGTCGGTGGGCGCCGGGGTCACGGCAAGATCGTCGGCGATGCGCGGCTCCCAGCCGATCGTCTCGCGAACCTGTTCGAGCGTGGCACCCGGATGGAGCGAGTCGAGGCGCATCTCGCCGTCGTCGCCGAAATGCCAGATCCCGAGGTCCGTCACGACGACCGAAGGACCGCGCCCCAGCCAACCTTGCTCCCGGCGGATCCGCGCAGCGTTGTCGGCCCCGCCGAGGTTGCCTGGCGACGTTCGAAAGTCGATCTTCTCGACGAAGGACCGTGCGGACTGGCGCATGATGATGAACACCTGCCGCGCGTTGATCGCGATCTCGCAGGCTCCCCCGGACCCGGGCAGGCGCGTCGTCGGCGCGTCGTAGTCCCCGATGACCGTCGTATTGATGTTCCCGAACCGGTCGACCTGGGCTGCCCCCAGGAACCCCACATCGATGAGTCCTCCCTGGAGGTAGAAGGCGAAGAGCTCAAACATGCTGGTCACGGCGGTGGCGCCGGTCACGATCGTCGGGTCCCCGATGCTCAACGGGAGTCGCGCGGGGCGAGCACCGAACACGCCGGCCTCGTAGACGAGCTCCAGGTCGGGCGCCACCGTTCGCTTGGCCAGGTTCACGGCGATGTTCGGCAGGCCGACACCGACGAAGCAGACGCGCTGGCCGGCCAGCTCCCGAGCCGCCGCGACGATCATCATCTCGGACTGGCTGAACGCAGTGGCCCTTGGAGTCGCCATCAGCGGGCCCTCATCGGTAGTCGCCGTAGTCGACGACGCCCGACGGAGCAGGCCCCGGCCGGAGCGACGCCACCCGCTCCACGCCCAACTTCTCGACGTACTCAGCCCTCCCCGCGAGGCCGTAGACCCATTCGTCGAGCCATGCCTGCGTGGCCGCCTCGTCGCGCGAGATCGGATCCCAGTCGAGATAGAAGCGGTTATCGCGGTCGTATGACCCCTGGACATAGCTCGGGTGCGCGCCGAATGGCTCCACGACCACCGCGTCGACGATCAGTCCCGGGATGATCGTGCGGTTGGGGTCCGCGCGAATGATCGACTCGTCGACGACCTCCTCCACGACGACGATCAGCCGGTCCGCTGCGAACGCCGCCTCCTTCTGGCAGCCAAGGAGCCCCCAGACCTGAGTGTCCCCCGCCGCCGATGCCCGCTGGGCGTGGATGATGGTGACGTCCGGCTTGAGCGGCGGCACGGCGTAGACCGTTCCGTCGCCGTACGGCGATTCGATCTCGCGGATCAGCGGGTTGGCCCTGGGCAGGTCGGTCTCGAAGTAGCTGCGCAACGGGAAGAACGGCAGATTCGTGGCACCGGCCATGTAGCGCCCCACCATCCCGAAGTGGCTGTACTCCTCGAGTTCGAGGGCGGGTTCGCCGGAGGCGGCCACGGGCCCGGCTTCCACGCGGCGCCGGATCGCGTTCAATCCGCCCACGCCGGGATTCCCCAGCCACGAGAAGATCAGTTTGCGGGCCACGCCGCCGGCGACCATCTGGTCGTAGATGAGGTCCGGGGTGAGCCGCGCGAGGGTCAGATCGCGCTTGCGCTGGCGGATGATCTCGTGCCCGGCGGCGAACGAGATGAGGTGCGTGAAGCCCTCGATGGCGACGGTGTTGCCGTCGCGAACGAGGTCGGCGATCGCGTCGCGCATCGTCGCGACCTTCGAGGTGCTCACCCGGCGATTATCGGGCACCGGCGGGTCCGCCGGCTGACGCAAGCGAGGATGCGTGAATCGCGTGCGCCGCGCTTGACGGGATGCCTACCATGCCCTTGTTCCCGCGTGGATCACGTCCGTCCGGCGCGGGACGGAGGGTGGAGGAGGCAGTCCCGTGTCCATGAGTTCGGGCGCCGGCGAGCTTGGCCGGCAGGTTCGGATGCTCTTCCTGGTGGCGATGGCCCTGTTCGTGGTCACGATCGTCATCGGGATCCTCAACGGTGCCGACGCGGTCGAGTTCGATCGGAACCAGCTCCTGACGCACGTCCATTCGGGGACGCTCGGCTGGCTCAGCCTCGCGATCGTCGCCGCGACCCTGTGGATCACCGGGATGCCGGACCGGCGTCTCGCGATCGCGTTCGCGATCCTCATCCCCGTCTACGTCCTGGCGTTCTACTCCGGGAGCCTGCCGGCGCGCGCGATCACCGGGACGGTCCTCCTCGCCGCGATGATCTGGCTCTTTATCTGGGGCTGGCAATGTGCGCTGCGGATCCGGTCTCTTCCGTCGCTCGCCGTGGCCCTCGGGCTGACCTCGTTCCTGTACGGCGGCATCATCGGCGTCCTGCTCCAGGTCCAGCTCGCGACGGAGACGCAGATCTTCGGTGCCGACGGAGACGTCGTCGGTGCCCATGCGTCCACCATGGTCTTCAGCTACCTGATTCTCGTGGCGATGGGCCTGATCGAGTGGCAGGTCAAGGGGACGACGGGCCGGCCGATCCTCGGCCTCGTCCAGGTTCTCGCGCTGTTCGGGGGCGGCCTGCTCGTCGCCGCCACGCTGCTCTTCGCGCCGTCCCAGATCCAGGCGGCCGGTGGCCTGTACCTGCTCTTCGAGCTGATCGCCGTCGTCCTCTTCGCGATGCGGATCCTCCCGGCGGCCCTGCGCATCGACTGGATGACCGATTCGGCCGGGCGCTACCTCGCGACGGCGTCGGTGTTCGTGATCGCTGCGATGGCCATCTTCATGATCGTCGTCGCCTCGTTCGTCGCGAACCCCGACCCGACGGCCCTGAACTTCGGGCTGGTCGTCGCCAGCGACCACGCGGCGTTCATCGGCGTCATGACGAACCTGTTCGTGGCCCTCATGTTCATCCTCGCCGCCGACCGATCGGACGGACCGGCGGCGCTGCGCCAGCTCGCCTTCGTGGGGATGAACGTCGGACTCGTCGTGTTCCTGGCCGGGCTCATCACCGACACCTCGCTGCTCAAGCAGCTCGGCGCGCCGACGATGGGCGTGTCACTCCTGGTGTTGCTGGCGATCGCGTCGATGCGCCTTCGGTCGTCGACCCTTTCGGCGACCGACGGCTGACGGCTCGGGCGAATCGCTAGGCGGCGCGACCCTCGGCTCCGGACGCGACCGCCGCGACCGCCTCATGGAACAGGCGCAGCGCCGTCGCCATCTCCGCCTCGCCGACGGTCAGCGCGGGTGACATCCGGACGCTCGACGGGCCACAGCCGAGCACGAGCAGGCCGCGCAGGAACGCCTGCCACTGGACGGCCTCCGCGTGATCGTGGCTGTCGAACTCGACGCCGATCATGAGGCCGCGTCCACGAACCTCGCGGCAGATGGCGGGGTGGCGCGCCGGAAGCCCCGCCAATCCTGCGATTGCCTGGCGGCCACGCTCGGCGGCGTTGGCGATCAGCCCGCCCTCGAGCAGGTCGATCGTCGCCAGGGCGGCGGCGCACGCCACCGGGTTCCCGCCATACGTCGAGCCGTGGGCGCCCGCGCCCCAATGCTCGAGAAGATCGGCCCGCGCGATCATCGCACCGAGCGGCATGCCCGATGCGATGCCCTTGGCCGAGAGCAGGATGTCCGGCTCAACCCCCCACTGCTCGACCGCCCACATCGTCCCGGTTCGACCGGCGCCGGACTGGATCTCGTCGGCGATGAGCAGGATCCCGTGGCGGTCGCAGATGGCTCGCAACCCCTCGAGGAACCCGTCCTCGGGGATGGCGTAGCCGCCCTCGCCCTGGATCGGCTCGACGATGATCGCAGCGACCTCGTTCGCCGGAACGAGCTTGTCGAAGAGGACCTCGTCGAACCAGCGCAGCCCATCGACCGTCCCGAACGGCGCGTGGTAGATGCCGGGGAGGAGCGGTCCGAAGCCCGCGTGGTACTTCGCCTTCGATGCGGTCAGGCTGACCGCGCCGTACGTGCGCCCGTGGAACGCGCCGAGGAACGCGACGATGTTCTGGCGCCCGGTCGCGTGGCGGGCCAGCTTGATCGAGGCCTCGACGACCTCGGCCCCCGAGTTCCCCAGGTAGGTTCGGGCACGCCCGCCCTTGATCGGGGTGATCCGGGCGAGCCGTTCACAGACCTCCGCGTAGATCGGCAGGTAGAAGTCCGATGCGCTGAAGTGGATGAGCTGTGCCGCCTGCGCCTTGATCGCAGCGACGACCGCCGGGTGCGAATGGCCCGTCGAATTGACGGCGATCCCGGCCGCGAAGTCGAGGAACAGGTTGCCGTCGATGTCCTCGACGGTCAGGCCATCACCTCTCACCGGGACGATGGGATACGCCCGTGGCAGGCTCGGCGACGTCCATGCCTCGTCGTAGGCGACGTGCGCGCGAGCCTTCGGCCCGGGCACCTCGGTGATGAGGTCGGGGACGGGGCGCGCGGCGTGCGCAGGGACAGCCTGGATACGGGGAACAGCCTCGGCCACGGGGTACCTCGACGCATAGGGTTTATGCACGCTGGATAGCGGCGAGAGTCTAGCAGAGGGCCTCGGCAGTCCGAGACGCCGGTCCGCCCGGTGGGCGCCCGGTGCCGTGCAACCGCGAAGCGATCGGCGGTATCCAGCCCCGGTTCCATTCCGATGCACGGCTCCGTGTGCAACCGCGACGGGTTCGGCGATCCGGGCAAGCCGTTCGGCGTCGCTCGACGCCCACTCAGTCGCGGTTGTCGGTCCTGATGTGCAGGAGCGACCTGACTGCACACGCGGCCGTACATGATCCGCCGCCGACCCGAAGGCATCCTTCGGCGCATCGTCGAGACGGTCGTAGTTGCACGCCCAGCAGTGCAGCCGGCATGTCGTGCGGCAAGCTGGGGGTGGGCCGCCGCTCGTGCCCCGGTGGCCGGGGTCAGCCGGCCGGACTTCGCCGTCGCGCGATGAGCATCGCGAGCGCCGCCCCGATGGCGAGGCCGAAGGCTCCGGCGGCCAACGGGGCAAGGTCGGGCGATCCAGACGTCTTCGAGGCCGGACCGGGAGCGTTCTCCGTCAGCGCAGCCGGAGCCACCTCGGCCGCCGCGGCACTGCCGGCTCCAGCCACCTCGATGATCCCGGCCATCCCCGGATGGATGCTGCACGAGTACGGATAGATGCCAGGCTGGGTGAAGGTCTGCGAGTAGGAGTCACCGACGTCGAGGAGAGGGCTCCCCCACGCCGACTGCGTTCCGGTCACATCGTGCTGCGCATTGGACGTGTTCACCCAGGTGACCCGGGTCCCGACCGCAACGCGATCGATCGACGGAAGGAACGTGCACCCGTCGATCTTCAGGGCGGTCGCGGTCCCGACGGAGGCTGGCGTGCCAGCGCCGTGACAACCGCCGCCGGCAAGCACGGCAGGGGCGGCGGTGAGTGCGACGAGCGCCGCCGCCGTGGCAAGAAGGGCAGCGAGTCGAATGCGCATGACCGGGAGCCTCCGGGGGTTCGTTCGACAGGGGTACACCTGCCGAGCGAGCACGGTTCCCGATCGAGCCCCGCGCCGTCACTGGCGCCGATCAGTCGACGACGGTGTGGCTCTGCTCGCGCATGAACTGGGCAACGTAGTACATCGAGAGGCCGGCCTTGCCGGTCGAGCCGCTCCCCTTCCAGCCGCCGAATGCCTGGATCCCCGGCCAGGCGCCGGTCGTGGCCCCCGCGCGTCGGTTGACGTAGAGGACCCCGGCCTCAATCCGATCGAGGAATTGCTGCACCTCGGCAGCATCCTCGCTGTACACCCCGGCCGTCAGGCCGTACACGACATCGTTCGCCAGCTGGATCGCCTCGTCGAGCGAGTCGACGGCATGGACGGCCGTGAATGGGGCGAAGAGTTCGTCGCTGAACAGGCGGTGGTCGGCCGGCAGGTTGCCCACGACGGTCGGTTCGACGTAGTGGCCGCGGGCGAGATCGCCGTCGGTCAGGCGCTCGCCGCCGATGAACACCGTCCCGTCGCGGCGGGCATCGGCGACGGCCGCCTGGTGGCGGTCGACCGCGCGCTGGTCGACGACCGGGCCGAGCCAGTTCTCGCGCACGAGCGGGTCGCCGATCGTCAGCGCCTCGGTCTTCTCGACCAGGAGACGGACGAGTTCATCGTGGACCGGGCGCTCGACATAGACGCGCGAGTTCGCCGAGCACTTCTGGCCACCGAAGCCGAAGGCGCTGCGCATGATCCCCTCGGCGGCCTCCTCGAGGTCGGCGTTGCGGGTCACGATCGCCGGGTTCTTGCCGCCCATCTCGACGATGCACGGGCGCGGCCAGGACGTCGAGAAGTCGCGGAAGATGCCCATCCCGACCTCGTACGAGCCGGTGAACACGATCCCATCGATCCCCGGGTTGTCCTGGAGCTCCTGGCCGACGGTTTCGCCGGGGCCCATGACCAGGTTGACCACGCCGGCCGGCACGCCGGCGTCGACATACGCCTCGATGAGCTTGACGGCCGACAACGGCGAGGCGCTGGACGGCTTGAAGACCACCGTATTGCCGGCCATCATCGCGGCCGAGGTGGGACCCGCGGCGAGCGCCATCGGGAAGTTGAACGGGCTGATCACGCCGAACACGCCGTGCGGGCGAAGGATCGATCGGGTATGGACCGTCTCGTCACCGAGGTTGCCCATCGGGTGGTCGAACCCGTCGTTGTCCTCCATGGTCTGGGCGTAGTAGCGGATGAGGTCGGCCGACTCCTCGACCTCGCCGAGGGCCTCGATCCGGTTCTTGCCGACCTCGATCGCCATGAGCGCCGAGTAGTGCATGAGGCGCTCGCTGATCAGGTCGCCGGCGCGGCGCATGATCGCAAGACGCTCCCGCCACGGGGTTGCGGCCCACGCCGGCTGGGCGGCGCGCGCGGCGGCGATCGCTTCGACGACATCGCGCCGGGTCCCGCGCGCGAACGTCCCGAGGGAGATCGCGCTGTCGATCGGCGAGCGGACCTCGAACGTCCCGTCACCGTCGCGCCACTCCCCATTGACGTAGTTGCGATGGTGACCTCCGAGCGCCGCGCGCGCCCCGAGGACCCCCTCCTCGTACATCCGGTGGAGTTCTTCGTTGTCCGCCCGAAGCGTGGCGTAGGTGATCTTGATCCGGGGGGTCGATTCGGTCGTCATCGGGTGGGCTCCTGTCGGGTTCGAAGCGCACGGCGCCCCCAGGGGCGTGGGTCAGGGCCCTAGTCTAGCGCGGCCACGACCTCCGCCAGCGAGGCGGCGATCCCATCCGGCCGACCGCCCCCGCGGCGCTGCGCGGCACCCCGGTCGAGCTCCTTCCGACCGTGCTTCCCGGACAGGACGAAGATCCCGCGGAGTCCGACATGCTGCGACCCGAAGACGTCGGTCCACAGGTCGTCGCCGACCATCGCGATCTCCCGGCGCGTGGCACGGCGGCCGGTGTCGCGCTCGGCCGCCTGGGTCGCAACCTCGGCCGCGGCGATCCGAAAGAACTCGGGTGCGGGCTTGCCGAGGATCCGGGCGCGCACCCCGGCCGAAAACTCCAGGCCGGTCACGATCGCGCCGGAGTCGATGGTCGGACCTCCGGCCGTCAGCCACCAGCGGTTGCGATGCATCCCGATGAGCTCCGCGCCGGCATGGATCAGCCGGAACGCGTGGTTCAGGTTGTCGTACGTGACCTCCTCGGGCGAGTCGCCGATGACGACGGCCGCCGCCCGCGCGTCGGGCGCTCCCGCCTCCACCGTCGTGAGGAGCCGCTGGCCGGCGAACTCGCCCTTCGCGTCGTCCGAGGCCATGACGAACAGCGGCTGCCCGGGGTGGTGGGCGGCGGTATACGCGGCCGAGACCGACAGGGCGGACTGGTAGCGCTCGGCGGGGATCGGGACGCCGACCTTCGCGCTCCAGCGCGCAAGGCGGGCCCGGCTGACCATCGAGCTGTTCGTGACAATCCGGTACGGGATCCCGCGCCGCTCGAGCTCGACGATCGCCTCGCCCGCACCAGGGATGAGCGCGCCCTTCAGGACGAACACGCCGTCCATGTCGAGCAGCAGCCCGCGAACCCCGTGCAGAGCAGCTCGGAGCTCATCGTCGCGGAACCGGATCATGGTCGAAGAGTATCGGACGCAGGCATCGAAGCAGCGGACAGCCCGTGCACGACTGCAACCAATCGGCCGGTTCGTCGCGACGAGGCTCGGCTATGCTCGGGTCGATCAAGGGACCGGCATCAAGCTTGGGGACCGCGCGACGGAGGACCGGGATGGGATTGCTCGACGGGAAGAAGGCGCTCATCTTCGGCGTGGCCAACGATCACTCGATCGCCTGGGGGATCGCCCGCGCGCTCCACGATCAGGGAGCCGTCGTCGGCTTCTCGTCGGTCGAGAGTCTCCTCGAGCGCCGGGTCCGGCCGCTGGCCGAGTCGATTGGGTCCACCTTCGTCGAGCCGTGTGATGTCCAATCCGACGAACAGATCGCCGCGGTCATGGCGAAGTGGCAGGCGGCACACGGCCGGATCGACATCCTCGTCCATGCCCTCGCATTCGCCCGGAAGGAGGACCTCGAGGGAGCCTTTGTCGACACGTCACGCGAGGGTTTCGGTCTGGCCCTCGATGTCTCGGCGTATTCGCTTGTCGCGCTCGCCCGTGCCGCGCGCCCGCAGTTCGTGCCCGGCTCGTCCGTCCTGACCCTGACCTATTACGGCGCCGAGAAGGTCGTCGCCAATTACAACGTGATGGGCGTCGCGAAGGCGGCCCTCGAGGCCTCGGTCCGTTACCTTGCCGCCGATCTCGGACCCGACGGCGTGCGGGTCAACGCGATCTCGGCGGGCCCGGTCCGAACGTTGGCCGCAGCCGGCATCGCCGGGTTCAAGAAGCTGTACGGATCGTTCGCCGACACGGCGCCGCTGCGCGCCAGCATCACGCCGGAGGATGTCGGCAAGGCTGCGGTGTACCTCGCGTCGGATCTGTCGAGCGCCGTGACCGGCGAGATCCACCATGTCGACGGTGGGTTCAATGTTCTCGGGGTCCCGCTGGCGGACTGAGCTCGGCCGCGGACCGCCCCCAGGCCTGGCCAGGCTTGCCGGGGGCTCGGCGCCCTGGTCGAGGCCCGGTGTCGCGAGCCGGCCCAATCGTGTCAGTGACTCGCGTCACGGCCCTGGGCGGCACACGAGGCACACAGCCCCGCGACCGACAGATGCGACAGGTCGACGCGAAACTGCCGGCTCCGGCTGAGCGCGCCGACGAGCGGAGCCGCCTCGTCGGGCAACAGCTCCCACGACGCTCCGCACGAACTGCAGTGCACGTGACCGTGGTCGCGCGCCGGAAGCACGTGAAACTCCTCACGTCCGCCTGGTCCGTGGGCGTGCCGCACGAACCCGAGCTCCTCGAGGACGTCGAGCGTCCGGTAGATCGTCGAAGGGACGGTCGAGGGATCTCGCTCGCGGCATCGTTCGACCAGTTCGGCGCCGGTCACGTGGCCGCTGCTGCTGGCGAGGACATCGACCAGGGTCCTCCGCCGGTTGGTCCAGCGGAGGCCACGCGCGTGCAGGCCGTCGCGCACGGAACGCCACGTGGCCGGGCCTCCGCGCAATCGCTCGCTCACGGCACCCCCGCCGGGCCGAACAGGCCGTTCAGCTCCGGCAACGCGCCCTCGACACCCAGCAGGAACACGAGTCCGATCAGGACCGAGAAGGCGCCGGCGACAACGCCCAGGCCGACGTACATCCGTTCGCGCACCTGGCTCGCCACGAAGCCCGTGGCCGTCACGACGACGATCGCCGTGTTGGTCAGGACCAGGCCTGCGATGAAGGCCAGCAGCATCGGGATGCCGAGCCCGGCCTGGGCGGCGCCACCGACGGCTGCGATGATCAGGACCTGGGTACCGGTCTCGGCACCGACACCGTGGATCATCCCCACGCCGAACGCCGTTCGGCGCCCGTACGAACTCATTTCGAGCGGCTCGACGTGCTCGTGGCCGTGCAATCGTGCGCTCAGTCGACGCCATCCAAAGCGCACGCCGTCGAACACGAGCATCCAGCGGCTCCTCAGCCGAAACGGCGTCCCATGGCGAGCGTACCGGTACAGGGAAACGAAGACCCAGACGCCGAGAAACAGCAGGGTCGCTCCGACGACACGACCCATGATCGGATCGACCCACTCGGGCAGGATCGCACCGAGTGCGAGCGCCGCGATCCCGAGCGAGCCGACCACGACGGCGTGCCCCAGGGCATACAGCGCTCCGAGCCCGACGGCATGGCGCTGGTCCTGCGACCAGCGGCGACGCGTGATCCCGGCCGCGGCGTCGTGCACCGCCGTCGCCCGACCATGGGTGGTGGTCGGATGGTGCGTGGCAAGCTCGGATGGACCGCCGTGATCGTGATGGTGTCCGGGTGCCTCGACGAGGCCATGTGCCGTGAGGTGGGCCTCGCTCGCCGCATCCGCCGCGGCCGTCGTCGACGTGATGTCGGTGATCGCGGCGATGTGATCCCAGTCCAACCCATGGCGCAACCCGAGGGCGAGCGCCGCGGCGATCAACCCGAGATCGCCGAAGCCAGCCACGGCGGCGGTGAGGATCGCATGGAGCTCCGGAAGGGTGACCATCAGCGACGTGGATCTTAATGCAACATGTTGCAACAGGAGCGGAGTCGTCCCTCGCTGCGGTCAGCGTTGCCGCACGCCGGTGAGGTCACCCGCAACGACCTCGTGCGGCAGCCAGAACCAGCGCAGCGCCTCGAAGTCGGGGCCCATCTCGGCGCCGTGCGGGTCGGGCGCAGCCGTCCTTCTCGTCCGATCGCCGGCCACGGCGAAGCGTGCCGCTGCCTCGGCCAGATATCCGGGGAAACGGCTCTCGGGTTCGGTCCTGCGTCGGTCCGGGGTGACCATGCGCCCGCCTTCGTAGCGCACGTCCGAGAGGCTCATGGGCGGGTCGCCCGCGCCGGCGGCATGTGACCACAGCCCGCTCGCCGCATCGAACTCGTATTCGGGCAGGAGCCGCCAGCCGTCGGAGGCCACGAGATCCACCGCCGCCAGGACGAATTCGAAGACGGCTTCCGAGATGAAATAGTTGAAGTTGACGCGCACCCAGCCGGGCTTGATCCCCTCGCAGCCTTGTGCGATCGCGCGCTCGAACTCGTGCGAGGTCTCGAGATCGATCCCGAGCAGGCGATGGCCGTACGGCCCGGCGCACGAACAGCCTCCGCGAGATTGGATCCCGAACAGGTCGTTGAGCAGCGCCACGACAAAGTTGTGATGGAGGTAGCGCCCGGCGTGGCGCACGACGAACGACACGATCGACAGGCGCTTCAGGTCGTGGCTGCCGAGGATCTCGATGTCCGGGTTGCCTTCCCAGCGCTCGAGAGCGCGCCGGATGAACGATTCCTCGCGCTCACGGATCGCCTCCGTGCCGACCGCCTCCTTCAGCTGGAAGACGAGTCCCGCTCGAATGCTCTCGACGATTGCCGGAGTGCCGCCCTCCTCACGATGCTCGATATCGTCGAGGTAGCGGTGCTCGGTCGGGTTGACGTAGGCCACCGTGCCGCCGCCGGGCACGCTCGGGACCCGGTTCCGGAACAGCTCCCGCCGCGCGACGAGAACGCCGGGCGTACCCGGACCGCCGATGAACTTGTGGGGCGAGATGAAGATCCCGTCCTTGTAGGCAAGGTTGTCGTCGGGCTCGCCGTGGCGCGGCGACATCTCGATGTCGACGTAGGGTGCCGCCGCCGCAACGTCCCAGAACGACAGGGCGCCGTGGCGGTGGAGCAGGACGGAGATCGCACGAACGTCGCTGATGATGCCGGTGACGTTGGACGCGGCCGAGAAGCTGCCGATCTTCAGTGGCCGATCCGCATGGGCCTCCAGCCGGCGTTCCAGCTCGGCCAGGTCGATCCGCCCGTCCGGATCCTCCGGGATCGTGACGAGATCGGCGATCGATTCGCGCCAGGGCAGTTCGTTCGAGTGGTGCTCGTACGGGCCGATGAACACGACCGGACGTTCGGCGGCCGGGATCCGATCGCGGAGCCCGTACCGATCGTCGAGGTCGGCGGGCAGCCGGATGTTCAGGCAATCGATCAGCTTGGCGATCGCCCCGGTCGAACCGGAGCCGGCGAAGATCACCGCATGGTCGTCCTTCGATGCCCCGACGGCGTCGCGGATGATCCGTCGGGCGTCCTCGCGAAAGCGCGTGGTCTGGCGACCCGTTCCCGACGACTCCGTGTGGGTATTCGCGTACAGCGGCAGAACCGTCGCGCGGATGAAGTCCTCGATGAAGGTCAGCGATCGGCCCGACGCCGTGTAGTCGGCGTACGTGACCCGGCGCAGGCCATACGGACCCACGACCGCCTCGTCGTCGCCGATGACAGAGGCGCGGATGGTCTCGATCAGGGTTGGGTCGCCGGCCATGGGCCGCATCGTACGCTCCATCGTGGATGTGGCGTCGCGTCCCGATACCCGATGGCTCGTGCGGTCACAGCGGCAGCCGTTCGCCGGCTTCGATCCGTACCGGGAGGCGATTCTCGGCCGGCGGAAGCGGGCACGAGTAGCTCTCGTTATAGGCGCAGTACGGGTGGTAGGCGAGGTTGAAGTCGAGGATCACCACCCCGTCGTCCTCGACCTCGAGATCGAGGTAGCGGGCGGCGCCGTACGTCTCGGTGCCGCTCGTCGCGTCCTGGAACGGGACGAAGAGCGAGCCCTCAGGGGATCCCGCGAACCGGTATGCGTGGAGGCGCAGCGCCTGGCCGTCGAAGTCGAACGGCAGCGTGGCGACGCGGAACGCCGTGCGGACGCGGCCATCGGACGTCGTCATCTCGAATTCGACCGGATCGCTGCCCTCGTAGGGCAACGGCCTCTCGATCTCGAACTGGTACGCAGGATCGGGTTCGAAGTAGCTCAGGCCGCCGAACGGCGGGTCTGCCGGCACCGAATCCGCGTGACCGTCGTGCTCGTGCGCTCCGTGATCGTGGGCGCCGTGATCGTGGCCTCCCTTGTCGTGGTCATTGGCGTGCGCCCGCGCACGGACGCTCGGGATCGGGCTGGTCGGGCTGGTCGCGAAGAAGCGGTCCTTCGCGGCGCGACCATCGAGGATCGCCGCGACGTAGTCGAACTCCTCGTGATCGTGGTCGTGTTCGTGTTCGGGGTGACCATGGGCGTCGTCGTGATCGTGACCATGGGCAGGGTGGTGGGTTTGGGCGTTCATGATCCGAGGCTAGCACCGCGGTCCAGCGCCGCGGTGATGTCCGTCACGGGGAACGGGTGAGGCCGCCCCGATCGGGACGCGCGGCTGACGCTTTCGCCGGATGTCGCCATGGGCGGCGCTAACGCAGCTCGGCACTCGATCCGACCGCGCGATCACACTTGTGGTAGCCGGATGCGGCTATTGCGCGCCCGAATCCACGCCCCCAGCCGAGCGAGATCCTGGCCAGCGGGAGCGCGAGCCGCCGTTACGCCGTCGGGGGCGGAATCTGGCAGAAACGCGCCGGGCCAGCGCCACGACGTTGTCAGCCCCGCCGAGCCACCACCGAGAAGGACAGGGGGATGCGGCCCGCCTCATCGGGCGCCACGTCACCGTGGCCGCCCCACCAATCGCGCGGGTACTCGTCGACGCGCTCGAGTCGGAGGCCGGCGCCCAGCATCGCGGTCAGGATCTCGCCGAGCGTCCACGACCGGGCGAATTTCAAGCTCTGGTCGGCTTCGTCGATCGACAGGCGGTCGATGTACTCGGGCGCCCAGCCCTTCGACGCCTCCGGTCCGCCGAAGTAGTCGTAGTCGGTCGCGATCCAGCGGCCGTCCTCGTCGACATCGAAGAGCCACTCGGCCGGGTGGCCCTCGAACAGGACAACGCGACCCTCCGGGGCAAGCAGGCGAACGAGGACGGCGGCCCACGCATCGAGATCCTGGAGCCAGATGAGCGAACCGCGGCCCGTGTAGAGGAGATCGGCGGTGCCGTCCAGATCGTGCGGCGTGTCGAGGACGTCGGCCTCGATCCAGCGGGCGGCCGAACCCGCGCCGACCGCCTCGGTCAGCCGCCGGGCCAGGTCGAGCATCCGCGGGCTGTAGTCCACACCGATGACCTCGTCCGCACCGAGATTCCAGAGCGAGAGGGTGTCGCGCCCACCGGCGCACTGGAGATGGATCGCGCGACGGCAGCGGCCGTTGAGGTCGCCGATGAGCGCCGCTTCCTCGGGGAACAGGTTCGAGCCGCCGCCGCGGATGAGTTCGATGGCCTCCGGGAGCCAGCGCTCGTACTGCTCGGCGGCCTCCTCCCACGCACCGCGGGTGGCAGCATGCATGGCGCGAACAGCGCCGCGCTCGTCGGGAGTGGCGGGACGGACGAAGCCTTCGTCCGTCGGCATGTCGCCGCCGTGGGGCGTGGCGCGCAACTGCCTCGGATCAGGCGTCGGTTGTACCTGTCGTTGAGGCGAAGCGGTCCTCGACCGGGGCCGCAGCCTCGGTCGACGAGGCGTGGGACTGTCCGGCCTCACTCCGACCGCGAGCCAGGGCCGCGTCCAGCCGCTCGATGATGGGAACGGCTCCCATGCCTTCGAGGATCTTGCGTGCGATCGCGCCCGCCGCTTGAACCTCGGGATCGGACGGATCGAGGACGTGCGCCATGTCGACGGCGGTCACAGCTCCGTCCCACGGCTGGCCCAATTCGTGCCACCCCCGGATCGCCTCACGGTACAGTTCGTGGGCCTCGCCGGTCCGTCCCTCGAGCGCCGCGATGGCGGCGTTCAGCGTGGTCCGTCGCGTCTCCACGATCGCGCCGTGGAACCCGGTCGCGTCGATCGCTTCGAGATCCCTGCGAACGGTCGCGACATCCCGCTCCCAGATCGCGGGCCGGGCCGCCTGATAGGTCGCCGGCGCGATGTACACCGCGGCGAGGGCTCCCAGCCGAAGCCACTCGGTCCGTGCCTCTTGCAGGTTGCCACTGGTCCAGGCGACGTGGCCTTGCGCATCGGCAACCATGCTCTGCTGGCCGGCATCGGTGTCGTCCGCGTGCAGCTCGATCATCTCACGCACCAGCTCTGCCACCGGTTCGCCACGACACGCCAGGATGACGATGTAGTTGCCGAGCAGGGCCACTCGATCGCGTGGCTCCAGGTCGCTGCCGAGAGCCTCATCGAAGACCTTGACTCCCTCGTCCCAGTTGCCCGAGAGGAATGACATGAAGCCGACGTTGTTCGCGAAGGCAAGGACCATGAACTGCTGGCCCAGGCGACGAGCCAAAGCCAGTCCATCCTGGTAGGCCTCGAGCGCAGCACGCGCATCGATCTCACCCACGTGAAAGCCGCGAGAGATCAGGGCGCGCAGGACGATCGAATCCCAACCCAGGGCCCGCGCCAGCTCTTCGCCGGCTCGAAGGACGCCGATCGCTTCGCGAAGGCGACCGAGACTTCCGAGTGCCCGCCCCTTGGTCACGAGCGTTTCTGCGAGGATCTTCGGAAGATCGGCATGCTCGGCGGCTTCAAGGACCCGGTCGCTGACCTCGATTGCCCGCCGGTGTTGCTCCGTCTGGCTGAGAACGGCCGCCAGCTGCCCTTCGAGGGCAAGGAATCCCGGATCGGGATGAAGGTCGGCCAGTTCCTCGGACGACGAAGTCAGCAGAGCCAGCGCCTCGTCGGTGCGGCGTGCGCCGAGGAGGACGCGGCCGAGCGCGGCGATCGAGCTGGCGACCGCGCTCCGGTTTCCCCCGGCGCGACGGAGCTCGACGGAACGCCCCAGCAACTCCGCTGCGATGTCCTGGTGTGCCGCGATTGATGCCGACTCGGCTGCGCGATCCAGGAGTTCGGCCTCCTCGGCTGGGTCCGCGGTGACGGTGATCGCCTGCTGCAGAAACGCGACCGCTTGATCGTGCGCACCGAGCGCAATGGCACGATCCGCCGCAGCCTTGAGCGCGATACGGGCCTGAACGGCGAGGGCTTCCGCTTCGCCTCCGGCGGGTGCGTTGGCGTGGGCGGCGAGGTAGTGGGTGGCGAGGGCGCCGGCCATCTCGTCGCTGCCGAGGGTTTCGAAGAAGCGGGCCGCCGCGAGATGGCGGGTCTTGCGGTCGCGTTTGGCCAGCGTGTGGTAGGCGACTTCGCGGATGAGCGCCTGCACGAACGCGTACTGCCCACGCTCCGGCGAGCGCGGGTCGGCCTCGGAAACGAGCAGCTCGCGTCGGACGAGGCCGCGCAGACGCGGTTCGAGTTCGGCCTCCGGCACCCCTGAGACCGCGGCGAGACCGGCCGGGGTGAAGCTCTGCCCGAGGACGGCGCCATCGGTGATGATGGCCCGGTCCTCGGCCGACAGGCCATCGAGACGCGAGGCGATGAGCGCCGTGAGGGTCTCCGGCACGGCCAGGTCTGACAGGTCCCCGGTCGGCACGTAGCGCTCACCGTCGAGCCGGAGCTTGCCCTCGGCGAGGAGCATCCGGACGGTCTCGACCGCGTACAGCGGGATCCCGTCGGCCCGGCCCACGATGGCGCGCACGGCCCGCTCGGGGAGGCCCGGGATCAGTCCGGCCAGGAGTTCGCGCATCGCCGGCTCCGAGAGCGGCTCGAGGTAGAGCGAGCTGAAGTTGCGCTTGCCGGCGCCCCAGTCGGATCGCCGCTCGAGAAGTTCGGGCCGGGCCAGGGTGACGATGAAGATCGGACTCGAGCGGCTCCACTCCAGGAGGTGGTCGATGAAGTCGAGGGTGCCCGTGTCGGCCCAGTGGAGGTCCTCGAAGACGAGGGCCACCGTGCCGGTCTCGGCCATCCGCTCGAAGAACGTCCGCCACGCCCCGAAGAACTGTTCCGAGCCGCCGGTCCCGGTGCCCACGCCCAGCAACGCCAGGAGGGCTGGCTCGATCCAGCGTCGCTCGGCCTCGTCGGGGACGTGCGTCGCGAGGCTCTCGGCGATCTTGGACCGGGTGGTCCGCTCATCGTCCGTCTCGACGAGGCCGGAGCGGCGGCGGACCATCTCGCCCAACGCCCAGAACGTGATCCCCTCCCCGTACGAGGGGGACCGCCCGGTGTGCCACCAGACGTTCTCGACGACTCCATCGGCGTACTTGCTGAACTCCCACGACAGCCGGCTCTTGCCGATCCCGGCCGGGCCGATGACGGACACCAGGCGGGCCTTGCCCTCGCGCCCCGTCGCGTGGAACAGCTCCTTCAGGAGGCGCAGCTCGTCGTCGCGCCCGACGAATGGGGCCTCGAGGGCGTCCGAGCGGTTACGCCCACCGATCTCGGCGACGACGCGCAGCGCCCGCCAGGCGGGCACCGGGGCAGCCTTGCCCTTGAGTGCCTGCTCGCCGGCCTCCTCGAACGCGATCGCGCCGCTGGCGGCGCGCATCGTCGGCTCACCGACGAGGACGGTCCCGGGCTGCGCGACCGACTGGAGGCGCGCGGCTGTGTTGACGAGATCGCCGGCCACCATACCCTGGTTCGTGGCCCCGATCGTGACCGCGGCCTCGCCGGTCAGGACTCCAGCCCGGGCCTGGATCCCGGGGCCGAGCGCACGCACCGCATCGACGAGCTCGAGCGCGGCGCGGACGCTCCGCTCGGCATCGTTCTCGCGGGCGACCGGCGCGCCCCACACCGCCATGACCGCATCGCCGATGAACTTCTCGACCGTTCCGCCGTAGCGGGTGATGACCTCGCTCGCGACCTCGAAGTAGCGGTTGAGGGTGTCGCGGACATCCTCCGCGTCGCGCTCCTCGGCGAACGGGGTGAACCCGACGAGGTCGGCGAAGAGGACGCTGACGAGCCGTCGCTCGGCGACAGGCCCACTCGTGGGGCGCGGTCCGCTCGCGGGGCCCGTGGCGGATGATCCGGGCGGACCCGGAGAGACCCTGGGCGCGGCGCCGGGTGCGAGCGGAGTCGCGCACTCACCGCAGAACTTCTCGCTCGGCTCATTGGCCGCGCCACAGGACGGGCACGCGACCGACAGCGCCGCCGCGCACTCAGAGCAGAACTTCCGCCCGGTCCGGTTCTCCGTCCCGCACGCGCCACAGATCATGAGTCAGTCTCGCACGGCTGATCGAGCCAGGTCCGGGGCCACCGGCTCGGCTGCCGGACCGCCGGGCGTCGCGCCCGAAGCAGACGCCCGAAGGCGCTCGAGGTCGCGCAGCATGGGCTTCGCCCCGAGGCGACGCAGGATCCCCTCCGCCTCGTCGGCCAGCGCCGCGACCTCGGCCTCGTCGCCGCCGCGCGTCGCGAGCAGGACGAGGACGGCCTGGGCGAGGCGGTACGGCAAGCCCATGTCGCGGTACCCATCGATGACCTCGCGGAACGACCGCAGCTCGGTCCCGGACGGGGCGGTGAGTGCGGCGATGCCCGTCCGGATGAGCTCCCGGTCGAGGTCCCACAGCTTCCCGTGGGTGCCGGTCGCCTCGAAGGCGGCGAATGCCGCCTCGGCACGGGCCACGACCGCTGCCTCGAGGGCCAGCAGGGCGGCATTCTTGGTGTGCGTCGGCGCGTTGAGCGCGTCGCCTTTCGCTGCCAGGAGCAGCGCATCGCTCGCATCGAGGAGACGACCCTCGGCGGCAGCGACCTCGGCACGCAGCCCCTCGAGAGAAGAGAGGACACCGGGATCGGCATTCTCCCTGGCCCAGGCCTCCATGGCCTCGAATTCGGCCGAGACGTCCTCACCGCGGCCGGCACCAAAGGAGGCGAGACTCCAGCGGACGATGATCCGGCCGAGTTCGTCCGTCTCCGTCTCGGATTCGGCTCTCCATTGGTCGACGGCCCAATCCCAATCGCCCACCTCGATGGCATTGGACGTCGCGTTCAGGCGCAGCGTCCGTGCGTATCCTCGGCGACCAAGCCGGAGGGCGGTGTCGAGCGCGGAACGCGCCAACTGGTAGGTGCCGACCGGGTCGCCCTGGCCAAAGGCCGTGAGGTTGATCGTGGCCCGCAGCGAGATCGGAATGAGCCCGTGCGTGTCGGCCAGGGCCATTCCGGCCCGGATCGCACCCAGGCCCTCATACTGACGGCCGAGACTGCCGAGCGCGGTTCCACGGGTGATGAGCAGGTCCGCGACGAGTCCCACCGCATCGAGCCGTTCCGCGGCCGGGAGGGCTCGATCGGCCACCCCGATCGCTCGAGCATGCTCCTCGTGAAGGAAATAGCCTCGCGACAGTTGGGCGAGCAGTTCGACTCGATCCTCGTCAAGCTCAGCGCCTTCCCGGACCCACCGCTGCGACGCCTGCTCCATCAGCGCCAGGCTCTCCTCCGTCTTGAAGTGGTGGATCAAGGATCGCGCGAGCGCTACCGTGGCTCGCAGCTCGGCCGCCTCATCGATCCCACGC
This sequence comes from Chloroflexota bacterium, assembly GCA_919901745.1. Taxonomy (GTDB): domain Bacteria; phylum Chloroflexota; class Limnocylindria; order Limnocylindrales; family CSP1-4; genus CAKKPP01. The sequence continues at coordinate 45,244 of CAKKPP010000017.1, read as the reverse complement.
CGGCGCAGATCCAGCGCCTCGCGCAGGCGTGCCTCGGCGATCTCGGTCTGCGTCGCCTCATCGGCCGCCACGCCCGACCGCTCCAGCAGTTCGGCCCGCTCGGCTGCATCCTCGGTGATTCCGTGGGCCTGGTCGTAGAACGTCGCCGCCTGGGCAAACGACCCAAGCTCGATGGCCCGCTGAGCCGCTCCACGAAGCGCGATCCGCGCCTGGGTGGCGACCGCATCGGCTTCCGCGCCGTCGGGGCTGTTGGCGTGGGCCGCGAGATAGTGGGTCGCCAGCGCGCCGGCCAGCTCGTCCGTTCCGAGGCCTTCGAAATGGCGGGCGGCGGCGAGGTGGCCGGCCTTGCGTTCCCGCTTGGCGAGCGTGTTGTAGGCGACCTCGCGGATGAGCGACTGGACGAACACGTACTGACCGCGCTCCGGGGAGCGGGGATCCGCCTGGACGGTCAGCAGTTCTCGCCGGACGAGCGAGGCGAGGCGCGTCTCGAGATCGACTTCCGACTCGCCGGCGACAGCGGCCAGCGCGGGAAGCGTGAAGCTCAGCCCCAGGACGGCGGCCTGCTGGACGAGGGACCGATCCCTGGGGTCGAGAGCGTCCAGCCGCGCGCCGATGAGCGCGGTGAGCGTCTCCGGAACGGCGAGGGCCGCGAGGTCGCCCGTCGGTCGGTAGACGCCGTCTTCCGCAATGAGCTGCCCCTCGGCCACGAGCATCCGGACCGTCTCGACGGCGTAGAGCGGCATCCCGTCGGCCCGTTCGACGATCGATCGTGTCGCCGCGTCGGGAAGACCCGGAACCAGTCCGGCCAGCAGCTCGCGCATCGCCGTTTCGGGCAGCGGCTCGAGGTACATCGACACGAAGTTGCGCTTGCCGGCACCCCAGTCGGGCCGGCGGTCGATGAGCTCCGGGCGCGACAGCGTCACGACGCAGATCGGGACGCCCTTCGACCAGTCGAGGAGGTGCTCGACGAAATCGATCGTGCCCGTGTCGGCCCAGTGGAGGTCCTCGAAGACCATGACCACCGGGGCCTCGGCGGCGAGTCGCTCGAAGAAGGTCCGCCAGGCGGCGAACAGCTGGTCGGCGCTTGTCGACGACCCGTGGCCGAGGAGGGCGAGGAGCGCCGGCTCGATCCACCGGCGCTCCGTCTCGTCGGGGACGTGTTGTGCGACGGTTTCGCCGATCTTGCGGCGAGTCGTCGCCTCGTCGTCCGACTCGGCCAGCCCGGCCCGGCTGCGAACCATCTCGCCGAGCGCCCAGAAGGTGATCCCCTCGCCGTATGAGGGCGAGCGTCCGTCATGCCAGTAGATCGTCTCGGCGAGTCCGTCGATGTACTTGAGGAACTCCCACGCGAGCCGGCTCTTGCCGATGCCGGCGGGTCCGACCACGCTGACCAGCCGGCTGCGCTTCTCGCGGCCGGTCGCGTGAAGGAGATCCTTGAGCAGGCGCAGTTCGTCGTCGCGGCCCACGAACGGGGCCTCGAGCGACTCCGCGCGGTTGCGCCCTCCCCGTTCCGCTACCACGCGCAGGGCGCGGAAAGCGGCGACGGGAGCCGTCTTGCCCTTGAGGGCCTGGTCGCCGAGGGGTTCGAAGGCGATGGCGGCCTCGGTGGCCCGCATCGTCGCCTCGCCGACGAGGACGGTCCCGGGCTGGGCGACCGACTGGAGGCGGGCGGCGGTGTTGACCATGTCCCCCGCGACCATGCCCTGGTTGGTGGCGCCAAGGGTCACGGCGGCTTCGCCGGTGAGGATCCCAGCTCTCGCATGGATGGTGGGGCCGAGGGCGCGGACGGCATCGACGAGCTCGAGGCCGGCGCGGACACTGCGCTCGGCGTCATCTTCGTGGGCGACCGGGGTCCCCCACACCGCCATGACCGCATCGCCGATGAACTTCTCGACCGTTCCGCCGTAGCGGGTGATGACGTCGGACGCGATCTCGAAATAGCGCGACAACATCTCGCGGGTGTCCTCCGCGTCGCGCTCCTCGGCGAACGGGGTGAACCCGACGAGGTCGGCAAAGAGGACCGACACGAGGCGGCGCTCGGCGCCGGAGGTGGCCGCGGAGGCGGCAGTCGAACCTGTGCTGACTCCAGCGGTGGCGGCGGGGGCGGCGGCACCGGCCAGTGGCGTCGCGCACTCACCGCAGAACTTGGAATCCGGGCTGTTCGCCGTTCCGCAGTTCGGACACACGACGGCGAGGCGCGTCGCGCACTCCTTGCAGAACTTGCGGCCGGTCTCGTTCTCGGTGCCGCAGTTGGAGCAGATCACGACGTCCGATCCCTGATACCCGCCGCGGCAGGCACCGTGGCCGCGTTGCCTGAGACGGCAGTCATCGGAGCGCTATCCGCGAGCGCCGCATCGAGCCACACGAGGTACGGCGTGGCGCCGACACGCTCGAAGGTCGCCCGGGCGTGCATGGCCGCCTCCCCAGCAGCCGGGTGCGCCGACCCCATGAGCAGGACGAACTCGAGACCGGCCTTGGCCCGTGGCCACTCGCGCCCGAACTCGGCCAACCGCGCAAGGGCCTGCCGGTAGCCAGCCGCGGCGTCGTCATGTCGACCTTCGAGTCCGGCGACAGCGGCATCGACTCGGAGACGGTTTGCGTCGACGATGGCGCCCGTCGCCCGGTTGGCCGTGAGACGAGCGGCGACCGTACGCGCACGATCGACGTCGCGTCCAAGCACGGCCGGGAGGGTCGCCAGGTCGAGATAGATCTCGGACAGCTGGATATCCATGTCGGCCGCGCCGAGGGTTCCGTCGACAGCGCGCGCGTAGTCGCCCGCGATGAGGGCCCGATCCGAACGGAGGAAGCGCACCGCGGACGACGCGAACGGATCGGAGACCTCGCCGGACAGGATCGTGAGGCGATCGAGGATCCCGTCGCACGGATCGCCCCGGGCGACGCGCATGTACGCCGAGATCGCGAGATGGCGGATCGCGTCGAGAGCACTCCCGATGCCCTCTCCGTCGGACTCCTCGAAGGCGCCGTCGGCAGCGAGCGCCTCGTCCCAACCGCCCGCGGACACGTAGCTCGAGACGCGCGCCCCCTCGGACGCCCATCGGGCGAGGGACCGATTGCCAACGCGAAGCGCCAGTTCGGCGGCGCTTCGATAGGACGCCGCGGCCTGCCGTACGTCGTCGATCGACCCGCCGAGGTTGCTGAGGGCCCGGATCTCGGCGGCCACGTGGCCCCCGGCCCGAGCCACGTCGACGGCCGCCTGAAGGAGCGCCCTGGCCTCGCGCTCCCGTCCGAGGTAGCCCAGCGACGAGCCCTTGTTGTTGAAGGTCTCCGCGACGAGCCGCGTGAGGTTGAGGTGCTCGGCGAGGTCGAGGGCGAGATCGGCGGCCACGATCGCCCGTCCGGGTTCCGCACTTCGCATCAGGGCGCGCGAAAGATTGGCGAGGAGCGCCGCCCGGACCTCCCTGGGCCCGTCCTCGGGGAACCGCTCGATCGCATGCTCGAGGGCCGCCACCGCCTCCGGCGGATTGCCCGCGTCGATGTGGATCTCGCCGAGGAGCGCTTCGGCCTCGCCCACGGCGACGGCATCCGCGGCCAACGCCGCCGATGCGATCGCTTCGCGCACGAGGGCCTCCGCGTCAGTGTGTCGGGCGGCCGCGTTGGCCGAGCGGGCCGCGCGCAGCTGGAGCCCGGCACGCTCCCGCGCGTCGGCGGTGATGGCGATCGCGGAGCGAAGGTAGGCGACCGCCTGGTCGTGCCCGCCGAGGGTCGCGGCCCGCTCTGCCGCCCCCGACAGGGCGAGGCGAGCCTGGATCGCCACGGCATCTGCCTCGGCGCCGGCAGTGGACGCCTCATGGGCGGCGACATAGTGGTTGGCCAGGAGCCCTGCCAGCTCGTCATCACCGAGCGCCTCGAAGTGACGCGCCGCGGCCAGATGGCGCGTGCGCCGGTCGCGCTTGGCGAGGGTGCCGTAGGCGACCTCGCGGATGAGCGACTGGACGAAGTGGTACTGGCCACGCTCCGGGGATCGGGGATCGATCTCGAGGTCGAACAGTTCTCGACGAACCAGGGTCTTGAGACGGGAGTCGAGCTCGGCTGGCTCGTGGCCGCTGACAGCGGCGAGCCCCGCGACGCCGAACGTCTGGCCGAGGACCGCGGCGTCGGCGACAAGGCTCCGATCGGCCGGCTCGAGAGCGTCGAGGCGGGACGCGATGAGTGAGCGAAGGGTCTCGGGGATGGCGAGGATCCCGAACTCCCCGGTCGGGCGGTAGGCCGACCCTTCGCGCTCGAGCTTGCCGTCGGCCACGAGCGCACGGACCGTCTCGACCGCGTAGAGCGGCATCCCATCGGCGCGGGCGAGGATCGCCGCGACCGCATCGGCCGGGAGTCCGGGCACGAAGCCGTCGAGAAGAGCGCGCATCGCTTCGTCGGTCAACGGCTCGAGCGCGACGCGCGAGAGGTTGCGGATCTCCGATCCCCAGTCCGCGCGACGATCGAAGAGTTCCGGCCGCGCGAGGGTGACCACGAGGAGTGGGGCATTGCGGGCCCACTCGAGCAGGTGCTCGATGAAGTCGAGGAGACCCGTGTCGGCCCACTGGAGGTCCTCGAACAGGAGCACCGTCGTGCCACGCTCGGCGATCCGCTCGAAGAAGATCCGCCAGGCGGCGAACAGGACATCGCGTCCGCCGGCCGGTGCAGGCTCGAGACCGAGGAGGGTGAGGAGTCCCGGCTCGACCCAGCGCCGATCCTCGTCGGTGGCGACGAACTCGATGACGCTCGCGTGGATCCGCTCGCGGGTCGTTGCTTCGTCGTCGTCCTCGGCCAGGCCGGCCCGCCGGCGCACCATCTCGCCGAGGGCCCAGAAGGCGATCCCCTCGCCATAGCTGGGCGAGCGGCCGCGGTGCCAGTAGACGTTCTCATGAATCCCGTCGATGTACTTCTCGAGCTCCCAGGCGAGGCGGCTCTTGCCGATGCCACCGGGACCGGTGATCGAGACCAGCCGCGGCTTGCGGTCTCGCCCGGTCGTCGCGATGAGGTCCTTGAGCAGCCGGAGCTCCTCGTCGCGACCCACGAACGGGGGTTCGGGCAGGTCAGAGCGGCCCTGCCCACCGCGCTGGGCCACCACGCGCAGGGCGCGCCAGGCCGGGACGGGCGCCTGCTTGCCCTTCAGGGTCTGGTCGCCGGCTTCCTCGAAGGCGATCGCGGCCGAGGCAGCCCGCATCGTGGGTTCCCCGACGAGCACCGCCCCGGGCTGGGCCACCGACTGGAGACGGGCGGCGGTGTTGACGAGATCCCCGGCCACCATCCCCTGATTGGTCGCGCCGACCGTCACCGCGGCCTCGCCGGTGAGGACCCCCACGCGGGCCTGGATACCGGGGCCGAGGGTGTGCACCGCGTCGACGAGTTCGAGGGCCGCCCGGACACTCCGCTCGGCGTCGTCTTCGCGGGCCACCGGCGCTCCCCAGACCGCCATGACCGCGTCACCGATGAACTTCTCGACGGTGCCGCCATAGCGCTCGATCACCTCGCTGGCGGTGTCGAAGTACCGGGTCAGGATGTCACGGACGTCCTCGGCGTCGCGCTCCTCGGCGAACGGGGTGAAGCCGACGAGGTCGGCGAACAGGACCGACACGAGCCGCCGCTCGGCACCGGAGGTCGGGGCGGCGGTACCCGGCGATGCGCCCGGCACCGTGACGGGTCGCGTCGAGGGAGGCGGCGACGCAGCGGCCGGTGCGCCACCCAGCGGCGTCGCGCATTCACCGCAGAACTTCGCCGTCGGCACGTTGGCGTGGCCGCACGACGGGCACACGGCCGAGAGTCGGGACGCGCACTCCACGCAGAACTTCGTCCCGGCCGGATTCTCAGTGCCGCAGTTCGAGCAGATCATCCGGTCAGTGTGCCTCGGCGCTCGTCGATTCGGCGCGGTGATCTGCGGCGCGATCGGTTGTTCGAGCATTGCCGGCCGGCCCGGACGCCAAGACCTCGTCGAGCTTCGCGAGATACGGTTGCGCACCGACGCGCTCGAGGATCGAGCGCGCGTCCTCGACCGGTTGGTGCAGCTCTGGCTCGTCCGGACCGAGCGCCACGACTGCGTCGAGCACGAAGAGCGCGTACTCGAAGTCGACCGCGCCCTCGCGTCCGCGGCGGAACACGTCCCGGTAACCTGCGAGCGCCTCGCTCCGGCGTCCCTCCAGGCCATCGAGCCCAGCGCGTGCGGCGAGCCCCAGCGCGCGGGCATCGGTCGGGACCTCCGGGTCTCGTTCCAGGCGATCGACGAGACCGGTCAGGCGTTCGATGTCGCCTGCCCACAGCGCCGCGCGCGCCGCAAGGCCGAGCGGGTAGATCATGCCGGGGATCCCGGCCTTTTCGAACAAGTCGGCGGCTTGGCTGAGGTTCCCCGCCAGCAGGAGCTCCTTGGCCTCGTTCCAGTGCTGGATCGCGTGGAGGAACGGATCGGTCATGTCAGCGATCAGCGTTGCCCGTCGATCGAGGAGTTCCCGGACCGGCTGGCCGCGCGGCGATCCCAAGGAGACCAGGCTTCCGAGGATCCGTGCCTCCTCGACGGGGCTTCGGACATCCTCGAGTTCAAGCTCCAGTTCCTGGACCATCTCATCCCACTGCCGGCCCTCGAGATACACGTACCAGGTCACGAAGGTGAGCGCCCAGCTGACAAATGGCCGGTGGCCCGTGCGCCGGGCGAGGGCCAGGGCCGCCGAGCTGGCCGCATGGGCCCGCGGGGCGTCCTCGTTGGACACGACCGACGCGATGTTCGAGGTTGCTCGCATCTCCGCGAGCAGGAAGCCGCCCGATCGAGCGAGGTCGACGGCAGCCTGCATGAGCGCGATCGACTCGTGACGACGTCCCTGCGACCCGAGCGCCCCGGCCTTGTTCTGCAGGGCTTCGGCGGTGAGCCCGTCAAGCTCGAGGCGCTCGGACAGCGCGAGCGCTGCGTCGGCCGTCGCGTATGCCTCCTTCATCTGGTCGTTGCGCATATACGCACGTGAGAGCGTCGTGAGCAACTCCGCGCGCGGCTCCCCCTGCTCGTCCTCGGGGAGGGTGTCACGCGCGGTCTCGAGGACGGCGACGGCTTCCCGTATCTGCCCGGAATCGATGTGGAGGACACCGAGGACCGACTCCGCCTGGCCTGCCGCGAGGAGATCGCCGCTCGCGCGAGCCGACCGCGCCGCTTCTTGTGCGTGACGGATCCCGCGCTCCGGTCGGCCCGCCGCGTTGGCCGAACGTGCCGCCCGGATCAGCAGGCCCACCCGATCCGTGGCGTCCCGGGTCACGGCGAGCGCCTGCTCGAGCTGCTGGAGCGACTGCTCGTGCGCCCCGAGCGAGGCCGACCGTTCGGCCGCCGCTGTGAGTGCCAGGCGCGCCTGGATGGCAACCGCATCCGCCTCGGCGCCCGCCTCGGAGGCCCCATGAGCCGCGAGGTAGTGGGTCGCGAGCGCACCGGCCAGCTCCTCGTCGCCGAGTGATTCGAAGTGCCGAGCTGCGGCCAGGTGCCGGGCGCGCCGGTCGCGTCGAGCGAGCGTCCCGTAGGCAACTTCGCGGATGAGCGACTGGACGAATCGGTATTGCCCACGCTCGGGGGAACGTGGATCCATCTCGAGTTCGAACATCTCCCGCCGAACCAGGCCACGGAGCCTTGCCTCGAGATCATCGCCCGAGCCGCCGGCGATCGCGGCCAGGCCCGCGGGGCTGAAGCTGTGCCCGAGGACCGATGCGTCCTGGACGAGCGAGCGATCCATGGCGTCGAGACCATCGAGGCGGGACGCGATAAGCGAGCGGAGCGTGTCCGGGACAGCGATCTGGTCGAGGTCGCCGACGGGTCGATAGGCACCGTCGATCCGCTCGAGCCGCCCATCGGCAAGGAGCGCCCGGACCGTTTCGACGGCGTACAGCGGCATCCCGTCGGCCCGGTCGACGATCGCCTCGACCGCTGAGTCGGGAAGCCCCGGAACGAAGCCCGTGAGCAGCTCGCGCATCGCGGCCGGCGGGAGTGGGTCAAGCGCGAGCGAGGTGGAGTTGCGGGTCTGTGTCCCCCAATCGGCGCGACGATCGAAAAGCTCGGGTCGCGTGAGGGTGACGACGAGCAGCGGCACGCCGCGCGACCACTCGACGACGTGGTCGATGAAGTCGAGGAGACCGGAATCGGCCCACTGGAGATCCTCGAAGAGCAGCACCGTCGTGCCCTTCTCCGCGATCCGCTCGAAGAACAGGCGCCAGGCGGCGAACAGGGCATCGCGTCCCCCGGCCGGTGCCGGCTCGAGGCCCAGGAGCGTGAGGAGGGCCGGCTCGATGAAGCGCCGATCTGCCTCGTCGGCGACGTACTCCGCGACCGTCTCCGCGATCCGCTGACGGGTGGTGACATCGTCATCGTCTTCGACCAGCTTCGCTCGTCGCCGGACCATCTCGCCGAGTGCCCAGAACGTGATCCCGTCGCCGTAGCTCGGGGAGCGACCGCGGTGCCAGTAGATGTTCTCGAGGATCCCGTCGATGTATTTCTCGAGCTCCCAGGCGAGCCGGCTCTTGCCGATCCCGCCCGGTCCGGAGATCGTGGCGAGCCGCGTGCGCCGATCGCGCCCGGTCGTCTCGATGAGGTCTTTCAGGCTCCGGAATTCCTCGTCGCGGCCCACGAACGGCGGCTCGGGCAGGTCCGAGCGGCCCTGGCCCCCGCGCTGGGCGATGACCCGCAGGGCACGCCACGCGGCGACCGGAGCGGCCTTGCCCTTGAGCACCTGCTCCCCGGCCGGCTCGAACGCGATCGCCGACGATGCGGCATGCATCGTCGCCTCGCCGACGAGGACGGTCCCGGTGGCCGCCGCAGCCTGGAGGCGCGCCGCGGTGTTGACGACGTCGCCGACGACCATCCCCTCCCCCGTGGCCCCGATGTTGACCGCGGTTTCCCCGGTCAGGATCCCGGCGCGCGCCTGAAGTCCCGGGGTGAGTGCCGCGACCGCGGGAATGAGGTCGAGCGCAGCCCGGACCGCGCGCTCCGCGTCGTCCTCGCGAGCGACGGGCGTCCCCCACACCGCCATGACGGCGTCGCCGATGAACTTCTCGACCGTGCCGCCATAGCGCCCGATCACGGTGCGCGCCGTCTCGGCGAACCGCGACAACAGCTCCCGCGCGTCCTCGGCATCGCGACCCTCGGCCAGCGTCGTGTAGCCGACCAGGTCGGCAAAGAGGATCGAGACGAGCCTCCGCTCAGCGACCGGCGCGGGCCCATGCTCGACCGTCCCGCTGGCTGAGCCGCCGGGTGCCGTGGTGGCGCCGGCAACGGTTGCCGGCCCGGTTCCGGGACCAACCGCGCCTCCGCACGTCCCGCAGAACTTCTCCCCGGGCTCGAAGGGGCTGCCACACGAAGGGCACACCGAGGCGAGACGCGTTCCGCATTCGACGCAGAACGCGCGTCCGGGCTTGTTTTCGGTGCCGCAGGTCGAGCAGGACATCGGGACCGGGCCATCCTCACGTGCGTGGGAGGGGACAGCATACCCGCCCGTCAAACGGCTCCGCCAGCGAGCTGCCTGCTGGACCCGCCAAACAGGACCACCCACCCCAGGACCGGGAGCAGTATGATCAGGGCGGTCAACCGACCGACCGGTCGGTCGGTTCCGTGAGGCGCCCCGCCGGGCAGCCTCCAAGCGAGTGAAATGCCATGCCGTCCCGCAAGCGAACCTCGCCGGCGGAACCGGAGCGGACGCGCCGTGAGGCGATCCTCGACGGTGCGTTCAACGCGTTCTCGCGGCGTGGCTATCGCGACACCGTCGTGGATGACATCGCGGCTTCGGCCAGGACATCGAAGGGAGGGATCTACTTCCACTTCCCGACCAAGGAGGCGATCTTCCGCGAGTTGATGCGGACGACCGCCGACAAGCTCATCTCCAAGGTCGAGAAAGCCGTCGCCGCGGAGTCCGACCCGATCGCCCGGGCGGAGATTGCGATCCGCACCGTCCTTGCCACGTTCGCCGGGCATCGAACCACGGCGAGACTCCTGTTTCTCGACGCGATCGGGGCCGGACGGGCGTTCCAGGCCGAGACAAACGCGCTGCACGCCCGCTTCGCCGCCCTCATCGAGGGTTACCTGGACGAGGCCGTCGGCGCCGGGATCATCCCGCCGCTCGACACTCGCGTCGCGAGCATCGCCTGGTTCGGGGCGCTCAACGAGGTCGTGGCTCGGTGGCTGCTGGCCGAGAACCCGGCGCGCCTCGAGGGTGCCTACCCCACGCTGCGGGCCGTGCTCCTGCGCAGCGTCGCCGTGCCAGAGACGCGGATCGCCGCGGTCCCGACCGAATCCGGGCCCGGCCAGTTCCCGGAAGCGGTGCAGTGAACGCCCTCCGCCTGCCCGATGCCGACGTCTCGGCGCATCTCGGCGAGGCGCTGCGGGCGCTGATCGGGCCGGACGCCGGGGCCACGGCGTCGCACCTCGTCTCGGCCAGCATCCCGATTGCCCCGCTCGATCCGATCGCCCTGTATGCGGCGGCCATCGAGGCCAGGGAGGAGGCCGCGCTTCTGATGCGACCGGTCGACACGAGCGCGTTCGTCGGGATCGGCGCAGCCTGGTCGATCGGCCCGGCCGGTGACGACCGCTTCCGGGTGGCGGAGACCGCCTGGCGGGAGCTGCTCAACGGCGCACGGATCGGCACCGGCCCGGAGATCGGCGCGGTGGGTCCCGTGCTGCTCGGCGGGCTGGGATTCTCGGGTCGAACTCCGGACGCTTCCGACCCGTGGGGACCGTTCGGTGCCTCGTCGCTGGCCCTCCACAGCATCACGGTCGCGGCGACCCCCGGCGGCACATGGCTTACCGGCAGCCTGCTGGATGGCGGCGCCGGTCAGCCATCGACCAGCGGCTTCAGGGAGGCAGGTCGCCTTGAGGCCCTCTTCGACCGACTCTCCGGACGCGCCCGGGAGCTGGCCCCGAGCGCGGCCGGGCTGGCGGCGCGGCCCGTCACCGCCCCGCTCCGCATCGTCCATGAGCAACCCGACGAGGCTACGTGGGACGGTCTCGTCGGCCTCCTCAGCGGCGCGGTGGGGCGTGGCCGGCTGGAGAAGGTCGTCCTTGCGCGGCGTGTCGACATCACGTCCCCGCTCGAATTCGATGTCCCCAACGCCCTCCGACGCCTCGCGCTGAGCGCCCCCGAATCGACGATCTACGCGTTCCGCCGCGAGGGTCGGACGTTCCTGGGAGCCACGCCGGAGCGCCTGGTTCGAACCGAGGGTCGGCGATTCTGGTCGGCCGCGATCGCCGGCACGGTCGCCCGCGGTGTCGACGCGGCGACGGACGCGGCCTTCGCCGCCCAGGTCCTCGCCTCCGACAAGGAGCGCGAGGAGCACGGCGTGGTCGTCGCCACCCTGCGCGAACAGCTCCTGCCGATCACGACCGAGCTGCGCATCTCGGAGGCGCCGCGCGTCCTCGCCCTGCGCCACGTCCAGCACCTTGTCAGTGAGGTCGAGGGCACGCTTCGGGAGCGCGTCGGCCTGCTCCAGCTGGCCGAGCGGCTGCACCCGACGCCGGCCGTGGGCGGGGAGCCCCGTGAACTCGCCCTGGCGATGATCGATGAGCACGAAGGCTTCGACCGCGGTTGGTATGCCGGCCCGATCGGCTGGCTCGGTGCCGACGGCGACGGCGAGCTGTCGGTGGCCCTGCGCTGCGGGATCGTCGAACGGACGAAGGCGACGCTGTTCGCGGGGTGCGGGATCGTCGCCGATTCGGATCCCGATCGGGAGTGGGCCGAATCCACGATCAAGCTCCGGGCGGTGGCGTCTGCCCTGGGGCGCCCGGAGGAGGGACTGTGAGCGCCGCCGTGGCCGAGGGCCTGCGCGCGTTCACCGAGGAACTCGTCCGAGCCGGCGTCAGCGACGCGGTCGCCTGCCCAGGGTCGCGATCCACGCCGCTCGTCCTTGCGCTGCGGGCTCATCCCGGGATCCGGCTCCGGGTCCTGCTCGACGAGCGCTCGGCGGGATACGTCGCGCTCGGGATGGCGCGGACCACGGGCCGGGCCGCGGTCCTGCTCGGCACCTCGGGGACGGCGGCGGTCAACTTCGCGCCGGCCGTCGTCGAGGCGTCGCTCGCGCGTGTTCCTCTCGTCGTCCTCACCGCCGACCGCCCCGCGGAACTGCGCGATGTCGGCGCACCGCAGACGATCGACCAGGTCCACCTCTACGGCCGCCACGCGAAGTGGTACACGGAGCTGCCGCTCATCGACGGCGCGCCCGAGACCCTGGCCCATCTCCGCTCCGTGGCCGGACGCGCCGTCGCGACCGCGCTCGCCGGACCGGCCGGGCCGGTCCACATCGACGCACCCTTCCGCGAGCCGTTGGTGCCGGCGGGATCCCTCGGCGCCATCGCCTCGGCCCCGGGGTCCGCCGAGAACCGCGTCCCGTTCACCGGCGTCGTCGCGGGCGCTCGACGACTGGACGGCGTGGGCCTGGACGTCGTTGCGGCGCGGCTGGCGGTCCACGAACGTGGCCTCATCGTCGCCGGCCCCGCCGACGACGCGAAGCTGCCCTCCTCGCTCGCCCGACTCGCCGCCTCGACCGGCTTCCCGATCGTGGCCGATCCGCTGTCCGGCCTGCGCGCGGGAGCGCACGACCGCTCGAACGTCATCGCGCGGGGCGACCAGCTGGTTCGGGTCGGTCCCTGGATCGACGCCCACCGTCCCACCATCGTCATCCGGTTCGGGGCGATGCCCACGTCGAAGCCGTTCACCGAGCTCCTGCGCGCAACCCGGCCCGAACTCTTCGTCGTCGACGGCGACGCCGGCTGGCGCGAGGCGGCTCTCGTGCCGGCGACGCACGTCCACGCCGATGCCGTCGCCACTGCCGACGGACTCGCGGATCGCCTGACGGCAGGCCGGCCAAGCGGAGCGTCCGGGCCCACCTGGGTGAGCGACTGGCTGGACGCGGAGCGGATCGCCGGCGAGGCGATGAACGCATGGTCGGCGCAGCTCGAGGAGCCGTTCGAGGGCTCGCCGTTCCCCGCCCTCGCCCGCGCCCTGCCCGACGGCAGCGTCCTGTGGGCCGGCAACTCGATGCCGGTCCGCGATCTCGACGGCTGGTTCCCGTCGACGGACCGGTCGATCGCCATCCGCTCCAACCGCGGCGCCAACGGCATCGACGGGGTCATCTCCACGGCACTCGGCTCGGCGGCGGTCAGCGCGGGGCCGGTCGCACTCGTCGTGGGTGACCTGTCGTTCCTCCACGACCTCGGGGCGTTCGTCGCCGCCCGGCTCCACGACCTGTCCTTGACGATCGTCCTCGTGAACAACGACGGCGGCGGCATCTTCTCGTTCCTGGCGCAGGCAGCGACCGATGCGCCGGCCGTGGGCTTGCCGGCGCGCTACGAGGAGCTGTTCGGGACGCCGCACGGCATCGAACTGGGGCCGCTCGTCCAGGCCTTCGGCTTCGAGCACCGGCTCGTCGACGCCCGGACCATGGAGCCGATCCTCGGCGAGATCGTTGGGCAGCCCGGCATCCACGTGCTCGAGCTTCGGACGGACCGGGCACGGAACGTCGTCCTCCACCGCGAGGTGGCCGCGATCGTCGGGGCCGCACTGGCCGACCGGGTGTCCGGATGACCGCGATCCACCTGGGCGACGTCAGCTACGAGGCGACGGTGTCCGGGAGCGGCCCGCCAGTCGTGTTCCTGCACGGGTTCAGCGGCAGCGCGACCGATTGGGCGCCGTTCACTGCGGCGATCTCGGCGTCACGCACCGCGGTCGCGATCGACCTTCTCGGGCACGGGTCGTCGTCGCGGCCGGCCGACCCGGCGCGCTATGCACTCGAACGGCAATCGGTCGATCTCGCGGCCGCTGTCGAACAACTCGGCCTGGGTCACGTGGGCGTCGTCGGGTACTCGTACGGTGCCCGTATCGCCCTCCAGTTCGCCATCGATCACCCGGAACAGGTCACGGGTCTCGCGCTCGAGAGCCCGTCGGCCGGGATCGCCGACCCCGCGGAGCGTCAGCGTCGACGAGCCTCAGACGAAGCGCTCGCCGACGATCTCGAGCGTGACGGGATCGATGCGTTTGCCCGGCGATGGGGGGACCGGCCGGTCTTCGCCAGCGAGCGGCGCCTCCCCGACGCCGTCCGCCGCGACCTCGAGGATCGCCGCCGCGCCAACGACGCGGCCGCGCTCGCCGCTGCCCTGCGGGGCGCCGGCCAGGGCGCGATGACGCCGCTCCACGCCGACCTTGCGAGGATCGCCGTCCCAGCTGCGATCCTCGCCGGATCGCTCGACGAGACCGGTCTGACCCGGGCACGGATCGTCACGTCGGGCATCCCCGGCGCCACCCTCGAGGTCCTCGACGGCGTCGGTCACGCCCCGCACCGCGAGGCCCCCGGATCGTTCGCGGCGTGGCTCGCGACAGCGCTTGATCGGATCGACGCTCTCGTCGCCGTCCCTTCGTCCCCCCACAGGAGATCGCCATGACCGACGTCACCTGGACCAGCGTCGTCGACTACTCGGACATCCGCTACGAGTATTCCGGGACCGGGATCGCGCGGGTGACGATCGATCGCCAGGAGGTCCGCAACGCGTTCCGCCCCGAGACGGTGAGCCAGCTGATCGACGCGTTCGCCCGGATCCGCGACGACAGCTCGATCGGATGTGTCCTCCTCACGGGGGCCGGCGACGAGGCGTTCTGCGCCGGGGGCGACCTCAACGTCAAGGGCCAGGGTGGCTATGTCGGTGGCGACGGGATGGCCCGCCTCAATGTCCTGGACTTCCAGCGCCAGATCCGCTCGCTGCCGGTCCCGGTCATTGCCCTGGTCAACGGGTTTGCGATCGGTGGCGGGCACGTGCTGCACATCGTGTGCGACCTCTCGATCGCGTCCGAGAACGCGATCTTCGGCCAGGTTGGGCCGCGCGTCGGCAGTTTCGATGCCGGATTCGGGATCGGGCTGCTGGCTCGCCTGGTCGGCGACAAGAAGGCGAAGGAGATCTGGTTCCTGTGCCGCCGGTACTCCGCCGCGGAGGCGCTCGACATGGGCCTCGTCAACCGGGTCGTGCCGCTCGCCGATCTCGAATCGGAGGGGGTCCAGTGGGCCCACGAGATCCTGGCCATGAGCCCGACCGCGATCCGCTTCCTGAAGTCCGCGTTCCTGGTGGCCACCGACGGCCTCGCCGGCCTCCAGGAATTCGCGGGGAACGCGACGGGCCTCTACTACACGACCGAAGAGGCGCACGAAGGATCGAAGGCGTTTCTCGAGAAGCGCGAGCCCGACTTCCGCAAGTACCCGCGCCGGCCGTGAGCGAGCCCATCGCCGGCACGCCTGCGACGACGGCCGATCCGCTCCGGGTCTGGCTCATGGCGGCCCGGCCCGCGACGCTGCCGGCGGCGGTCGGTCCGGTGCTGGTCGGGCTGGGCGCGGCGCTGACCGTGGGCACGCCGTTCCGTCTCGACACCGCCGTTGCGTGCCTCGTCGTGGCACTCCTGCTCCAGGTGGTCGCGAACCTGTCGAACGACCTTGCCGACTTCGAGCGCGGCGCCGACACGCCGGATCGCCTCGGGCCCATGCGCGCGGCGGCCGCAGGCCTGCTCACGCCGGCGGCGTTGCGTCGCGGGATCGCGGTCGTGGTCGTCGCGGCCGGGCTCGTGGGCCTCTACCTCGTCAGTGTCGGCGGCCCGATCCTCCTCGTGGTCGGCGCGCTCGCGATCGTCGCGGCGATCGCCTACACCGGTGGGCCATGGCCGTACGGGTATCGTGGCCTCGGCGAGGTCTTCGTGTTCGTCTTCTTCGGGCTGGTGGCTGTCGTCGGCACCGCGTACCTCCAGACGAGGACGCTCGAGCCCCTCTTCTTCGCGGCGGCGATCCCCGTTGGGGCGCTGGTGACGGCGATCCTCGTCGTGAACAACCTGCGCGACATCCCCACCGATCGGGCCGCCGACAAGCGCACGCTGGCCGTGATGTTCGGTGAGCGATTCGCGAAGACCGAGTACCTGGCGCTGCTGGCGGTCGCGGCCGTGATCCCGGTCCTGCTCGCCGTCGGCGGGACGGTCGGGCCGACGGTGCTCCTGCCGCTCGCCACGCTCCCCCTGGCCATCGGTCCGATCCGCGAGATCCTCGCCACCGCAGACGATCGCGATCGGCGCAACCTCAACCCGGTCCTTCGTTCGACGGCGCGCCTGTCGCTTGTTGCCGCACTGTTGTTCGCGGTCGGCCTTGCCCTCGGCGGATCCTGAGGAATGACGACGCGCGCATCCGTCCGACATCTCGCCGCGGCCGCGGTGCACGTCCGGATCCAGCTTCGACGACCGTTCGCGACCGCAACCGGCACCTGGGCGACGCGCGACGCATGGATCGTTCGGCTGCGCGACGCTGACGGGCGAGCCGGATTCGGTGAGGTACCCCTCGAGCCGGCAGCGCGCCCGCGCGAGGTCGACCTCGTCGCCACGGAGGTGCGCAAGACGATCGAGGCCATCGCCACCGGAACCGCACCCGAGCTGCTCCTCGCCGCCGAGGCGCTGCCGGCCGCGATCCGCGCCGGACTGGAGGCGGCCCTGATCGGTTGCGGGCGGGCGCCCGTACCGGGCGGGATGGCGTCGTACGGCGTCGCGGTGCCCGTCAACGCGACCATCGATGGCGGCGCGATCGACGACGTCGTGGCTGCCGCGGAAGCTGCGGTCGCCGCGGGATTCGCGAGCCTGAAGCTCAAGGGCGGGAGGGAGTCGTCGATCGAGGCGCTCGTCCAACGGATCACTGCGGTCCGTGCGGCAGTCGGTGCTGACGTGGGCCTCCGGCTCGACGTGAACGGAGCGTGGGACATGACGACGGCGCGAGCCGCTCTGCGCGCACTCGAGCCGCTCGACCTTGAGTATGTCGAGCAGCCGCTGGCGTCGGACGGATCGGAACTCCATGCCCTGGCCGATCTCCGTCGCTCGTTCGGCGGACGGATCGCGGTCGACGAATCGATCGTCGACGTCGCGGGCGCCCGGGCCGTCGTCGAAGCCGCGGCGGCGGACGTCCTGGTGCTCAAGCCGGCGCGCCTGGGCGGCATCCGGGCCGCCCACGCGATCGGCGACCTCGCGGCGGCGGCCGGCGTCCGGGTCGTCGTGTCGAACCTCCTGGAAACGGGCGTCGGGATCGCCGCCGGCCTGGCCCTTGCAGCGAGTCTGGACCGTCACTCCGTCGATGGTCGACGCCTCGCCCACGGGCTGGCCACGGCCGAACTCCTGACGACGGACCTGCTCGCCGATCCGCTGCTTGTGTCCGGTGGCCACCTGGTGAGCCGCGACCTCGCCGGGCTGCGCCTCGACAACCGTGCGGTCCAGGCACACGCCGTGGACGGCATCGGGGAACGGTGGTGAGCGCCGTGCCGCCCATCGTTTCGTGGCTGCACCGCCATGCGGTGGACCGTGGTGGCAGCCCGGCCGTGGTGGCCGGTGACGAAACCTGGACGTGGGCGGAGCTGGATCGGCTGGCCTCGGCGGCTGAGCGGCGCTGGCCCAGCGGACGGCCCCTGGCACTCGTTGCGCTGCCGTCCGCGGCGTCCATCGCCGTCGTTCACGCCGCCCTGCGGTCACCACTCGAGCTCGTGGTCCTCCACCCACGGGCGGCCGACGCGGAACTCCAGGCACTCGTCGCGGCGTCGGGCGCGGGCCTGGTTGCGACCGATGCGGCGTCTGCCGAGGCGCTGGCCGCCATGCTGCCGGTCCCTGTCACGATGATCGACGAGCTCGTCTCGGCGCGGGCAATGCAACCCGACGCTGCCGCCGAGGGCCCGATCGCCGACGAGGCGGGCACGATCGTCGTCCCGACGTCCGGCACCACCGGCCCGGCCCGCCTGGCGCGGCTGCCTGCGACGAGTCTTGCGGCCAGCGGGGCGGCGTGGTCGAGCGTCCTCCCGGTTGCCACGGGCTGGCTTCTCTCGCTGGGACTCGCGCATGTCGCCGGCCTGGGGATCGCCATCCGTGCCGCCGCGGCGGGCGTGCCGGTCGTCGTCCCCGACAGCGTCGACGCGGCCGGCATCCTCGACGCGATCCGGAGTGCGGCCGCGGATGGGGTCGCCGTGAGCCACCTCTCGCTCGTGGCCATCCAGCTCGATCGGATCCTCGACCGGATGGAGGACGATCCCCCGCCGGCGTCCATCCGTGCCGTCCTCCTGGGTGGCGGACCCATCTCGCCCGCGCTCGTGACCCGCGCCCTGCGCGCGGGCTGGCCGGTCATCCCCACGTACGGGCTGACCGAAACCGCGTCGGGCGTCACGGCCCTGCCGACGACCGAGGCGAGCGACGCGCCGTGGTCCGCCGGCCGACCCCTCCCCGATGTCGAGCTGCGGGCATGCGACCCGTCCGACCCGCAGTCGGCGCCTCTCGAGCCGGGCGCGATCGGGGAACTCCGCGTCCGCGGTCCGATGGTGTTCGCCGGCTACCTCGGCGATGCCGAGGCGACCGCAGCCGCTCTCGGCGCCGACGGGTGGCTGCGGACCGGCGACCTCGGACGGATCGACGAAATCGGCCGCGTCGAGGTGATCGATCGCATGGACGACCTGATCGTCGCGGGCGGCGAGAACGTCGCGCCGGCCGAGGTCGAAGCGGCCCTCGCGGAGCATCCGGACGTGGCCGACGTCGGTGTGGTCGGTGTCCCCGATCCCACCTGGGGTCGTGTGCCGGTCGCGGTCATCGTTGCCAGAACGGGGCGCGCGGTGGACGCCCAGGGAATCCAGGACTTCGCCCGGGAGCGGCTTGCATCGTTCAAGGTGCCGAAACGGATCGTCGTCGTCGACCTCATCCCCAGGTCGCCGGGCGGCAAGCTTCTCCGCCGGGAGCTCGCACCTCTCGTGGAGAGCGAGTCATGACCAGGGCTCTCGAGGAATCCGATCTGCCGCTTCCTGCGAGATCGGCGGTTTCGCTGTCGTTCGTCGACCGTCCGGGCCCCGCTGGGGCGCCGACGGTCCTCCTGCTGCATGCCACGTTGGCCTCGTCCGCCTCGCTCCGGGATCTCGCCGAAGGGCTGGCAGATGCGGCACGGGTGATCGCCCCGGACCGACGCGGGAGCGGTCGAACGCCGCTCAGGCCGGCGAGGCCGATGTCCATCGCCACGCACGTGGCCGACACCGTCCGTGTCCTCGACGAGGCCGGTGTGGATCGGGCGGTCGTGGTGGGCCACAGCTTCGGGGGTGTTGTCGGGTTGGAGCTCGCGGCTCGCCACCCTGACCGCGTCGCGGCGCTCCTGGTCTGGGAGCCGCCCTACCTGGCGCTTGCCGACGACGCGACTCGGACCCACTTCGACCGATTGCCCCATGCGCTCGTCGCCGCCCATGCCGCCGGCGGTCGGGCGGCAGCGGCGGAAGTCTTCCTGGACGCGGTCAATGGGCCCGGAACGTGGGAGGCCCTGCCGGGGCGCGCGCGCTCGGCCGTCGCCGCCGCGGGCGACGGTGCGCTCGCCGACGCCTCGATGCCGGATCTCGACCCGACGGGGCTTGGTCGCATCACGGCTCCCACGATCGTCGCGACCGGCGGGCGCAGCGATCCGATCTACGATCCCATCGCCGAGGCCCTCGTCGCGCGGATCCCGGGCGCACGGCGCGTGGACCTGCCGGGTCTCGAGCACATGGCGCCGATCGGCGATCCCGAGCCGATCGCCGCGCTCGTCCGGGATCTTCTGTCCGAACTCGCCACCCGGGAGCCAACGAGATGACCGGCCCGACCGACATGATCGGCCCGACCGACGGCGGGACCGACGGCGGGACCGACGACCAGAGCTCGGCCGGCCAGGCCTCGACGCCCTCGCCGGACCTCCCGGACGGCGCGGCAACGGAGTCCGGCAACGCCGCACCCCCGGCCCAGGTGGGCGCGATGTTCGATCGGATCGCGCCGGTGTACGACCTCATGAACCTCGTGATCAGCGGCTTCCAGGAGCCGCGCTGGCGACGGCGCGCCGTCGCGGCGGCGAGGCTCGAACCCGGGATGTCGGCGATCGATGTCGCGACCGGCACCGGCAAGGTGGCTGCCTCTCTTGGAGAGCGGGTCGGCGCGATGGGTCGCGTCCTCGGCGTCGACCTGTCGCCGGGGATGATCCAGCGGGCCACAGCCGCATCCGGCGAGCGGTCGCAGCTCGAGTTCGTGACCGGCGATGCCATGAGTCTCCCGGCCCTCGAGGGCGCCTTCGATGCCGCGACCATCGCCTTCGGGATGCGCAACCTTCCCGACTACGAGCGCGGCTTCGCCGAGATGCGCCGGGTCGTCCGGCCGGGCGGCCGGGTCGTCTGCCTCGAGATCGCTCGTCCGAATCACCTGCTCGCGCGAATCGCGCGCATCTGGTTCGAGAAGATCGTGCCGGTCCTCGGCCGGCTGGCGGGCCAGGGCGGCGCCTACGCATACCTCGTCCAGAGTGTCCAGAACTACCCCGGGCCGGAGCGGATCGCCGAGATCATGCGCGAGGCCGGCCTCGTCGATGTCAGCTGGACGCCGCTGACGCTGGGGATGGTCACGATCCACGTCGGGATACGACCGCCCGATCCGGCCGCCTGACCCACCGTCAGCTCCGTCAGCCGATCGTCGTCAGCCGAGCGTCGCCTCGGCGACGGCGGCGAGGGCATCGATGAAACGCGGGTCCGTATTCAGCGACTCGATCCGCTCGAACCGCAGGCCGTGCTGATCGGCCTGGGCGCGCGCGCCGATGTCGATGTCGTAGAGGATCTCGAGATGATCGGCGAGAAACTGGATGGGCGCGACCAGCACGGATCGATGTCCGCCTGCGCGAAGGCCCGGGATGAGATCCGCGAAGTCGGGCTTCATCCATTCGCCCGGCTCATGCCCGGCGCTCTGCCAGCAGAAGGTCCAACGATCGGGCGGCAGCCCGGCTCGCTGCGCGACCGCCTCCGCTGTGGCAGCAAGCTGCCCGAGATAGTCGGGCTCCTCATCGGCGACACGGCGGGGCAAGCTGTGGGCGGTGAGCAGCACCGGGACGGACGACCGCTCGGTCAGATCGAATCGATCCAGGGCCGCCACGATCCTGCCCCCAAGGGCATCGAGGAAGGCCGGCTCGAGATGCCAGGCGGGAGCGAGGCGGACGACAGGAGCAACCGAACCCAGCTGCTCGATCGCCGCCGCCACGGCG
Organism: Chloroflexota bacterium; assembly: GCA_919901745.1. Classification (GTDB taxonomy): domain Bacteria; phylum Chloroflexota; class Limnocylindria; order Limnocylindrales; family CSP1-4; genus CAKKPP01. Next base: position 24,220 of record CAKKPP010000017.1, on the reverse strand, counting down.
CGACCGTAGCCGCCCATGATGAGCGGCGAATACTGGGGCGACAGGATGACCGCGGCCACCTCGCGGATCCCGAGGCCGGCCAGGGAGGTCAGTGCCTCGGCGATCGATGGCGCTGAGAAGCGCATGCCGGACCTGACGACCGCTCGACCGCCGAGTCGGCGCTCGAGCGCTGCGGCCTGGGCAGCGGTGATCTGGACAAGTGGCGAGCCCCCGATGACGCGGTAGCGGCGGGTGAACTCCGCGGCGATCTCGGGATCCGCCTCACGGCCACCACGGACCGCGGCGAGGTAGCGCGGCACATCGTCGAGGCTCGTCGGCGACCCATACGTCAGCAGGAGCACGCCGAACCGCCCGACGCCGGTCACTGGATCTCCGTCCGTGTCGTCGACTCGTGAACGTACGCGACCAGGTCCCGCAGGACACCTGGATCCGTCTCGCGCGGGGCGGCGTGTCCGAGATTGAACACATGCCCGGCCCGGGCGCTTGCCTCGTCCAGGACCGCGCGAGCTCCTGCCTCGATCGCCGGCCAGCCGCCGAGCAGGCGCGCCGGGTCCAGATTCCCCTGGATCGCTCGCTGCCGACCGACCCGACCCCACGCCTCGGCCAGCGACTGGCCGCTGTCGATGCCGATCACGTCGCCGCCCGCGTCGGCGACGAGTTCCAGGATCCCCGCGGAACCGGCGACGAAATGGATCGTCGGGACGGCCTCGGCAGCCGCGAGAACCTGGGCCGTGTGGAGCGACACGCGATTGAAGTAGTCACGTGGCCCGAGCGCGCCTGCCCAACTGTCGAAGAGCTGGACGATCTGGGCCCCCGCTCGTATCTGCGCGACGGCGTAGGCAGCCATGGACGACGTGAGGAGCCGCATGAGCGCGGACCACGCCTCCGGCTCCCGGTACATGAACGCCTTGGCGACAACATGGTCGCGGGATGGGCCACCCTCGATGAGGTAACAGGCCAGCGTGAAGGGCGCACCCACGATCCCGATGACGGCGGCTCGACCATCGAGGCCACGACGCACGAGCCGGATCGCGTCCATCACGAAGGACAGGTCCGTTTCCGCGTCGAGCGGCCGCAGTCGCCCGATGTCGGCGGCGGACCGGATCGGCGCCGCGATGCTCGGACCGGTCGGCGTCAGCTCCACGTCAACGCCCATTGGGCCCAGCGGCAGCATGATGTCGGCATACATGACGGCACCATCGACGCCGTACTCCTCGACGGGCATGAGGCTGACCTCTGCCGACAGCTCGGGGGTCCGGGCGATCGCCTGAACGGAGTGGCGTTCGCGGATCGCGAGGTAGCGCGGAAGCGAACCACCCGCCTGGCGCATGAACCAGACGGGCGTCGCGTCGACCGCCTCCCGCCGACAGGCGGCCAGCAGCCGCTCGGAGCCGGTCATCGAGTCGCTCACGAGACAGGTCCCCGCGCCGTCTCGCCATGGACAAGGTCGACCAGGCGTCGCAGGTGATCGGGATCCGTCCCGGGCAGGACGCCGTGGCCCAGGTTGAAGACGTGACCGGCCCGCCCGGCGACCTCGCCCAGTACCCACACCGCCTGTTCCCGCGCCGTCGGCCACGACCCGAGGAGGGCGCTCGGGTCGAGATTGCCCTGGACCGCACGATCGGGCACCTGCCGCCACGCGGCATCGAGGCCGATCCGCCAATCGATCCCGATGACGTCCCCCCCGGCTGCGGCAAGCAGCCGCAGCAACCCGGAGGCGCCGGTCCCGAAGTGGATCGTCGGCACCCCGAGGTCGTCGATCGCTCCGAAGAGGCGACGCATGTGGGGCAGGACATCACGCTCGTAGTCGAACGGGCTCAGAACGCCCACCCACGAGTCGAACAGCTGAATGGCCTGGGCGCCTGCCTCGACCTGGGCGCGGACGTAGGCGACCGTCATGTCGGTCAGTCGTGTGAGCAACTCGGCGGCGACCTCCGGCTGGTCCCGAAGGAGTCGCCGGATTGCGAGCGCGTCGCGCGAACCACGACCCTCCACGAGGTACGAGGCGAGGGTGAACGGCGCTCCCGCGAAGCCGATGAGCGGAACCCCGGCTTCCAGGCGAATGAGGGCGATCGCCTCGAGCAACGGACCCACCGCCTCGGCCGCCTCGAACGTTCGCAGCGCCGCGACATCCTCGGCGGTGCGAACCGGCCGGTCGATGACGGGCCCGACGCCGTCGACGATCTGGAGGTCCACGCCGATTCCGGCAAGTGGCGTGGTGATATCGGCGAACAGGATCGCCGCATCAACGCCCAGTCGGCGGACGGGCTGCAGGGTGACCTCCGCGCAGAGCGCAGGATCGCCGACGATCTCGGCCAGCGTCACGCGCTCGCGGACGGCGCGATATTCCGGCAGCGAGCGCCCGGCCTGGCGCATGAACCAGACCGGCGTGGCATCCACCGGTTCACGGCGGCAGGCACGCAGGAAACGGTCGTTCATCGGGCGACAGCCTCCCCGGTCGCTCTCATGGCTTCCGCGGCGTCGTCCCGGGCATCGAGCGGGAAGCGCACCTCACGCACCAAGGAGGTCGGCGAGTTCGGCCGGCGTCCGCCGAATGCCGAGCAGGATCGGCGTATCGCGGACCGTCGCGCGCCGTGACTCCGTGCCCCGGAGGTCGCGCACCAGGTCGCCGAACGCCACGAGATCGTCCGTCTCGTAGGCGACCAGGAAGTCCTGGTCATCCAGCCCGAACGAGTAGCCCAGGGCCTGGCGCACAGTCGGGTACTGATGGCCCAGCTTCATGTGCTCGTTCATCACCTTCTGGCGCTCTTCGCGGGAGGTGAGATGCCAGTCGGTCGACTTGGTGAACGGGTAGACGATGAGGTAGCGCGACCGCTCGCCGGTCAGCAGACCTCTCTCCTGGCTGGACGGCTTCGCTGCGTACTGCGACGGCGCCGTGCGCGCAAGGAAGACATCCCGGATCCGGGACCACGACCCCAACCCGGAGCGCAGTGTCCGCGCGCCGGCCCGCTCCAGGACATCCACCGTCGACGCCCAGCGCCACAGGATCAGGTCGACTCCTGGCTCCAGACCGATGCTCGAGTACAGCTCGCTGTGCACCTCGTCCTCGACGGCAGCGGTCTCGGCGGTCACGAAGGAAGCCAGGTCCTCCGCGCGGGAGGCCTGCGGGCGTCGGCGCCACTCGGGATCGATCCCCAGCGCGATCGCCTGGATGAAGACGACGTCGCCCGCACTCGTGGTCATCGGTCCTCCCGGAGCCACGTGGCGAGGTCGGCGGCCGCGTAGGAGATCACGATCCCCGCACCGGCGCGGACGATCCCGGTCACCGCTTCCAGCGTCGCTCGCCGACCGTCGATCCAGCCCCGCTCGGCGGCCGCGGCCAGCATCGCGTACTCGCCGCTCACCTGGTACGCGGCGATCGGGACATCGAAGCGAGCTCGCGCGGCGGCGATGTGGTCCAGCTGGGACAGGGCGGGCTTGACCAGCAGGATGTCGGCGCCCTCCGCGACGTCGAGCGCCATCTCGCGGAGCGCCTCTCGACCGTTGGCCGGATCCATCTGATAGCCGCGCCGGTCGCCGGTCGCGGGGGCCGAGTCGGCCGCCTCGCGGAACGGGCCGTAGAACGCCGATGCGGTCTTGGCCGCGTAGGCCATGATCGCGGTGTCCTCGAACCCGTGGCCATCGAGCGACGCGCGGATGGCCGCGACCTGCCCGTCCATCATCGCGCTTGGAGCGACGATGTCGGCTCCGGCCCGCGCCTGGGCCACCGCGGCGGCGGCGAGGTGATCCAGCGCCTCGTCGTTGGCGACCGACCCGTCCCCACGCAGCGGTCCGCAGTGCCCGTGGCTCGTGTACTCGCACAGGCAGGTGTCGGCGATGAGCACGAGCGGAAGATCGCGCTTGCGCAGCGCACGGAGCGCCTGTTGGACGATCCCGTCCTCGATCCACGCCCCGCTGCCCGCCTCGTCCTTGGACTCGGGCAGCCCGAACAGGATGATCCCGCCCACGCCGAGCCCGGCAAGACGCTCGGCTTCGCGGACCGCCTCGTCCGGCGACAGGCGCGCATGGCCCGGCAGCGAACCGATCGGCTCGCGGATCCCGCGGCCGGGACGCACGAACAGTGGGGCGACGAACATGGCCGGATCCAGGCGCGTCTCCTGCACCAGCGCGCGGATCGCCGGGCTCCGACGGAGGCGCCGCGGGCGGGCTCCGGGAGTGGGCACCTCGACGGGGATCGCAGCGGTCACGACGTTCCTCCCGGGTTCCAGCGAAGTAGATCGATGGCTCGCTCCGCAAGCTCGTCGGCGCGCTGCATCGCGGACTCGCCCAGGACGCGGAAGCCGTGTCCGGCGGCGACGATCGCGGTCCCGGGGCCGATACAGATGGCCGGGATGGCGCTGACCACGTCGGTCAGGTCGGGTGCCGCCAGGCCGAGAAACCCGCGGACCGCCGAGCCGCTGGTGAAGAGCACGGCATCGATGGGGTCGCCGCGCAGCGCGCTTCGGAGGATCGGGCGCGAGGATTCGGGGCCTTCGATCGTCCGGTACACGACGACGTCGTCGACGACCGCGCCCCGGGCGATGAGCCCGGCCGGAAGTCCCCGGCCTCCGATCTGCGCGCGAACGAGGAGCACCCGATCGCCCTCGGCGAGCGGCAGCTCCGCGGCGACCCGTTCCCCCTTCGCAGCTGTCGGGACCCAGACGTCGGCCACGCCCGCGTCGTGCAGGACTCGCTCGGTCGCCGGGCCGACCGTCGCCCAGCGGACCGCGTTCGGATCGTCTCCGGATCTGCGAATCGCATCGAGGACCGGAGTGGCGCCGTTTGAGCTGGTCACCACGATCCAGGCGTAGCGGGAAAGGCCGCGAATTGCGCGCTCCAGAGCCGTGGACAGGAGCGGCTCGATCTCGATGGCGGGGACCAGGACCGCCTCGGCGCCGCGGGACTCCAGCGCCTCCGCGAGGCTGCCCGCCTGGGCCGCGGGTCTCGTCACGATCAGCCTGGGACGGCGAATCGTGACCGGCCTGGAGGTCGCGAGCAGGCCGCCGATCGTCGTCGCCCTGGCGCCGCCGCCGAGCGCGGGACGAGCGACGCCCGGCACTGATCTCGCCAGTCGACCAACCAGCTCGTCGATCAATCGATCACGGTCCGAGAGCGGGCCCTCGACCCGCTCGATGGCCACGGCCGAACCGTCCGGCAGCGCATACCCACCCACGATCCGGATCCGGTCGCCGTGCATGGCCGCGAGCGCGCCGATGGGTGCCCGGCACCCGCCACCGGACCGGCGCAGGACCTCGCGCTCGGCTTCCACCGCCCGTCGCGTGTCGATGTCGTCCACGTCGGGGCCAAGGCGGGCGAGGTCATCGTCGTCGGATCTCACCTGGATGGCGATCGCACCCTGCCCCGGCGCGGGCGGCATCACCGCAACGTCGAGGTATTCGGTGATCCGATCCTCCCGACCCAGCCGGATGAGGCCGGCCGTCGCCAGGATGAGCGCGTCGGTTGCGCCCTCGTCCAGGCGTCGGAGGCGCGTGTCCACGTTGCCGTGAAGGGGATGAACAAGCAGGTCGGGGCGCAAGGCAAGGAGGAACCCCGTCCGCCGCGGGCTGTCCGTGCCAACGCGTGCGCCGCGCGGCAGCGTCTCCAGGGAGGCAACGCTGCTGCCGGCGGCGACCACCAGGGCGTCGCGCGGGTCTGCCCGGGGCAGGAACGCCGTGATGTGCAGCCGCGGATCCTGGGCGGTTGGGACGTCCTTCGCGCTGTGGACCGCGACATCGACGCGATCGGAGATCAAGGCGTCCTCGATCGCGCTGACGAACGCACCCTCGCCCCACGCCGTGTCCGGGGCGCGGAGGTCGCCCGCCGTGTCGATCAGGACCGTTGTCGCCGGCCGTCCCGCTCGCTCGAAGGCTGCCACGGCCTGGCGCGCCTGGGCGAGGGCCAGGATGCTTCCGCGCGTCCCGATTCGGACCGGCATCCCGCTCACATGCCGACCAGGGTCGGACGCGGTGCTCGTCACCGGTCCTGGCTGTCGCGTGGGGCAAGCACCGCGCCCTCGGCAAGCAAGGTCGAGCGAGCGCGACCGCGTGCGGCGCCGATGCGTGCCGCGCCCTGTGCGGTGATCGCTGCCACGAGGAGCTGATCCAGGGCACGTTCGGCCGTTTCCATCAACGCGGTCGTCCCGCCCGGGTCGATGCCTCGTCGCTGCGCGGCGACGCTGAGTTCGTGCAGGAACGGCCGGCGGAACTGAAGAAATCCTTCCAGGGCCTGGCTCAGCGACAGCCGTAGCTGCGCCGCCATTCGCCCGTAGCTGACCGCCTCGGCCACGGCCGCTTTGAGCTGCTGCGTGGCCGCGACGCCCTGCTCACCGTCGAGGTGGCCCAGCAGCAGTTCGGCCATCCGCCGGCCATGGATGCGGAACCACTGGCGCTGGTCGTCGGTCAGGTCCACCAGCCACGGCAGCTGCCGCGCAGCGGCCGACGCCTCACGCCGATAGGCGCGAGCCAGGCGGGCCGGCGTAAGGGCCGAACGAACGAGTGACAGACGCGTCGGCCGGTCGCTGGGGAGCAGTCGCTGCAGCGCGGGCCGATTGAACCGTCGATGGCCGCCGGGGGTGACGAACACCGACAGACGACCGGCATCGCTCCAGCGACGGAGGGTCCCGGCCGAGACCCCGAGGATGCGGGTCGCCTCTCCGAGGGTGATCCAGTCCGAGTTCGGGCCGGTGGATCGCCTGAATCTGCTCATATCTACCTAAATATGACGGTCGTGGAGCAGAAGGATATCGCACGCGACGGCGGGTCGTCCAACGCCGTTCTGACGTGGAAACCTGCCCGGACGTCCGCGGGTCGCATCATGGTGCCGCGTCCGGGTCGAGACCGGCGAGAAGCAGGAACGGGCCGTACCGCGGGCCGACGAGGACGAGCCGCTGGATCCCGAACGGGCCGACGCCTTCGGTCGACAGCGTGAAGCCCGCGGCGCGCGCGCGATGCGCAGCGTCCGCGTCCACGAGCAGGTAGCGCGCGACCGTCCCCTCGCCGTAGCGGGCGAGCGCGGCCGCCAGCCGACCCTCCGTGGACGCTTCGAGGAGCACCATCTCCTGGCCCTCGCCGGGTCGGAACAGACGGCCCCGGGCCCCCAGGATCGTGTCGTCGCCGACTGGCCGGGAACGGTGCGTGGCGTCACCCGTGGCGTTGGATGGGTCGGCGCTGGAGAAGTCGGCCTCGGCGCGATCGAGGTCCACCGTTGCCCAGCCGTTCACGACACGACTCGGCCGCACCACGGGGAGCAGGCGGGCCAGTGCGTCCACCAGGGCGTCGCCTCCGAGCAGGTGCTGCGGGTCGAAGGTCACGTCGATCTCCCTGCGTCGCTCGATGGAGCGTTCGATGGAACCCAGGACGAGGCTCAAACTCGCGACACTCAGCCTGGAAGGGCGGCGCTCAGGAGCGTATCAGCCTCGCGTTCCACGGCACGAACGAACACGACGGCGCGATCGGGTCGCGCTCGATGCAGGCTAGATTGAACCGCTGACGGTCCGAGACGCATCTAGAAGGTGATCCCGCCCCATGAAGGCAGGATCCCAGGGAAGGAGTGGCGGGTGCAGCGAGCGCTCGTGGATCGCGCGAAGCTGGGCGACGGAGAGGCCTTCGACGCTCTTGCCCGCACGGTCGGCGACCGGTGCATGGCGATCGCGTGTCGGATCCTGCGCGACGCCGACCTGGCCGACGACGCGGTCCAGGCCGCTCTGATCACGGCCTGGCGCGAGCTTCGGACGCTGCGCGATCCCGATCGCTTCGAACCCTGGCTCCATCGGATCCTGACCAATGCCTGCTACGCCGAGGCCAGGCGTCGCCGTCGCTGGTCGGCCGATATCCGCGTCCTGCCGACCGAGGGAGCGTACGACCCCGGCGACATCCTCACGATCGACGATCGCGACCAGCTCGAGCGAGCCCTCCGACGGCTCACCCTCGAGCAGCGGGCCGTGCTCGTCTTCCACCACTACCTCGAGCTCTCGCTGCCCGAGGTGGCGGATCGACTTGGCATTCCCCTCGGGACCGTGAAGTCCCGTCTCCACTACGCCATGACGGCGCTCCGGGCGAGCCTCGAGGCCGACGCCCGGACGCCGTCCATCAACCAGGAGCGACCGGCATGACAACGCCCCGCGATCCCGATCGACTGATCCGGGCCTTCCTGGCGGAGGGCCAGACCGACCTGCCCGATCGGACCTACGACGCGGTGCGTGCCGACATCGATCGAACACGTCAACGGGTCGTCATCGGCCCATGGAGGGAACCTCGCATGAACAACCTTGCGAAGCTCGCGATCGCGATCGCTGCCGTGGCGGTCGTCGCGGTCGTCGGCTACAACCTGTTGCCCGGCACCGGTGGGGTCGGAGGCGGCCCCTCGCCGACACCATCGCCCGCGCCGACACCAGCTCCCACCCCCTCCCCCGCGACAGCGCTCACCTTTCCCGCCAGGGGCGAGCTGGCCGTCGGCCGCCACTCGATGACCCTCAACGGAGTCCGGCTTTCGATCAACGTGGCGGCCCCTGGCTGGACCAGCAATGGGAGCTGGGGACTGGACAAGGGTAATGTCGGACCCGGCGGTGCCGGCTTCATCCTCTGGCCCGATGCCATTCCCGACCGCGTCTACTCGGATCCGTGCGGCCAGGTTGAGGGCCCGCCGGCCGGTCCAGCGACAGCCGATCTCGCTGCCGCCGTGGCGGCGTTGCCGGGGTCCGTTCTCGTCAGCGGCCCTTCGGACGTCACCGTGGGCGGGAAGCCGGCGAAGCTGGTGGTGATCACGATCCCCGAGGACGCCCCCTGCCCGGGCGGTGAAAACGGGTTCTACCTCTGGGGTCACAAGACAGATGCCCGCTACGCCACGGAGCTTGGAGAGACCTTCAGGGTCTGGATCATCGATGTCGATGGGACGCTCGTCTGGATCGACGGTGAGACCTACAAGGGTGGCGGCCCCGAGGTCGGTGCGGAGCTTGAACAGATCGTCAACTCGATCCAGTTCGAATAGGCCCATCCGGACACCCGGAGGCGGCGGCCTCACCGGCCGCCGCCGATCCCCGGGAGGAGCTCGTCATGGATGACGAAACGGATCTCGTCTTCCGAAGTCACCTCCGCGACAAGCGGGCCAATGCCGTCATGGCGGCGGCCGGCCTGGTGCTCGTCGCGATCGTCGGGATCAACCTGCTGCCGGCCGACGGCGGGGATGGCGAGAGCAGCCCCATTCTCTCGCCCGTGCCCTCGTCCTCCTCGGCTGCCACGACGGCTCGTTCACCGTCGCCTTCCGTGCTGGCTGCGACGACGAGTCCACGCCCCGACGATCCCATCGACGCGGGCAACTACGACATCGCATGGCCGGAGATGCGCCTCCGCCTCACGATGCCGCCGGGCTGGTCGTCGACCGGCCATGGAACGACGATCAGGAAGCCGCCCGGCGACCTCAACACGGCGACCCTGTCCCTGACCGCCAATCCTCCGATGTGGGTCGGGGTCGATGGTCCGGCGCGCGTCGCGACGGATGTCTGTCCGACCGGCGAGAAGGCAACCTTCGTCGAGGTGGGGCCGACGGTCGACGACCTGACGACCGCCCTTGCGAACCAGGTCGGGGTCGAGAGATCCGGACCCACCGAGGTCATGGTCGGCGGTCATCCGGCGAAGAGGTTCGTCCTGACCGGGCTCCGTTGTTCTGGGGGACCGGAGGGTCGGTTGATCTGGAGATCCTCGTCGGACTCAGACTCGAGCGCGTTCGGGCTCCTCTTCGGCGGGACGGCGACGATCAACGTGGTCGACGTCAACGGAGACCGCCTCGTGATCGCGAGCCATCAGCGGGGCGCCTCCGAGGCAGACGTCGCCGAACTCGACGCCATCATTGCCTCGATCGAGATCGAGCCGGCGTCGGCGGGGGTCCATCCCATGAATGGCGACCTTTCCATCGGCAGGCACGCGCTGGCCGTCGACGGCACTCCGTTCTCGTTCACCGTGCCGGCGTCCGGCTGGGAGCCGCACGACGGCATGAGCATCAACAAGAGCGTCGTCGAGGGTCAGAGCGCAGAGGCGGTCATCTATTGGACCTCCGCTCCTGTCGGTACGAGCGCCGACCCGTGCGCGAATCTGCCGGGCCTACCTGTTGGTCGATCGATCTTCGATCTCGTGGCCGCCGTGAAAACGGCGCCCGGGACCGAACTCGCCACGGGGCCCTTGACCGTCACCGTCGGCGGGCGCATGGCGAAGTACCTGACCCTCACCGTTCGCGAGGACAGTGGTTGCCACCCCGGATTCCTCTACCGCTGGGACGAGACTTACGGGGGCGCGTTCTGGGGGGACGCGCGGCCGGAGACGGTCAGGGTCTGGATCGTGCAGCTGGACAGCACGCTCCTGTTCATCGGCAGCGTCGAAAAGAAGAACTCCATCCCCAGGGTCGGGTATGAGATCCAGCAGATCGTCGACTCGATCGTTTTCGAGTAGCTCGGCCCAACCGGATCAGGCGCTCTCCGAGAGGCGCTCCTCGGCAAGCGACGCCACCATGGCGGCCGCCCCGAGGCACGTGGCGATCTTGCCCGAGAACACCGTGATGACCCGTTCGTTGATCCGACGAACGAGGGTCGGGCGAGCGTCGGTCCCTTCGACGCCCGGCAGGACCGTGCGCACCGTGAACATCGAACCGACATGGACGGCTTGATCGAACTCGGGGAAGAACTCGCGACCAGCCTCGATGAACCGGTCGATGTTCGACACGGGGGGCCGCTCGACGATCCCGCGATTGAGCAGCGGGGCGATTTCCCTGGGCACCTCCACGCGTGGCCCGATCGTTGTCGAGTGGATCGCATGGACGACGTGGCCGAGCACATGGTTGTCGCTGGTGGCCATCGGGTCGAAACACATGAAGGGCCCATCCATCACTACGACGCTCGTCCCTGCGAAGCGGGCCGGCAGTCGCACCACCGGCTTCTCGCAGACCTCGAATTGGTACGAGCGCCGCGCCTCCGGATCGTTGCCCAGGAGATCGTTGATGCCGGCGTAGGTCGCGATCACCACGAGGTCCGCGGCGCCAAGATCTGCCATCTGCACCTCGGTCCCGAGCTGGACATCGACGCCGGCATCGCGGAGCTGGGCCCAGACCAGCCCGCGGAGCACGTCGGGATCGAACAGGTGCTCTCGAACGCGGACGGAGACGGCCACCGAGGTGGGGTCCAGGACGTCGGGTCGCGTGGGCTCCGTCTCCAGGCGGAGATCCCGGCAAAACGCGAGGTAGTCGTCCGGGGTCGTCAGGCTGTCGCGAGCCGCCACGGCATAGTAGTGATCGCCATGGTTGAGGAGGGCCGGCGCGAACGCCTCGCGGAAGGCGATCTCCGAGTCGCGGCATTCCGCGGCCGTCTGACGGCTGCGCGGATAGTGGTAGCCGCGGTGGAGGCGATACTGATTGATCCCGCTCGCCGCCCGCAGCAGGTCGGTTTCCCGCTCGTAGAGCGTGACCTGGTGTCCACGGCGACCCAGCTCGACCGCGGTCGTCGTACCGAAGATCCCACCGCCCACGACGGCAATGCGCAACCCGTTCGTTCTCACTCCTACACCCCCGCCTAGATTCGGGCGCTCTCGATCGGCGGCAGCATACGCCCAATTCGCTCCACCACCTCGACCACTCGAGCCCCGAATCGGCCATCTGAGCGAGCCGGTTCCCCGGTCTCGACACTCGCCAGAAACGCGCGCATTTCGCGGGCAAGCGCTTCTTCCGCGGCGGAACTGAGCCGCCGGTCGTTGCGCCCCTGTCGCTCGACGAGCAGCTCGCCGTCCCGCCAGACGTAGACCGCTCCAGAGCGGGTCGCGATCCGAGCCGTCTTGGTCCGGCCCGCGCTGGTCCGATCGATCTCGATGAGGCTCGACTGATCGGGATCCTCGAAGCCGAGACGCAGGCGGAGGCGATCGAGCTCCGTTGGGCCGGCGTCGTGCTCGGTGATCTCGATGCTCTCGGGCTGGCCGATCAGCCACATGGCCAGGCTCACCTCGTGTGGCAGGAGGTTCCAGATGAGCGGCTCATCGAACGTGCCGTACTTCATCCATGCGAAGGATGCCTCGAGGACGGGGTCATGGGCGAGCAACGCGTGGAGCTGCTCGAACCCGGCGTCGTACAGGAACGTGTGCCCAACGAACAGGAGGCGATCCGCCTGATCAGCCGCCTCGACGATGCGCCAGGCGTCTCCCGACGACATCGCCAGGGGCTTCTCGACAAAGACGTGCTTGCCGGCCGCGAGGGCCGCCAGCGCCAGGGATGCGTGGGTGGCGATCGGTGTCGCGACGACCACGCAGTCGATCGAGGGGTCGTCGAGCGCGTCCGTTGCCGCCGAGCTCACCCGGACACCCGGATAGGCGGTTCGAACCCACGCCTGCCCTTCGACATCGCCGCGATTGCAGACGAGCGCGAGGACACCCAGGTCGCCGAGGACCCGGATCAACCGCCGGCCCCAGCGCCCGGTACCGACGACCGCGACCCGGCTCATGCGTCACCCGGCCGGCGAACCGCGACCCTGTCCGCGCTGCGCCGGTCGGCTGTCGTCACGGGCATGAATCCCTCAGGACCTCGGGAGGGGGTGGATTGAAGTCGGACGGACCGAACTGGTCACGAGCGTCGTGCGGGTCCGGTCGGTCGAGCTCAAGCGGCCAAAGGGTACACTACGGGCCGCCCGACGCCCAGACGGAGTCATCAGTATGCCCCCGGATCGCACCACGTACCTGCGCATCAAGCGGATGATGGACCTCATCGTGTCGATCGCCGCCCTCCCAATCGTCCTGCCGGTCCTGCTCGTCGCCAGCATCGCCATCCGGTTGGATTCGCCGGGACCCGCCTTCTTCATCCAGACACGGATCGGCCTGCACGGCCAGCATTTCATGTTGTACAAGCTGAGGACGATGGTCGCCAACGCCGAGGAGCTGAAGGCCACGACCCTGGACAGTCGCACCGTCCACTTCAAGACCCTCGACGATCCGCGGATCACCCGTGTCGGCAGGTTCCTGCGCAAGACCAGCCTGGACGAGCTCCCGCAGCTGTTCAACGTCATCCGCGGTGAGATGTCGCTGGTCGGGCCTCGCCCGACCTCGCTCAATCTCGCGACCTATGAGCCGTGGCACGAACGGCGACTCGAGATTCGGCCGGGGGTCACGGGCCTGTGGCAGGTAAGCGGCCGGAACGCGATGACGTTCGATGAACGGGTCGAGCTCGACCTCGAATACATCGACCACCTCTCGCTTGCCAATGACCTCAAGCTGCTCGGTCAAACGGTCCTGGTCGTCGTCAAGGGCAAGGGAGCCTGACCCCGGATCGACCGAACGTCGTTGTGGAGCGGGAGACGAGGCTCGAACTCGCGACATTCAGCTTGGAAGGCTGACGCTCTACCAACTGAGCTACTCCCGCCCGGTTTCGCGCGTGACCGCAGCGGACGGCCGTCAGATCAGGCCTCCCGAGATTGACCACACTGCTCGCAGATGGCCAGAACGTCTCGCACGGCCCGTATCGTAGCCGCTCGGGGCGGTGGTTGGACGTTATGGTTGGTACAGCACCGCCGAGGTGAGGCCGGCCCAGCCGTCGTCACCGATGAAGAAGCCTCCAGCGATGAGAACCCGGCCATCGTCGAGGAGCGTCGCGGTCTGCCCGGCGCGCCGGTCGCCCATGGAGCCGGCGGAGGTGAACTTCCCGGCTCCCGGGTCGTACAGTTCCGTCGAGGCGAGGGCCTGCCCATAGCCCTCGTCCTGGTTGTAGCCCCCGGTGAGGAGGACACGACCATCGCGGAGCAGGGTCGCTGTGTGCTCCTGTCGACCCGCGGTCAGCGAGCCGGTGGAAGCGAACTTGCCGGTCCTGGCGTTGTAGAGCTCGGCGGAGGCCAGGACGGAATCCTGCGGCGTCCTGCCGCCGGCGATGAGCACGCTGCCGTCCTGGAGCAATGTCGCCGTGTGAAGCCAGCGGCCGCTCTTCATCGATCCGGTCGGGCCGAACGTGCCGATCGCGGCGTCATACAGCTCGGCGGAGGTCCGGCTCGCATAGCCTTCGCCGCCTCCCCCGACGACGAGGACGCGGCCGTCCCGGAGCAGCGTCGCGGTGTGGTGGTCGCGGAAGTTGGCCATCGAGCCGGTCCGGCTGAACGTGCCAGTCGCGGGGTCGTACAGCTCCGCGGAGGCGAGCACGATGGAGGAGGTCTCCGCGGTCAAGGCGTCCTGGTAGGAGGCGAGCACGACGGGACGGGCGGCGAGGGGGCTTTCCCCGGTGATGCCTCCGGTGATCAGCACGCGCCCGTCCGCCAGCAGCGTCGCCGTGTGGAACTCGCGAGCCGTGCCCATCGAGCCGGTCGCGCGGAAGGTGCCTGTCGTGGGGTCATAGAGCTCGGCCGACGCCCAGATCCCCGCGTGCTCCGCATCCGCGCAGTTGTAACCGCCGGTGATCAGAACACGGCCATCCTGGAGCAGCGTCGCGGTCTTGCCGCCACGCGTCACTTTCAGGGAGCCTGTCGGGCTGAACGTGCCGGTCGCCGGGTCATACAGCTCGACATCGGTGCTGCAGCCCCCGGTGACGAGGACGCCCCCGTCGGCGAGCAGCGTCGCCGTCTCACGAAGGGAACCGCCCTCCGTCGCGGGCATCGAACCGGTCCAGCTGAAGCCGGTTGACAGGTCCGGCTTCGGCGTAGCGGGCGGCGTCGGAGCCGGCGGCGAGGTGGGCCGCTCGGTCGGGCTCGGAGCGGGCGCGATGGCGCTCGTCCCGGGTGTCGGGCTTGAAGTGCCCAGCCCGGTTGGGGAGGGTTTGGTCAGGTAGAATGCGGCGCCGACAGCGACCGCGCCGATGACGGCGGCCGCGGCGAGGCGGAAGAGCATGGGCATGGTCTGGAGCCTCAGCGGCACGCGTATCACACGCCGCTGCCTGGTGTGGTCGATCTGGTTGAGGGCGGCGTCGATGACCCGGTCTGCCAACTCGGTCGTGCCCTCGGTGAAGAAAGCCTCGAGCGTGACGATGAGCTCACGCTGAGTGGTCATCCGAGTCGCCCCCCGCCCATCGCGACGGGGCGCTCGTCGGCCTCGATGGCCGCGCGCATCGCTCGATGGGCGTAGTGAAGTCGGGAGTTGGCCGTCCCCACCGGGATCCCGAGTCGTTCCGCGATCTCGGTGGGGGTCAGGCCCAGGTAGTGGGTGAAGACGAGGATTGCCCGCTGGTTTGGCGGGAGCCGTCGGAAACCGCGTTCGAGGCGGTCATGGTTGTCGAGCGAGATCGTCTCGTCCGGCCCGGCCGGTCCTTCGATCGGCAGGAGTCGGACGTTGGCGTTCCAGTCGCGCGAGCGACGCGCTTCCGCGTAGCTCGCATTGACGAGAAGGCGCTGGATCCAGGCGTCGAAGCGGTCCGCATCGCGGAGACCGGGCAGCTCACGCCAGGCGATCACCAGCGTCTGCTGCACGGCATCCTCGGCCCGCCCGACGTCACGGAGGATCCGCTGGGCGATCGCCATGAGCCGGTCACCGTGGGTGCGGGCCAGGATGGCAAAGGCCTCCCGGTCACCACGCTGGGCCTGCTCCACGAGATCGCGATCCACCCGATCGTCCTCCTGGCGTCCCAATCGGACGCCGTCCGGGGGACGCCCTTCCGACTCTACTGAGTCGCGGACGGGCGCGAGCCTTCAATCCTCAGATTCGCGCGGACGCGGACAGCCCAGCGCGGGGCCGAAACGGCTCGCGAATTGTGCGCTGTCGAGTAGTTATACGCTCTGGACCCGAGCGTCAAACTGGACCCGATTGGGCCGATTCGTGCGGGGACTCCAAGCTCAGAGCACAGCGCTCGGCAAAGTGAGACTTGGAAGGCTGACGCTCTGCCAACTGAGCTACTCCCGCTCGATTCGTGCTCAACTACCGTGGATACCTGTCGAATCAGGCCTCCCCCCCGTTGGCCACACTGCTCGCCGAGAGGATAATTCTCTCTAATTCGTGCGCAGGACAGCGCAAAAGTATGCGCTGCACCGTCGCGCCGAACTTGGGCAGAGAGGCAGCCTTTTCGGATGGCCAGAACGTCTCGCACGACCCGTATCGTAGCCGAAGATCACGCGGGCGCGACCGGCCTGACGATCGATGGCGCGATCAGCTCGTACCACCTCAGCCTCCGGGCCGGGAATAAGAGCCCAGCTACGGTCAAGACCTACCTGGCGGCGCTTGCCCAGTTCAGCCGCTTCCTGGCCGAGCGGGGCATGCCGCGGACGCTGCGGGCCATCCGGCGAGAGCACGTCGAAACGTTCATCGTCTCGCTCCAGGAAGCCGGTCAGCGGCCGGCGACCGTGTCGGTCGCCTATCGCAGCCTCCAGCCGTTCTTCAAGTGGGCTGTCGGGGAGGACGAGATCGACGCCTCTCCGATGGAGCGGATGCGGCCGCCGATCGTGCCTGAGGAGCCGCCGGCGGTCCTCCGCGAGGCCGAGCTCAAGGCGACTTTGGACGCCTGCGCGGGCTCGAGCTTCGAAGATCGCCGCGACACGGCCATCGTCCGGCTCCTGCTCGACACCGGGATGCGCCGCGCCGAGCTCGCCGGGTTGAAGGTCGACGACGTCGACCTCGACCAGCAGGTCGCGATCGTCATGGGCAAGGGGCGGCGACCGCGGGCTTGCCCGTTCGGCAGCAAGACCGCCCAGGCGCTCGACCGCTACGTGCGGCTGCGGCTCGCCCACCCCTTCGCCGACCGACCGGAGTTGTGGCTCGCCCGCAAAGGCGTCCTCACCGACAGCGGCGTGTTGCAGGTGCTGCGCCGCCGCGGCGCCGCCGTCGGGCTGCCGAAGCTCCACCCCCACCAGTTCCGGCACACCTACGCGCATCTGTGGCTGGCCGACGGCGGCAACGAGGGCGACCTCATGCGCCTCGCCGGGTGGAAGAGCCGCCAGATCCTCAGCCGTTACGGAGCCTCAGCGGCCGACGAGCGGGCGCGCGAGGCGTACCGGCGACGGAGTCCGGGCGATCGGGTCTGACTTCGCCTGGGCGAGTCCTTGAACGCCAATCAGTTATTGCGTAGGATTGAACCATACTTCAATCACAAGGAATAACGATGACCCCCGTCGAGATCGCCGAAAGCTTCCATCTCGCCTTCCTTCAGGCGCTCGCCACGCGAGCCAATCTGTCCGCCTGGGCGCTGAAGGGTGGTGGCAACCTGCGCTTCTTCTACGGCAGCGAGCGGTTCTCCGAGGACATCGACCTCGACACGTTCGACATCGAGCCCCGGACCTTTCAGGACCGGGTCGACCAGACGCTCGCCTCGGACCTGCTGCGACGCACGCTCGGCCTGCTTGGCTCGCGGATCGACTACCTGAACGCGAAGGAGCGATCGGAGACGAAGTCGAAGTGGGTCGTCGGCGTGCGACAGCCGTCGGAGACCGAGCCGGTCTACACGCAAATCGAGGTCTCGCATCGGGAGTATCCCTACCGCGAGTTCGCCAAGGTCGAGCCCGTCATGGAGACCGCGGTCGCTCGCTATGCCGCGGCCCTTCGACGACCGACCTTCGGCCACTACCTGCCACGAGCCGCGGTGGCTCAGAAGATCGATGTCCTCTGGGGGCGTGACGTCCGGCAGCCGCGCGATGTATTTGACCTCGACCTCCTGTTCCGCATCGCCCCGGATGCCGTGTCCCGAGGCGACGTCGATGAAGCGGGCCTTCGGGCTGCCCTCACCCGGTTGTTCGAGATCGGCTACGACGAGTATCGAGCCAAGGTCCTGAGCTTCATCGAGCGCGACGCCCTGCCGCTGTACGAGTCCCGCGAGGCTTGGGAGAGCATGCAGGTCACCGTCGCCGAGCGCCTCGAGGCCCTTCTGCCATGAACGCCGTGCGAGCGCTCGAAACCCTGCGGAAGCTCGATCGGCCCATGATCCGGACGGGCCAGGCGGCGGCCGTCCTCGGGATCTCGCTCTCGAACGCCTCGCACCTGCTTGCCTCGCTGCAGGACGCCGGGTCCCTGCTGCGCGTCTCGCCCGGCCGCTGGTCGATGGCACCACAACCGAGCCCGTACCTCGTCGCGTCCTGGCTGACCGATCCCTGTCCGTCCTACGTGTCGCTCTACACGGCGCTGTGGCGACGAGGCGTCATCACGCAGGTCCCACGAACGATCTACGTCGTATCGCTCGCGAACACGAAGACCCTCAAGACGCCTGTTGGCACCTACTCCGTTCACCGCCTGCCGCCGGAGCTCTTCGGTGGCTACGAGGAGCGAAATGGCGAGCGCATTGCGACCCCGGAGAAGGCCGTCTTCGACACCCTGTATCTCGCTCGCGCTCGCGGCAAGCGGTTCAGCCATCTCACCGAGGTCGATCTTCCGGCCGGCTTCCGGGAGGAGGTCTTGAGCGAGTGGGCCGCGAGGGTCCGGGATCCCCGTGTCAGGTCGTTTGTTCAGGCTCGGATTGTTGAGTTCCTCGAGCAGGCGCGCCGCTGAGCGCCCGGGACGAGAATCGGCACGGGAGAGACCGGCCCGAGCCCGTACCCTTGGCACTGACAGATGAGTGTGAGCGTGGGCGCCGTGACGTATCGAACACAGCGGGATCACATGTGGGTCGAGGCGCAGCTGCGCTGCGGGCTGTCGTCCGAAACCCGGCCATGACGAAGGATCTTGGCCTCAAATCGCGGAGGCGCCTCGAGAACGTCCCCTCCCGCGCGGAGCCGTGGAGGACGCCGCTCGAACGGTGGGTCCGACATGTGTACGCGAAGCGACGATCGGGCTGAGTTCGCCGATGGACGACTGGGACGATGACCTAGAGCTGGATCGCGGCGATCCATTGGCCGATCTGGTCGAGCTCTGGTCCGCGCAGAACGCCGAGGCGCTGTGGAAGGCCCTGACCCGGCGCCAGAGTCTCTCCGGCGCGCACCCATTCGAGGCCGTGGGGCTGTTCCGCCGGCACCACGAGAACGGCGAGGAGGGAGCCGTCACCACGGCTCTTCTCTTGTGCACCGCTTCTCGCTGGGGTCGCGACACGGCAAGGCTGATCGCCGGGCTCGTCGACACGGCCATCCTCGGCGAGATGAATCTCGACGAGCTGGCTTCGATCTTACTGTGGTCCGATCGATTCCGCTTCGAGTATCCGGCCAGATGGATCGGCACCGAGTGGATATCCATCGATCTGGAGGGTCCCGAAGGGCCGGCGAGCATCCCGCTCGGGCGCGTGGATCCCGATAGCACCGTGGTCAGCGAGCGTCCCATCGCGCCTCCATTGAGGCGATGGGCGGCGGCCAGGGTGCTGCGTACTGACCCGCGGACGCTGGACAAGCTTCGTGGCCGAGCGGCCGAGCTCCGACCGATCGACGGAGCGGCCATCGTTTCTGGCGTGCTCGATGCGGTCGACGTCCTCGATGCCCGCGGGGCTCGCCTGGCGATCGAGCTCGGACTCGGTTGGCCACGCGGATCGGTCAGGCTGCTCGCCCTTGACGTTCTGGCCGCAGTCGATCCCGAGGACGCATCACGCCGAGCTGCGATCGATCCGGACCGGAAGGTGCGGGCCTGGAGCCCCGCGCGTCTCAGCCCAAAGGGCCGAACCCGGCTCGGTGGCGGACAAGCCGGGCCCCAGGACGCGCTCGGAGTGCAGGGCGAGCTGTTTCCGGATTAGCGCGACGCCACCACTCGAGCCAGCCGAAGATCGCGCGCGTCGGGAGTCGACCGAAGGTCTCGAGCGTCGGAGGAACGAGCAATGAGCCTCGTGGGCCGATGGAGAATCGTGGAGATGGACCTCTGGGACCTGGAGGACATCGACCTCATCGAGCCAGGCTTCATCGAGTTCGGCCAGGACCGGACCGGACACTTTGGGTTCATCGCGGTGCAGGGATTCATGGATTGTCGAACCGGGCCGACGCGCGAGCGCCCGCGCGTCGAGTTCACCTGGGAGGGCGACGACGACGGAGACCGGGCGAGCGGTCGGGGCTGGGCGGTCCTGGAGCAGGATGGCTCGCTCCGTGGGCACATCTACTTCCACCTCGGCGACGACTCGGGCTTCCGGGCGGTGCGCGCTGGGTGATCCCGGATCAGCGGGCCGACTGGGTACACCCGCTGGCACGACCTGGCACGGCTCGCTCAACCAACGACTAGACAGTCATGGATAAACGTTGCCCACCTCGAGCACGTGCCACGTGCCCCCTTGGCGACGGAGGACCACGTACATCGACCAGCCGGGTTGGGCGAGCTTGGCTGCAGCGGCCGAAACCGGCACTGGCCCGATGTCGCCCTCGAACCACAGAGCTGACGGCTCCACGCGCTCGATCCACAGGGTGTCCTCGACGTAGTCCTCGTCGGCGAGTGCGTCCTGGTCGATCCGCGACCGCTGCGCCTGCTCGTGGAGCAACCGGCCGAGCCGTTCTGCCCGAGGCAGGTCGCGCGCCGCATCGTCCGACCGGTCGACGGCGTCAGCGAGGGCGGTCGCCTCGATCCAGCCTTGCGCCGCGAGCCACTCGACGAGCTCCCTCGTGACCCGTCCCGCCGCTGCCGTGAGCGTCGCCGGCACGATGACCTTGCGGATCATGAAGTAGCCCAGGAACGCACCTAGATGGGGCGGGATCTTGTCGGGCCCGAACAGCTTGGTGAAAGCCTCCTCGTCGCCGGCCTCGAACGCCTGCTCCCAGCGTCGGCGCTCGAACCGATCGAGCGAGTCATAGGCGTAGCCGTTGAGGCTGAGCTCGAGTAGCTCCACGATCTCGGCGTAGTTCCTGAACGCTCGCGGTTTGGTGGCCGCCTGCTTCTCGGCAAGGAACGACGCGAGGGCCTGATCGATCGTCGGAGCGTCGTCGGCTACCATGCGACCAGAGGGTAGCGTGCCGGGTCGCCGAACGGCAGCGTCCGTAGTAGCGTGCCGTCATGACCGTCACAAACTCGACCGCCAAGCGACGTGCTTCGCCGCTCGTCGTCTTCTCGATCAGGCGGCGCGAGGGTGCCTGCGACGAATGCGGGACCGAACTGCTCCCCGGCAGCCTCATCCAGCTCGATGATCAGCGGCGTGCCCGGTGCCTCGACTGCGCCGATCTCGCCCACCTCGTCTACCTGCCGGCCGGCGACACCACGCTGACGCGACGGGCGACCAGGCATTCGAGGCTCGCCGCGGTCGTGGTTCGGTGGAGCACGGCCCGCAAGCGCTACGAACGGCAGGCGACGCTGGTCGAGGAGCAGGCCCTGGAGCGCGCAGAGGCGGAGAGCCTCTCGGACGCCGACCAGCGCGAGGTGCGGCGTGCTCGTGACGCGGAGCGTCGCGAGCGACTCGACGCCCGGTACGTACGCGACTTCGCCCACGCCATCCGCGTGCGCTACCCGGCCAGCCCCGCCGGTGCTGACGTCGCGATCGCCGAGCATGCGTGCGTGAAGTACAGCGGCCGGATCGGCCGCAGCTCAGCGGCCAAGGACCTGTCCGACCAAGCCGTCGACCTCGCGGTGCGTGCGCACATTCATCACCGCTGGACGGCCTACGACGAGCTCATGATGTCCGGTCGCGATCGATCGGACGCTCGGGCCGCCGTCCGGAGCGAGGTGGACGCAATCGTTCAGCGCTGGCGCGAGGCAGTTCCGGGGCATAAGAAGCGTCGGACTGGTCCTCGGGCTCGTGCAGCGATGCTCCAGGTCGATCGACAATCCCCAGTGGAGGACGGTTGATGGCGCGTACGTGGTTGTCGATCCGGGTGGAGCTGGTGGAGGGTCACGGCGAGCGCTACTGGCCCAGGCCGGGGCGGATCTTCGCCGCGGCTCGCTCGCATTCGTTCGCCCAGCTGGCCGATGCGATCGACGACGCCTTCGCGCGCTGGGATCGGGCGCACCTCCATGAGTTCGAACTTGCTGACGGCACGCGCCTGACGACGCCCTACGAGGACTGGGAGGAGCTGGGACCCGCCTTGGACGATCGCCGGACCAACCTCAGCCGACTCAAGCCGGGCGAGCAGTTCGTGTACGTGTTCGATTTCGGCGACGACTGGGCGCACCTGTGCACCGTCGGCCCCATGCGCATCGATCCGCTCGAGGCCCTCGGCATCATCCCGGCCACGCCACTGTCGTACTGGGGTTGGGGTGACATCCCCGACCAGTATCGGCGTCGCTGGGACGGCGACGACGGCGAGTCGCCTCCGCCTGCCAACCCCGGCGTCTCGGACCTGCCCGCGCTCCGTCCGTGGTGGGGCGAGCGCGAGTGACAGGGCGATGAAGCAAGCCCCAGGGAGTCAACCCTGCGGTCTGCCTCGGAAGGCGTCCGCGCCGCCCTCGACAACACTATGGTCGCGGCATAGTCTGCCGCCGCCATAGATGGCCACACAGCCGGCGTGCGATCTGGGCGGTGATGTCCCGCCTCGTTGGCGCGGCCGCGTTCGCAGCGGCCCGCCACTGCGGATACTGATTCCCTACTACTGGATGTCAGGTTAGTAGCCAAGGCCAGGGCTGATGTACTAAACTGGCAGCCGCTAGTATGCCGCCAGCACCCGGAGCCGCATGAAACCGCCCCTGGCCCCACCCTCGGTCGACAGCCTGATCGCCAACGCGACCGCAAACGGAGACGACCGCCTGAGGGCGATCCTCATGGGCGGCATTCGACCGACGGTCGACGGCAAGTACCGCCACTGGGACACGCTGCGCCAGCTGACGCCGCCCGACGGTCTGACGCGGGAGGAGTGGTGGCTCGGGATCAAGCTCGCCCGCGGCAACATCTGGCACGAGCTCCCGCTCACCGACCGCGACGGGCACAACTTCGGCTACTGCATGCCGGATCCCGCTTATGAGATGACCCACGTCGTCGACAGGCAGGCGAGCGGTGAGATCGCGATCAGCGAGGTCGTCACCAGCCCGGAGATGCGGAACCGGTACATCGTCAGCTCGCTGATCGAGGAAGCGATCACATCGAGTCAACTCGAGGGCGCCAGCACGAGCCGAGCGGTAGCCAAGGAGATGCTCCGCTCCGGACGGCCGCCTCGGGACCGAAGCGAGCGGATGATCGTCAACAACTACCGGGCCATGAACATCGTCCGTGGCTGGAAGGACGAACCGCTCATCCCGGACCGCGTCCTGCAACTGCATCGGGTCGTGACCGACGGAACGCTCGACAACCCGGACGCCGCCGGCCGGCTCCAGCGCCCCGACGAAGCGCGCGTGCGGGTCTTCGATCGGGCGACCGGGGAACTCCGCCACACGCCCCCGCCGGCGGAGCAGATGCCGGCGCGCCTGGAGGCGATGTGCAAGTTTGCCAACGACCAACCGACGGAGGGATTCCTCCACCCGGTGATCAGGTCGATCCTGCTCCACTTCTGGCTGGCCTACGACCATCCCTTCGAGGACGGCAATGGCCGGACCGCTCGGGCGATCTTCTACTGGTCGATGCTCACGCACGGGTACTGGCTGACCGAGTTCCTGTCGATCTCGACGATCCTCAAACGCGCGCCGGGTCACTATGCTGGCGCCTTCCTCTACACGGAGACCGACGGGCTCGACACGACGTACTTTGTCCTCAATCAGCTGAAGGTCATCTGCCGGGCGATCGACGAGCTCCACGCCTACCTCGCGCACAAGGCTCGCCAGGTCCGGGAGACGGAGAAGCTGCTCCGCCAGGCCGACCTCAACCATCGCCAGATCGCGCTGCTGAGCCATGCTTTGCGCCACCCCGACGCCGAGTACACGTTCCGCTCACACCAGACGAGTCACGGGGTCGTCTATCAGTCCGCTCGAACGGACCTGCTCGAGCTCGAGCAGCGCGGGTTGCTGGAGCGCCGGACAGTCGGCCAGCGTTTTGTGTTCCGACCGGTCACCGACCTTGCCGAACGGCTTGCCGATGGGTAACGTCGTCGCTGCGCTCTGCCTCCGGATTTGGGCTCCGGAAGGTCGCCCGCCGCGCCCGGCCCCTACCAGTTGCCTACTAATAGCTCCTAGATTAGTAGCTCTTCATAATGAACGCCGGAGAGTCGATGTCCTGGGGCTTCCGGTTGCGTTTCCCGGCCGATGAGATCGGTCGGTGGGCGGACCGCGCGATTAGAACAGCCGTTCACTTAGCGGCATTTTGAGGGCCGTGGAATGACCGAGTCAAGGCCACAGAAATTATGCGCTGAAGCCAGGTTATCGCACTGTCGGCGCAAAGCGCCAGATTGGCCGAGAATCAGGCGATTCGTGCGGGGATCATGAGCCAGATTGGTGACGTCTACCAGCTCAAGGCCACACTCGACGATATCGAGCCGCCGATCTGGCGCCAGATCGAGGTCCCTGTGAGAGAGCACCAAAGGTGCAGAGAGATCGCCACGAAAAGTACAGAGGCG
>CAKKPP010000016.1:72105-129610 GCA_919901745.1 Chloroflexota bacterium | reverse complement strand
CCGGCGGGCACATTCGAGCACGAAAGCGGCTGGTGAGGCTGCGCCGCTCTGTCTACACGCTCGCGGGTGAGACCCCGATGAGCGCGAGGGCGCGGGCCTGGAGCGGCGTCGGCTCGGAGGGGATCTCGAACGCCGCCTCCTCGCCGAGCCCGGCCGGCACGACCCGGTTGCGGGTCAGGGTGGCGAGCTCGGCCATGAGGGTCGCGAAGCTGCCCACGCGCAGGCCGTCGGGCGTCCGGTGGTCGCGTTCCTTGGCGAGGGCAGAGGGTGAGCGTGCCGGTGGGGCGACCGGATCGGTCCGTGCCGGTGGGGCCTCGTCGCGGAACAGGAGCGGTGCCCAGGCAGCCTCGAGGTGCCAACGGATATAGGCCGCGAGGAAGCACAGGAAGAGATGCGCCCGGACCCGGTCCTCCCGCCAGTGGAAGATCGGCCGGACGGCGAGGTCGTCACCCTTGAGCGCGCGGAAGTCGCGCTCGACCGACGCGAGACGCTTGTACGTCGCGACGACCGCCGGCGCGTCGAGACGCTCCGGCGGCACGCTCGTGCGCACGACGTACAGCCCGTCGAGGGCCGCCTCGGCGGCGATCGCGCCGGTGCGCCGCCGATAGGCGAAGTGGCCCTCGGCGATGTCGAGCTCGAAGTGCTTGGCCATCCGCTTCGCGTTCACCACCCGTCCCGCGCGCAGGCCGATCGCGGCGGCGCTCCGCAGGCGGCCCCGGCCCACCGCCGCGGCGACCTTGGCGAGCGCGTCCTCGGTGGCGGCCAGGAGCGCCTCGCGCTTGCGGGCACGCTCGGCTCGGAGGGCCGGGTTGCGGCACACCACGAGGCGCTCGCCCGGGAACTCCGGGCTCGTGATCTCGGCCAGGTTGCGCTCATCGAACAGCCCCAGCTGGAGGTCGCCCGCCTCCACGAGGGCGCGGATGGCGGGCGCCCGCAGGCAGCTCACCCAGCCGATCCCGCCGATCTCGCGGAGGCGCTCGATGCGGGCGCTGGTGAGCATCCCCCGGTCGCCGACGAGGACGAGCTCGGTGAGGCCGAAGCGGTCGCGGAGCTTCTCGACCTGCGTCTCCACGGTCGCCGGATCCGCGGTGTTGCCCGGGAACGCCTCGACCGCCACCGGGCAGCCCCGCGCATCGGTGAGCAGGCCGAACTCGATCTGCGGCCGGTCCGGGCGATGGTCGCGGGAGTGGCCATGGCGGGCCAGCGGACAGTGGCTGCCCTCGAGGTACACCGACGTGAGGTCGTACAGGACGAGGGAGCCCCGCGCGAGGTGGCGGGCCGCGAGCGCCCGTTCGACCCGGACCTGGCGGGCGAGGAGCCAGTCCATCGCCCCGTACAGCTCGTTCTCGTCGGCGCCCTCGACCCCGAGACAGGCACCCAGGGTGCTCTGCCCCAGGAGGGCGGCCGTGGCGAGCTTGCTGGCGGGGGCGATCAGGCGGCCCGCCACGAGCGCCAGGGCGAGGTCCCGCAGCCGCGACGGGCGCCGGTCGAGGATGCCCGGCAGCCCGAGCGAGCGGAGCATCCCGAGGACCGCCGCGACATGGCCGTGGGGCAGGCTGCGCCGGATCGGGAACGTCTCGCCCACGGCCAGGAAGCGCTCGCCCGCGAGCCAGGCCCGGATGAGCTCGACGAGTGGCTCGGGCAGGTGGGACAGGTTGGCGAGCGTCTGCTTCTTGACCTTGCCGTCCTCGCGGTACGAGTTGCGGAGCAGCGTGCTCGTGTACTCGCGGCCGCCCTGGCGGCTCACCACCCTGACTACGTGCATCGCCGGAGTCCTCGCCTTCACCACGCCCCAAGCATGCACATCCGAGCCGGCATGTCAAGTCCGCTACTGACTACATCTCACACCACGCAACAGGCAGTGTCGGACATCGATCCGAGATCAGGAAGGGTCGTGACGGGGCCCGATCAGGCCCGCCGGGCGCTGGAAGTTCGGGTTAGTGACGATCGGCATCGGCCCTCAGAGGCGCAGTGTGCGCACGAAGGTCTCGGCCAGAGGGGGCGTCGAAGCGCCCGCGCGCCCGCGCGTCGGGCGGCGGTGCGATTTCGGCCACTGGTCTCGGTCATATCGTCCCCATTGCTGCCGCGAGCATACCGCCCGCGCTAGGCCTGCGACTCTGGTGGGCGTATCAGCCACGTGGGTCGCTGGCACGCATGGGAGCGATCACGGCCGTGACAAGGGGTCGCCGAGGCAGGCTTCGCGAAACGGCTGCGCGTGGGACAGCGATGGGAGCGATAGCCCCGCTGGCGGGGCACGGACAGGCGCGGGACGGGGGAGGTGCGGGACAGGAGAGGTGCGGACGCTACGCGGTGAAGCCCCGGCCGGACCCGTACCGATCGGCGACGTATGCCTCCAGGATGTCGATGAATTCGCCGACGAGGCCGTCTCCACGCAGCGTCTGGCGCAATGCTCCGTCGACGAACACCGGCGCGACGGGCTCCTCGAACGTCCCCGGCAGGCTGATCCCGATGTCGGCGTGCTTGGATTCCCCGGGACCATTGACCACGCAGCCCATCACTGCCACCCGCATTTCCTCGACGCCCGCGTAGGCCTCGCGCCATTCCGGCATACGCCGGGCGAGGTGGTCCTGGATCCGCTGGGCCATCTCCTGGAAGAAGGTCGAGGTCGTCCGGCCACAGCCGGGGCACGCGCTGACCTGGGGAAGGAACGCGCGGAGGCCCAGCGACTGGAGGATCTGTTGAGCGACCCGCACCTCCTCCTCGCGCTCTCCCCCGGGGGCCGGCGTGAGCGACACCCGGATCGTGTCGCCGATCCCCTCATTGAGCAGGATGGCCAGCCCCGCGGTCGACGCGATGATGCCCTTGGTCCCCAGGCCGGCCTCGGTCAGCCCGAGGTGGAGCGGAAGGTCCGTTCGAGCCGCCAGACGGCGATACACCTCGACCAGATCCGTGACTCCGGACACCTTCGCCGAGAGGATGATCCGGTCATGGCCGAGCCCGGTCTGTTCCGCGAGCTCCGCCGAGCGAAGGGCCGACTCAAGCATCGCGTCGATCATCACGTCGCGTGCGTCGCGCGGCTCGGCCAGCCTGCCATTCTCGTCCATGAGTTCGGTGAGCAGCTGCTGGTCCAGGGAACCCCAGTTCACGCCGATCCGGATCGACTTGTTGTGCTCGATCGCCACCCGAACGATCGTGGCGAAGTGCTCATCGTGGCGCTTGGCGCCCACGTTGCCCGGATTGATGCGGTACTTGGCCAACGCCCGAGCCGCAGCCGGGTGGTCGATGAGGAGCTTGTGACCGTTGTAGTGAAAGTCGCCGATGATCGGGACGAAGACGCCGAGATCCTGGAGCTTGGCGACGATCGTCGGCACGGCGGCGGCCGCCGCGTCGTTGTTCACGGTGATCCGAACGAGTTGGCTGCCCGCGTGCGCCAGGCGCGCGACCTGGATCGCCGTCGCGTCGGCATCTGCGGTATCCGTGTTCGTCATCGACTGGACGACGATCGGCTCCCCGGCACCGACCAGCACACCGCCCACGTCGACCAGCGTCGTCGTCCGCCGTCGCGGACGCCCCGTTGCCGGATCCGTCATCGTCAACCGCCGAATTGGCGGAGCAGGTCGAAGCCGGTTACCCAGATCAGGAATGCGAAGAGGAAGACGAACCCGACCAGATAGGTCAGGCGCTCCACGCGCAGGCTGAGTCGTCGTCCGAACACGGACTTGAGCACCAGCACGAGCATCCGCCCGCCGTCGAGCGGCGGGAACGGCAGAATGTTGACCACGGCCAGGTTGGCGGACAGCACGCCCGCGAGATAGAGCGTGACGATGGGCCCCAGGGCCCAGAAGACATCGCCGATCTGGATCGCGATGCCGACCGGTCCCGAGGCCGGCGGCGGTTCGGTGGGCCGGCCGATCGCCGCGACGAGTTCGCCCAGCCCGCCCAGGATGAGATTCATCGCCCCGGTCGTTCGATCGACGCCGATGGCCGCCGATTCGCCGAGGTCGTGCCCGATCGTGAATGACGTGGTTCGCGAGGCCAGGCCGCTGATCCCGAGCGCGCCCCGTGTCGGGCTGATCTCCGCTTCCTCGCGAAGGGTCACCTCCAGCCCGATGGTTCGCCCATCGCGCTCGATCCCCAGCCGCACCGTCTGTCCGGCGTTGTCACGGATCACGTCGAGGATCCGTTCTCCCCCAAACGCGCTGAAATACCGGCCGTTCACGCTGGCCACCAGGTCGCCGGCCTGCATCCCGGCCGCGGCGGCGGGTGATCCCGGATCGACCACGCCGGCTCGGACGCCGATCGTGGGATCTCCGGTGAGCGCGATTCCGGCAAAGATGGCGAACGCCAGGAGCACGTTCATGAGCACGCCCGCAACCAGGATGAGCAGTCGCGTGACGAGCGGCGCATTCGAGAACGACCGCGGGTCGTCGGCCGCGTCGCCATCCTCGCCCTCGAGCTTCACGAAACCGCCGATCGGCAGCCAGTTGAGTGTCCAGAGGGTCTCGCCCTCGCTGCGCAGGACGCGGGCACGCGGCGGGAAGCCGATCCCGAACTCGAGGACGCGGATGCGCGCCAGCCGAGCCGTGATGTAGTGGCCCACCTCGTGGACGAGGACCAGGATCCCGAGGATGAACAGGAACAGCACGATCGTGATGACCGACTGGATCAACTCCATCAGGCGACGCTCCAGGTGGTGTCGTTGGTGTAGGTCGCGCGTACCTCGCCGTCGAGGGCACTGAGCGTCTCGAGGTCGGGGGTCTGATCGGCTCCTTCGCCGAATCGGCGAACGGCGCTCTCGAGCAGCCGCGGAATGCCGGTGAAGTCGATCGTCCCGGCCAGGAACCGTGCAACCGCGACGTCGTCCGCTGCGATGAGCGCGGCGCTGGCGCGCGAGCCGATCCGGCCGGCGCCGCGAGCGATCTCCAGCGCCGGGAAGCGCGCCAGGTCCGGCGCTCGGAAGTCCAGCCGGCCCGCCGCCACGAGGTCCACGGCCGCGGACGGAGACGGCCGGCGATCCGGGTGGGTCAGCGCATATTGGATCGGTAGTCGCATGTCGGGGGTGCCCAGTTGTGCCTTCAGCGAACCGTCGCGGAACACGACGGCGGAATGCACGACGCTCTGCGGATGGATCACGACGTCGATCGCGTCGTCGTCGACATCGTACAGCCAGCGCGCCTCGATGACCTCCAGGCCCTTGTTCGCCAGCGTCGCCGAGTCGATCGTGATCTTGTCTCCCATGGTCCATGTCGGGTGGCGCAGCGCAGCGGCCACGGTCACCGACGACAGGTCCGATGGTGCGTCCAGGAACGGTCCGCCCGATGCGGTCAGCACGAGACGGGCGATGCTGTCGGGTCGTTCCCCGACGAGGCACTGCCAGATCGCGGAATGCTCCGAGTCGATCGGCCGGAGCCACGCGAGCGGGCTGGCGTAGGGATCCCCGGGGTCGCGCTGCGCCACGCTCGAAGCCAGCCCGCGTGCGAGGGGCATGACGAGGTGGCCCGCTGCGACGAGCGTCTCCTTGTTTGCGGTGGCGACCACCTTGCCTGCGGCCAACGCGGCCAGGACCGGGCGCAGGCCGACGATCCCGCCTGTGGCGACGAGAACGAGGTCCACATCGGGATGCGTGGCGATCTCGACGAGCGCGTCGTCCCCGGCAAGCCCCCTGGTTCCCGCCGGAAGATCCAGTAGCGCCAGGTCGGCGATGTTGGCGACCGCGGCGACGGCCGGACGCAGCGCCCGGATCTGGGCCGCGAGGACGTCAGCGCGCGACCCGGCTGCGAGCCCGACGATCCGGAACGCGTCCTCCGCGCGGCCGAGCACGTCGATCGCCTGCCGACCGATGGATCCCGTCGAACCGAGGACGGCGACGCCACGGGGCGTCCCGGGACCGCCGTGGGTGTCCCCGGACCGCTGCCGGTCAGCGGACGGCGACGACGACATAGAGCATCACGACCGGCGCGGCGAACAGGAATGAATCGATCCGGTCGAGCATGCCGCCATGGCCGGGGATGAGGGTGCCCGATTCCTTGACGCCGGCTGCCCGCTTCAGCATGGACTCCGCGAGATCACCGGCCTGAGCCGTTGCTCCGACGATCAGCCCGAAGACGATCCCGAGGACCGGCGACAGGCCCAGACCGAGGTGAAGAACGGCTGCCCCGATCGCGGCAGCGACCAGCCCGCCGATCAGGCCTTCGACCGTTTTCGATGGCGACAGGTGCTGCATGAACGGACGGCGCCCGATGCGGCTCCCGACGACGTAGGCACCCGTGTCGAACGCCCAGACGGTGAGGATCAGCAGCGCGACCCAGGCGCGACCGGCGCCGATGGCGGCCAGCGGCGCGTCAGGGGACAGGACCGGGCCGGCATCGGCGAGCCGGACCACGAACGCAAGCATCGCCACGTACAGGGCGCCGAAGACGGTTGTCGCCCAGGTCGCCAGGCCCTCGCGCGGATCGGTTCGCGTGAGCGCCCCGACGCCGATCAGGATGATCGCGACCGCGCCGAGCAGCAGCCCGCTCGCCTCGATCACCGACGGAGCCGCGGCATCGAGCACCACGATCAGCGCAAACACCGCTCCGAGCAGCGGAAACGATGGATACCCCGCCGCTCGAAGGAGGCGGAACAGCTCGATCGCCGCGATCACGGCAATGATCGCCACCGCGGCGACCAGCACCAGGCCGCCCAGCCAGACGCCGACCAGGACGAGCGGAACGAGAACGGCCGCGCTGACGGCGCGCTGCTGCAGCATCGCGATCGCGGTCAGCGCCCGAACCGGCGCGTTCGGCGGGCGTACTCGAGCAGTGCCGCATCGAGCGCCTCGGGGCCAAAGTCGGGCCAGAGCACGTCGGTCGTGTAGAACTCCGAGTAGGCGCTCTGCCAGATGAGGAAGTTCGACAGCCGCTGCTCACCGCCCGTCCGGATGATCAGGTCGGGGTCCGGCAGCCCCGCGGTGTACAGCGCCCCATCGATCGCCGCCTCGTCGACATCCTCGGCGCGAACGCCGGACGCCAGCAGGCTTCGGACCGCGTCCACGAGCTCCGTGCGGCCGGCGTAGTTGAACGCGATATTGAGCAGCAGCTGGCTACCGCCCGCGGTCTCGTCGAGTGCCGCGCTGATCGAGTCACGCGTCGCGTCGGGCAGCTCATCGAGCCGCCCCAGCAGCCGGATGCGCACACCCTGGCGCCGCAGCTCGGTTGTCTCGTCGCGGATCGCCGCCTCGAGGAGGGTGAAGAGGCCCGTCACCTCGTCGTCCTCGCGCGCCCAGTTCTCGCGACTGAAGGCGTACAGCGTCAGAACGGCGATCCCACGATGCACCGCATGGCGCAGCAGGCCTCGGATCGCCTCCACGCCGGCGGCGTGACCCTCGAGTTCGGCCAATCCCCGGCCGCGCGCCCAGCGACGGTTGCCGTCCATGATGATCGCGACATGCTGTGGCGTCTCGGAGGCGTCGGCCAGGCGTTCGGGCGTGTTCGCGGCAGCAGCGTCGGGCGTCGCGTGAGCCGACGGCGGGGCGTCGGTCGGTCGGGCCAGGGGTCCTCGACCCACTAGACCTCGAGGACCTCCTGTTCCTTGGCTGCGCCGAGCCGATCGACGTCCGCCACGTGCCGGTCGGTCGTCTTCTGGAGCAGCTCCAGGTGACGGTGGACGTCGTCGGTGCCCAGCTCGCCGTCACGCTCGGCCTTCTTGAGGGCGTCGGCACCGTCGCGACGGATGTTGCGAATCTCGACCCGGGATTCCTCCATGCGCTTGTGCACGACCTTGACGATGTCGCGCCGGCGCTCCTCGGTCAGCGGCGGAATGTTGAGTCGCACGACGGTCCCGTCCACGTTGGGCATCAGGCCGATGTCGCTCTTGAGGATTGCCTTCTCGATGGCGCCGAGAACGCTTCGGTCCCACGGCTGGATGACGATCTGATGCGGCTCGGGAACGCTGATGCCGGCGATCTGGTTCAGCATCGTCTGCGTCCCGTAGTAGTCAACCTGGAGTCGCTCGACGAGTGCGGTCGAGGCGCGACCGGTCCGCACACCCACGAAGTCGCGTTCCATCGCCTCAACGGCACGGGCCATCCGGGCATCCGCGCTCGCGATGATCTCGGCGCTCATTCCCTGGCTCCTCCCGTCGGTTGGGCATCGGCCGTGATCAGGGTACCAATCGGTTCTCCGATCGCAACCCGGACGATGTTGTCCGGCTCGGTCAGGTCGAACACCACGATCGGGAGGTCGTTCTCCATGCACAGCGAGACGGCCGCGGCATCGAGCACCTTCAGCTGGTCGCGGAGGAGATCCGAGTACACGAGCGAGTCGTAGCGGCGGGCCTTGGGATGGCGCATCGGATCGGCGTCGTACACACCGTCCACCTTGGTGGCCTTGAGCAGGACCTCGGCGCCGATCTCGACCGCGCGCAGGGCGGCGGCGGTATCGGTGGTGAAATAGGGGTTGCCGGTGCCGGCCACGAAGATGGCGACGCGGCCCTTCTCGAGGTGGCGCACGGCGCGCCGCCGGATGTACGGTTCGGCAACCTCGTTCATGGCGATGGCGCTCATGACCCGCGTGGGCACGCCGGCACGCTCCAGGGCATCCTGGAGGGCGAGGCCGTTCATCACGGTCGCGAGCATCCCGATGTAGTCGCCCGTCGCGCGGTCCATGCCCGAAGCGGCCGCCGCGAGTCCGCGGAAGATGTTGCCACCGCCCACGACGATGCCGACCTGGACGCCCAGCGCATGGACCCGCGCAATCTGCGAAGCGATCGACGCGCAGAACGCGGGGTCGACGCCGTACGAGCGACCGCCGAGGAGTGCCTCGCCCGACAGCTTGAGCAGGATCCGCCCGTAGCGGACCTGCGGCGCATCCGCTCCCGCGTCGGCGGGACCGGCCTCTGTCACATCTCCTCCCCGAGGGCATACCGCACGAAGCGCCGAATCCGGATGTTCTCGCCGATCGTGGCGATCCGCTCGTTGACGAGCTCCCGAACGGTCCGTTCCTCGTCCCGGAACGGCTGCTCATAGAGGCACACCTGGGCGTACCACTTCTTGAGCTGACCCTCCACGATCTGCGGGCGAATGTGCTCGGGCTTGCGACTCACCGATTCGTCGGCGGCAAGCTCCGCCTGCCTGGCAACAAGATCGGCCTCGGGAATTCGGTCGATGTCGACATACTTCGGCGAGAATCCTGCGACCTGAACCGCCAGGTCCCGGACGAGCCGCTGAAACTCGTCGGTGCGTGCGACAAAGTCGGTTTCGCAATTGACTTCGATGAGGACGCCGACCCGGCCGCCCGTATGGATGTAGCTCGACACCAGGCCCTCGCGGGCGTCGCGACCGGCCTTCTTGGCTGCCGCCGCCAGGCCGCGCTCGCGGAGAAGCACGATCGCGGCGTCGATGTCGCCGTCGACCTCGGTGAGGGCGCGCTTGCAATCCATGAAGCCCGCCCCGGTGCGTTCACGCAGTTCCTTGACCGTCTCGGCCGGGATGTCCGCCATGCTGGTTTCCTGACTCCTGTGCGCTATCTCGCGACCGACCTCTCGGTCGCTCGGGGTATCCCGCCTGGGTTGGTTCGATCGTCCCGCCGCGGGCTCAGACGACGAGCGTCTTCTCAGCCTTTTCGGCGGCCTCCCGGGCAAGTTCAGCGGCGATCTCATCGGGCGTCGCCTCGGCGACCTCTTCGGCAACCGCGTCATCGACCCGGGCACCCGGGAGCAACTCGTCTTCGTCCGGTTCGAAGGTCAGGGCCGCTCCGCCGGCCAGGGCCGCGACGAGTTCGTCGGTGGCCTGGACGTCACCGTACTCTTCGGGCTCGGCAACGACCGATTCGGTTTCGACCTCGACGATCGCCCGCGACCCGCGCTCGCGGGCGCCCTCGATCGCGGCGTCCGCGACGAGCGAGCAGAGCAGGCGAATGGAACGGATGGCGTCATCGTTGGCCGGAATGATGTAGTCGATTTCATCGGGGTCAACGTTCGTGTCGCCGGTGGCGACCACCGGGATTTCGAGCTTGTTGGCCTCGGTGATCGCGATCCGCTCACGATGCGGGTCGACGATGAAGACCATGCCGGGAGCCCGCTTCATCTTGCGGATCCCGCCAAGGATCGCGTTCAGCTTGTTGAGCTCCTCGGTGAGCTTGGCGGCTTCCTTCTTCGTCATCCGTTCGAAATCGCCGGCCTGCTGGCGCGCCTCGAGTTGATCGAGCAGACCGATCCGCTTCTTGATCGTCACGAAATTGGTGAGCATCCCGCCCAGCCAGCGTTTGTTGACGTACGGCATCCCGGCCCGGGTCGCCTCCTCGGCGATCGGCTCGTGGGCCTGTTTCTTCGTACCCACGAACAGGACGACCTCGCCCCGGGCGACGGTTTCCCGAACAGCCGCGAGCGCCGTCTCAAGCCGCTGCGCGGTCTGGGCGAGATCGATGATGTGAATCCCGTTGCGCTCGGCAAAGATGAACGGGCGCATCTTGGGGTTCCAGCGGCGAGTCTGGTGGCCGAAGTGGACTCCGGCTTCCAGCAGCTGCCGCATCGAGACGGACGGCACGGTGTGCGACCTCCTGTTCGGTTCGTTCCTCCGCGGACCCGTGTTCCGGGATCCGAACGACGCCCGGCGCCTGCGGCCAGGGTTCGTTCGGCACCGTCCCGGTTCGGATCGGTCCGCGTGTGGGCTCCGTACCTCGTGATTGACGAGGACGGGCATTCGACATGCCGCGGGGAGCCCACGGCGGGGCGGAGTGTAGCACAGGGTCCAGGCTCGGCCCCGTTCAGGCTCGGCCCCGTTCAGGCTCGGCCCCGTTCGTGTCCCCGTTCGGCCGCGACCCTTGCGGTTGCGTGCCCAAGGCCTGCCCGACGATCAACCGACCGCCCGGTAGTGCCGGCTCACGACCTCGCCACGCGTCACTCCCGGCTCGACGGCAACGAGGTCGACCCGACAACGAAGGTGCGGGACTGTGGTGCCGTCGGCGAGCCGGCCGCGCTCGCGAATCGTCCAGAGCGCCTCGCGCAGCCGCCGGATCTTGCGACGGTTCACGGACTCCTCGGGTAGCCCGAAGTCGCGTCGACCGCGCCAGCGGACCTCCACGGCGACGAGGTCGGGACCCGCGTCGACATCCAGCGCAAGAAGATCGATCTCCGCGCGCCCGATGTGGACCTGGCGCCCGATGATCCGCCAGCC
Organism: Chloroflexota bacterium; assembly: GCA_919901745.1. Classification (GTDB taxonomy): domain Bacteria; phylum Chloroflexota; class Limnocylindria; order Limnocylindrales; family CSP1-4; genus CAKKPP01. Next base: position 118,497 of record CAKKPP010000016.1, on the reverse strand, counting down.
GTCGCGGGACAGGCGCTCGGCCACGAATTCCTCGGCCGTATCGCCGCGGACCTGGCTGGGGGTTCGCACGATGCGATGCTGCGCGCGGCCAGTCTCCTCCGACTGCACCCAGGGTGCACCGCCGTGGGCGACCGTTGCTCAGTCCTTCGCGCCGACCAGCTCCTCGGCCGCGATCAGCGCGTCGTCATCGAGCCGGTCGGCGAGCGTGTCGAGTTCCGCCATGATCGGCACGAGCTCGCGACCCGCCGCCGGGAACAGGTCCAGCTCAATCTGGTCGCCGGCGAGGGTGCGCTGAAGTGCCAGGAAGCTTCGCCGGTGAAACGGCGTCAGGCCGAGGCGACGGATGGCCCGGCGATGCTCGAGTGTTGCATAGCCCTGGTTCCGCTCCCAGCCGTAGCCCGGATAGCGCACGGCCAGGAGCGACATCATCCGGTCGCGCACGACCTTGGCGACGACCGACGCGCAGGCGATGGCGTGGCAGCGTGCGTCGCCGTCGACGATGGCGGTGTACGGGCCCACATCGGCCTCGAACCCGGCGATCCGGTTGCCGTCGACGAACACATGATCGTGGGCCCCGACGCGGGCGATGGCCCGGCGCATCGCCAAGTGGGTGGCGTGGTAGATGTTCAGGCGATCGATTTCGCGGACCGAGGCCGCGCCCACGCCGACGGCCACCGCTCGGCGGCGGATGATCGGATCGAGCCGCTCGCGCTGCCCCGCGCTCAGGGTCTTGGAGTCGCGCACGCCGGGAATCCGCTGCCCGTTGGCGCGCATGATCACCGCGGCGGCGACGACCGCGCCGCAGGTCGGCGCGACGCCGACCTCGTCGACCCCGACGATCCGCGTCGCCCCCGCGCGCCACAGGCTGCGCTCGTAGCGGAGGCTCGGGACGATCGGTGCCATCGCGCCAAGGGTACCGCGACGGGACCCGCCGACGGGGTCGCGGGGCGCACGCCTGCGGGCGCGCGGCACTTCGGGGCGCGCGGCACTTGGGGGCGCGCGCCGACGCGGCCTGGTCCGTCAAGGTGCGCCGGCCCGGACAGCACAAGACCCCGCCGAGACGGGGTCTTGTGGCGAACGGTCGGGACCCGGTCCGGTCAGTTCTTCGGGCGGCGCTCGCGCAACGTGGCGGCCTTGCCGACACGGTCGCGCAGGAAGTAGAGCTGCGCCCGGCGCGCCTGACCGTGGCGAACAACCTCGATCTTGTCGATTCGCGGGCTGTGGATCTTGAACGTGCGCTCCACGCCGACCCCGCTGGCCAGCCGGCGCACGGTGATCGATCGGGTGATCCCGCCGCCGCGGAGCCGCATGACGGTTCCCTCGAACACCTGGATCCGCTCCCGGGTGCCTTCGACGACCTTCGCCGAAACGCGCACGGTGTCGCCGGTGGCGAGTTCGGGGAGGTCCGTCCGGAGCTGGTCGGCGACGATTTCGTCGAGCACGTTCACGCGGCGAATTCCTGACTTGCTGGCGGCAGCCTGAAGCTGCATCGTTGGACGAAGGAGAGTCGCGAGGAGGCGACGAGCGCGGAGTATAGCACCGACGGTCAGCCGTCGCCCGTGGGGTTCTCGATGCCTGTGGGGTCGACCTCGCCTGGAGCTGGACGTGCTGCCGCATCGACGACGGCGGCCTCGTGTACCGACAGACGCCGGCCAACAAGGAGGTCCGGACGCAGTCGGGCCGTTCGCTCGAGGGCCCGCTCGTGGCGCCAGCGTCGTACGGCCCCGTGGTCGCCCGACGTCAGGATGGCCGGAACCGACACACCCTGGAACGTCGCCGGTCGCGTGTACTGCGGATACTCCAGAAGCCCGCTCGCGAACGACTCCTCATCGGTGGATGCCGCATCGATCGCCCCGGGCAGCAGGCGGATGACGGCGTCGATCATCACGAGCGCGGCCAGTTCGCCGCCGCTGATCACGACGTCGCCGATCGACACCTCGCGATCGACAAGGGCGCGGACCCGCTCGTCGATGCCCTCGTAGCGCGGGCAGATGAGCACCAGGTGCGCCGCGGCCGCGAGCTCGTGAGCTGCGGCCTGATCAAACCGCCGTCCGCCCGGATCGAGCAGGACGACGATCGAGTCTGGGCGGCGGAGGGTGGCGATGGCGGCAGCGACCGGCTCAGGTCGAAGGACCATGCCGGCTCCGCCCCCGTACGGCGCGTCGTCCACGGTCCGGTGCCTGCCGAGACCCCACTCCCGCAGGTCGTGGGTGCGGATCGTCGCAATCCCGCGCTCCTGGATCCGGCCGGGGATGCTCGCGCGCAAGGGTGCCGTGACCATCTCGGGAAACAGGGCGACGACGTCGATCTCCATCGGATCAGAGGCCCTCGGGCGGAGGCTCAGGAGCCGGCGGTCCGGATCCGCGGCGACTGCCCTGCCGGCGACGCGGGCCGCGCGGGCGTGCCGGGCGCGGCTCGTCCGGGTCCACGATCGTGAGATCGAGGAGGGCCGGATCCACGACGACACGGCCGGCACGCGGCTCGAATTCACGGACGAGCTCGTGGATCAGGGGCACGTCGAATTCGCCGGCGGGGCCGCCGCGCACGACGATGGCCTCGGTCCCTCCGATCTGGTACACGTCGTGGACGGTGCCGAGGACCATTCCATCCGGGCTGGTGACCGGCACGCCGATCAACTCGTGCCAGTACACGGTTCCCTCGGCCAGCCCATCGCCGGGTTCGACCTCGGCCTCGAGGTAGACGCCGCGCAGGGTCTCCGCGGCATTCCGATCGCCGAGCTCACGGAAGCGCACGCGCCAGCCTGGGCCGTCCACGATCTCGTTGGCCGAGACGACCGTCAACGGCTCCGGACTGCCCTCGCGGTGCAGCACGGATCCTGCGGCGAAGCGGCGCTCGGCATGGTCCGTCAGGACCTCGACGCGAACGTCACCGCGCAACCCGTGAACGCCCCGCACCAGACCGACCACGAGCCGCTCTCGCTCGTCAGGGGTGCTGCCCATGCTGGTGCGCCCGGTGACTAGATGATCTCCAGGGAGACCATCTCGCCGTCCCGTGCGGACATGACCTTGAGCAGGGTCCGAAGTGCCTTGGCGACGCTGCCGTTGCGGCCGATGACCTTGCCCATGTCGTCCTCGGCCACGTGCAACTCGATCACCGTTCCGTCCTGATCTCGCACGATCTCGACCGTCACGGCGTCCGGGTCATCGACCAGGGACTTCGCCACGTACTCGACGAGTTCCTTCGCTGCCATCCCTCGACTCCTACTTTGTGGCGGGCAGGATGCCCGCGACACGGAACAGGCGGGCAACCGTGTCCGACGGCTGGGCGCCGTTGGCGAGCCACGCCTTGGCGCGGTCGGCATCGATCACGACCTCGGCCGGCTCGGTGCGCGGGTTGTAGTGCCCGATCGTCTCGATCGAGCGGCTGTCGCGGGCCTTTCGCGAGTCGGCGATCACGACCCGATAGGTCGGCGCCTTCGTCGCACCGACGCGCGTGAGCCTGATTCGGACTGCCATGGTTCCTGTCTTCCTCCGCTAGCGCGGGCCGTCCATGCGGCCCGACATCGTGCTCAAGATGGATGGTGTCCTGCTATTTGACGGTGATCTGCATGGTTGCCCGGTCGATGTCGTCACCGACCGTCGTCGCCTGCACCCAGGCGTCGAACGGGGTCACGTACGGCTGGACGTCGCGCTGGTAGTCCGTCAGCGACGATCCACCGGCCGCGGCCAGGAACCCTTCGACGATCGCCCGAGTCGCGGCCAGGTCGACGAACGCCGAGCCGTTGTTCTCGCGGCCGACCGACTCGATCAGCGCACGATAGCGAGGATCGTCGGCCAGCGCGGCCCCCGGCCGGACGTCGAGGACAGCGCGCACGAACTCCGGCCCAAGCGCGATGACGACGACATCGTCGGTGATCGCCCAGGCAAGCTCCACCCGCCCGCCCGGCGCGACGGGGTTGATCGGCAGACTGCCGAGGCCGCTGCCGCCGGGGCCGCTGCCGCCGCCCAGCGCGGTGCCCAGGAGCGTCTCGGCGTCGCCGAGGTCCAGGATGGTGATCGTCGTCCCCGCGTGGTCCTCGGTGCGAATCGCGAGGCCGCTGTCGGTGCCGAACAACTCCAGGAATCCGCTCAGGGTCGTCGAGAGGCGCTCGGCCGCCGCTCGATCCGCGGGCACCACCACGATGCCTCCGGCGAGGGCGTCACCGTCCCGGGTGACAACGAGGCCGGCATCGCCGATCCAGGCCACGAGGTTGTCCAATCCACCGAGGAGGCTCGCGGCCTGCTCGATCTCAGCGAGGGCCTTCGCGCCATCCGCGCTGGACCTGGCCTGTTCGAGCGCGGCGCCGAGCATCGAGCCCACCTGGTGGGCATCCGTCAACAGGATGGTCGAGGCCGGCACCCGCGTGGCGATCACGCCGGCGCGGTTCGCTCCCTCGAAGCCCACGGCGGCCACGTGCGGCCACGCGGCGTCGAACACGACCGCCGCCGCATCTGCACGGACGCCGAACGCGACCCAGTCCGGTGCCAGCGCCCGCACGGCGTCCTCGACCGGCGCGGCTCCGCTCACGCCGTTGGGGGAGGCCGCAGCGGCCGCCAGCAGCGCGTCAACGTCGACGAACCCGAAACCGATCCGGTCGCCGCTCATGGCCGCACGTGCCGCCTTGTAGGACGCGTTCGCGGACAGCCCGGACTCGCCCGTTCCGTCCACGGCCGCCTTGACCGATTCGAGATCGCCCGCGAGCATGACCCGTTCGAGAAACGCCGCCGTTGCCGTGCCGTCGCCATCGACAAGCAGGTCGACATCGCCGTGCCGCTCGACGCGCACCGTCTGCCCGGACTCGGCGACCAGCGCCTCAAACCAGGCGCGGGCCGCCGGGGCGTCCTTGATCGCGATGAGCGCCAGCCCCCGGGGCTCGGCGCCTTCGCCGCCCGAACCGGCGGCGAGCGCCGAGGCAGAGACGGCCAGGGCGACCTGGCCATCGAACCAGGGCTTGATGTCGTTCGTGAAGTCCTGCTTCCCGTTCGTGGCCCCGGACACGATCCGGTCGAGCGCCTCGTCGATCTTGTCGTCGAGGATCGCCTGATCCGAGAATCCCGGGAAGTGCGCCAGGAATTCGCCGACCCGGGCGCGCTGGTCGCCCGGCAGGTCCAGTCGAATCTCGGCGTATGCGGCTGCGTCCGACGGTGCCCAGCCGACGAGTCGCGAGCCGGCCGACTGGCCGGCCAGGAGAAAGGCGGCCGCCGCCGCCACGCCGACCGCGATCGCGACGGCGCCAAGGGCGATGCCCCAGCGCAGCCCCCCGCGCCGACGCGGTGCGCCGGCAACCGGCTCGGTCGCCGCGGTCGACGGCATCAGGGGTGGCACGTCGCTCGTCGCTTGCGACCCGCCTTGTGTTCCGGCCACGTCGATCGGCTGTGTGTCCTCGAGGTTCGCCTCGCCAGGTCGTTCGGTCGTCATCCCCATCCCTCGCTACCGCCGCCCGAGCATGGCCGCGGCACCGCCGTGCCGCCCCGCTCCGGCGAACTGTTTCATGACTTTCTGCATTTCCGAGAACTGCTTGACGAGGCGATTGACGTCTGGAAGGGTCGTCCCCGATCCGGTCGCGATCCTGCGCCGTCGCGCCGCGGTCAGGATGGTCGGGTCACGCCGTTCGCGCGTCGTCATTGAGCGGATGATCGCCTCGATCCGGCGAAGGTCTCCGCGGTCGACGGCTGCCTCGGCCTCACGGGCCATCCCACCCATCCCGGGGATCATCCCCATGAGCTGGCCAAGCGGCCCCATCTTCTGGACCTGCTGAAGCTGTTCGAGGAAGTCCTCGAGCGTGAATTGCGCCTTGCGCAGCTTCTCTTCGAGCTTGGCCGCCTGGGTCGTGTCGACGACCTCCTGGGCGCGCTCGACGAGCGTCAGGATGTCGCCCATGCCGAGGATCCGCCCGGCCAGGCGGTCGGGATGGAACGCCTCGAGGGCATCCGTCTTCTCGCCCGTCCCGAGGAACTTCACGGGCAGGCCGGTGACCGCGGAGATGGACAGGGCGGCACCACCGCGGGCATCGCCGTCGATCTTGGTCAGCACCAGGCCCGTGACGGGGACGGCCGCCGCGAAGGCTTCGGCCACGCCCACCGCCTCCTGGCCGGCCATCGCGTCGACGACGAGCAGCGTCTCGACCGGGGCGACGGCCGCGTTCAGGGCAGCGATCTCGGCCATGAGACCCTCGTCGACCGACAGGCGCCCGGCCGTGTCGATGATCACCGTGTCGCGCGTCAACCGGCGAGCGGCATCGATGCCGCCCCTGGCGATGTCGACGACCGAGGTGCCGGCGGGTGCGCGGTGGACCGGGATGTCGAGCCCCCGACCCAGGGTTTCGAGCTGGTCGGCGGCAGCCGGTCGGTAGGGATCGGCGGCGACGAGCAGGGGCCGCCGGCCCTGTCTGACGATCAGCCGAGCGAGCTTGGCCGCGGATGTGGTCTTGCCCGATCCCTGCAGACCGACCATGGCGATCACAGCCGGGTTGCCGTGCAGCCTGAACGCACGATCACCGGCAGAGAGCAGCGCGATCAGTTCCTCGTGAACGATCTTCACCACCTGCTGGCCGGCCGTCAGGCTGCCCAGGATCTCGGCGCCGATGGCGCGCTCGCGGATCCGTCCAATGAAGTCCTTGACGACGCGGAAGTTGACGTCGGCCTCGAGCAGCGACAGCCGGATCTCGCGCAGCGCGGCCTCGACGTCGGCCTCCGAGACGCGACCGCGGCCGGTCAGGCCGTCGAGGGTTCGTCGCAGGCGATCGCTGAGGGTCTCGAACACGGTGAGGTACTGGTCTCCGTTCGGATGACACGGGGGCCGCACGGGCTCCCGGTTGGTGCGCGGGTTCTGGCGCACCGAGGCGGGCAGAGTGTAGCCCATCGCGGTGTAGCCCATCGCGCCGAGCCCGGCCCGCCACGCCCGGCCCGCCACGCCGATCAGCCTTGCGGGGCCACCCGAGCCGGTCAGGCGAACAGTGCCTCGACGAACGCGTCGGGATCGAACGGGAGAAGGTCACCGACCTGCTCCCCTACCCCCACGAACTGAACCGGGATCCCGAGGGACGCCTCGATGGCGAAGACGATCCCGCCCTTGGCCGTTGAGTCCAGCTTGGTCAGCACGATGCCGGTCAGGCCGACGGCGTCGTGAAAGGCCTTCGCCTGGGCCAACCCGTTCTGGCCGGTCGTGGCGTCGAGCACGAACAGTGTCTCCGGCTCGGTGCCGGGGAGCCGCTTGTCGATGATCCGCCGGATCTTGCCCAGCTCGTCCATCAGGTTGGCCTTGGTGTGCAGGCGTCCGGCGGTATCGGCGATCACGAGGTCGACGCCCCGGGCGACCGCCGCGTCGAGCGCGTCGTAGACAACCGCTCCGGGATCGGCACCGGGAGCATGGGCGACCACGTCCGCCGAGGCGCGCTCGGCCCAGATCCGGAGCTGGTCGACGGCTGCCGCCCGGAACGTGTCCGCGGCCGCGAGCAGAACGACCTGGCCGTCGGCAGCGGCCCGCGCCGCCAGCTTGCCGATGGTGGTCGTCTTGCCGGTGCCGTTCACGCCAACCACGAGGACGACGGCGGGGAGCCCGGCTCCGGCGCGCCGGGGCGCCCAGGGATGCGCGCGCGGTGCCAGGAGGGCCGCCAGTTCCGCCCGAACGGCCCCCTCCGCATCGCCGGGGTCGCGCCGCGCCCGGGCCCGGCGCACGACGTCCGAGGCGAGGACGGCGCCGATGTCGCCCGCGATCAGCGTGTCCTCGATGTCGTCCCAGTCGGGCACATCGTCGGCGGCGGCGAAGAGCCCGCGCAGCCGGGTCATGAACCCGCCTCGCGTCCGCTGCAGTCCGGCGTCGAGTCCGGCTGATCCAGCTTCGGATACGACCGCTTCGGGCTCGGCAGCATCGGGCTCGGCCGCTTCGGGCTCGGCCGCTTCGGGCTCGGCCTCATCGGCAGCGCCAGGCTCGGCGTCGGAGGCGGGCGAGTCCGCGGGGTGTCCGTCTTGGGCGGGCAGCTCATCGCCGGGCTCGTGGAGTGACGCGTCCCCTCCCGCAGGATCGACGAGGGTTGATTCGGGCCGGCGGAGCCAGTCGAACAGCGGCGCCACGGTCCTACCCGACCACCGATTCAGGGTCGAGTTGGCCCGCCCGGGGGTCGCTGGTCGCCTGGGCCGCGATCGCGTTCGCCTCGTCGAGCCGGAGACTGACCACGCGGCTGACCGAATCGTCACCGACGGTCACCCCGTACAGGGCATCGGCCTGCTCGATCGTGCCCCGGTTGTGCGTGATCACGATGAACTGGATCCGGGCCGCGAGCTCGTGAAGCGCCTCGGCAAATCGTCCGACGTTGGCCTCGTCGAGGGCGGCATCGACCTCGTCAAGCACGCAGAACGGAACCGGGCGCACCGTCAGCATCGCAAACAGGAGCGCCACCGCGGTCAGCGCGCGCTCGCCGCCGGAGAGCATCGACAGCGCCTGCGCCTTCTTGCCCGGCGGGCGCGCGACGATCTCGACGCCCGTCGCCGAGAGATCCTCTGGATCGGTCAGCGAGAGGCGCGCGAAGCCACCGCCAAAGAGCTGACGGAACCGTGCATCGAACGCGACCTCCAGCGATGCGAACGTGGTGCGGAACTGCGTGGCGATCAACGTATTCAGCTCACCGATCAGATCCCGCGTTCGGACGATCGCCGCGCGCAGATCCCCCTCCTGCTCGTCGAGACCCTGGAGTCGGCTGCGCAGCGAGTCGTACTCGTCAATCGCGTACGGGTTCGCCGCACCGAGCTCGTGATACCGGCGGCGCAGGCCGGCCAGTCGGCCGGGGGTCGGCATGTCGCCGACGGGCAGCGCATCCGCCCAGACGTGCGCTGCCGCATCGAGCGCCGCTTCCAGCGCAACCACGTCGGGATCGCCCTCGTCCACCTGGGCATCGACGTCGGGCAAGCCGACGTCTCTCGACGCTCCAGCCGCGCCCGGCGCTCCCTGCCCGCCCGATGTGTCCGCAGGGCCCGACCGCCGCCCCACCGCCTCGAGATGGCGGAGCCCAAGTTCGCCCAGTCCCGCGAGCTCGACCAGGACCTGTTCTCGAAGCGCGTCGAGCGCGAGGCGGGCCTCGAGATCGAGCCGATCGGCCGCGCGAGCTCGATCCTCCGACGCCCGGAGCTGGTCGCGGGCCGTTGCGGCGGCACCTTCGGCGGTGGCGAGTTGCTCACGATCCCGCCGATCTTCCGCACGCAGCTCATCGAGAGCGGCGCGCGCATGCTCCGCCCGTGGCGCTACATCAGCCAGGTTCCCGCGGATCTCCTGGCGCTCGATCGCGAGGTCGTTGGCGCGCGTGGTCAGGCCGGCGGACTCGTGATCGGCGCGCTCGACGCGGTTGTCGCCCGAGGCCACGGTCGCCTCGGCCCGCGAGCGACGGTCGAGTGCCGCGCGAATCGCCTGATCCTGGACCGCGACGTCGGCCGCCAGCGCATCTCGACGCGCTCGAAGCTCCGCGACCCGCGCCTCCCAGGAGGCGGTCGCCGATGGATCGGTGGCGGCCGGATCGGTCGCCTCGGCGTCCGGTGAGGCGTCGCCGGCCCCTGCCGCCACGGCCTCACCGGGCGAACCCTCGTCCACGGGGATCGCGGAGCGCAAGCGCGCGAGATCGGCCTCCAGCCTGGTCACCTGCGCCTGGTGCCAGCCCACCTCACGCTCGATCGCCTCGAGATCCCGCGCAACCCGCCGCTCCAGTTCCTCTGCCGCGCGCCGCGCGCCGCCGGTCGATCGCTCGCGCGACGTCGCCTCGACCAGCGACGCTCGGCTCACGCCGAGCGCACGATCCGACGCCTCGGATTCCGCCCGGGCCGAGCCGACCGCCTCCTCGAGCCGGGCGCCCTCGGACCGAAGGCGGTCTGCCTCGACCTTCCAATCCAGCGTTCCCTCGGGCTTGCCGAGCGCCACGCTGATCTCCGAGACGACGGCAGACCCATCGCGCGCCACCGCGATCCAGCCCGGCGCCAGGTCCGGCTGGATCTCGAGGCATCGCTCCAGGTCGGGCAGCCAGGCCGCACGGCGGAGCAGGCGTCGAACGGCGCCGGATGCATCGCGCCGCACCGCGTCCTCGAGGAAGCCGCCGCCGAGGGCCACGACCCGCTCCCGGACGTGTCGATCCGCCGCACCCTCCTTCGGAGGCGGGGCCGCCGCGAGTTCCTCGACGATCAGGGCGCCCTGCTCGCCGGCCAGTTCGCTGACCGCCCGACGGAGAACGACATACGCACGTCGGGCGCCGGACAGGGCCACCTCGACCGCCCCGCGCACCGACGCGTCCACGAGCAGATCGGCGTTGACGAGCCGACCGCCGCGCCGTCGCGCGGCCGGCGCGATCCCACGTTCGGCGTCGGCCGAGATCCGTCGCTCAAGCGCTTCGAGGCGGCCACCGAGGCCGGCCTGCGCCTGAGACGCCGCGGCCAACCGATCCATCGCGGCCCGGTGCGTGCCCTCCCCGCGCTCGACGGCAGTCCGTGCGAGGTCGCGAGCGGCGATCGCGTCGACCTCGTCCGCCAGGGCACGGGCCAGGTCATCGGTGGCAGCCGCGGCCCGACCCGCCGCGTCCGTCCGCCGTTCGGCGAGGGACGCCAGCCGTTGCCCTTCCTCGTCGAGTCGTCGCTCTGCGTCGAGGACCCGTCGACGAGCGGTCTCGATGTCGGCCGTGCGCGCGGCATCGGCGCGGCGCAGCGCCGCCAGTTCCTCGCCGCGCGCTCGCCGGCCGGCGCGCAGGTCGGCGAGCTGCGCCAATGTGTCCGCGAGCATCCGCTCGGCCTCGGCGAGGGCCGCCTCCAGTTCGCGATCCCGATGCGGATCTGGCGCTGTCAGCGACCGTCGCGCGTCGTCCCGCTCGGCCTCGGCGGCTCGTCGTTCGTCGGCCAGCCGGCCGCGATCCCGCTCCAGGGCCGCTTCCTCCGCCGCCAGGCCGGCGTCACGGAGCTGGAGCGCCACGACCGTGCTGCGGCTGGCTTCGTGGGCCCCGGCCAGTTCGACCTCGCGGGCCGCGCGAGCCTCGAGGCGAGCTGCGATCGCGCCCGCGGCGGCTTCCGCGCCGGTCTGCTCGGCCAGCGCCGTATCGACCGCGCTGCGCGCGCGCGCCTGGTCCGCCTCGGCGCCGGCGGCGCGGGCAGCCGCGGCGTGCCAGCGGACGTGCGCCGCAGCGATCAACGCCTCGGACAGTTCCTCGCCGGCCGACCGGCGCGTCGTCTGCTGCTCGGCCTGCGCGGCCAGCCGGCGGACCTGCGGCCGGAGCTCGGCGACGATGTCCTGAACGCGGGCGAGGTTTGTTTCGGCCTCCAGGAGTTGTTCTTCCGCGCGGCGCCGGCGACGCTCGTGGCGACGAACGCCGGCCACTTCCTCGAACAGGGGCCGGCGCTCCTCCGGGCGCAGTGCCAGGGCTTGGTCGACCATGCCCTGGCCGATGAACAGGAACGCGTTGTCGGCAAGATGGGCGCTGTCGAGCAGGTCCACGAGATCGCGCAGCCGGACGCGCTGGCGGTTGAGCAGGTAATCGTTCTCGCCGGACCGGTACAGCCGCCGACCCAGCTCGAGCACCTGGAATTCCACCGGGATCAACCCGTCGGCATTGTCGACCACCAGCGTGACGTCGGCCATCCCCTGGGCGGCGCGCCGCTCGGAACCAGCCCAGATCACGTCTTCCGCCTTGCGCAGCCGGAGCGCCCGTCCCTGCTCCCCCAACGCCCAGCGGAGGGCGTCGGCCAGGTTGCTCTTGCCGGATCCGTTGGGTCCGACGATGGCGCTGATGCCCGGTCCGAACTCGATGCTGGTGCGTTCCGCGAACGACTTGAAGCCGTGCAGCTTGAGCCCGAGCAACCGTGCCGGCGCCGTCACGATGCCTCTTCCGGCCCGTCCCCGCGCGCCTCGAGCGTCGACAGCGCCTCGTCGGCGGCGACCGTCTCGGCCTCGCGCCGCGAGGGACCCTCGCCGACGCCGAGGACTTCGTCCGCGACCACCGCCTCGATCCGGAAGCGCTTCTCGTGATCGGGACCCACGGCCGACACGAGCCGGTACTCGGGACGCGCTCCGGTCGTGCGCTGGGTGTGTTCCTGAAGCCGGCTCTTGGGGCTTTTCAGCGTGCCGATCGGCTCATCACCGGTGAGTTCCGGCTCGGCCAGCTCGGTCAACCAGTCGCGGACCGCCTCCCAGCCGAGCTCGAGATGGATGGCGCCGGCAACGGCCTCAAAGGCCGATGCCAGAAGCGATGGGCGAAGCGGGCCACGCTGCAGGCGCTCGCCCTCGCCGAGGAGGAGGTGGTCGGCCAGGCCGATTCGCTCGGCCAGCCGGGCCAGGCCGACGGTACTCACGATGGCAGCGCGCCGGGCCGACAGCATTCCCTCGTCGTCGACCGGATGCCGCCGGAACAGTGCCTCCGAGATGGCCAGGCTGACGACGGCGTCGCCGAGCTGCTCCAGACGTTCGTTGTGCCCCGGGGCCTCGTCGCGGTGCTCGTGCAGCCAGCTGCTGTGGATCAGGGCCTGCCGGATCAGCGCCCGATCGTCGATCGGGAGCCCGAGGCGCTCCACGAAGCCGTCGACCAGGCTCACGACTCCCTGACGGGCCAGGCTGGGCGGCGGAACGGGAGGCTAGGAGGAGTGCTCGTCGATGTACTCGACCGCGTCCTGGACCGTCCGAATCTTCTCGGCGTCCTCGTCCGAGATCTCGGTCCCGAATTCCTCCTCGAGGCTCATGATGAGCTCGACCAGGTCGAGCGAATCCGCATTCAGGTCATCGACGAACGACGCCTCGGCGTTGACCTGATCCTCATCGACGCCGAGCTGCTCGACGACGAGCTTCTTGAGACGCTCGTAGGTTGTGGCCACTGACTCCCTCCTCGGAGATGGGTGCCGACGCGCCCGCGCCGGTCGACTCGGTTGAGATCTTGCCAAGGACGCCATTCATCAGGCGGCGTGTCGGGTCTCCGCTGTAGACCCGTGCCAGTTCGACCCACTCGGCGATCGCCACCCGGGCCGGCGTGGGCGAGTGTAGCACCTCACCGAGCGCGGTACGGAGCAAGGCACGGTCCATCCGCGCCAGCTGGACGACGGGGTACTGGGGCGCCACTCGCTCGATCACGGCGTCGATCCGGTCGCGATGCTCGGTCACCGCCGTGACCAGCCGGCGCGCCAGTTCGATCGCGACGGGATCCATCTCCGACTCGGCGACGTGGCGCTCCAGGATGGCGGCCGCCGTGCGCTGCCCGAAATCGGCCTCGAAGATGGCCGCAAGCGCGAGTCGTCGACCGGTTCGCAGACCCCGGATGCGGTCAGCCGCCGACGCCATCGACGATCACGTTCACCGAGCCGAGCTGGAGGCCCAGCAGCCGCACCACGGCGGCCGCCACGGCCACCCGAACCTGCTGCACGATGTCCGCCAGCGGCTGGCCCGGGCGTGCGACGATCCATACCTTCAGGTGGACCTGATCGTCCCTGATGCGGACACGGACCGCCGTTCCTCCCATCCAGTTGCGCCAGACCGGGCCGGTCCGCGCGACACGAAGAACGCCGGGGACTTCGAGTGCGGCCAATCGCGCCATCTCGCGGATGACGTCCTTCCCGACGGTCAGCGAGGGCCCCGTCACGACACGGACTCCATGGACACGACATCCGCGGTCGGCACCACGTCCGCCGTCGGCACCACGTCCGCGGCCAGCGCATCGGCAGCCAGCGCTTGGGCGATCAGCGCCGGAACACCGGCCCGAGCGGTGGAGGCGCCCACCTCGAGCGCGTACCGGATCATCCGCTTGCTCGCCCGACCATGGGTGATGATCACCGTGCCTCGCACGCCGAGCAGGGGTGAGCCGCCGACGCGCTCATAGTCGAACGTGCTCCGGATCCGTCCGACGGCGGGCCGAAACAGGACGTACGCCAGCTTTCCGCGCAGACTCTGCCTGAATTCTTCCCGGAACAACTGGAAGATGAACCCCGACAGGCCCTCGAAGAACTTGATCACGACGTTGCCGACGACCGCGTCGCAGACCACGACGTCCGCCACCGGTTCGGTGAGGTCCTTGCCTTCGACATTGCCGATGAAGTCGAGGCCGCTGGCGTCGAGCAGTTCCGTGGCTCGCTGGATGCGCAGGTCTCCCTTGCCCTTCTCCTCGCCGATCGAGAGGAGGGCGACGCGCGCGCGGCGCACGCCCACGACGCGCTCCGCGAAGATCACGCCCATCTGCGCGTACTGGGCCAGGTTCTCGGGGCTCGAGTCGGGATTCGCGCCGATGTCGAGCAGGACGAGCGGATGGCCCCGGCGGATCAACTGGACGGCAAGGGCCGGACGATCCACGCCGCGAAGCCGGCCGAGGCGGAGGACGGCGGCGGCCATCGCGGCACCGGTATGCCCTGCCGTGACAACCGCGTCGGCCTCACCGTTGCGCACGAGGTCGCAGGCCACGAGGATGGTGGCGTCCTTCTTCTCGCGCAGCACCTGCGCAGGGTGATCGTCCATCGTGACCACCTGGCTGGCATGGCGAATCGTGACGTTCGACGGAAGCGGGCCCGCGATCGCCCGAAGCGTCGCCTCATCGCCCACGAGAATGACCCGATCGGCCGGCGCGAGCCGGGCGTAGTCCATGGCCCCGGGGACCACCTCGGCGGGACCATGGTCGCCACCCATCGCGTCGACCGCGATGCGAATGCCGCCAGCCACGGGAGCTACGGCGGGTGATTCGTCCACTTCGGCTACGAGGCGGACTCGTCCTTGGCGGCCTTGACCTCGATCGCCTGGCGGCCGGCGTAGTACCCACAGACGGGGCAGGCGTGATGGGGCTGCTTGGGAGCGTGGCAGTGCGGACACGCCTCGACCTTCGGCAGGCTGATGGCAAGATGGGAGCGCCGTTCGCCCTGGCGGGCATGGGAGACGCGTCGCTTGGGAACACCCACGGGTCGATCTGCTCCTTTGTTCGGGATCGTTCCTCGCGCGAGGCGTCCCGGCGTTCGTCGGTGGTCGCTGGCCTCGTCCCGAGGCAAACCGCTCCCGGGGACGTATCAGGGCCGAGGCGGGAGTTTACTCGGTCTCGGCCTCGGCGTCGACCATCAGGCTCCGCAGGACCGCCAGGCGCGGGTCGAACTCGTCGTCCGTGTGTCCATGGGGCGGTCCGTCGAGTCGCTCGCCGCACGTGGGACAGAGGCCGGGACACTCCGCGCGGCACAGCGGCGCGATGGGTTCGGCGAGAGACACGGCCTCGCGGACCACGGGCTCGAGGTCGAGTTCGTGGTGGTCGGTCACGCGCAGGAGATCGACCTCGTCGTCATCCGCGATCCGATCTCCGGTCAGCAGGTCGGTCGACGGCAACGCCTCCTCGTCGATCCGCAGCGTCAGCGGCACCTCGATGGCCGTCAGGCATCGACTGCACTCCATCGTCAGGCGGGCCGCCAGGCTGCCCGACACGACGAGCCCCCGGTTGGTTCGCAACAGCCGGACCGTTCCGTCCAGCGGCGCAGCCAGGCGCAGGTCATCATCGAGCGCCAGCGACACGGCCGTCAGTGGGTAGTCGCGGCTGGATCCGGGCGGGTCGGCCAGCAGACCGGCGACGTTGAACGAGAGTGGTGCGGCCGACGGGCGCCCCGACGGGCGCCCCGTTACCAACGGGCGCCCCCTACCAACGGGCGGCAGCAGCTCGATCCGGCTCCGCCTCTTCGAGACCCTCGATCTCGTCGCCGTCCTCATCGATCTCGTCGTCGGCTTCGGGGCCCGCCCTGCGAGCGTCGAGCATCTCGACGCCCTTGCGGACGCTCTGGAGTGTCCGGACCAGCTCGCCCTCAAGGCCGACCAGCACGTTGACGGCGTACTCGTCTGCCCCGCGCTGCGTCTCTGCCGCTTCGTCCTTCGCCTGCTGGACGATCCGGCCCCCCAGGTCCTCGGCCTCCTGGGTCAGGCCCCGCTCCTCGATGAGGAAGGCGGCCTGCTCCTGGGCGCGGGCAAGCACGCGCTCGGATTCCTCGGTGGCCCGCTCGAGAATCCGGTCGCGCTCGGTGTTGGTCCGGTTGGCCTCGGCGATTTCGCGCGGGAAGACGGCGCGCATCTCGTCGATGTACGCGAGCGCCGCCTCCTTGTCGATGACGACGCTGCCGGTCAGCGGGAGCGCTCGGCCGCTCTCGATGTGGGCTTCGAGTCGCTCGAGGAGAAACATGATGTCGATCGGAGTGCCCTCCATGGGGCGCCTCAGGCCGGGGCGCGGCTGCAGCCGATTATGGCACGGCGAGCGCCGTCAGGCCGGACGGAACAACCGCTCGAGTGCGCGGGCGGCGGCCGGGGGCACCATCTCGCCGACGTCGCCACCGAATTGGGCGATCTCCTTGACCAGGCTGGAACTCACGTAGCTCTGTTCGATCGAGGTCATGAAGAACACGGTGTCGACGGCCGGAGCGAGCTTTCGGTTGTTGTGCGCCAGCTGCAGTTCCGTCTCGAAGTCACTGATCGCGCGGAGGCCCCGAACGATCCAGCGGGCAGAGCGCGCCGAGCACAGGTCGACCGTGAGCCCATCGAATGACACGACCTCGCATCTCCCATCCGGGATCCCCGCCGCCTCGATGACCTCGCCGAGCACGGCCATCCGTTGCCCGGTGTCGAGCAGCGGGGCCTTGCGCGGGTTGGCCAGAACAGCGACCACCAGCCGGTCGAAGACGGCCGACGCCCGACGGATGATGTCGAGGTGCCCATTCGTGACCGGGTCGAACGAGCCCGGATAGACCGCGACGTCCATCACGCCTCCCTGGTTGGTGCTTCTCGGCGCCGGTAGATCGTGAGCGCCGTCTCCCCGAAGCGGCGCGTCCGTTCCGATGCTAGCAGCCCGACCTCGGCCGGCGGCGCATCACGCCAGAAGGACTTGGCCACGACGAGCGCGTCGGGCGCGAGGAGGTCGGCCGACGACGCGGCCCCGAGTCGATCGAGGACCGCACGCAGGATGTCCGGGCGATCGTACGGCGGGTCCACCATGATCAGACCGAACCGCCCCGCTGCGGCCTCGCGGACGCCATCTCGCTCGAGCCACGCCAGGACGTCGGCGCGGACGATGCGCGCCGGGCCGTCGAACCGGCATCGCTCGAGGTTCTCGCGGATGGCCCGGACGGCGTCGGCGTCCTGGTCGACAAAGACGGCCCCCGTCGATCCCCGCGACAGGGCCTCGATCCCGGCTGCCCCACTGCCGGCAAACAGGTCGAGCGTTCGTCGCCCGGGAAGCGACGGTTCGAGGATCGCGAACAGGGTCTGCTTGACCCGGTCGCCCAGCGAGCGGGTGCCGGCGCCGGCGGCGGCGAGGCGCGTCCCACGGGCCGTCCCCGCGATGACCCGGCCGGCGTCAGGCATCGCGACCCGTCACTCGCCGCTGCCCGCGTCGGGGTCGCCGGCGGCGATCGCGGCGAGCCATCCGTGGTCGAGTTCAGCGGCGAGACGCTCGAACCCGGTCCGCAGGCGACC
Source organism: Chloroflexota bacterium (assembly GCA_919901745.1). Classification (GTDB taxonomy): domain Bacteria; phylum Chloroflexota; class Limnocylindria; order Limnocylindrales; family CSP1-4; genus CAKKPP01. Next base: position 101,076 of record CAKKPP010000016.1, on the reverse strand, counting down.
CTCGCCATCCAGCAGCCGCTCGGCATGAGCGCGGGCCTGGACGGCAAGCTCGCGGTGGCCCTCACGCTGGAGCGATGCGACGCGCAGTCGCGGCAGTCCGCTCTGGACGAGCCCGAGAACGTCGCCCTCGCGGCGGAGCTCGAAGTCCTTTTCCGCGAGGACGAATCCGTCATGCGTCTGGACGATCGCCTCCATTCGCGCCGCGGCGACGTCATCGGTCGAGTCCGAAACCAGGACGCAGTAGCTCGGACGTGTCCCTCGCCCGACCCGACCGCGGAGCTGGTGGAGCTGGGCGAGGCCGAACCGGTCGGCGCCCTGGATGATCATCGTCGTCGCCTCGGGGACGTCGACGCCCACCTCGACCACGGTCGTCCCCACGAGCACGTCCAGATCGCCGTCGCGGAACCGAGCCATCTCGGCGTCGCGCTCGAGCGCCTTCATCCGGCCGTGGACGAGGCCCACGCGGAGCGGCGCGAGCAGCTCCCACAGGCGTGTTGCCTCGGATTCGGCGGCCACCGCCGTTTCGTCGGCCGCGTCCTCCTCGATGAGCGGCACGACCACGAACGTCCGACCGCCCGCGGCCGCCTCGGTGCGAACGTGCCGCCACAACCCCTCGAGATCGTCTGGCCGGCGGATCCCGGTCCGGATGGCCAGGCGGCCTTCGGGCGGCGTGCGCAGATCTGACAGGTCCAGGTCGGCGTAGAGGACCTGCCCGAGGGTTCGCGGGATCGGCGTCGCGGTCATGAGCAGGACATGGGGCGGCACGCCCCCGGCCTTGTCCTCGAGCCCGGCCCGCTGGGCGACCCCGAACCGGTGCTGTTCATCGATCACGACGACGCCGAGCCGGGCGAACTCGACCCGATCCTGGATCAGCGCATGGGTCCCGACCACCACCCCGGCCCGTCCGGACCGGATCGCTTCGAGGGCCCGCCCGGTGTCCGCGGACGTGAGCGATCCGGTCAGGAGGGTCACCGGCAGGTCGACACCTCCGAGCAGGTCGGCCAGGGTCGCCGCGTGCTGGCGAGCGAGCAGATCCGTCGGCGCCAGCAGCGCCCCCTGCCGCCCGGCGCCGGCAGCCGCGGCAAGCGCGAACGCGGCCACGGCCGTCTTGCCCGATCCGACATCGCCCTGGAGGAGGCGGAGCATCGGCATGGAACCGGCCAGGTCGGTGCGGACCGCCCGGATCGCCGCGGCCTGGTCGAGCGTCAGCTCGACCGGCCGCCCCACGCGACGCGCCAGCGATGCCTCGATCGAGGCGACGATCCGGGCTGCGTCATCGTCGCCGACCTCGACCGGTCGGGCGGCCGCGCGAACCCGCTGGCGGCGGCGACCGACCATCCCGATCTGAAGGGCGAGCAACTCGTCATGCGCAAGGCGGCGGAGCGCTTCGTCCCGGGTTTCGAACGTGGACGGATAGTGGGCCTCCTCGAGACTCCAGCCGATCGCCGGGAGCCCCTCGGCCGCGAGCAGGTCCGCGGGCAGGTACTCGGGATACGTCGCACCGGCACGGTCGAGCGCGACCCGCATCAAGCCCCGCAGTCGGGCCGCGGTGAGCCCGGCGGTGAGCGGATAGACCGGCACGATCCGGCCCGCGTGCAACAGCGCCGATCCGTCGTCGTTCTGGAACTCCGGGTTGTCGAAGGTGAGCTGACGGCCGAAGCGGCGCACCTTCCCGCTCACGACGACCCTCGATCCGGGGCCGAGCCGTCGTTCGATGAAGCGCCGGCCGAACCACGTCGCCTGTGCCGTGCCCGATTCGTCCTCGAGGCTTGCGATGGTCCGCTGCACCCGGCGCCGGTACGTGGGTTCGACGCGCACGTCGGTCACGGTCACCCGCGCACTGACGATCGTCCCGTCCGGCTCCAGGAGGAGGTCGCCCAGCCGGCGCAGCTCGCGCAGGTCGTCGTACCGGCGAGGCAGGTGAAACAGGAGGTCGCGGACCGATCCCAGACCGAGCCGAAGCGCCACCTTGCGCAGGCTGTTCGCACCGGGCAGCCCGGAGCGCTGGACCGGGAGGTCGAGGATCTCGGGAGACGTGTCGGGCGTGGTCGATGCCGACGCGTCGACCGGCAGGCGACCCGGGTTGGGCGGCCGGCGCTCGGTGTCGGTCACGGACCTACTCGACTGCGATCAGGTACCGGTAGAGCGGCTGGCCGCCGTGCACGATCTCGGTCTCGATGCCGCCCGATTGCTCGCCGATCAGTCGGGCGAGCCGCTCGGCCTCGGCCAGGTCGGTCCCATCGCCGTAATACAGCGTGATCAGCTCGAAACCGGGTGGCAGCGTACCGACGGCGGTCAGGATGGCCGTTTCGCGATCGTCGTCACAGGCGACGAGGCCGTCGTCCGGGTCCAGCACGATCGTCTGGCCCTCGCGGACCTTCGTGCCGCCGATCGTGGCATCGCGGACCGCTTCCGTGGCCGCCAGCGTCCCGATGCCGCGCCCGGCCGCCGTCATCCCCTCGACGTTGTCGGCCGCGCCCCGGGTCGGGTCCATGGCCAGCAGTGCTGCGAACCCCTCGGCGGCGTTGCGCGTCGGGACCACCGCCATCGGCCGGTCCACCATCGAGATCACCTGCCGCGCCGCGAGCACGACGTTGGGATTGTTGGGCAACAGCAGGATCTCGTCGGCATCGACGGCCTCCACCGCCGCGAGCAGCTCGCCGGTACTCGGATTGGCCTGCTGGCCGCCGCGAACCACCGCAGCCACGCCGAAGTCCCGGAAGATGGCCTCCAGGCCGTCGCCGGAGGCCACGGCGATCACCGCGAGCGGCTGTCGGGGGCGCTTCGCCGTGGCCATCGGCTCCACGGCCGTGCCGGGGTTCGACGATCCCGTCACGGGACCGAGCGGAGGTGCCACGGCCGCAGCCACCGACGCCGATGCACCGTCATCGCCCCACGTCGCACCCGTGAAGTCGGCCGCCCGGGTCTCGCGAACGTCGCGGGCCTGGTTGTCGAGGTTCTCGACGCTGATCCGGCTGAGTGCGCCGAGGGTCAGCCCGTGGCCGATCACGAGGTCGGGCCGCTCGTTGTGGACGTGCACCTTGAGCGCTCGCGCATCACCGGCCACGAGCACGCTCTCGCCGATGGCATCGAGGTGGTCCCGCAAGGCGTCCACGTCGAGCCGCTCCCCCGGACGCGCCTGGAGCAGGTACATCGTCTCGTAGCCAAAGCCCTCGTCGGCATGTGCAATCAACGCCGACGCCTTCGCTCCGGCCCGGACGCGTGCGGAGGCATCCCCGATCGGAGCCTGGCCAAGCATCGACAGCAGCGCCCCCTGGAAGAGCCGGTACAGGCCCTGCCCGCCGGAGTCCACGACGCCCGCCTCGCGCAGGATGGGCAGCAGGCTGGGCGTCCGGGCGACCGATTTCTCCGCGGCGTCCACCGTGGCCGCGAGAACGGCCTCGATGTCGGATGTCCGTTCGGCCACCTCGACGGCGACGGCCGCCGATTCGCGGATCACGGTCAGGATCGTTCCCTCGACCGGCTTGGCGACCGCCCCATAGGCCGTCCGGGCTCCCTCGGACAGGGCGTGTGCGAGATCGAGTCCGTTGAACTGGCGCTTTCCGCCGAGACCGTCCGCCATGCCGCGGAAGATCTGGCTCGTGATCACACCCGAGTTGCCGCGGGCACCCATCAACGCCCCGAAGCTGATCGCCGAGGCGATCCTCTCCGCCGGCTCGCCGGCAACGCCCTCGGCCTCCTCGAGGGCCGCGTGCACGGTGGCGAGCATGTTCGATCCGGTGTCGCCGTCGGGCACCGGGAAGACATTCAGCCCGTTGATCTCGTCCACGTGATCGGCCAGGTTGGCCACCGCCGCGCGAAATGCCTCGAGCAGCCCCGCGCCGTCACAGGACTTGCGCATCAGCGGGGACCCTCGGCCGGGTCGACTGCACCGCCCTCGGCCGGGTCCACGGGACCGCCTACGGCCGGTCCGGTCGAGACCTCCGACGCCTCCGCGGGTGCCGCCGGCGAGGTCCTGCGCGAACGGCGCGGCCGGGGGCTGGTGGCTGCGTCGGCGCTCGGCGAAGGCTCGACGCCGGGGCGAACCACCAATCCGCCGACGCGGATCCGCAGCTCCGCGACATCACGCCCGACGGCACGACGGATGGTGTATCGAACGGCCGAGTCGACCTGTCTTGCCACTTCGGCGACGGGCAGCCCGTAGGCGATCTCGATGTCCAGCTCGAGGGTGAGGCCGGCGCCATCGAACCCGATCGACATCCCGGCGTGTCCGATTCCGAGCCAGGCGAGCAGTCGATCGGCGGGCGTCGAGGCGAACCCGGTGACGCCGTACGACCCGAGCGTTGCGGCCCGCACGATATCGGCGATGGCACGACGGGACACACTCGCGCCACCGGGCGGCGGGTCGTTCGGCACCGGGCGTGGCTCCTTCTCTGGCCGGCGGCACGGGATCACGATCCCCGCTCAGGGCCGTGGTATCATACCGCCCCGCTCGGGCCCGATCGGCTCGTTGTGACCGAATCCCACTGTTCGAGGACACCATGGCCCGCACCTGCGCCATCTGTGGCAAGGCGTCGATGGGCGGCTTCAACCCTCAGTCGTCGGGGATGAACCGCGTCCGCGCTCACCGCCGCTACCAGCCCAACCTTCAACCCTTCCTTCATACCGAGAAGGGCGTGACGACCAAGGTCAAGGCCTGCACACGCTGCCGGCGAACCGCGACCAAGGCGGCCCGCTGAGGTTCGCCCGGGCGAAATCGTTGCCCGGGGCCGCGGCGGCCCGTGAGAGATCCAATGACCGACCGGCCCGCGGCCGGTCGTTTGACGTCCGGTGATCAGCGCTCCGCGCTGTCCAGCCAGATCGTGAACGGACCGTCGTTCACCAATTCGACGGCCATCTCCGCGCCAAACCGCCCACGGGCGACCGGCACCCCCAGCCCGGCCAACGCGGACGCGAACCGGTCGTAGAGCCGCTCGGCCACGTGCGGCCCCGCCGCGCCCGTGAAACCCGGACGACGTCCGCGACGTGTGTCCGCGTAGAGCGTGAACTGGCTCACGACGAGCACCGCGCCGGCCACGTCCAACAGCGACGCGTTGGTCCGACCGTCCGCGTCGCGGAAGATCCGCAGCTCGGCACAGCGCCGGGCGAGGCCGTCGGCCGTGGCCTCATCGTCAGCGGGCCCAACAGCCACGAAGGCCACGAGGCCGGGGCCGATCGAGCCGACCGCGAAACCGTCCACACGCACCTCGGCACGGGACACACGCTGGAGCAGGATCCGCACGTCCCGCCTCGGCCTCGACCGCGCCGGGATCAGCGCCCGAGCACGGCCACGGCAGCCCGCCACAGGCCGCCGATGATCGCGATCCACGGCACCAGGAAGAGCGGCGTCGCGGACCCGCCGGCGACGCCACCCCAGGCCATGGCCATGATGGCCAGGACGCCCGCCCCGAACACGCCGAGGCCCTGGGCGACGCTCGGCCAGACGATCCGGCGCTGGAGTCGGGCGATCACGGCAGCGTCGTCGGTCGCCCCGCCGCGCACGGCACGATCCAGCTCCTCGTCGGCGGCACGGTCGACGAATCGACGGAACCAGCCGGGCGCATGGACGATCGCGGCATACGCAGCCGTGGCGTAGGCCAGCCCACCCAGGATGTCGACGACGTAGTGATCTGCCAGGTAGACGATCGACAGCCAGACCAGGACGCCGTAGACCAGCAGCAGCCAACCGACGCGCCCGAACTGGCGGCGGGCGAACAGGAAGGCCAGGAACGGATAGCCGGCGTGCAGCGACGGAAAGGCAGCGACCGGGTTCGGATTGATCTCGTAGATCGCGTAGCTGTACAGGTACGAGCCTTCGAACCCGAAGAACGAGGCGAGCGCGTTGAACCCCTCCGCCTTCAGGTACGTGATCGCCGGAAGGCCGTCCGGTCCCGGGATGACCCCCTGGTCGGCCGCCCACCACGGCGGCGCGACCGGCAGGAGCAGGTACGTCGCGAACCCGGCCATCGACAGGACGATCAGGGCCGCGACGAAGTCGTAATACGCCCGCCGGCGCCGGATCCAGAGGAGGAATGCCACGGCGACGGGCAGCGGAAAGTGCAGGAAGTACATGACGGTCGCCGCAACCGCCCAGGGATCCGTCCCGATCGCCGGATGCAGCCAGTCCTGGAGCACCTGCGTCGGCAGGTACCCGAGAAACAGCCAGCGCTCGAGCGCGAGCACGTCCTCGACATGGACGGCGACACCGAAGTTGTCGGCGTACCCGCGCATGAGCTCATAGGCGAGGAACAGCCCGATGAACGGGATCCAATCGCGGAGGAACAGCCGTCCCCGACCGAGGATGACCGCGGCGAGGCCCAGGCCGATGGCCAGGACGTCCGGGGTGATGGCCACACCACGCATGATCATCAGGGCGCTGAGGAGCACGACGTAGCCACCGATCATGGCCAGCAGGATGCGATCGTTGCGTCGACCGAGCCCGGCATCCGGCCGCCGCTCGGGCTCGGCGATGGCCGCGTCCTCGGTGCGCGCCGGCGCGATGACCGCGCCCGCGTCGTCGATCACCGATCGGTCCGGCGCCGCGCGGCGAAGGCCGTCGGCGGTCGCGCGGCCTGCGCGGCCGCGGCCGTTTCAGCCAGCTCGGCGAGACGATCGCCGTAGCGCTCTCGCGCCATCGGTTCCGCCGCGGTCGGGATGAGGACGACGAACTCGGGCTCGTCCCCGTCTCGCGCCCCGTCGCCGCGTAGAAGCAGCACCGCGATGCCCCCCGATTCCAATTCATCGGCGAGCGAGCTTGCCAGGCTGCGCGGCAGGCTGGCGAGCGTGATCATCGCGTCGCGCGGCGTCGGCGGCAGGCCCGCATTCAGGCCGTACTGGTAGCCCTCGTCGGCGAGGGCCCGAACGAGCCGGATCTCACGACCCATGTCGTGGCCGCGCACCCACAACGCCGAGCCGACGACGAGGACGTCGGCGGCCTGGCCGCCGACCAGCTCGGCCGACTCGCGGTTGATCCCGCCGTCGACGTGGACCTCCCCGCCGTGCAGGCGATGACCGATATACCCCCGCGCGGCCAGGACCTTGTCGGTTGCCACATCGCGCATGAAGCTCTGCCCGCCGAACCCGGGCTCGACGGTCATCACGAGAACGATGTCGAGCAGTGCCCGGTACGGCTCCAGCGCCGCGAGGGGCGTCGCCGGGCGCAGCGCCAGGCCGGCCATCCGCCCGGCCGCATGGATCCTGCGCAGCGTCGGCTCGATCGGCTCATCGATCTCCACGTGGAAGGTGATGGAGTCGCAACCGGCGTCGAGAAATTCGTCGATGTACCGACCGGGTTCGCTGATCATCAGGTGGGCGTCGAAGGGAATCCGGGTACGCCGCCGCAGGGCACGGATGGTGCGCGCCCCGAATGTCAGGTTCGGCACGAAGTGGCCGTCCATCACATCGAGGTGGATGCGATCCGCACCGGACCGTTCCGCGCGACCGACCGCGTGGGCAAGGTTGCCGAGGTCGGCGTCCAGGATGCTGGCCGCCACCCTGGCGCGACCCGCGGCCACGCTAGTCCCCCACCCCGACCGGCGACGGCTCGTCGCTGCGCTCGCCGCGGAGTGCGGCCAGGCTGGCATCGATGAGCAGGCGGCGGCGGCGATCCACCGCCGCGACCGGCGGCTCTCCGGCTCGCTCCGCGGCCAGCTGCCCGCAGGCGGCCCCGATCTCCTGGCCACGGTTTCTCCGGATCGTTGTCTGAACGCCGGCGCTCCGGAGCAGCCCGGCAAAGGTCTCGATCCGGTCCATCGGCGACGCCCGCCACGGCGTATGGGCCACGGGGTTCATCGGGATGAGGTTGACGTGGGCGCGCTGACCACGCAAGAGCTCGGCCATGGCCGTGGCATCGAGATCCGTATCGTTCACCCCATCGATCAGCGTGACCTCGTAACTGACCCGCCGTCCGGTCGCTGCCGCATGGTCGATCGCCGCCGCCACGACCTCGGCCACGGGCCAGCGTCGATTGAGCGGAACGAGGACGTCGCGCAGGGCGTCGCGGGCCGCATGGAGGCTCACCGCCAGGGTGAACTGCGGCCCCAGTGCCGTGAGCCGGCGCATCCCCGGAACCACCCCGGACGTCGACACGGTGATGTGCCGTGCCCCGAGACCAAGGCGGGCCGGATCGTTGAGCGCCTCGATCGATTCGAGGACGCGATCCAGGTTGAGCAGCGGTTCACCCATGCCCATGTACACGACGTTGGTCAGGTGCCGTCCATCGGCCGCGAGGCGACGCGCAGCATGACGAACCTGGTCGACGATCTCGGCCGTCTCGAGGTCTCGCGTGAACCCGAGCTCGCCGGTGGCGCAGAACGGACAGCCCACGGCACAGCCGGCCTGGCTCGAGATGCACAGCGTGTGGCGCTCACGTCGGCCCACACCGGCCGGGTAATGCATCAGGACGGACTCGACGAGCGCGCCGTCCGAGAGCCGGTGGAGCGCCTTCTCGGTGTTGCCGCCATCGGCGAAGCGAAGCTCGGTTTCGCCCACCGTGTCAAACCGAACCGCGCCCTCGAGCGCGTCGCGGAGCGCCGCGGGGAGCGTTGCAACGTCGGCCATCGTCGAGGCCGAGGATCGCCAGACCGCATCCTCTACCTGGCGGACCCGGTAGGCAGGCTCCCCGCGCTCCTGGAACCACGCCTGAAGCCGGTCCGGGGACAGTCCCGAGATGCCCGGCCGAGCGTCCCGCACGACGATGGGCCCGGGGAGGGGCGGCTGGGCGAGGGGCACGTCGCTCATCGGAGCCGGCATTGTCGCACGCGACCCGGTCACGGCCCGTCCGCGGCGCCGACGAGGCGCGGTCGGCCGCGGCGGAGCTCGGCGCCGCTCATCGGGCGGCCACCCGCGGGTTGGACCTGGACCAGCTCGAGGAGGCCATCCGCGCCGGCCAACGCAAGACCATCGCCGAGCGCGACGAGGGTTCCCGGGGCAGACGCACCCGACGCCTGACCGTCGGGAACGGGTCGGGCCTGGAGCACGACGATCCGCAGCCCGTCGACCTCGACGAACGTACCCGGCCAGCCCATGAGCGCACGGACCCGGCGCTCGAGGCGCGCCACCGGCTCGGTCCCCAGGAGCCGACCGTCCTCGCGCCGAAACGGCCGTGTCAGCGTGGCCGCGGCCTCATCCTGGGGCTGCGCCTGGACGGCCCCGGCCAGCCATGGGCCGATGCTGGCGCGCAGCAGGGCAGCCCCTGCCGTTGCCGCGACCTGCTCGAGTTCGGGGCTCGTTTCGGCGCCCTGTGCCGGCCAGCTCCGGCGGGCGACGATGGGACCCGCATCCAGCCGATCGACGAGCTCGATCAGGGTCACGCCGAACTCCCGATCGCCACCGATGATCGCCGCCGGGATTGGGCTCGCCCCCCGGTGAGCGGGCAGCAGCGACGGATGGACGTTCAGGATCCCCCGGGGAAATGCCTCCAGGATCGCTCGCGGCACGATCTTCCCGTAGTCCGCGAGCACGCCCACGGCCGGTGCGAGGTCGGCCAGCGCCTGGACCGCGGCCGGATCGCGCAGGGAGGGCGGCTGGAGAAGACGCAGTCCGAGCTCCCTCGCCTGGGCCGCGACCGGAGTCGCCGTCGGCGCCGCGCGTCGCCCTGCCGGCCGGTCCGGCGTCGACACGACGGCGACCAGATCGACCTCGGGCGCGCTGCGGACGACATCGAGGATCGCCAGCGCGAACCGCCCCGATCCGAAGAAGACCGCCCGGGCGGGCGACGGCGCCGCGGTCGAATCCGCCGCGGGCGATGTCACCCCAGCGCGGCGACCGGCACGGCGCTGGCCTCGTCCTCGTCAGAGGCCCCGACCGGGATCAACTCATCCATCGAGTCGAGGTAGTCGATGAAGAGCTTCCCCTCCAGGTGGTCGAGCTCGTGCTGAAGGGCTCGGCCCAGCAGGCCGCTGCCGGCGACCTTGATCTTGCGACCGAACCGATTCTGGGCGACCACCCAGACCCGTTCGCGCCGTGTGACGTAGGCGTAGTAACCGGGCAGCGACAGGCACCCCTCCAGGTCGCGATCGTCGCCGGTCGCCCGGACGATCATGGGATTCACCAGCTCGTGGAGCTGGTCGCTCACCTCGATCACGCAGGCCTGGACGGCCTCACCGAGTTGCGGCGCGGCAAGGCCGACGCCGGGTGCGTCACGCATCGTGTGCGCGAGATCGTCGAGGAGCTCATGGAGGGGGCGGCCGAAGCTATCGACCGGCAGGCCCTTCAACCGAAGACGCGGGTCGCCGAGCATGACAATCGGGCGGACGCTCATGGGCGGAGTATAGCGAAGGCGGCCCGCCGGATCGGCGGGCCGCCTTCGGATCGTGATCGAACCCGCTCAGGCGGGTGGATTCTCGGCGCCGTCCCCGGAGGGCATCTCGGCCGCCGCATCGGCGTCCGAGACGGCTGCGGGCGGTGCCGCACGGCGCAGCTCACTGGCAACTTCCCGCGACCGCTCGGCGAGCTTCACTCCGGCGTCTGCCGTCGCGCTGGCCGCCTTCGCGGCGAGCGGTCCGGCTCTCTCGCCGGCCATCGCGGCAAGACCCGCCGCGCGAGCCCCAACCTCACGGGCGACGGGTGCCGCGCGTTCGGCCAGTTCGCGCGCCAGTGGCGCGGCCCTGGACTGGATCTCCCGGGCCACCGGCCCGGCCTTCTCGGCAACGTTCTCGACGGCGGACTGGATCTGGTTCAGCACGTCGCGAGCGGCTTGTGCGGCTCCGCCGCCCTTGTCCGGATCCTCGCTGGTTTCGGTCCAGCCGAAGGTCTCGTCCGCGGGCGCGCCGTCGCCCGTGGGGCTGTCGTTGGTCGTCTCGTCGGGGATGGTCATGATCGTTCCTCCGTGCGGCGCGGTGCGTCCGTGCAATCGATGGTCACGTGTCGTCGACAGGTGCATTGTCTCCCGAATCGCCCGATTCGGCCATCGTCAGAGAAGCGACTCCGGATCGACGTCGACCGTCCATGGGCTCTCGAGGCCGCCGTCGAGCAACGGGACGGGTTCGCTGCCTCGCAGGACCAGGTTCCAGCGCCAGCGGTCGCCGCGGCGTGCGATGAACGCGGGAGCCGGGCCCATGACCGCCACCTCGACGCCGCGCTCCGCGGCCCGGTCGCGGAGCCGCAGGGCCATCTCGTGCGCCTCACGCTCGGCCGCCACCCTGTCGGGCAGACCCACGGTCAGCTTGACGAGCGACCCATACGGCGGTGACCCGAACCGCCTGCGCAGCTCAAGTTCGCTGGAGTAGAACGTATCCGGATCGGCCTCGCCGACGGCGCGAATCGCGGGGTGGTCGGGTTGATAGGTCTGGACGATCGCCCGACCCCGACGGTCTCCGCGTCCGGCCCGGCCGACGGCCTGTGCGATGAGCTGGTACGTCCGTTCGGCGGCCCGCTCGTCCGGCAGGTTCAGGGCGACGTCGGCCGATACGACGCCGACCAGCACCACGCCCGGAATGTCGAGTCCCTTGGCGACGAGACTCGTGCCGACGAGGACGTCGACGGCGCCGCCGGCGAATGCGTCGAGGACGCGATCCGCGGCACCCTTCCGCTCCGCGACGTCCCGATCGAGCCGCGCGACCCGGAGTTGTGGAAACGCTGCCCGGACCTCTCGCTCGGTCCGCTCGGTGCCGCCACCGAGGTAGCGGATCCGGGCCGATCCGCACTGCGGGCAACGTGTGGCAAGCGGCGTGGCCCGGCCGCAGTGGTGACAGCGCAGCGTGGCTCCTGCCTGGTGGTAGACGAGGGGACGCTCGCAATCTGAACAGGCCTGGACACTTCCGCAGTCGCGGCAGAGCACGACCGAGGCCGCGCCGCGACGGTTGATCAGGAGAATGGCCTGGTCGCCGGTCGTCGTGTCCAACCCGGCAATTGCCGCGGCCAGGGCGGCCGACAGCAGGCCTCGATTGCCCGCGGCCAACTCCGCCCGAAGGTCGACGATCGTGATCGCCGGCTCCGATCCGCTGGGGCGCGTCGGCAGCGCCAGCCGTCGGATCGTCCCGGCCCGCGCCCGTCCGACGGAATCGACCGCCGGTGTGGCCGACCCGAGCACGACCGCGGCGCCGGCCAGCGCCGCGAGCTGGACGGCGGCGTCGCGCGCCTGGATCCGCGGGGTCCGATCGCTCTTGTACGCGCCGTCGTGTTCCTCATCGACCACGATGAGCCCGACATCACCGAGCGGCGCCAGCACCGCGAGGCGGGTTCCCACGACGATGTCGACGGCGCCGGACCGAATGCGCCGCCACTCATCGAGTCGCTCTCCCTGGCCCAACCCGGAGTGGAGCACCGCCACCGTGGCCGACAGGTCCGACCGGAGGCGATCGATGAGCGGCAACGCCAGCGAGATCTCCGGCACCAGGAGGAGCGTCGGCCGCCCGGCATCCAGCGAGGCCGCCACGGCCTCGACGTAGACCGCCGTCTTGCCTCCCCCGGTCACGCCGTCGAGCAGCAGCGGCGTGGAGTCGCGATCGGCGATCGCCTGCGCGACCAGGGCCACGGCCTGCTCCTGCGGAGGCGTCAGGACCGAACCTCGAGGGCGACCGCCGCGACGCCCGGCCGGCCGTGACGCCAGCGGCTGCCGCGGACGCTCGCGGGTTTCCACCGCGGCGAGGCCACGTCGGACGAGGCCGGCCACGACACCGCTGCCGTGACGATCGCCCAGACCGGCCGTCGCGACACCGTGGGTCGGCCCGTCCCCCAGCTCGGCAAGGGCCGATCGTTGGCGAGCACCCAGTGCCCGCCCCTCCGGGCGGCCGCCGTCGTGGATCGTCGTCGCGACGGCTTGACCCTCCGGCGTCAGCATCACCCATCGCTCGTAGCGCGGCCCGGCCGACGCCGCGAGCAGCGTCCAGGCCAGCTCCAGGATCCCGTCGGCGGCGAGGGCACGGACCCGCCGGACAAGGCCGGCGCGTCCCTCCGGAGCAGCGAGGTCCCGGATGGGTCGAGGTCCGCCCGACAGCGCCTCGACGATCGTGCGGTCCGGGACGGGCAGGTCGCGCATCTCGCCCGCCACATCCGGGCGCAGTTCCGCGACGAGCTCCAGTCGTTCGAGCAGGCCCGGCGGCAGCATCGCCCGAACGACCATGGCCGGCGGCGCCAGGTAGTGGGCGGAAATCCACGAAGCCAGGCGCAGGGACAGGCCGGGCAGCAACGGCCCGTCGGCGCGCACGCGATCGGCGATGGGACGCGTCTCGCGGTCGGGTGCTTCGGCCTCGGCCAGGATCACCCCGAGCGCCTGGCGGCGCCCGTAGTCGACGAGAACCGCCTCGCCGGGTTCGAGGTCCGCGAGGTGTTCGGGGACGTGATAGGTCCAGGCCCGGGCGCCGGCCCCGCCGGGCGCGTCGACCGCGACCGTCACGAAGCGCGGACCGGCCATCGAGGTCAGACCCGGACGCGCCGCGTCGGGTTGCGGTCGTGCTCGGCGGCCATGATCTCGTCGATCCGCGCGGCCGTCCGTTCGATCTCATCGGTCGCGTTCGTGACCACGTAGTCGTAGTCGTCCTGGCGGGCCAGCTCGATGGCGGCGTTCCGCTGACGGAGATCGAGCTCGTCGGCCGTCTCGGTCGCGCGCGATCGGAGCCGCCCGAACAGGTCCTCGAGGGACGGCGGGACGAGGAAGACGAGCAGCGCGTCGGGCACGTTCTCCTTCACCACCTGGGCACCGTTCACGTCGATCTTGAGAATGACGTCATGGCCGGCCAGGAGCGCTCCGCGGACATCGGCGCGAGGCGTCCCGTACAGGTTGCCGTGGACCTCGGTCGCCTCGAGCAATTCGCCGGCTGCCGCCAGCGCCGCGAATTGAGATCGACTGACGAACTTGTAGTCCACGCCGTCGACCTCACCGGGCCGCCGCCGACGGGTCGTGCAGGTCACGACGTAGTGGTAGTCGGGATCATGCCGGCGGGCTCGGAGCGCGGCAATGACGGTGTCCTTGCCGACGCCGCTCGGCCCCGAGATGATCACCAGCAGCGCGCCCGGCGCCCCGGCCACGGCCGTTTCAGGACCATCGCCGGCACCCATCCTGGGCATGTCGCCCGCAGCGCGCTCCCCCATCTGCTCCCGATCACGGTTCATCGCGCGGGCGCCTCAGTGCCGCGTTCCCCGGAAGCCGGACCGATGTCATTCGGGACCCCGCCAAGGCCGACGAGGATCCCGATCAGGTCATCGGGGAGCGGCGCGACCGCCCGAATGAGGTCTCCGCTCGAGGGCGATGTCAGCTCGAGCCGCCAGGCGTGCAGGAACAGTCGATGGAGGCCCTCCGGACCACGCCGCGACCGGCCGGTGCCGTACACGGGATCGCCCGCGACGGGATGCCCGATCGCCTCGAGGTGCACGCGGATCTGGTGTGTCCGGCCGGTGATCAGGTCGAGCTCCAGGAGGGTCCAGCCCTCGTAGCGGCGGCGAACCCGGTAACCGGTCACGGACGGCCGACCGTCGGCAACCACGCCCATGCGCGTCCGCTGGCGCCGATCCCGTCCGATCGGCGCTTCGATCCGGCCGGTCGGCGCAGCCACGCTTCCCTGCACCAGGGCGAGGTAGGTCTTCTTGACGCGACGCGCCTTGAGCTGGCCCATCAGGGACGCCTGGGCGCGATCGTTCTTGGCGACCATCAGCAACCCGCTGGTGTCCCGGTCGAGGCGATGAACGATCCCGGGGCGGCGGACCCCGGCGATGCCGCCGTACTCGGTGGCATCGGCGCGCCCCAGGAGTGCGTTGACGAGGGTTCCCGAATCGTGGCCGGCGGCCGGATGGACGACGAGCCCGGACGGCTTGTTCACCAGGAGCAGATCGTCGTCCTCGTGGATCACCACGACCGCGATGTCCGGTTCCGCCCGCAGTTCGGCCGGTTCCGGCGGAGGGATCTCGAGCCGGAGCTCCGCGCCCGGTCCCACGATGGCGTTCGCCTTGAGCGCGACGCCGTCGGTGGTCAGGCGGCCCGCGGCGATGAGCTTCTGGAGATAGCTCCGCGACAGGCCGGTCCGGTCCACCAGCAACCGGTCGACGCGCACCGGCGGCGCGTCGGAAGGCACGGTCACGAGCCGAATGTCGCTTGCCGCGACGTCTGCGTTGGGCAGGTCAGGCACGTTCGTCACCGATCGGTCGGGGCATGCCGAGGTGTGGGCGGACGGCGAGCAGGAGCAGGAGCAGGAGGGCGCCGCTGATCGCCGCGTCGGCCACGTTGAACGTGTAGAACCGCAGATCGCCGATCCCGGCATCCACGAAGTCGATGACGTAGCCGAGACGGATTCGATCGACGAAGTTGCCGAGTGCGCCGCCGAGCAGAAGGCCCAGGGTCAGCGTCAGGAACGGACTGCGACCGCTCCGGGCGTGATACACCGCGATCAACCCGAGCACCCCGATGGACGCGATGGCGAACAGGCCGGCCTGATCACGAAAGAGACCGAAGATGGCCCCCGTGTTGTGGGTCACGATCAATCGCACGAGATCGCCCACGATCGACAGCGACCCATCCGCCGGGACCGCCTGGACGACCCATGCCTTGGCCACCTGATCGGCCGCCACCACGACCGCGGCAATCGCCGAGAACGAACCCCACAAGGGCCGGCCTTGGGGCTGGTTCACGGGCCCGGGTCCGCGCCCGGCGGGTTCGCGCCTGGCGGCTTCGCGCCTGAGATGCGCCGAAGGGCAATCGCGACCGAGCCGGACGCCAGCTCGACGACGGCGCGTGCGTTATCGGTGGCGGTCGGCGGCGGTCCCTGCCGGACGGCGTCGGCGAGCGTCTCGAGCGCCACTGCGTCGAGATGGCCAGCGACCTCCGGTGCCAGGCCCTCGACCCACAACTCGATTCGATCGTCCAGCTCCAGGCCCGCGTCCCTTCGCAGGTCCTGCACGGCACGCTGCAGTTCGCGAGCGTCCCCCTCAGCGCGCAGCCCGGGGGTCAGTTCGGTGTCGAGGACGACGACCAGGCCCTCGTCGTGGGCAACCGCGGTGCCGGGTCGCGGGGTCGCCAGGACCTCCACCTCGTCGGGAGCGAGCGTCACGCCGGCGAGCTTGACGCTCCCATCGGGACCGATCTCGAAGGCGCCTTCGCGCGCCGCGGCCATGACCGCGGGAATCGCCGCACCCAGGCGCTTGCCGATCCGCGGCAGGAGCGGCTTCACCCGTCGCTCCACGAGGCCGGACTCGTCGCCGATGATCTCAACCTCGCGGACGTTGACCTCGTCACGGATCAGGGCCAGGAGCGACTCGCGCTCCGGCAGCGCGGCACCCGGAATGGCCAGCCACATCCGTGCGAGCGGCTGGCGCACCTTCAGGCCGGCGCTGCCGCGGAGGGTCCGCGCGAGTTCCACCGCACGGCGAACGATCGCCATCGATCCCTCGAGTGCCGGGTCGCGCTCGGCGGCCAGCTCGCCGGTCGGCCACGCCGTGAGGTGGACCGAGTCCGGCTCACCGGAACCCTGGGCGCCGACGAGGTTGGCATAGATGGACTCGGACAGGAACGGCAGGAGCGGGGCGATCACCCGAGCCAGCGTCAAAAGGGCGCGGTGGAGGGTCGCAAAGGCGGTTGCGGCATCGGCGCGGTCGTCGTTTCGGCTGAATCGCTTGCGCGACAGTCGCAGGTACCAGGTCGAGAGATCCTCGACGTAGGCGTCGATCAGGCGAGTTGCGCCGAGCGCGTCGTAGTCGCCCAGTCGCTCCCCGACGCCGGCGGCAAGGGCGGCCGTGCGCGACAGGATCCAGCGGTCGAGCGGCGTCTGCCCGCCGACCGGATTCCGCCCGTCGTCCGGATTCCGCCCGTCGTCCGGCGGGGGCTGGGCCGCGGGCGCCCAGCCCGTGAGACGTGCGTAGGTCACGAAGAACGCGTAGACGTTCCATAGCACGAGCAGGCGGCGCCGCGCCTCATCGGCGGCGTGCCAGCCAAACAGGATGTTGTCGTCCGGTCGCGACGACATGTACAGCCAGCGCATGACGTCGACGCCCATTCGTTCGGCCGCCTCGTCGAACTCGATGGCGTTGCCCCAGCTCTTGTGCATGGCCCGGCCGTCCTCGGCGAACAACGTGGCGTAGCCGAAGATCGTCTTGAACGGTGGCTCGCGACGGAGGACGGTCGACATCGCGAGCATCGAATAGAACCAGTTCCGGAACTGGCCCGGGAAGCTCTCCGTGATGAAGTCGGCGGGGAACCACTGCTGCCAGTACGCGGGATCTTCGCGGAAGTGCATCGTCGAGAAGGGCACGATCCCCGCATCCAGCCACGGATTCCCCACGTCGGCGACCCGGCGCACCGGCCCGCCACAGGACCGGCAGGCGATGGTCACCTCGTCGACGAAGGGGCGGTGTGGCGTATGCCCCTCGAAGCGATCCCAGCCGTCGATGGCCCGCTCGTGCAGCTCCTCGCGACCCCCGACCACGTCGAACGTGCCGCAGGCGGCACAGTCGTAGATGGGCAGCGCCAGGCCCCAGTAGCGCTTCTTGCTGATCATCCAGTCGTGCATGTTCAGGAGCCAGTCCAGCTCCCGGTCGTGCCCGAACCCGGGGATCCAGCGGATGTCGTCGACGACATCCATGATCTGGTAGCGGAGACTCGCGTCCACCTGCTCCTTCGTGAGCGTCTCGCGCGGCTGGTCGTAGACCGGACCCATGCTGATGAACCACTCATCGACGAGACGGAACAGCAGCGGAGTGTGGCAGCGCCAGCAATGCGGGTACCGGTGGGTGTACGGCTCCAGGTGATAGAAGAACCCACGCCGCTCCAGATCGTCGACGATCTCCTGGGAGACGTTGGGCGCCTCGAGCCGGCTGAGCCAGCCGAACCCCGCGTAGTAGCGCCCGTCCTCGTCGATCGGGCCGATGACCGGCAGACCGAGCGCCTTGCCCAGCTGGTAGTCCTCCGCGCCCGCGCCGGGCGCGATGTGGACGATGCCGGTGCCCTCCTCCTCGCCCACCTCGTCCCACGGCACGACGCGGTGCTCATAGCCGGCCTCGCCGAACGCGCCTGACACCGCCGGGAGGTCGTCGAACGGACCGGCGTAGCGCCACCCCACGAGCTCCGAACCCGCTCGCTCCTCCTCGACCTGGTAGGGGCCGACGACGGCTCCCTTGAGCACCCCGCGTCCCAGCCAGTACGCCCTGTCTCCCTGGCGCACCTTCACGTAGCGCTGTTCGGGATGCACCGCGGCGGCGACGTTCGCGGCAAGGGTCCACGGCGTCGTCGTCCAGACGAGGAGGGACTCGCCCGGCCGGTCGACGAGCGGGAACCGGACCGTCAGGCCGGGATCGTCGCGATCCTGGTACCCCTCGTTCATCTCCATCTGGGACAGGCCGGTCCCGCAGCGGGGGCACCACGGCATGGAGTCGTGGCCCTTGTAGATCCATCCCCGTCGATGGCACTCCGCGAGGAAGCCCCAGATCTGGTCGTTGTTCTCGTTGGAGAACGTGAAATACGACCCACCGACGTCCGGCGTCCCGAGACGGCCCACGAGCATCTCGACCGTGTCCGCCACCGGGCCGTCCGGGCCGTTCATCGTCGCCTGCGCGGACGGATCCGCGGCGAGCAGGTCGCGCAGGCGCAGGAGCTCCGCCGGATCGTTCCAGTCCATCCACATGCCCAGGCGGATCGACTGCTCGGTCTGGCGGGCGGCGTACGTCAGGACGCGCTGCTTGCAGAGCGACACGAATTCGGCGATCCCGAACGCCTCGATATCGCGCTTCGAGGTGAACCCGAGGTCGCGTTCGACGTTGACCTCGACCCACAGGCCCTGGCAGTCGAACCCGTTCTGCCAGCGCTGATCCTCCCCGAGCATCGCGTGGTAGCGGCAGAAGACGTCCTTGTACGTCCTGCCCCAGGCGTGATGGACGCCCATCGGGTTGTTCGCCGTGATCGGCCCGTCGAGGAAACTCCAGCGGGGGCCGCCGGCGTTCTGGGCGCGCAGCCGGGCAAACGTCCGCCGCTCCGCCCAGCCGGCGAGGATGTCGTGCTCCTGGGCGATGAGATCGGGGCGCGATGGAACCGGTGCGAACATCTGGCCTCAGGTGCGGATGGGTGGCGGACGGCAGCGCGGCCGGCCGCGGGGCCGGTCGGGTCCGAGTATCCTACCCGCGATGCTGTCCGCGCAGGGACCGCGCATGCGGGCCCGGTCCCCATTTGCCGCCGCCTTCCTCTCGGTCGTCTTCCCGGGGCTCGGCCATGCCTACGCGGGCGCGTGGTCGCGGGCGCTCACGTTCGCGGCGGCCCCATTTCTGGTCATCGCCCTCCTCGCCGGGATCGTGCTCCGCCTCGACGTGTTCGACCTCGCCGGTCTTGCGCTCCAGGGTTGGGTCCTCACGTCGATCTTCGTGGTCAACCTCATCGCGATGGCCTATCGCGGGCTCGTGGTCATCGACGCCTTCCGCGTGACGCACCTCCTCAACGAGATCGCCGCCAGCGGCGACGGCCGCCTCGGGCGGGCGCGCCTGCCCCTCCATCCTGTATCGGTCGCCGGCCTCGCCGCGGTTCTCCTCGTCATGTCCGGCGGCCACGTCGTCGTCGCCCGCTACGACCTGCTCGCGATGAACCTCGCCGACTGCATCTTCGGCGACACGGGCAGCTGCGACGACCCGGGGGCCTCGCCGACACCGGCAGTGACCGGGTCCGCGTCCTCGGCGCCCGTGGCGTCGGCAACGATCCCGGGCCAGACCGTGCCACCGGCGGCCTCGATCCCGCCGTGGAACGGCACCGAACGCCTCGACATCCTGCTCATCGGGACCGACCAGCGCCCGAGCGAGGGCACGTTCAACACCGACACGTTGATCGTGGTTTCAATCGACCCGACGACCCGCCAGGTGGCGATGTTCAGCCTGCCCCGCGACACGGTCGACGTGCCGCTGCCGGCCGGACCCGTTCGCTCGGCCTACGGCCCCGTCTATCCGCGCAAGATCAACGCCTTCTACACGGCCATCCGCAACCGTGCCGACATGTTCCCGGGAACGGACCGGACCCGCGGCTTCAACGGCCTGAAGGCGGTCCTCGGCGAGCTCTACGGGATCGACATCCGGTACTACGTCGAGGTCAACTTCATCGGCTTCACCGAGGTCGTCGATGCCATGGGCGGCGCGACGATCAATGTCCAGGTTCCGCTCGTCGACGATCACTTTCCCGGCGAGAACGGGCGCGCGCGGCGGATCTACATCCCCGCCGGCGTGCAGCACATGACCGGATCCGAGGCGCTCGTCTACGCCCGATCGCGACACGGGTCCAACGACTTCGATCGCGCCCAGCGCCAGCAGCGCGTGCTGCTCTCGATGCGCGAACAGGCCGACATCCCGACCCTCCTGCCGCGCGTCCCCGAGCTGGTCGCGGCCCTGAGCCAGACCGTCCGCACCGACATTCCGCGCGAACTGCTGCCCGACCTGCTCGGCCTCGCGGCCGGCATCGATACCAAGGACATTCGTTCGTTCGTGTTCACTCCGCCCTTCTATCAGACCGAGTTCCAGTCCAGCCCGCGCGGCTACATCCTGGTCCCGAAGCTCGCCCGGATCCGCGCGGCCGTGCGCGATGCCTTCGAGACCGACCCTTCCCTGCAGGCCGCGAGGGAGGCGCTCGCCGCCGAGGGCGCCACGGTCTGGGTCCTGAACGGGTCGCGGGTTGCCGGTCAGGCCGGCCGGATCGCCGCATACCTCGAGTACCTCGGCGTGACCGCCTCCGCCCCGAACCAGCGACCGGATGGCGGGATTCCGGCCAATACCTCGATCGTGGTCTACAACGGGGCCGAACTGACGAGACCGGCAACGGTGGCGTTGCTCGAGGCCGCGTTCGGCGTCACCGCGACGCTTGCCGCCGATCCCCTGGCTCGCACCGAGATCGTGATCACGACCGGCAAGGCAACCCCGGATCTCGCCCTGCCCTCGACGCCCTGACGGAGGCGCGCGTCAGGCCTTCTCGGTGACCTGGTACTCGAGGTAGCGACCGGTCATCAGGCGGGTCTGCGCATCGAGCGCCGGCAGGTTGGAGAAGAGCAGGCCGACCAGCGGGATCAGCAGCCACTGGAGCCGCGAGGCGACGTGGCGCCCGATCCCCCACTCCGCCGGTCGTCGCGGCGCGATCCGCTCCTCGACGTCCATGAGAATCGCAAGGCAGCAGAAGGCGCCGGTCAGCAGCCACGCCGCGTAGACCGGCAGGTTCTGCCCCAGCGTGGTCTGGGCAAACGCGGGGTTCAGGAGCAGGGGAAGGTTGGAGCCGAACAGGATCACGAACGGGGCGATCGCCCAGTTCAGGTGATCGAGCCACAGGTCGCCCAGGCGCCGGATGCGCAACCAGCGCGGGATCTCCGGATGGGCCAGGGCATTGCGGATGTAGTACGGGATGTCGGTGATCCCCCATGCCCACCGCCGGATCTGGAGGTACTGCTGGGCGAGCGTGCGCGGGTACGACCGCCCGCGGACCGCGTCGCCGTACATCGGGATGAACAGCGGGATCGCCTGGAACTCGCCGGAATACCGAAAGAACGACTTCCAGTAGAACCGGCTGTCCTCGGGAATCGCGTCGGTCGCCCAGTAGCCCACCTCGTCGAGCGTCTGGAGCGACACGGCATACGAGGAGAAGCTGACCAGTCGCTCGGGGGTCAATGACTTCCACATCTGGACGTGCGTCGCGCCGATGGCCACGAGGCGCACCACCATCGGCGTCGCCCACAGGTTGTTGTGGAACATCGGAACCGGTTGGTACAGCCGTCGGAAGCGGTCCGGGTCCGTCAGGAAGACGTGGCTCAGGTAGCCGAAGTACTGCGGATGGACGCGGTAGTCGGCGTCGAGGTCGGTGACCAGCACTTCGGCGGGATTGAACCCGCGCGCGACCAGCTCGCGATGCAGCCAGCGACCGCCGTAGGCCATCGCCGAGGACTTGCCGACGACGATGCCCGGCTCGAGCGGATCGAGGATGTGGAAGAACGCGAGAAAGTGTTCGCCATAGGTGTCGCGCAATCGCGCCACGTGCGCACGCCCGACCTCGTCCGTCTCGCGGGTGATGATGGCCACCATCCGGCGCTCCCGGGGCCAGTCCGTTGATGCGAGCGCTTCGAGCGTCGCCGCGAGCTTCTCATAGGGTTCTGTGTACGTCGGGATGAGCGCGACGTGCCACAGCCGGTCGGGATCCGGGAGGCCGGGGCCGCGCCGAGCCAGCAGCCGTTCGACGCTGCGCGCCTCATCGCGGACCCGACGCAGCTCGCGACGTCCGCCCTCGGCCTGGGCTCGACGACCGTGAAGCTCGAGCAGGCCGACCCGCTCCTCGATTCGCCGCGTTCGCTCGACGAGGGACGCCCGCCGCGCCGGCAGGTCGCGCAGGCCATAGGTCCGCGCCCGCCAGTTCATGTCGGTCACCCTGCGGATTCGATGCGCGGCGATGACGACGCTGCCCGTGAGGGTCACGGCCTTGTACAACCAGTAGACGTCAAAGGTCAGGACGAACCAGGCCACCACCTCGGGCCAGCGCAGGGACAGCGCGATCGGTGCCAGGATCACCGTCCAGCTGGCGAGGCCGGGCACCACCTCGAGCGCTCGACCCAGGGTCCGTGCCCGCCCGGATGCCGGCAGTTCGCGCGGGGCACCATGACCCGCCGACGAATCGGCGAGCCTCGGTCCAATCAGTTCCCCCGCGGTCATGGTCGATCCCCTGCCGGCCGACGCCGTCGGCCGGCGCTCAGTCGTTGTCGGCGATTGGCGTGAGCCAATGCATGTACTCAGGCACGCGGCCGTGCACCGCGTCGAAATACCGGTCCTTGATCGCGCGCGTGATCGGGCCGACCTGTCCGCCGCCGATCGGGCGATGGTCCAACTCGATCGCCGGCGAGATCTGGACGCCGGTGCCGCACAGGAACACCTCGTCGGCGACGTAGATCTCCGAGCGATCGATCGAGCGAACCTCGACCGGGAACCCCTCCGCCGCGGCCAGCTCGATCATCGCCTTGCGGGTGATCCCCTCCAGGATGTCGTCGGTGACGGGCGGGGTGATGATGACGCCGTCGCGGACCATGAACAGGTTCGCAGCCGACGCCTCGGACGCGTGTCCGTCCGCCGTCAGCACGAGCGCTTCATCGAAGCCGTTGAGCTCGGCCTCGGACTTCTGGAACGCCATGTTCACGTAGCCGCCCACGATCTTGCCCCGCGCCGGCAGCGCGTCGTCCATGTTGCGCCGCCACGTGGACGTCATCAGCCGCACGCCGCTCTCGGTATCGATGTAGTTGCCGAACGGCGTCGTGAACACGTAGAGCTGGTGCTCCAGGTTGTGGAGTCGCACCCCGATGGCCGTCGTCGACTTGTAGAACGACGGTCGGATGTAGACGTCCTCGCGAAAGTGGTTGCGTCGAACGGTCTCGGCGATGATTTCGGCCAGTTCGTCCACGGAGGGCAGGTCGCGCATGAGGAGCATCCCGGCGTTGGCCCGGATGCGCTCCGCATGTTCGCGAACCTTGAGGCCGTACAGCCGGCCCTCGTCCGCGTTCCAGTAGGCGCGAATGCCTTCGAAGACGGCCGTTCCGTACATGAACGCATGGGTCATGATGTTGACCCTGGCGTCCCGCAGGGGGATGTACTGGCCTTCGAAGTAGCAGGTCAGGGTGTCGATGGCCTTCGACGCTGCCTGCGCCGGCGTCTGCTTTGTCGCCGACTTGGGCGAGTGCTCGGTGATCATGCGGGCTGACTCCTGGAGCCGGCGACAAGGAAGCAGGCCGCGTCAACGTGCGGCGCCGCCGGAAAGCCGCCCGAGTATAGCAGCGGGTTCCGCAGCCTCCCCGAGGCTGTCCACCCCGAGGCAGCGCCTCCGGCCGCCCGGTCGGCCCTTGCCGCTCGGTCAGCCCCCGCCGCCCCCCATCACCATCGTCACGACGAAGCCGAGGTACGCCAGGTAGAAGACGCCGCCGACGAGCAACCCACGGCCACGCAACCGCCCGGACCGCGCCATCGGAATGAAGATGAAGGCGGACGAGGCGAACGCGATCCCCGCGGACACGAAGGCGACGGCGGTCTCGGGCCCGAACGACCAGGCCGACGAGGCGAAGACAAGGGCGACGACGGTCGGAATCGTCGACTGGAAGACCATGGCGCCGGTGATGTTGCCCATCGCCAGCGTGTCCTTGCCCTGGCGAACCCAGATGATCGAGTTGAACTTCTCGGGAAGCTCCGTGGCGATCGGGGCGATGATCAGGGCGAGGATGATCCCGGGGATTCCGACCACCGAGGCCAGGTGCTCCACCGCGCCCACGAAGAAGACGGCGCCGGCGACGATCAGGCCGAGGGCGGCGAGGACCTGGACGCTGACAACGCGGAGCCGCGGGACGCGCGGATCCTCACGGTGCCGTGAGCGGTCGAGTCGATGGAAGCGAAGCGGTGCCAGGTCCCCCGAGTCGACATCCGCGTCGCCCTCGAAGTGGCGCTTGACGTACCACGCGTAGATCCCCAGGAGGATCAGAGCCACGACCCACTTCGGCCAGACCGGGTCGAGCGGCAGGAAGGCGGCCCCGACAGCGAGCGCATACGCCACCGCGAAGTAGCGCATGTCGTGCCCGAGGACGTCCGTGCTCACCGGCATGACGTCGCCGGCGGGGCGACGACGGGCCATGACCAGCACCGCGATGCCGGTCACGAACATGGCCAGGGTCGAGAGCATGAACGGCGCTCCCAGGATCGCCCCGATCCCGACCGCGTGCGACGCGACCCCGGTCCCGAACAGGATCGCCACGATCGGGATCATCGTCTCGGGGAGGGCCGTCCCGACCGCGGCCAGGACCGACCCGACGGCCCCCTCGGCCAGGTTGAGCTTGTGGCCGAACCACTCGATGCCGTTCGTGAACAGCTCGGCGCCGAGCAGGATCACGACGAGGGCGACGGCCAGGATGATCAGGTCCATCTGCGGTCAGGGCTCCACGATGAGGGCCAGGGCGATGCTGGCGGCAATGACGACAAGGATGAGCAGCGAAACCGCGACCATCCGCGGCTCGTTTGATCGAAGATACCCGACGAGAGCCGCGAGGACGCGGACCGACGGTGTGGCGACCAGGACGAGGAGGCCCAGCCACAGCAGGTTGTCCGGGCGAAGGTCGACGAGGTCGGCAGCGAACGCGGCCGGATCCAGCGGGGGCGCGCCGGCAAGGGGTGAGATTCCGGCTGCGAGCAGGGCGATGACGCCGGCCGCCAGCAGCGTCATCGACAGGTAGACGCCGAGACGCAACAACCGGGCGATCGACGCCTCGAGGGACATCAGCCGACGGCCAGGGCGCGCCGGATCATCAGGACCGCGCTGTACAGGAGAACAGCGACGAACAGGATCCGCAGTTGCGGGAGCGGAACCCGGTGGGCCGCCCGCGATCCGATCGACGCGCCGACAAAGACACCGACTGCAACGGGCCCCGCGACATAGGGATCGATGCCGTCCCGGGCGAGGTAGACGATCGCGCCGGCGGAGGCCGTCACCCCGATCATCAGATTGCTCGTGGCCGTCGCCACCCGGAGCGGCACGCCCATGACGAGATGCATGACGGGCACCTTGACGAGGCCGCCACCCACACCCAGCAGCGCCGACACCACGCCGGCACCGACGCTGGCCACGGCACCGCGCCCGCGATTCCGCACGACGTATCCCGTGACGCCGTCCGGGGCACCGCCCTTCCGGCGACCGGCCCGCCACATCGACATCGCCGAATAGACGAGCAGGCCGGCAAACAGTGCCGCAAGCAGCCGCTCCTCGACGAGGAAGGCGATCAGGGCCCCGACGAGCGCCCCGGCTGCGGTGAACAGCTCGAGGGTCATGCCCAGGCGAAGGTCGGCGACCCGACGCTCCAGGTAGACGGCCGCAGCGGCCCCGCTGGTCACGATCACGGAGATCAGGGACACGCCGACCGCCTCGCGAAGCGGCAGTCCGAAGCCCAGCGTCAGCAGCGGCACGATGAGGATTCCGCCGCCCAGGCCCAGCAGGGAGCCGAAGGCGCCGGCGGCCGCGCCGCCGGCGATCAGCAGGAGGGCGATGACCACGTCAGGGCCGCCCGACGAGCATCGCGGCCCGTCGCTGGATCAGGGTCGGAGGTGCTGCGGAGCGTACGGGAGGAGCGCGACGTGGCGGGCACGCTTGAGCGCGACGGACAGCTCGCGCTGATGGCCGGCACACGTGCCGGTCTTGCGTCGCGGCTCGATCTTGGCCCGCTCCGACAGGAAGCGGCGGAGGCGGTTGACCTCCTTGTAATCGATCTCCGCGGTCTTGTCGGCACAGAACGTGCAGACCTTGCGGCGGCGTCGATCGCGATAGAAGTCGTCGCGCTTGCGAGATTTGACTGGGGGCATCGGTTGTGATCCTCCTCAGAGGTGGTCAGAAGGGAAGGTCGTCGAGTTCGGTGTCGTCGACGGGACCGGGTCCCGCCGGTGGCCGCGCGCCGGCGGGACGGTCGGCCGGGCTGAAGGTGCCCTCGCCGTCCTCCCGGCTTCGCTTCTCAAGATTGACGAGGCTGTCGGCGGTGATCTCGAGCGAGGTCCGCTTCTGTCCGTCGCGACCCTCGAATTCGCGGGTCTTGAAGCGGCCCTCGACGAACACGCGGTTCCCCTTGCGCAGGTTCTCCGCAGCGCGTTCGGCGCGATCGCCCCAGACGCTGATCCGGAACCAGTCGGTCGCCTCGACCCACTCGCCGGTCTGCTGGTTCTTGGTGCTCTGGTTCACGGCCACATTGAACTGGGTCACCGGCCGGCCGTTGGGCGTGTAGCGCATCTCGGGGTCCGCCCCGAGGTTGCCGATGATCATGACCTTGCAGAGTGCCATCGCCGCAACCTCTCAGTCGATGGCGGCCGGTGCCGCCTCAGTCTCGGATTCATCGATCCGCTCCGTGCCGTCATCGACATCGTCCTCGTCGGACGGCAGGGCGTCGTCGTCGGCATCGTCGGAGTCGTCCAGGCCCCCGTCCGGACGGGCCGCGCGGACCGGGCGCTCCTTGCGGGTGACGAGGTGGCGGATGACCTCTTCGGTGATGAGCAGGCCACGCTCCAGCTCGGCAATGCCGTCGGCGGGCGACTCGAACACGATGATGAAGTACGAGCCTTCACGGAATCGATCGATCTGGTACGCCAATCGGCGGCGCCCCCACGGGGCGACTTTGACGATCTGGCCGCCGCCGGCCACGATCTGGCGGGTCGTCTTGTCGATGACCGCCTGGCTCTTGTCGTCCGGGGCATCCGGGCGAATCACGAGCATGAGTTCGTATCGGCGCATGGGCCGTCTGCACTCCTTCCAATGGGATCTGCCCTGCTGACGGCCGTGGCCGGCACAGAACGGAAAGGACGGTCGGCAGTCTAGCACGATCCCCCGTTCGGGCCGTCCGTGGCAGCCGCAGCCTTCGCCCCGACCGGGCCCGATGTATCCTCTGGTTGATCCGGGGGGAGCGTCGCCCGGATGACGGCCAGCATCGCCCGTTCGCTCATCCGGAGGACTCGTGCCCAGTTCCATCCTGCTCGTCGCGACGGATCCAGCCGCTGCCGGGGCGATGAGCAAGCTCCTCACCGGCCTCGGTCACACGGTCACGCCCCAGGCGGATCCGGCCGCGGCGGTCGCCAGCGTCGCCGAGCATCAGCTCGTGATCATCGACGTGGCCTCGACCGAGCCGACAGGCGTCGATGTCTGTCGCGCCATTCGGGCGACGCCGGCGCTGGCCTCCGTCCCCGTGTTGTGCGTCTCTCCGGCCGACGACATCGAAGAACGGATCCGGTTCCTCGAAGCCGGCGCCGACGACGTCATCCCGCGGCCGTTCGACAATCGGGAACTCGAGGCGCGCGTCGAGGCGCTGATGCTCCGCTTCCGGAGAACGCTCGACCGCGCGGGGTCCATCATCGCCGACGGGTCGATCTCCGCCACGGTGCGGATCGTGGCGGTTTTCAGTCCAAAGGGTGGCGTCGGAACGACGACGATCGCTGCCAACGTTGCGCTGGCCAGCGCACTCCGCCGACCGGATCGCGTGGCGATCGTGGACCTGGCGCTGCCATTCGGATCCGTCGCGACGCACCTCAACCTGCCCGTGCGGCAGACCCTCGCGGACCTGGTCCGGGACGAGAGCGCCATGCAGGAGCCGGAGATCCTGCGCTCGTACGCGACGCGGCATGACAGCGGGCTCCACGTGCTTGCGGCTCCGGGCTCTCCGGAGATGGCCGAACTCATCGAAACCGCGCACATCGCACCGCTGCTCGCTACCGCTCTCGGGACCTACGACGCGCTCGTCGTGGACGCCGGCTCATCGATCAGCGATCGAGCGATGGCCGTCCTCGAGCGCGCCGATTCGATCCTCGTCCCGCTGGTCCCGGAGATCGCATCATTGAAGGCCGTCCACGCGTTGCTCGAATACCTGACCGGGTCGGGGTCGGTTCCCGGCAAGATGTCGTTCGTCCTGAACAACACCTTCGCGCGCGAGATCCTGCGTCAGCGCGACGTCGAGAGCAGCCTCGGGATGCGCCTGGCACTCGAACTCCCGTACGACCCGTTCGTCTACCTGAAGGCCGTCAACGAGGGCATTCCGGTCGTGCAGGGCGCTCCCCGTTCGCAGGCCGCCGAACGCCTGGGCCAGCTCTCGGCGATGGCCTTTGGGGAGAACGGCGTGGGGCCCGGCGATGCTCCGGCGAAGAAGGGTCGTCTCGGGGGGATCCTCAGGCGCTGACCGGCATCGCCGTTCGGGTCGTCGCGCTTGGTCTTGCGATCGTTTTCGGGACCGCTCTACACGTCGGCTGCGCGACTTCTGCGGTTTCGCACAGATCCAGCGCCGCCTCGGACCAGTCGGCGGCCGCGTCATGTACGTCGACGGAGACGATCGTAGGATCGAGTCGGTGAGCGTGCCTCCATACCCGACTTCCGGGAAGCGTCCTGTGATGAGCCCGGGTAGTCAGATTCGGGCCGAGCGAGCGTGGCACAGCATCCAGAACGTCAGAATCGCTGACGGGTCACGCTCGCTGACCACCGATCTCACTGCTGGGAGTAATCATCGGCGGGAGCGGACACGGACGCGGGAGCGGACACGGACGCGGGAGCGGACACGGACG
>CAKKPP010000016.1:30181-72005 GCA_919901745.1 Chloroflexota bacterium | reverse complement strand
GCGGGAGCGGACACGGACGCGGGAGCGGACACGGACGCGGGAGCGGACACGGACGTACTGGCGCGATGGCTCGTCCGCCGGTTGCGGGGCCGAGCCAGTCATGGTGCCGAGGCAGGGATTCGAACCCTGATGCCCTTGCGGGCAGCCGATTTTAAGTCGGCCGCGTCTGCCATTCCGCCACCTCGGCGCGCGGGAAATCGTAGCGCCCCCGCGATCCGACCGCGGCTCGATCGGGGGGAGAGGCCGTGGCGTGCCCTATGGCGAGACCGGCACGTTGGCGCACTGCTTCACCTCGGCGGGACGCTCGGCCTGGATCGTGCGCCCGAGGTCGAACATGGCGAACCAGGCCTCGACGCCACCGGCCTGTTCGAAGGCGGCCTGCGGGTCGACCGCGTCCGGTTCGCCCTGCGCCGCAGCCAGCTTGGCGGACGTCATCGCCTCGAACGCCACGAACACCCGGTCGAGCTGGGCCATCATCGGCACGGCCGGTCGCCAGCCGCCGGCCTGCGCGACGTGCTGTCGCCCCGACTCGAGTTCGGTGGTGATCTCGACCGCCAACGGCTCGGCCGCCGCACCGTCATGGGCCGCGACCGCAGCATCGAGGGCCTTGCTGAGCTCGGACCCCGCGGCGGTATCCGGGTTGCCGACGGCTCGGAACATGGCATCGAAGGCGGCGCAGAAGCTGACCGCGTACTCCTCGAATGAGGTGGCAACGGGCGCGGGCGTGGAGCTCGGCAGCGAGGCGCCCGGCGCGCCCACCCCACAGGCGCTCAGCGCGGCCATACCCAATGTGATCAGCGCGATCCGCAGATGACGTCGACGCATCTCATCGCCTCCCCTTCCATCACCAACGTGCGACCTTCGTGGGTCAACGTGTCGGACAGTACGACGCGCTGCGTTGCCGACCGTCACCGCCGAGCCGTCCACGAGCCGTCCCGTGCACGCGCCGGGGGGTATACTTGTGGCTGGACGCGCACTTAGCGTTCCAAGCGCGCTTCATAGGTCCACTCGCGGCTGAGCTCCCCACACCGGCTGCGAGCCTGCTCAGCTAGACCTGGGAGGACCGGAAAGATGAAGCCCCTCATCGTTCTGATCGGGATTGCGCTGGTCGTCGTGGTGTTGATCGCCATCGGGGTGGGTGGGACCGTGGGTGGTCGGTCGGGGGCCGCCGAGATCTCCATGTACGAGATGCGCTTCGCGCCGAGCCAGATCTATGCCAAGGTGGGCGTCCCGATCACGGTGCGCCTGTCGAACGTGGGCAACGTGCGCCATGACCTGGCGTTCCCGTCGGTGTCGATGCCCAACCTCCAGGGCATCGAGACCAACCTGGGCCCGGGCGAGTCGGGGACGATCACCCTCAGGTTCGATGAGGCCGGCACGTACACGTTCATCTGCACGCTGCCCGGTCACGCGGCCTCGGGCATGACGGGAGCGGTCTTCGTTCGACCGTAACGTCACTGCAGGACGGACAGAGAGACACCCCGGCTGCCAAATTGCCTACCGGAGCGTCATGCGTGCCTCTCGTGGATCGCCGGGTGTCACGTGAACTGCTGGCGTTGCTGCCGTAGAAAGGTTTGGGCGTCAGGCCGGTGCGCCTGGCCGGACGTTGAAAGAGGCCCGCCAATGGTCGTCGGTCTCACCATCGATCGAAACGACCCAGACGTATCTGCCGCCAGGGGTGAGAGGCAGCGGGCCGAGGTTGATCGCAAGTGGCACGTTGAGAGGCGTGCCGTGGGGATGGCCGGGCGGGCGTCCTACCTCGAGTTGCGTCTCGATTCTCAGCGGCTGCGCCTCAGGTCCGATGCGGGCCGGCTGCCCGTCCTCGTCATGGAGCTCAATGACCACCTGATGTTGGAGGTTAGCCTCGTTCCA
The DNA here is from genome assembly GCA_919901745.1 of Chloroflexota bacterium. Lineage (GTDB taxonomy): Bacteria > Chloroflexota > Limnocylindria > Limnocylindrales > CSP1-4 > CAKKPP01. Next base: position 70,133 of record CAKKPP010000016.1, on the reverse strand, counting down.
GGGAACCTCTACGAGCAATGCCAGAGCCATCGGCGTGACCTGCGGTCCGGTGAAGTTCCAGCCGGCGCCGAGGATGTACAACTTGCCCTCGGACGCCTGGGCGGAGTCGCATAGCAAGAACGAGAGCTTCACGCCGGAACCTGCTCACGCGAACTCGTTCGCGGTCGGTTTGGGGGCACGATCACCGTCGCGCGCGAGAACGTGACTGTGAGGCGATTCGTCCAACCGGCCCACATTGCCTCGACGGGGCGCGTCAATACGATTCTTGGCTCGTTTGGGGCCGCGAAGGCACGCCACAGCGGATCCAGCGCCACGATTCCCTCAGAGACTCGGGCGACGATGGCCGGGCATCGATAGCCCTCAAGGTCATAGGACTCCACGATGTCGCCCACTCGGATCGAACCGTCGGCGTCGGCGATGAGCGCAGGAAGTGCTCCGCCCGCGTCGCGGCTGTTGAAGTCAACTTCGATTCTTGTGGTCATCGTCTGCCTCTCAGGCCCGGATTCGGGACCGGTGGATCGAAGGCCTCGACCAGTCGGGCCGCCGTTTCCTCCGTTGGGTCTTCCCCGAGGTCTATTGTGCAGTGCGGTCGGCCGAAACTCCAACCGATCGTGAATCCGGCGTCCCGGATCCGTTGTGCTCTTGACGTTTGGATCATCTCGTGTGGGATGTTCCCGGATGCGACGATCTCCTCGATGGTGGTCTCTGGGGTCCAGCCCGCGAAGGCCGAGACGGCGTAGACGTCCAGCCTCGCCCGGTCCTTGCGGGCTCGGGCGAGAAGATGACCGGCCGCCATCCGACCGCCGCGCACCACGATCGCGCCGGCCGCAGGTTCGTCAATAGTCAATCTCTCCCAGTAGGTTCGCCGTCTCGACAACGAACATCAGCGTACAAGGAGCCTCTTCATGCTCGCTTCAATTTGGCCGGGAGTTGGGCTCTGCGCCGGCTCCAATCATCTTCGACGAGCCCAACCTCAGGACTTGCGCGCGCGTTCCTTGAGCGCGTCTCCCCTGTCACGTCGTCGCCAGACTCACTCCCCGAACAGCGCCCCTTGCTCCGCGGCCTTCTTCTCGACTCGCTCGGCGCGCTGCCAGGTCGGCAGGACGAGGAGCGGGAGATCGGGCCGGCGATGCTCCTCGAGGAGCTCGGCGATCGTGAGGATCTGGATTCGCTGGTAGTCGCGACCGGACAGCTCGGAGTGGTAGACCCCGGCGGTCGCCGCCTCCTGGCGCATCGGGGCAGACGGCTCGTCGAGGGTGACGAACAGGCCGATCTCGGCCTTCTCGCGGTTCGGCCAAGAGGCCCACGGACCGTTGAGGCGTTAGGATCAGTCCGCGAAGTGGAGCCGGTGCCCTGGCGGAGGACCCATGACAGTTCAGCAACTGGACCAGCACGCAAGAGAGATCCGGCAATTGGGGGCGCGGCACGGCGCCTTGAACGTGCGCGTGTTCGGCTCCTACGCGCGAGGGAATCCCGGCCCGAGCAGCGATCTGGATCTCCTCGTTCAAATGAAGCCGGGCCGCACCTTGCTCGACTTGGTCGGATTCCAGCAGGACGTGGCGGATCTCCTCGGAATTTCGGTCGATGTCGTAACCGAACGTGGACTGAGTCGCTACATCCGAGACGCGATCCTCGCCGACGCCCGGCCCCTCTGATCGCCATGGACGACTCAGCTCGGCTCCGCCACATCCTCGACGCGATCGAGCGGGTGGTCAGATACACAGCCGGAGGACGCGGTCAATTCATGGCGGACGAGCTGGTACAGGACGCCGTCATGCGCAACCTCGAGATCATCGGCGAGGCGGCGAAAGCCCTGTCGTCCGAGACGACGGGGCGTGCACCCACTGTCGCATGGCGCAACGTTTCGGGAATGCGTGACCACCTGGTCCACGGCTATTTCGGGGTGGACCTCGACATCGTCTGGAATGCGGTCACCGAAGATCTCCCCGGGCTGCGCGCCGCGGTCGAGATGCTGCTCGACCACGCAAGTGAGTGAGGGCCTCCCCTACTCCCCGAACAGCGCCGCCTGCTCCGCCACCTTCCTCTCCACCCGCTCGGCGCGCTGCCAGGTCGGCAGGACGAGGAGCGGGAGATCGGGCCGGCGATGCTCCTCGAGGAGCTCGGCGATCGTGAGGATCTGGATTCGCTGGTAGTCGCGACCGGACAGCTCGGAGTGGTAGACCCCGGCGGTCGCGGCCTCCTGGCGCATCGGGGCTGACGGCTCGTCGAGGGTGACGAACAGGCCGATCTCGGCCTTCTCGCGTTCGAGGACACCCTTGAGGTCGCGGATCATGCTCGAGTTCACGCCGCCGCTCTTGACGCTGACGAGCGCCCGACCGACCTCGCCGCGCGGCCCGGTCGAGAAGCTGATGACGCCATCGATGCCCTTGTCGGCGCCCTTCTTCTGGGTCCCGCCCTGGGGCTGCGCGCCGATGAGATCGAGCGCCCACCACTGGAACTGGTACTGGCCCTCGAGCCCTGCGCCCTTGAGGAGCTGGCGCGCGCCGTCCACCTCGGTCGGCTGGCCGATGACCTCGACGTCCGGCAGCCCGAAGCTGTCCTTGAGCCGGGCCTTCATGACCGCGATCGACAGGTACGTGATGTCGATCCCGATCCAGCGCCGCCCGAGCTTTTGCGCCGCGACGAGCGCGGTGCCGCACCCGCAGAACGGGTCGAGCACGATGTCGCCGGGGTTCGATGAGGCCGAGATGATCCGCTCGAGGAGGGCGAGGGGTTTCTGAGTTGCCCACCCGAGCCGCTCCTTCGCCTGAGAGTTCACAGGCGGAATGTCATCCCAGGAATCCTGAACGACCTGCCCAGGTTGGTCGTCGATGTACCGCTTGTACTCGGGCATCCCACTCTTGGTGTAGAGAAGCCGTCCCTGACGTTCGAACTCCTCCATGTTGGCCTTGCTGTAAGCCCAATACCGGCCCTTGTACGGGCGGACGACTCGCCCATTCGGGCTCGTCCACTCATAGAGGGTGTCGCCACCCGGCTTCGCCGCCGTCAGGTCCCCTTTTCGAAACCGGCGGCCCGTGATCGGCTCGATGTTGCTGTAGTGACTCTCGACGTAGTCGTCCGAGTACGGCACAAACGTGGTTGTCCACGTCCGGTTCTGCGACTTCCCATAGAAGAGCAAGACATCGTGCGTCCGACCGAAATGAGTGGCGCCCTGCGTCGTGTCGGAATGTGCTGAGCTGCGCTTCCAGGTGATCTCGTTGACGAAATTCTTCGGTCCGAACACTCCATCCAGCAACAGCTTCAAGTAGTGGCTCGCCGTCGGGTCGCAATGGAGGTACAGCGAGCCGGTCGGCTTGAGAACCCGGCGGAGCTCGACGAGGCGGACGGCCATCTCGACCAGGTAGGCCATCATCTGGTTCTCGCCGATGCCCGAGCGGAGAGCGGCCACGATCGTGCTGACCGTCGATGGGACGCGCCCGCCGTTCTGGGCCGTGTTCGTCAGGTAGGCGTACTGGGCCTCGGCGTCCGGACCCCAGTGCCAGGTGTCCTCGAACGCCAGGAGCTGGGCGTCGCTCTTGCGGCCCGACTCGTCCTTGAAGATGACGTTGTAGTCCCGGTTCGAGTTGAACGGCGGATCCAGGTAGACGAGATCGACCGACGCGTCCGGGACGTACTTCCGCAGGATCTCCAGGTTGTCGCCGTAGTAGAGAACGTCCGTGTTCACAGCACGGAGCATACCCGGCCGACCCGCCGACTAGATGTAGACACCGCCCGCCCGGTCACGCGGAGTGTTGTACAGGTGGAGGAACCAGAGGCAGCCGTCGACATCATTGGTTCCTGAGAGCAGTGCGCCAACCGACCCGGCTTCGACGCGGGCTTTGAGCGCCCCGGGATCCTTGATGGCGATGCTAAACGAACCGTCCTCAGCAGGGCGGAGTCGCGCAATGACCACGACATCCGTGCCGTCGACAAGATGCGTTCCGCCCATCACCTCGGCGGAACGGATTCGAGGAATACCGAGGCGGCAATGCAGGATGGTGAACTCGAGCCACGCCTGATCCGAAGGTGGATCGCACCATCGTACCTGGTTGAAGCCCCGCGGCCGTGGATAGCGGACCGCCTCTAAAGGCAGCAGCAATTGGACCAGACGCCTGACGCCGGCGACGCGCTCCACCGGCGGAACCCACGGACGCTCTACCTCTTCGCCGCGACGTCCGACCTTCGTGTGCCAATGCCCGGGATCCCCGTGCATCGTGAGATGCATGAAGTGTCCGGTGCGGCTCCCGCTCAGAACCAGCTCGGCGCGCCGCGCTGTCGGCGCGATCTTCCAAGCCTGCGAGAACAGCTGACCGTCCGACACTCCGACCTTGATGTCTCGACCGGTGCCCATCGCCCACAACTCTAGGGACACGCAACCAACCCCCGACCGAACGTCGGACAGCTGATCGTTGATGTTCGAATGTCCCTGTTCGATGTTCGCGGCGCCGATGCTCGCAGGCTCGACCCGGCTTGCCCGCGACACCGGCCATTGACAGCTGATGCACTATGGCGCCAGCCGAGGGATGGGGGATGCTCAGGTGACCGATCAGCAGTCATTTTGTCCGGTTTGTGGGACCAAACGGGCTGGCGCGTTCAGATTCTGCGCCAAATGCGGGAATGACTTCGACCAAACGGCAACGCCGGCTGCACCTCCGTCAGCGCCGAGTCCAGGTGCCCCTATGTGGCCAGCCGGACCTCCCTCACAGCCCACTTCCCCTGCCCCTTCATGGCCCGTTGCGCCGCTAGAGGTGTCGGCGGCCCCGCCGTTTCTGGCCCGTGGTGGTCCTCCGGCGACGCCCAAGAAGTCCTCACGTCGAAAGTGGCTGCTCTACGGTGGGATCGGGATTCTGATCCTAGCCGCAGTCGGTTCGCTGACGAATGATCCAGCCCCGCCGGGGACTGGCGCAGCCACGCAAACGCCGTCACTACGTCCGAACCGGACCTCGGTACCTTCATCGCCTGCGCCAACTCTCAAGCCAACGCCCGAGCCCACGCCCGAACCGGTTCCCACGCCCCAGTTTGCGCCGATAGAGCTCTCGGGTGCGGGCGACAAGATTCCCAAGTTCGAGATTCCCGAGGGCGCTGCAGCAATAGCCACGATCACCAACAAAGGAACGTCCAACTTCGCCGTCTGGTCGCTCGCGGCAGATGGCTCGAAACAAAAACTTCTCGTCAACGTGATCGGCAACTACCACGGGACCGTTCTGCTCGACCTCGATGAGCTGTCGGTGGCATTCGAGGTCACCTCCAACGGATCCTGGTCAATCTCGGTCAAGCCGATCAGTGCCGCCTTGGCATGGGACATCTCGACGGCGCTCGCCGGAAAGGGCGATGACGTCGTCCTGCTTCAACCGTCGACCAATGGGTTTGTGACCATGAACGTCACCCACAAGGGCGCCAGCAACTTCGCGGTGTGGAGCTACTCCGTGTCGGCGGGAGCCGACCTCCTTGTAAATGAGATCGGAAACTATTCGGGCGAGGTCTTGTTGAGCGATGGAACCGTGTTTCTCGAGATCACTGCGGACGGGTCCTGGAACTTGGGCGTCCCGCAGTAGCGGCCGGATCGGCGTTGTCTAGCCGACTAACCCGCGTGATCAAAGTGTGGAGGCGACGACCGGATTCGAACCGGTGAATAGAGGTTTTGCAGACCTCCGTGTTAAGCCACTTCACCACGTCGCCCGTGGCGCCGCCGGCATCGTGCCGGCGGGCGGTCCGGCCTCCGGCCGGCGTCAATTCGGTCTGGCTGCCCCTCGAGGATTCGAACCTCGGTTCGCGGATTCAAAGTCCGCTGTCCTACCACTGGACGAAGGGGCAGCGGTGATGTCCTCGCGCAGCCACGGGGCAGGCCCCGGGCAGGAAAATGGAGCGGAAGACGGGACTCGAACCCGCGACCCTCACCTTGGCAAGGTGATGCTCTACCAACTGAGCCACTTCCGCTCGTGATTGCTTCGACCACCCGTTTTCGGCGGATGGTGCCGAGAGCCAGGATCGAACTGGCGACACCGCGATTTTCAGTCGCGTGCTCTACCAACTGAGCTATCTCGGCCCGATGGCCAGCCAGGCTTTGGTCGCCCGTCGGCGAGCCCGAGGATACCATGCACCCGATCGGGCTCACAAACGAGCCGGAGCCCTGACCGATACGCGCCATACGAGTGATGCGGAGCGTTTGGGCCCGATTCGTGGCCGCCGTACGCGGTATGCGTGTGCGACCGCGCTGGAGCCGGCTCAGAGCCTGGTTTCTGCGTCGTAACACAAGCATGCCGAGTACCGACGGCGCTGGAGCCGGCTCCGAGCCGGGTTTCTGCGTCGTAACACAAGCATGCCGAGTACCGGCCGCGTACCGGCCGCGTACCGACCGCCCGAGTAGCGGGTACCGGGCGCCGGAGTAGCGGGTACCTGCCCGCCCAAGTAGCGGGTAACCGGCTCGTGCGCCGGTCAGGTGAGGCCCGCGAGAGCCGCCAGCTCGTCCCGCCCAAGCGGCGGTTCGCCGGTGAGTTCGCGCAGGCGGTTCACGCGGTCGACGATCGGCGGATGGGTCGACGTCAGCCCGTTGGCGCGGCTCTCGAACTTCTTGATCGGGTTGGTGAAGTACAGGTGCTGGGTGGCGCGGTTGGCGACCTCGAGGACCTCGGTGTCGGTTCCGATCTTGGCCAGGGCCCGCTCCAGCCCGTACGGGTTGCGCGTCAGTTCGACCGAGCTCGCGTCGGCCAGGTACTCGCGCTGGCGGCTGACGGCGAGCTGGACCAGGCGCCCGGCGATGGGTGCCAGGATGGAGAGGACGATGGCGAGGACGAAGACGATCGCCTGGAGTCCGCCGCCCCCGCTGCTGCGCTCATTCGAGGAGCGTCGGCCCCCGCCCCAGAACGTGAAGCGCAGGAAGAAGTCGGCGAGCAGCGCGATGGAGCCGACGAGCACGCCGACGAGCAGCGCGAAGCGGATGTCGAGGTTCCGGACGTGGGACAGCTCGTGGCCGATGACGCCCTGGAGCTCCTCGCGATCGAGCTTCTGCAGCAGGCCGGTCGTGATGGCGATCGAGGCGTGCTGCGGGTCGCGCCCCGTGGCAAACGCGTTGGGCGCCGAGTCGTCGATGACGTGCACCCTGGGCATCGGGATGTTGGCCGCCAGGGCCAGCTCGCGCACGACGTTCATCAGCTGCGGGGCGGATCCCTCATCGACCGGCTTCGCCCCCGAGGCCGCCAGCACCAGCCTGTCACCGGCGAAGTACGAGCCGAGCGACAGGACGCCGCCGAGGCCGAGCGCCCCCAGGGTCGTCGCGATCCCGCCCGCGGGCACGCCCGTCGTGCCGAACCCGATCGTGTAGCCGAGGGCGCCGAGCAGGAGCGTGACCACGACCGCCAGCAGCACGGAATTGCGCCGGTTGGCGGCGGTCTGCTGGTGGAACGAGGAGACGGACATCTCGATGGTGGCGGCGACCCGCCGTCAGCCGATCAGCCGAGGCTGAGGTCGACGTTGGGGACGTTGGCCGCCTCGGGCTCGGCGTCGAAGAAGTCGCGCTTGGAGAAGCCGAACGGTCCGGCCAGCACCAGGTTGGGGAACGTCTGGATGGCGGTGTTGTAGTCGAGGACGGTCGCGTTGTAGTGCTGGCGGCTGAACGAGATCTGGTTCTCGGTCGTCGTCAGCTGCTCCTGGAGCTCCAGGACGTTCTGGTTGGCCTTCAGCTCGGGATAGTTCTCGACGACGGCGAACAGCGAGCGCAGCGTGGAGCTCAGCATGTTCTCGGCCGCGGCCTGCTGGGCGACGCCCTGGGCGCCGGCCGACACGGCGGCCGCCCGCGCATTCGTGACGTCGGTCAGGACCTTCTGCTCGAACTGCATGTAGCCCTTGACCGCATTCACCAGGTTGGGAATGAGGTCGTGGCGGCGCTTGAGCTGGACCTCGATCTGGGCCAGCGCCTCGTCGACCCGGTTCCGGCGGCCGATCAGGCCGTTGTAGATGCCAATGACAAAGATCGCGATCACGACGATCACGACAACGACGATGAGCAACTCGGGCATCAGGACCCCTCAGACATGCCGCTCGGGATTCCCCGAGGGTCCCGTCGAGTCTACCAGCCCGGCTGCAGGGCAGCTGTCGGCGCTCCTGTGAACGCGCTCGGGGTGGTGGGCGGTACTGGACTCGAACCAGTGACTTCCTCGGTGTAAACGAGGCGCTCTGACCAACTGAGCTAACCGCCCGGCCGGAAGCGTACAGCCGATGCGCGGCAGGCCGTCACCCGATGCCGGCCAGGATCGGGAGGAGTGGTGCCCAGGCCGGGACTTGAACCCGGATGAGTTGCCTCATACGCCCCTCAAACGTACGCGTATACCAATTCCGCCACCTGGGCAGGTGTCGCCGTGTGCGTGGATCCGGGAGGGAGAGGTGGTGGTACCGAGGAAGGGACTTGAACCCATACGCCCTTGCGGGCACTAGCTCCTGAAGCTAGCGCGTCTGCCAATTTCGCCACCTCGGCTCGGATCCCGATGCATCGGTCGCCGAAGCTCACGGGTCGTAAGCGAGGCGCCATGTTAGCACATCCCAGAATCGGTCCCCGGGGTCCCCGAGGGTCCTGATTTGGGGTCCGCTGAGCGTGTCGCGGGCCACGACGACCAGCTCGCGGAAGGCCACGGGGAGGAGGTACTGGCGCTCGGCAAGGTGCACCTGGAGGGCCTTGTAGGCCGCCAGCCGCTCGTCGTCCGTGCCGGGCCGCCGGGCGGCCTCGAGCAGCCCGTCGAGGACTCGATCCTGGACGCCGCTCACGTTCGACCCGCCGTGCACCGCCTGGGTGGAGGCGAGGAGCGGATACAGGTCCGGATCGAGACCGATGCTGATCGACAGCACGGCGGCATCGAAATCGCCCTCACGCAACCGCGCTCCGGAGAAGTCGGCGGCCGGCAATGGAACGGCCGCCGTGGTCACCCCGACTGTCGACCAGCCCGCGGCGATCGCATCCGCCACGGACCCCGCGAAACCCGAGGCCGACTCCGGGTAGATCAGTTCGAGGCTGAATGCGTCGACGGCAGCGGGCGGCCGGAGCTGCCCCTCGACCTTCGTCCATCCGGCCTTGAGCAGCTCGCTCACCGCGGTGGATGAATCGAACGCGATTGACGGCGACGACGCGGCATCGAAGGCCCACGACGTCGGCGGGATCGGCGAATCGGCGACGCTCCCAAAGCCGTGGAACGGGCCGGCGACGATCGCGGCGCGATCGATCGCCGCGAGCAGCGCCCGCCGGACCTCCATCGCACGAAAGAGCGGCCGATCGGGGCGCAGGTTCAGGACGACCGCGGTCAGGGTCGTCGTGGGGTAGCGCAGGACGCGGCTGTCGGGCGCGGCACCGAGGCGCGCCGCGTCCTCGAGGCTCAGGCCGGAGGCCACGTCGAGGTCGCCGGCCTCGTAGGCCGCGGCCACCTCCTCGATCGTATCGAAGAACCGGAAGGTCATGCCCTCCAGGTACGGGATGGGCTCGAAGTTCAGGGCCGTCGGGGATGGCTCAAGCACCTCGGGCGCCGTCGGCGCCGCGGGCGCGGTGGGGACCGCCGGCTCCGTGAGGGCCGCGCCGGGATCGATCGTCGGCGCGTGTCCGGCCGGCGCCAGGACCGCCTCGGCGTCGGTCAGGCTGACCAGCCGGAACGGTCCGGATCCGATCGGGTTGCGGCCGAAGGCGCCGTCCGCAAGCTCCGCGAGCGGAGTGTCGCGCAACAGGTGCGCCGGCACGATCGGTTGGGTGGCCGCCTGGAGGAAGCCGCCCAGCGGCGTCTTCAGGCCGAACCGGATCGTCCGCTCGTCGATGACCTCGAAGGCGACCTCGCGCCATGACGCCGCCCCGGGTCCGGTGTACTCGGGGTCGCGCAGCGTGGCCACCGTGAAGGCGACATCGGCGGCGGTGACCGCCACGCCGTCCTGCCAGTGTGCGTCGTCGCGCAATCGGAATGTCGCGGACGAGCCATCGGGCTCGAACGTCCACTGGTCCGCGAGATCACCGACGAGTGTCCCGCCCGGTCCGTTCCTGAGCAGCCCGCTGAAGACGAGTGCCACGAGCTCACGCTCCACCTCGCTCCGGGCCGAGAGCGGGCTGACCGACGTCGCGCGCCCAACGACGCCTTCGACATACGGCCGCGCGACCACGGTCGAGGGCGATGGCCCGTCGGGACCGTCCGACGGCGGGATGGACTGGATCCCGATGGCCACCGCCAGCGCGCCCATGAGGAGCACGAGGACCGCGATCACGGCCCGGTCGCGGCGCGTCATCGCGCTGCGTTCGAGCGGCTCAAGCCACGGAGGGCGCCAGCAGGTACGCCGCGACCGCGAAGAGGATGAACAGCACGAGCAGGATGATCGTGAACTGCCACAGGCGGCGCTCCACGCCGCGGCGGCTTCGATACACGGCCGAGTCGCCGCCGAAGGCCCCCGACAGTCCGGTGCCGCGCGCCTGCATCAGGACGGCCACGACCAGGCCGAGGCTGACGAAGAGCTGGCCGATGGACAGGAACGGATTCACGCTGGGAAACCTCCGCTGGGATCGGCGCTGGATCGTAGCACAGCGGCCGCGATCGCCGGTTCGATGAGGCTGCGGCCGGTCATGCCGTCCCAGCGCGGGAGCCCGGCCAGTTCGAGGATCGTGGGGGTCACGTCGGCCAGGATCCCATCGCGCAGCCGGGATCCAACGACGGCCGGCCCAACGGCGAGGATCGGAACAGGGTTGAGCGAGTGGGCCGTGACCGCCCCACCCGTTTCATCTCGCAGCTCGTCGGCATTGCCGTGGTCGGCGGTCACGAGGAGCAGCGACCCGGGCCCCGCGGGATCGGCGGCGTCGTGCCCATCGAGCGCTCCGGCGATCCGTCCGAGCGCCACGTCGACGGCCGCCAGCGCCTGGAGCGTGGCATCCCAGTCACCGGTGTGGCCGACCATGTCGGGATTCGCGATGTTGGCGACGATCAGGTCATGCCGATCAGCGCGGACGGCGTCGACGATGGCGTCCGCCACGCCGGAGGCGCTCATCTCGGGTTGCAGGTCGTACGTGGCGATCCGGGGACTCGGGACGAGGATGCGGTCCTCGCCGGGAAAGGGCGCCTCGCGGCCACCGTTGAAGAAGTAGGTCACGTGGGCGTACTTCTCGGTCTCGGCGACATGGAGCTGGCGCCAGCCGACGTCGGACACGGCCTCCGCCAGCGATCGGACGAGCTCCGGTGGGAACGCGACGGCGACCGGGAGCCCGGCCTCGTATTCCGTCATCGTCGTCACCCGCAGTGCGGCCGGGGCCGGGCGCCCGTCGGGCCCAGCCCGATCGAAGGCCTCGAACGTCTCGTCGACCAGGGCGTGCGTGAGCTGCCGTGCCCGGTCTGCGCGGAAGTTGGCATGCACCAGCTCATCGCCGGGATCGATGAGGTCGTTGCCGGGCCCGATCACCGTGGGGGTCGCGAACTCGTCGTCCTCACCGCGCAGATGGGCAGCCGAGACGGCGTCGCGCGCGGAACCGGCGCGCTCCCCCACCCCGTGCACGATGGCCCGGTAGGCGCTCGCCGTGCGCTCCCAGCGACCGTCTCGATCCATCCCGTAGTACCGCCCGCCGACCGTGGCGATGCGGGCCGCAGGATGGGCGGCGGCCAGGCGCCGTTCGAGCGAGTCGATGAATCCGAGGGCGGACCGCGGCGGCGTGTCGCGGCCGTCCAGCAGGGCATGCACGACCACGCCGGACACGCCGTGCCGCCGCGCCAGCGCCGCGAATGCGACGAGATGACGATCGTGGGCATGGACGCCGCCCGGCCCGATGAGGCTCACCACGTGGATCGGGCGGCCGGATCGCGCCGCCCGCCGGCAGGCATCGACGAGTGCCGGCCGCGCGTCGAACGACCCGTCGGCGATCGCGGCATCGATCCGCGGCAGGTCCTGGAGCACCGGACGGCCGGCCCCAAGGTTCAGGTGGCCAACCTCGGAGTTGCCCATCTGGCCCGGCGGGAGGCCGACCGCGCCCTCGGACGCACCGAGGCGGGCATGGGGCCAGCGCGCCAGGAGGGACCGCCAGACCGGCATGGGTGCCGCCGCGATGGCGTCGGCCGCGGGACGCCGACCGATGCCGAAGCCGTCGAGAATGAGCAGGACGATCGGCCGGGGCCGGGCGTGCCCGCCCGCGACCGGGCGGGCACGCCCTCCCGCGACCGGGTTTGCCTCGGTCACCTCGCCCCGGACCCGGCCGTGCGGGCGCGGGCGGTGCTGCGGGCGCGGGCGGTAATGCCGGCGCGGCCCACGATCCCGGCCATCTCGTCCGCCTTGAGCGAGGCCCCACCGACGAGCGCACCGTCGATGGCCGGCTCGGCCAGGAACTCCTCGATGTTCGCCGAGGTGACGCTCCCCCCGTAGAGCACGGGTACGGCGTCGGCCGCGGCGCCCCAGCCCAGGTTGCCCATCGCGCCGCGGACCGCATCCGCCATCGCGGCCGCGTCGGCGCCGTGCGCACTTCGGCCGGTCCCGATCGCCCAGACCGGCTCGTAGGCCACCACCAGCCCCGCCTCGCCGAGGCGCACCGGATCGTGGCCGGTCAGGGCCCCCCGGAGCTGCCGCTCGACCACGGTCTCGGCGCGACCCGCCTCGCGATCGTCGAGCTGCTCCCCGACGCACAGGATCGGGCGCAGGCCCGCATCGAGTGCCCGCCCCAGCTGGCGCCCGATGATCTCGTCCGTCTCACCGGCGTCGCGCCGACGCTCCGAATGACCGACGATCACCCAACTCGCGAGCCCGACCAGCATCTCGGCGCTGATCATCCCGGTGAATGCCCCGCGCGCCTCGTGGTGGACGGTCTGGGCGCCGATCGCGACGGGCTCGTCGAGCAGGGCGTCACGAACGGCAGCGAGGCACACGAACGGGGGGCAGATGACCCGGACGACGTCGGGCTCGCGGGTCCGTGCGGCGATCAGGCGGGCCAGCTCGCCGGCCTCGGCCGGTGTCGTGTGCATCTTCCAGTTGGCGGCGATGACGACGGGTCGCATCACCGAATCATGCCAGAGACGGCCTCGAGCGCCGCGCGGCCCGCGGGCGTTCATCGTCGGGATGCAGGGCGAGCCGCTCGATCCGGTCGAGTGCGCGCTGGACGGCCGACCGGTGGAGGTCGAGACGCTCGGCAAGCTCGGAGAGGGTCGCCTCGGGCGTCAGTCGTCGGCCCTCGGCGACCACCCGCACCACGTGAAGCTGCTCGGCCAGGCGGCCATCGCCATCGAGCAGGTCGATCGCGGCCAGCTGACGGCCGGCGGCCGCCACGATTCGCTGGAGATTGGCCGATTCCGCGTTGAGCACCCGATTGAGGTCGCCGCGCATGGCCCTCGAGACCTGCCGAGCCTCGAGTTCGAGGAGCATCGGCCCAGCCCCGGCCCGTCGCAGGAACGTCACGACGAGCTCGGCACTCTTCCAGGTCACGACGCCGCGGCCACGGCGAATCCGCCACGACGCCGGCAGCTCCATGGCGGCGAGGCGATCGGCCAGGATCGGGGCAGCGGTCGCCGGCACGACGAACTCGAGATGGGTCCGGCCGCCCGCGAGGCTCAGGGAACCCGCGGCAAGGAACAGGCCGCGCAGGTAGGCGATCCGACAGTGGTCGCGCGAGCCGTCCCAATCGAACGGGGCCGCGAATGCCGCCGGGACGCCGACCCCGGCCTCGCGCTCGGACTCGGCGCGGACCGTCTTCGGCCTGCCGCGCGCCCGCAGGAGGCGCCGCGCGTCCGTGCCGTGGCCCAGCCGCACGGCAAGACGGGCGACGGCCGCGTCCCGCGTCGAGAGCCTCGAGCCGAGTCCGGCGGCCTCGGCGGCGCGATCACACGGCCGCGCCGGGTCGATCGCCGCCAGCTCGTGGCGAAGGGCCGCCGCCAGGTCGCGTTCGGTGCCCGTCACAGGGGCCGGCCCGGTCTCAGGCCGTCCTGGCCACGCCGGATCGCCGGCGGCCGGCGACCTCGCGCTCCGCAAGGGCAATCAGCGCGGCCGCCAGCCGGGTGGGATCGTGCCGATGCGCGTTCTCGGGGTCGACGACATCGTCGAGCACCAGGCGCGGGGCGCGGTCGACGGCCGGCGGCCAGCGCAGGCGGACCGGGTGGGCCGGCCATCCAGCGGGGATCCGCGCGGCAAATTCGCTGTTGGCCAGGACGATGTCGACCAGCCCCGCCGTCGTGTGGCCGATGAGAGCCTCCACGTGATCGGCGAGGTCGAACTCGGCCGTCTCGCCGACCTGCGTCGCGACATTGCACACGTAGACGCGCTGTCCGCTCGCGGACGCGATCGCCTCCGCGAGCCCGGGGACGAGCAGGCTGGGAAGGAGGCTGGTGAACAGGCTGCCCGGACCGATCACGATGAGGTCGGCCGCGGCGATCGCCTCGATGACCTGATCGCTCGGTCGGACGTCCGCGGGCTCGATCCAGACCCGCTCGATCCCCTCCGCGCGCATGATCACGCTCTGGCCGATCAGGTCTCGCCCGTCACGGAGGTGGGCGTGCAGCACGATCGGGGTCGGCGAAACCGGCACGACCTGGCCACGAACCGCGAGGACGCGGTTCATCTGGCGCACGCCCTCCTCGAAGTCCCCGCCCCGGACGGCCGTCAGCGCGGCAAGCAGCAGATTGCCGACGGGATGGCCGGCCAATCCCGGCTCACCGCCGGACGCGGGAGTCTCGTCTCCGGCCGGGAACCGGTACTGGAGCAGCTCGGCCATGATCGGTTCGCTGTCGGCCAGCGCGGCGATGCAGTTGCGCAGGTCCCCGACGGCGGGAATCCCGAAGGCGTGGCGCAGGACGCCGGACGATCCCCCGTCGTCGGCCACGGTGACCACCGCCGTCAGGTTGGACGTGTGCTCCTTGAGCCCACGGAGCAGCGCCGAGAGCCCGGTCCCGCCGCCGATGGCCACGATCCGTGGGCCGCGGGCGAGGAACCGCTTCTGGTAGATCAGCTCCACGAGCGGTTGATCGGCCTCCGGTTCGCGCAGCGGCTCCGTGACGGCCCGGACGACGCGCGCCGCACCCATGATCACGAGCGCGAGCCCGAAGCTCCCGACGACGAGGCCGCGGAGCGCATACGGAAGGGGCTGGAGGGTGACCAGGTCGAGCAGCGCGCCGCCGAGCCCCGTCGGCTCCACGTCCCGGGTTGCCTGGCGAATGACGTGCGCCGCCGCGACCGCCAGCAGGACCAACCCGGCGAACAGCACGAGCATCCAGCGCTTGACGCCGATCCCGATCGCCAGCCAGCGGCTGAGCCTCACTGCACCGTCCGCTGCCGATCCAGCTCGCGATGGAAGACGGCCACCGGCCCGAGCTCCTGCCTGCGCAGCCACTCGGCAAGCTCCTCGGCCAGCACGATCGAGCGATGCTGGCCCCCGGTGCAGCCCAGGGCGATCGTGAGGCGCGACTTGCCCTCGCCGATGTAGGCCGGAACGGCAAAGGCCAGGAACTCGCGCAGCCAGTCGAGGAAGCGGCCGGCCACGGGTTGTCCGAGAACGTAGTCACGGACCTCGGCCGTCAGCCCCGTCAGCGGTCGGAGCTCCTCGACGTAGTACGGGTTCGTGATGAACCGCACGTCGAAGACGAGGTCCGCCTCCAGCGGCACCCCGAACTTGAAGCCGAAGCTCACGAGCTGAATGCTGATGCCGTCGGGCGGCGCCATCTCGCCGAGCCTGGCAAAGAGTCGCTCGCGCAGCTCGCGAAGCGAGAAGTCCGATGTGTCGAGGACCACATCCGCCTCGGCCCGGATGGGATCGAGCAGACGTCGCTCTTCGATGATGGAGCTGGCGATCCCCCGCTCACTTTCCAGCGGGTGGCGGTGGCGGGTCTCCGAGAACCGCCGGATGAGCGCCTCGTCGCGGGCCTCCAGGAAGAACAGCTGGGGCCGAATCCCGCGGCCCTCGAGCGAGCCCCGGACGGCGGCGAGGGCGATGCGCGGGTCGCCGGCGCGGACGTCGATGACGATCGCAACCTTGGCGAACCGGTCGGGATCCGTCGATACGAGCTCGGCCAGATCGGGCAGGAGTTCACCGGGAAGGTTGTCGACGACCAGGTAGCCGAGATCCTCGAAGAGCTTGGCCGCGGCCGTCTTGCCGCCGCCAGAGAGCCCGCTCAGGATCACGACGTGCGTGGACTCGTCTGATCCTTCGTTGGCCATCGAACGTTCCTCTCCGCGCCGGTTCAGCGACCGCTCCGCCTGATGAGCAGGATGGTCAGCTCGTAGAGAAGGTACATCGTGATTCCCAGCACGGCGGGCGACACGAGATCGCCGCCCGGCGTCGCGACCGCGGCGAAGACGGCGATGCCGAGGAGGGCGTAGCGCCGCGACGCCCGGAGCCGCGCCGAGCCGATGATTCCCACGCGCGCCAGCCCGTACAGCAGGATCGGAAACTCCATCACGACGCCGAAGGCCAGGAACATCGTCGTGACGAAGTCGAAATACGGTCCGGCGGCGAGATTCGCCACGAGAGCAGGCGAGGTGAAGCTCAGGAGGAAGGCCGTGGCGAAGGGGAGGACGAAGTAGGCGATCCCGACGCCGATCGCGAAGAAGACCAGGGACAGGATCACCCACGGAGCGACACCGCGGCGCTCGCGCTCGGTCAGGCCCGGCGCGATGAACCGCCACCCCTGGTAGAGGATCACCGGCATGGCCACGATGACCCCGAAGATCACGGCGATCTTGACGTTGATGAAGAACGCGTCACCCGGGGCGAGGACCTGGACCTTGCCCGTCGGCAGCGGCGCGATGAGGATGTCGATGATCCGGGTCGCGAGGGTGAACCCGACAACCGACCCGATGGCGACGGCGATCAGGGCGCGGACGACGCGCCGACGCAGCTCATCGAGGTGATCGATCAGGGACATGACGGCAATCTCGCCGCCCGGGGCGCTCGGGGGTCCCGGGGTGCTCGCGGGTCCCGGGACAATCGAAGATCCCGGGCCGGGCTCGTCAGCGGCCATGGCGTGCCGGGATCGGGGTCAGGCCGTCGGCGTGGACGCGTCGTCCGGGTTCGTGGCTCCGCTCGCGTCGCCGGCAGGCGCCGCAGCCTCCGGAACGGCCGGTGCCTCCGGGGCGGTCTGAACTGCCGGCGGGGGCGCGTCCTGGACGGCAGTAGCCTTCGCTGGGAGCGGACTCGTGTCGATCCTCGTCGCTTCCTGGATGTCCGAGGACGCCTTGCGGAACTCGCGGATGCTCTTGCCCAGGGCCGACCCGACATCGGGCAGGCGCCCGGGTCCGAGGATGATCAACGCAAGGACCAGGATGATGACGAGTTCGAGCGGGCCGATCTGGGGCATTCGAGACTCCGCGATTGGCTGGACGGCGGTTAGGTTAGCACAGCGAGCCTGGTCGACCAGGCTCGGGCGGCAGCGTCCACGCGTTCGGGCAGACCCGACCTCGCGCCGCCGGGACCGGGTCCGGCGGCCAGGCCGGCGATCCCCCGTGAGACGTTGACGAGCAGGCCGCCTCCGGGCCGGCCGCCTGCCGGCGGATCGGACGCCGGGCCATCGACCAGGACGGCCGCAACGTCGCCGCCCTGAGCGCCGATGCCGGGAACCAGGAACGCGAGCCCGGGAGCCACCCGGCGGATGGCCCGCAGCTCGTCGGGCGCGGTCGCGCCGACCACCAGGCCGACCGTGCCACCCGGCCCCCACCGCGTCGCGAGCCGCGCGACCCTCGCATGGACAGGTTCCGCGGGCACGCCTGCCCCCTCGTTGGCCGCGACCAACAGGTCCTGGAGTTCAGACGCCCCCGGGTTGCTGGTGCGGCAGAGAACGTAGGCGAACCGGTCGAGTCGCTCGAGCAGCGGCTCGATGGCCTCCGATCCGAGATACGGGTTGACGGTCACCGCATCGGCGCCCAGCGCGTCGAAGAGCGCGACCGCCTGGCGCGCGGCGGTCGAGCCGATGTCACCGCGCTTGCCGTCGAGGAGGACCGGGACGTCGGCTGGAATTCGCGCCCGGATCCGCTCCAGCACGGCAAGCCCCGCCGAGCCGAACGCCTCGAAGAAGGCCAGGTTGGGCTTGACGGCCGCCGCATACGGCAGCGCGGCCTCGAGAACGAGCCCGACGAAGTGCTCGATGCCCGTCAGGTCCGGCTCGAATCCGTCGGGCAGCGCCCCGGGGTCGGGATCCAGGCCCAGGCAGAGCGTCGAGCCGACCGCCGCGGTTCGCTCGGCCAGACGGTCGAGGTACGGGCGGGTCACGAGACCGCGCTGCTCACGGGCCCGGGCTCCGCACCGCACCCCGGCTCTTCACGGGACCGGGCTGACCGGCACCGCGTCCGAACCGGCCGGGGCCGGCGTGGCCAGCGGGGTCGGGCTCGGCGTCGGCGCCGGCAGCTCATCGGCCGGGATGAACCAGGACGGGCGCGATGCCGCGTCCAGCCCCGACACCTCCGTCAGGTTGAGCGCGTCGCCGGCCGTCCAGTCGGGGCCCGCGCCGACCAGCGGCACCATCCGCAGGTCGACGATCCCGTGGGCGACGTGGAAGTAGGCGATCGCGTCGCCGGCCGGCGACCACGCCGGCGCGAACGAGCGCTCGTCGGAGGTCAGTCGGAGGAGTTCAACGCCGGTCGCCGCGTCCAGGATCACCACGTCGGTGCCGAAGCTCGTGACCCGGGTCGCGGCCACGAAGCGTTCGTCGGGCGACCACGAAGGGGCCACGTATCCCGGCCCGGTCAACGCCGAAGTCTTGCCGGTCGAGACGTCGTAGCGCTGAATGGACGGGGCGCCCCGGGTCCGGTCGCGATCGTTGCGCACGAAGAGCAGCAGCCCGCCGGACGGCCGCCACGCCGGATCCTGGTGCCCGAGCGGCGCGGTCTCCTTGGCTTCCGACACCGTCAGCGCACCGGTGGCGAGATCGAAGAACTGGAGAACGACGTTGCGCTTCGTGGGATCCGGCCCGTCCGACATGATCGCCAGCGTCGTCCCGTCGGGCGACACGGCCGGCTGGCGCAACCAGTAGAACCACGCGCCCTGCTTCGTCGTGAACCGGCCGCTCGCCAGTTCCTCCGGCACCGCCGCGCTGGCAAGGCCCACGCGCATCAGCAGCGGGTACGTCAACAGGTAGCGGGACGACTCGCCCTGCCACGGGTAGCGTGCGTCCTCTTCCACGGTGCGGATGAAGTAGATCCACTCACCATCCGGTGACCACGACGGCGTCGCGTCCTTGCCGCCGTTCGTGAGCTGCCGCGCCGACGCGCCCGACTGGATCCAGATGTTGCCGCTCTTGACATAGGCGATGCTGCCCGGGACCTTGGTGCGAGGGTCCACGACCACCACGTTCGACGGTGCGGGCGTGCGCGCGGGTCCGCCGTTGTCGCCACCACCGCCCCCGGCACCGAACGGCAGGGCGCCACCGAGCAGGCTCAGCGTCCCCACGGCCAGGATCGCCAACCCCACGGCGGACAGGAACCCGGCATCGAGGAGAATCGCCAGGAACGCCGGCCGGCCTCGGCGGGACGATCGCGCCCGCCGTGTCATCTGGCGGCCACCACGGCGCCCGGGCCCGGCCCGACGGCGACGAGCGGACGGGCTGCCTGTTCGGCCGTCAGACCCGCGATGTGGCCGACGCCCGCAGCATCGCGGATGTCCAGCTGCAGCGACTCGAACCCGCCGAAGCGGCGGCTCGACAGTCGGGCAACGATGTCGATCTGGCTGCCGGCCTGGACCGTGTCGGCGAGATCGGCCCGCCCGAACGCGATTCCGTCGAGGACATCGAGCCTCCGGCGCAACGTGAACTGGGTGTGTCCACCGGTGGCCGGCCGAACCCGGGTGGCAGTCAGGCCGGTGATCGCCAGGAGCGGGTCGGGGTGACCGGGCCCGAATGGCGCCAACCGGGCCAGATCGCGCAGGAGCGCGTAGTCGACGGCCTCCGCGTCGACCACCAGGTCGAGCGAGAGGCTCACCCGCGGATCAGCCGGGACGGCTTCCGCGGCCAGCGCCAAGAACCGATCGCGGAACGCGTCCCATCGATCGGCCGCGATCTCGAACCCGGCTGCGCCACGGTGACCCCCGTAGCGGAGGAGGAGGTCGTCGCACGCTCGCAGCGTCGCCGCGAGATCCAGCCGGCCGTCGCTGCGGCAGGACGCCCGGACGATGCTGCCAAGGTTGGACCCCACGACCGCAGCCCGACCGTGCTCCTCGGCGAGGCGAGCGGCAACCAGGCCGACGATGCCGACCGGCCAGTCGCCACGGATCACCGTCGCCGGCTCCGCGTGACCCTCCGGGATCGTGGCGCGAGCCTCGGCGACGGCCGTCCTGGTCAGGTCGCGCCGCTCGAGATTGGCCGCCTCGAGGAGATCGGCCAGCCGGTCGGCCTCGGCCGGGTCGTCGGTCAGGAGCAGCGCGGCCGCGTCGGCGGCCTCCCCCACCCGACTCGCGGCGTTCAAACGCGGCGCGATCACGAACCCGATCGTCTCGAGATCCACGGAGGCAGGCTCCGTCCCGGCCCGGCGCAGGAGCGCCGCGATCCCCGCCGAACGTCCGGCCCGGATCGCCTCGAGGCCGAGCCGGGCGATGGACCGATTCTCGCCGAGCACCGGCGCCACGTCGGCGACGGTACCGACGGCCGCCAGGGCGGCCAGTTCGGCGAGGTCGTCGTGGCCACCGGGCCTGTCGAGCAGAAGCGCCGCCAGCTTGAACGCAAGTCCCGCCCCGGTGAGGCGCCGGTCCGGATACGTCGCGTCGGGGCGATGTGGATTGACGATTGCCACGGCTCGCGGCGCCTCCTCGGGCACCCGGTGGTGGTCGCTGACGATGACCTCGATCCCGCGCGCGGCCGCGGCGTCCACCTCGGCCACGCTGGTCGACCCGCAGTCGACCGTGACGATGAGCGTGGCACCCGCGTCCACTGCGGCCTGAATCCCGCCCTGCGACAGCCCGTGGCCCTCGTCCACGCGATGCGGCACGTACGGAATCGCTTCGATCCCGGTTCGTCGGAGCGCCCGGGTCAGGACGGTCAGGCCGGTGAGACCGTCGGCGTCGAAGTCGCCGAACACGAGGACGCGCTCACCGCCGGCTCGTGCGCGTCCGATCCGATCGAGGAAGCGCTCCGCATCGGGCAGCAACCGCGGGTCGTGCAGGCCGTCGGCCGCGGGAGCAAAGAAGGCCCCCAGCGCATCGGGATCCGCTACGCCGCGCAGCGCAAGCAGCCCAAGGGCGTGCCGCCCGAGACCGAGTTCCAGGCCTGCCGCGTGGACCGCCGGCGAAACATCGACGGGCGTCGGGAGCGCCCAGCGGAAACGCGGCTCGACCACGGGCTCAGGATGCCACGGACGGATGCATTGCGACTCCACGGCCTCGGGGTCGGCGCCCGGCCCCGTGCACGATGCTCAGGACGCGCTGGGGCGACGCACGGCGACAGGAGCCTGGCGCGCCTTGCGCCGCTGATCCCACTCGGTCCACACGACGAGCAACGGGCTCGCGTTGAAGATCGACGAATACGTCCCCGACACGATCCCGATGAGCAGGGCGAAGACGAACTCGCTCGTGGCCGAACCGCCGAACAGCAGCAGCGCGAAGAGGGTCAGGACGACCGTGAAGCTGGTGGTGATCGATCGGCCGAGCGTCTGGAGGATCGAGTGGTTGACGATCTCGGCAAATGGCTCGCCGACATGGCGGACGCGGTTCTCCCGGATCCGGTCGAACACCACGATCGTGTCGTGCACGCTGAAGCCGATGACGGTCAGCATCGCGGTCACGAACAGCGCGTCGATCTCGAGTCCGATGAAGGTCCCGAGGATCGCGAAGACCCCGAGCACCACGACGACGTCGTGGACGAGCGCGATGAGCGCCGTCACGCCCATCTTCACGTCCCTGAAACGGACGGTGATCCAGGCGAGGATCCCGAGCGACCCGATCAGGATCAGGAGGATCGCCTGGCCGACGAGATCGCTGCTGACGACGGCCCCGATCGAGCTGAGCGACGATTGCTCGGCGATCGGACCGAACCTGGCCTGGAGGGCCGTGGCGATCGCGCCGATCTCGCCCTCGGTGGGGATCTGGCCGTTCCCGCCCGGGACGGGCGAGGCAGACGCGCTGGGCGACGGCTCGGCACTGGACGCGTCCGGACTCGGCGAGGCACCCGGACTCGCGGATCCGCCCGGGCTCGCGGACGCTCCGGTGCTCGCAGACGCCTCCGGGCCGCCCGTCGGGGCGACCGACGGCGCCGGGGTCGGCTCGATGCTGCGCAGGTCCAGCTTCGAGAGCTTGATGTCGAGGAAGCCGCGTCCGGTGGTCACGACCGTCGCCTCGGGCTGCCCCAGCCCCACCAGCTCGGCCCTGACCGCATCCGCGGTCACCTTGGGATCCTCGAACCGGATCGTCCAGCGCGTGCCGCCGGTGTAGTCGATCGAGAATCTCAAGCCGACGTCGTTGTTGATCGGCGTCGCCAGGATGAACAGCAGGCCAGGAACGGTGATGATCAGCGAGAAGATGAAGAACCAGCGGCGCTTGCCGATGATGTCAAACACGGCGCGCGTCTCGGCGAGCCGTCCGCGACGTTGGCCACGCGATGAAGTCCTCGCTGGCAACGCCGTACAGCCCCGCCTTCCTCGCCCAATCGTGGTCCACGAGGACGCGCAGCACCTGGCGCGTGACGGTGATGGCGGTGAACATCGAGATGAGCACGCCGATGATCAGGACCAACGCGAAGCCCTGGATCACCGACGAGCCGAAGAAGTACAGGATCGACGCCGTGATCAGGCTGGACACGTTGGAATCGAGGATGGAGTTCCAGGCCCGCCCGAAGCCGGCCTCGATCGCCGCCGGCAGCGACTTGCCGAGGCGTAACTCCTCCTTCGTCCGCTCGAAGATCAGGATGTTGGCGTCCACCGCCATGCCCACCGAGAGCACGAAACCCGCGATCCCCGCGAGGGTGAGCGTCACCGGGATGAGCCGGAACACCGCGAACACCAGGACCGCGTAATAGATCAGGGCACCGCCGGCGACGGCACCCGGCATCCGGTAGTGAATGAGCATGAACAGCAGCACCAGCCCGATCCCGATGAGGCCGGCCGTGATGCTCTTGTCGACGAATTCGGCGCCGAGCGTGGGGCTGATCGTGTCGCTCGAGAGTTCCTCGATCGGAAACGGCAGCGAACCAAACTGGAGGACGTTGACCAGCTCCTGCGCCTCCCTCAGCGGGTAGCCGCCGATCGTGCTGCCCTGGGTGATCTGGACCCGACCGCCCGTGATCGCGTCCTGGATCTGCGGTGCCGAGATCACGACGCCGTCGAGGACGATCGCGAAGTAGTCCTGGATGTGTTCGCGGGTGTACTCCTCGAAGAGCTTGGACCCGTTGTCCTTGAGCACGAAGTCGACGGAACGACCGCCGTTCTGGTCCTGGCCGATCGATGCAGACGACAGCTCGTCACCGCGGAAGAGCGGCGGGTAGCGGGCCAGGTCGATGGCCGTCCCGACAGGAGGGATGGGTTCGCCGGGCGGGATCGGCACGAAGTTCAGCTCGCCGGTCTGGCCCACGAGCCGGCGCACCGTCTGGGTGTCCTGCACGCCGGGCAGCTCGACGACGATCCGGTCGGTGCCCTGCGTCTGAACGACCGGCTCCGCGACACCGGTCGAGTTCACGCGGCGTTCGATGATGTCGCGGATGACCGCCAGGGCCGCGGCATTGGGGCGCTCGTCGCCGACCGGGTTGACCCGGTACTCGACGGCGAGGCCGCCCTGCAGGTCGAGGCCCAGCTTCGTCTCGAGGCGTCGCGTCCCCCCCTCGGGGCCCAGCTCGGGCACGCGGAGGTTGGGTGCTACGTCAACGAAGAGGGCAAGGAGGCCGAGGACGGCGATGAAGATGAGGCCAGCTTTGCGCATCGAGGGCGGATGATACAGGGGATGCCCCGTGCCCGTTTCGCCCCGCCTCACGGCGGGCGGCGATTCCCGCTACCGCGGATTGCCCCGATCCGGTCCCGCCCCGGGGGATTGCCCCGATCCGGTCCCGCCCCGGGGATTGCCCCGATACCGGCCGCCGACTACCCCGAGTAATCAAGTCCGCCTTCAGCGTGCTCGGCAGTACACGAAAATCGGCAGATTCGGTGCACCGCCCTGCTCGCTGAGGTCACGTTCGATGCCTGGGAGTAATCTCGGCGACCGTGGCGCGGTTGCTCAGGGCTCCGATGGAGGGTCTGCCGATGAGGCCTCAGGGTCTCCCGTGGAGGGCTCCGCCGCTGGCACCAGATCGCCTTCCATGGTCCTCGATGCCCGCCCCGCGACATAGGCCGTGGCGAGCAGGAGCAGCCCCAGGACGGCAAGGGAGATGACTCGGTAGGCGACGTCGACAGCCGACAGGTCGACCACGAAGACCTTGGTGGTCGCCAGCGCCAGGAGCCCCAGGCCGGCGACGCGAATCGTCTGGAGACGACGCCGAGCGCCCAGCCCGAAGATCACGGCACCCAGGAGGATCCAGGTGACGCTCAGGGCGACCTGGGCCTGGGTCGCGAGTTCGGCAGAGGTGATCAGCCCTCCGATTCGGACGCGGAACAGGTCCACGACAAGGATCGAGACGAGGTACAGGGCCAGCATCCCGGCCGTTACGGCGGTCCACCGCCTCGAGACATCATTCGGAGCCGTGAGAGACAGGCCCAGGTTCAAGGCGACCACGGCCGAGAGGGTCACGAGCGCACCTGCCGCGCCGCTCAGGCCGCTCCGAAGCGGACCGGCGTCGATCGCGAACTGATCCACGACCAGACGATCCAGCGTCGCGACCGACAGCACGGCCAGGGCGACCCCAGCGACCGCCAATCCAGCCGCAGCGCGCCAGGTCCACGACGTCGCGAGCCTGTCGATCCCAGGCGCCCAGCGACCGACCGCGAGGAGTCCGCCCGCGAGGGAGCTCCACACGACGACCACCGCGTCGTCTCTCATCTCGAAGAGCGCCACGTAGGCGATCAACACGGCCGTCCCGATCAGGCTCGCGGTCTGCGGTGCCCGGAGCACGATGCCGCGACCAGCGATGAGGCCCGACAGCAGGAGTCCCGCGACCGCGATCCCCGTGACAAGGCCCGCCTCGTCGACGAACGGGATCGAGGCAGTCGGCATGTTCGGTGCCTGCCACGGCGGCATGAGATCCAGCAGGAACGCGCCCGCGGCGCCCGCGAGGACCGCCCACGCGCCTCCGAGGGACCGATCGACACCCGGGACGGCCCGAAGTGGCGACCGGTCGTAGCGCGGCAACAGGGAGCCGACAGTGCGGTCGAGCGCGAGGGCCGCGACCGCCAGGGCGACCCACAGTGCAAGCCGAGCCGGTCCGTCGAGTTCGAAGGTGGCCGCGTAGCCGATGAGGAGGAACCCGATCGTCAGCAGGATCGCTCCGATCCGGTGGTCGCGGATCGCCCAGGCCCCAACCACGAACGCTCCGACCACGAACGCCAGCGTCAAACCCGACGAACCACCGAACGGCAGCGGTCCTCGAACGAACTCGAAGACCCCGTACTCGACCGTCAGGAGATGGAGGATGGCCAGGGCCCCCAGGACGGCCGCCGCCGAGGCGGCGTATCCATGGCGGCGCAACCCGGAGACCCAGGCCAGCGCCGCGGCCTCGGCAGCCCAGGCAAGCGGGATCAACGGCCCGGACAACTGGACCGGCACCGCCAGGGTCAGTGCCGCGACCCCCGTTCCAGCGGCCAGCAACCCGAACGGATGACGATCGCCTTCGCGCAACAGGAAGAAGCCGGCAAGCAGGCCGTGGACGACGGCGACGAACACCAGGAAGAGGCCACGGGCCGACACCGCATCGCCATCGAGCACGACGAGTCCCGACCAGATCAGGAACGCGGCCGCGCCAACCAGGAGGGTGGCGGATGACGGACGGAGCGCTCCACCCGGCAGTCGAACCGCATCTCCGGCAGCGCCCGTCGCGTTGACGGCCCAGAACGCGACGACGACGAACAGGCTGATCGGTGTGGCCGACGCATCTGCGAACCAGGACGCCGCCTGCGGCGCCGCAAGGATGAAGCCAAGCGCCGGGAGCCAGACCCAACCGCGTGCCAGCGAGATCGCGGTCGTGCCGGCCAGCACGAGCCCGAAATAGGCGATCGTCGTCAGGTCGGCCTGCGCGCCAAGGATCGGGGGCGCCGCGAGGACGGCGAGCAGACCGAACGCGCCCACGGCCTGCGATCGATTCCGGATGGCGATCGCAGCAGCGCCGATCGACGCCAGCAGCGAGCCGGCCAGCGCGACGGGAGCATCCACCATCCCGTAGAGACGGGTCGCGGCGTACAGCGCGAGTGAGATGACGGCGAGCCCAACGGCGACCGTCACGTGCGCGACGACGTCGCTCCGGCGTTCGAAGAGCCACCCCGAGACCGCGAGAAGGATGCCGCCCCCGCCGATGCCGAGGAGGACCCTCGCTTCCGAGCCGATCCAGCCCCGGCTGAAGGCCAGGCTCAGGAAGAAGGCCGCGGCGATCACGAGGGCGATCCCGCCGATCCAGGCCAGGATCCGACCGCTGAGCAGCGCCTCAAGATCCCCCATGGAAGGTGCCTTCCAAGGCGAGGGCGTGGTCCACCCGGTCAGAGGTGGGACGGCGCCGGGGTCTGCACCTGACGCTGACGTCCACCCTGGAACGCCGACGGGGCCCGCTATGCCAGCGGTGTCCTCGGCGATCGGCGCGGGAGGCAGCGGCGCGAAGGCCGGCGGCGCGGCGGCCACGATGGACGACGGGTCCGGCGCCGTGACGGATGGCGCGAACTCGGCCACCCGACGCTCGAGTTCGGCAACTCGGGCGTTGAGATCGACGAGTTGCTGCGTCACATCCCGTTCGGGATCTGGCACCGTGTCCCACTTTCCGCTCGATGTTCGAGCGACAAGCTGTCGCCCGAACCATACACGCCGTGGGAGGCTCGATGTTACCGACGGGACCGCCGGAGCGCGTCTCCGCCTCTGAGCGCGCGACCGTCGAGGGTGGGCTCGATCAAGCCTCGAGGCCGGCCTTGATCCGCTCGGCCAGAGCGGCACTGATCCCGGGCACTGCCGCGATCTGCTCCACCGGGGCCTCGCGCACCCGCTTCGCCGACCCGAACACGCGGAGCAGCGCGCGCTTCCGCGCGGGCCCCACGCCGGGCAGATCGTCGAACGCGGATCGGACGGCTGCCTTGCGGCGCAGCTCGCGGTGGTACGTGATGGCGAAGCGGTGCGCCTCGTCGCGAAGCCGTTGCACGAGGTAGAGCGCCGGCGACGTGGCCGCGAGAAGGATCGGCTCGGGGCGGCCGGGCAGGAACAGCTCTTCGCGCTCCTTGGCGAGGCCGGCGAGCGGCAAGTCGTGCAGGCCCAGCTCGTTGAGGACCTCGGCAGCCGCGCTCACCTGGCCCTTGCCGCCGTCCACGATGACGAGGTCCGGCAGCGCCCAGCGAAGCTCCTCCTCGCTCCCCTCCTGGCCCGACCTGGCCCCGCGGAACCGTCGCCGCAGCGTCTCCTGGTGGCTGGCGTAGTCGTTCGGGCCGCTGACGGTGCGCATCCGGAACCGGCGGTACTCGCCGGTCCGCGGGCGACCCTCCTCGAACACGACCATGCTCGCGACCGTCTGGCTGCCCTGGATGTTCGAGATGTCGTAGCACTCGATCCGGAGCGGCGGGCCGGGCAGCCCCAGCGCGTCGGCCAGTTCCTCGAGCGCCCCGAGCGTCTTGCCCTGGTCGGCCAGCCAGCGCGCCTGTTCGCGTGCGAGGTGCTCCGCCGCGTTGCGTCGGGCGAGGACCATGAGCTTCCGCCGCTCACCGCGCTGCGGGACCCGCAGGCGCACCGGCCCGCCGCGCCGCTCCGCGAGGAACGCCTCGAGCGCCGTCCCCCCGGCCCCGCCCGTTCCATCGGCCACCTCGGCCGGGACGCTGGGAACCAGGATCTCGCGCGGGATCGACTGGGCGCGCGTGTAGTACTGCTCCAGGAAGCCGACGAGGACCTCGTCGTCGGTCGCCTCGCGGGCAGCGTCGAGGACGTAGACGTCGCGGCCCAGCAGCTTGCCGTCGCGGACCGCGAACAGCTGGACCGCCGCCTGGTTGTCCTGCTGGGCGAGGCCCACGAGGTCCAGCTCCGTTCGCGCGAAGGCGGCCATCTTCTGGCTCTCCATCGTCCGCTCGATCGCCTTGACCTTGTCGCGCATGGTGCCGGCTCGTTCGTACTCGAGGGCGTCGGACGCCTTCGTCATCTCGGTGCGAAGGGCCTTCGCCAGCGTTTCCTGGCGACCCTCGAGGAAGAGTTCGACCTGGGCGATGTCGGCGCGGTAGTCGTCCTTCGAGATCGCCTCGATGCACGGGCCCTGGCAGCGCTTGATGTGGTACAGCAGGCACGGCCGCTGGAGCGCCCGCTGGCCGTCGCGGATGTCGATGGTGCACGTCCGGAACGGGAACAGGCGCCGAACCATGTTCATCGACTCGTCCACGCTCGAGGCGCTCGCGTACGGCCCGAAGTAGCGGCTCCCGTCGTTCACGAGCTTTCGCGTTCGTTCGATCCGTGGGAAGTCGTCGCCCAGGCCGATCTTGATGTACGGATAGCTCTTGTCGTCCTTGAGCCGGACGTTGAACCGAGGTCGGAACCGCTTGATGAGGTTCGCCTCGAGGAGGAGCGCCTCCGACACCGAATCGGTCTCGGTGATCTCGACGTCGGTCACCCGGTCGATGACCTGGCGGATCCGGTGGATCTCGCCCAACGCCGACTCCTTCTGCCAGTAGCTCCGGACGCGGCTGCGCAGGCTCTGCGCCTTGCCGACGTACAGCACGTCGCCGCGGGTGTCCTTCATCAGGTACACGCCAGGGCGATCGGGCAGGTTCTTCAGCGTGGCGGCGAGGGCGGTCGGGAGGGTTGGGGTCACCAGGAGATCGTACGGCAGGCGTTCGACTGGGTTCGGCGGGAGCCCGTGCGACGCTGCCGCTATCGCGGCGAGGTGACCGTGGTCAGCGAACGCGCGGACGCAGGACAGGAGTTACGAGGGCTCTGCCTTCTCCGCAAGCTTCACGTCCGGCATGCGCTCTGGCTGCCTGGCTACGCCGATTGTCGTGACGGCGTGTTACGGGCAGTCGAGAACGCCGCGACCGCGGCCGGGATCAAGGGCGTGATCTGATCGATGACCAGCCGCAGGGGGTGGATCAGGACAACCGCAAGGTCATACGTGGCGAGATTCTGCTGGTGCTCAAGGTTCGTGTCGCGGGTGACGAAGATGTCACAGGTGCCCGACAGCGCCGAGAGCAACGCTCCGTTCTTCTGCCCCTTGAGCCCGATGTCCTCGACGTGCTGGACTTCCAGGTTGGCGCCACGGAACAGCGGCACGAGTTCGCTCGGGATGTCCTCGTCGATGATGATCCGCACGGGATCTATGCCGTCACCTCAAGGAGATGCCCGACCTCCTCAAGCGCCGCGATCCGAAATCGCCTTGCCACCCTTGAACACGCCGTTGTCGCCGAACACCTCGGCGGACCACGCCTGGACCGTTCCGTCACAGGCGAACCCTTCTCTCTGGAAATCGCACGGTCCGCCCCATGCGAGGCTGCGTCAACGAGATTACGCACGGACTTGGACGGACGCGAGCCCCGTCCGGCGGTCTACGGCTGCGCCCGGCCGCCTTTCGTCTTCGCGGACTCGGAGCTCCGGTCGGAGAGACGAACCTCGACGCCGCCGACATCGGCGCCATCGTGGATCGCCCGCACCTCGTAGCAGCCGGCCGCGAGGCCGCGCGTTCGCCAGTGGCCGAACCAGCGGTCGCTGCCGGCTCGCCACTCCATCTCAACCTCGGCGACGGGATCGCCGCCGCCGCAGGGCGTGATGACGAGGATGAGACTCCCCTCCCCGACCGACGTGCCGTCCAGCATCAGGCGGACCTTCATCGGGATCGTCCGACCCGCGTGTCCGTCGAGGCCACCGTCCCCGATGGGCGGGCCGAAGACGGCGGTCGGGAGTGATTCCGAGGCGGGCGGCGCAGCTTCCGGGCCCACGCTCACCACGAACGTCGCCGTGGCGCTGTTGCCCGAGGCGTCCGTTGCCGTACAGGTAACCGTGGTGGCACCGGGGGCGAAGGTCGATCCCGAGGCCGGAAGGCACCCGACGGTGGGGCTCGCATCGACGACATCGGTCGCCGTCGGATCCGCATAGGTGGCGATGGCACCGGCGGGATCGTCACTGACGACGGCGGTGTCTCCCGCCACGCCGTTGATGGCAGGCGGCGTCGTATCGACGACGGCCACGTCGAAGGAGCCGGCCACCTCGAGCCCGCCGGAGTCGGTGGCCGAGCATTCGATCGTCGTCGTGCCCAGCGGCAGGACATCGCCGGTCGTCGGTACGCAGACGGGTGTCGGGTCCGGATCGTCCTCGGCATCGGTCGCCGCGACCGTCCAGGCCGCGGTCCAGCCGTTTGTCGTGTCGCCTTCGACGGTCATGTCCAGCGGAAGGTCCAGTTCGGGCGGCGTGTTCGTCACGACGGTCAGGAAGAAGGTTGCGCCGGTCATGCCGCCGATCGCGGCCCCGTCGTTGGAGCCCGCC
The DNA here is from genome assembly GCA_919901745.1 of Chloroflexota bacterium. Lineage (GTDB taxonomy): Bacteria > Chloroflexota > Limnocylindria > Limnocylindrales > CSP1-4 > CAKKPP01. The sequence continues at coordinate 39,688 of CAKKPP010000016.1, read as the reverse complement.
GGCGTCGGCGTGCGCTCGAAGAGGACCGAATACTCGTGGGAGCCCGCCGTCGAGGGCGCGGTGATGACCACGGTGCCGGTCACCTGCAGCGGCACCTCGCTGCCGCTGCAGTCAGCGTCGTCCGCGGGCCAGCTTCCGGGTACCGGGCCGATCGTGACCGCGTCCATCGCGATCGCTCCGCCGGCCGGCACGGTCGCCGAACCGATCTCGACGAGGACGCTCTGGCCCGGATCGACGTGCTCGAAGCCGCCGCAGGCGAGCGTGAAGGCGATCGGCGTGTTGCTGATCGTTCCGGGCGCCACCTCGCCGAGGTCGCGGCTCGACTGGTTGCCCGCCATGACGGCGTCCGCGTCGCGGCCGACGGTGTCGGCAAACGCGACGGCGACAACGACGAGCGAGAGCACGACGGCGGCCCCTGCCGCGCGCTGCAGGGGCGAGTGGCGCATCAAGTTCCTCCCTCGGGCGACCTGCTGTGGACAGGATCGCTATCCTTCACGCTCGCGAGCGGGCACGTCGATAGCCCCATCGGGGTCAACGGTGCGCGGCCGCGCCGCCTATCCGTACGGGTCGGCGGACCGCCGGGGCGTCAGATCGCCGCGGCGACCGCCGGGGCGTCAGATCGCCGGGGCATCAGACAACCGGGGCGACCGCCGGGATGTCGGGGAAGACCGCGAGATCCGCCTGATCGGCGGTACGGACCCAATCGGCCAGCTGGCGATTGATGATGAGCGTGTCGATGTCCCTGGCCTCGGGACCCTCGGCTCCGTTGTAGGCGAGGGTTGCGTTGGTCATCGGGATCATCGGCAGTCGCCGACCGATCGCGACGAGGGGCATGCCTCCCGGCATCGTGTGGAGCTGGCCCAGGACGACGTAGCCGCCGAGGTGGACCTCGAGGCGATGGCGGACGGTCTGGATGCGGCGCTCCTCGGGGCCACGCGTCCCGGGCGCCTCGACCGCGATCATTTCGTCGCGTGACAGGGTGAGCTCGTCCAGGATCACGAGGCGGCCGTCGGTGTGGGCCACCACGGTCGGGTGGATGATCGTGATCTCGGCGACCTCGTTGAGGACGTCGGTCAGCCGCGCCTCATCGTCGATCTCGACGTGACCCGACACCCGACAGTCCTCGGCATAGACGATGATTCCAGCGCGCATGGGCTCCTCGGCTCCTCACGGCAAACAATTCCTGAGCCGCGATGGTGCCAACTCGATGCCGTCGCGCGGTATGGCCCGAAGGTACGGGGAGGCGGGACCTTACGACGCTGCGGGAGCCCGGAGATGCATCGAACGCCGGCCCCGCGACCCGAAAGAACGAGCGAAGCCGGGCCTCGTGGCCCGCGTCAGGGGCGTCAGCGCCGCAGCGGCGATGGTGCCTCGAGAACGAAACCGGGAGGGCGGGGCCAAGCCCCGCCCTCCCGGGCGAACTGGGTCATGCGACCCGTGCTACGGAGTCACGACCGGGCAGGCAGGCGTGCCGCCTGTCGTGCAGGTGATCCGGCCAATGACCGGGCTGATCGGCGAGTTGCCGCTGACATAGTCGGCCAGGACCTGGTCCATGATGTCGCGCGTTGTCGCCCGACTGAGGAAGTTCGGATAGAGGTCTCCGCCGGAGGCCATGAAGTCGTTCTCGGCGATCGTGTACGTGGAGCCCGCCGTCAGATCGATGGCAGCCCCCGTGCACGAGCCGTCCAGCGCCTGCCGTACGGCTCCCGTGACCCGGGACCCGACCGCCGCCGAGATGTTGTAGGTGAAGCACAGGCCGGAGACCTGGGCGAAGCGGCCGTTGGCGGCCGGCATCGACGAGACGCCGTTCTCCAGCATCGTCTTGAGCTCCGCCCCGTTGATCTGCAACGTCACGACGACGTTGCCGAAGGGCAGGACCGTGAGGACCTGGCCGCGGCTGATCAGGAACGGGGGCGGCGTGTAGGACGGGCAGAAGTCACTGGGGTTGTCGGTCGTGGGACAGGTCAGGTCGGCCCGCAGGCCGCCCGAGTTGGTGATCGCGAAATCGGTTCCATACGTGGTTCGCATCGAATCCGTGACCACGTTGCCGACGAGCGACTCGCACAGTCGTCCGTCGAACCGGCCGCACGCATCGGTCCGCGGGATGAACCTGGTGGAACTGCCGATGACGGCCCCGAGGATCGGGGCCAGATCGGCATTGATGCTGTCGATCCGGGCCTGGATGGCTGGATCCGGGGTGACCCCGATGTTCCACGGCTTGTGGAAGTCGGCGGTCGAATAGACGACCTCCTTGGTCGCCGGATCGATGACGAGCTGGAGTCGGGTGAAGCGGATGCCCTTGCTGCGGTTCTCGATCACCAGCGACCCATTGGCACGGCGCGAGATGACCTGGAAGTCGGTGTGATCGCCGATGACGGCGTTCACGCCGGTGAGCGCATCGGCCAGGCTGACGAGCGGCCCCGTCGGATTGGTGAGGGTCCCGGCGGTCGCGCCATCGTGGCCGATGACGACGATCGTCTTGACCCCCTTGGCGCGCAGCGCGTTCACCTCGGTCTGGACCTTGGCGAGCCGCGGAACCACCGAGAACGGCGTGAAGGAATTGGGGAACACGAGCGACGGGGCGTCCTCGTTGGTGAACCCGACGACGCCAACCTTCGCTCCGTCGAACAGGTCGAACGTGTGCGACGGCTTCCACTCGGCCGGGGTCTTCCCGTTCGTCCCGACGACATTCGAGGAGAGATACGGGAAGTTGGCCAGCGGGATCAGCGTGTTGCGCAGATACGTCTGGCCCCTGTCGAAGTTGTGGTTGCCCAGCCCGTCGGCGCTGAAGCCCATGAGATTCATCATCTCGATCGTCGGCGTGTCGCCGAAGAACGAGCTGATGGGTGGGGAGGCGCCCACCGAGTCGCCGGCGGCGACGGTGATCGAACCGTTGGGGGCCTGGGCCCGGTAGTAGTCGAACCACGGCTTGAGGAACGCGGCACCGCCGATGGTGAACGACGGGTTGGCCGAGCCCGTCCCCGTGACGGTGTCGGCCGCCTCGCTAAGGGGCACGAGCTGACCGTGGAAGTCGGAGATGTCGAGGATCGTGGCAACCTTGAGCGACGGCTTCGTCGTCAGGTCGACGCGGATGGAGCCGCTCGCGTTCTGGGGACCATCGATCCCCAGGAGGAATGCCAGGGTCGGCGCCACGTCGACCGCGCGCAGGCCGGCGACGGGATCCTGCTTGCGGATGCCCGGGCCGCTGGCGACGAATGTCCCGTGCATGTTCACGTTGTTGGCGATGTCGACGAGCTCCGGCATGTACCCGTGCTGGCCGAAGAACTGGCTGAAGGCGATCCTTGTGCCCGGGGTCGCCGCATCGGTCTGATACGGCGGCCGGAAGACGACGACGACGTCGCCGCTCCGAGATGGATGCAGCGAATTCGATCCGTCGACGTTGCCGAGCTCCTCCTTGAGGAAGACGCGGTCGACGACCTGCTTGCCCGGGTTCGCCGGGTCGGTGAGGTTGAGGAACGCGTCCTTGATCTGCTGACGGACGGTCAGGTAATTGGCGGCCGACACCTGTGGGGTATTCGTCGCGCCACCGGGATCTCGGCCGGCGAGGTCGATGTAGATCTCGGCCGTCCCGCCCGCATGGCACTCCTTGGCCAGCGTCGCGGCAACGGCTCGACAGTTGCTGCCCTGCTCGGGGCCCATGCCGATGTCGGCCAGGACCTTGCTGACGTTGACCGCGTACCACTGCGCCGCGAAGCCGTGATCGGACGAGGCCATGACCGTGGTGTTCGAACCCATCAGGGTCCGCGCGAGCGCGAGTGTCTGATCCGCCTCCTCGTAGGCCGAGCGGATGTAGCCCTCGCGGATCGCGACGCGACCGTCGGGAACGTCGTCGTCGGTGAGGTCGTCGTAGTACGGGTTGGGATCGCCGTCCATGTCGGTGGGCGTCACGAGGCCCATGAACTGGTGCGAGAACTCGTCCGTGACGGGATTGCCCATCAGGAGCAGATCGGTGTCCGGCTGGACGACGGTCAGGATGTAGTTCGCGGCGGCCCAGTGGAAGTCCTTCCACATCAGGCCCTGCTCGACGTAGGTGTCCTCGTCGACGATCCCCGCCTCGAGCGGCGCGAAGTCCGCGGCGGTGCTCGTCGGGAACATGTCGACGAGCGTGCTCTCGAAGGTCGGGTCGCAGGCGCAGCGCGCGTTCGCACGGGTGACCGACGTGAAGTACAGCTTGTAGGAACTCAGGTCGCTCGCGAGGTCGGTGAGCTTGACGTAGAACCCGGCCGTCTGGCCAGCACGGGCACCGATGAGTCCATCCGCGCCGGTCAGCCGGATCTCGGCCCAATCGCCCTCGCCGAGGTTTGCGGAGGCCATCGACGCGTTCTTGGCCACGCCGGTGCGGGTCATGACCATCCGGTCATAGGCGGCGATGCTGTCGACCACGCTGTCGTAGATGTACAGGTCGTAGGTTCGGTTCGGGTTCTGGGCCCCGAACGTCGTCGCGACCTGCAGGACCGCCTGTTGGGGCGGCGCCACGCCGTCGTCGCCGGTGGGCGTGTTCGACCAACCTGCGGCCGCGCCCGGCGTGCTGACCTGATAGGAAACCCCGAAGGTCGTGGCCCCGGCCTGCTCGCTCGCGACGAGCGGTGACGTCACCACGCCGCGGGTCGAGAAGAAGTTGCGGAAGTCGATGACCGGACCGGCCAGCGCGGGAGAAATGGTCCGCGAGCCGACCCACTCGATCGAGGCGATCTTCTTGCCGGCGCGCTCGGCGGCCTGCTGGATCGTGTCGGCCTGGAGGAGCCCGGTCGTGGCGAAGCTCGTGCGGTTGTTGAAGTTGCCTTCGCCGACCCGATGGAACGTGTTGTTCATCGAGCCGTGCTCACCCGGCCAGGTGCCCGTGGCGAGCGTGGACCAGCCGACGCCGGTGTTCGGGGGGAAGGCCTGGACAAGACCGTTGTCGCCCTTCAGGCCCGTCGCGATGAGATTGGCATACGTGGGCATGACGCCCTCGCCGACATACTTGTCGACGAGGTCCGGGCGCATCCCGTCGGAGGCGAAGAGGATGGCCTTCTCGGCCGTCGGCTTCGGTGGCGTCTTGGGTGCTGCCACCACGGACGACCCGAACGCCGGAACCAGCAGCGCGACGATGCTGAGCAGGACGATGAACCGGGCGCGCAACGAGCGACTCACGATCTGTCTCCTTCATGAGGTCGGCATCGAAGCGCCGACTGAATCCAAACCGTCTGAACTGCCCCGCAGGGCCCTGGATCGCCCACGATACCCCGACAGCCCGGCCGCCGCCCAGCCCGCGCGACGTCGCATCGGCTCTCCGCCCAGTTTCCGGTGCGGCGACGCACCGGAAACGGCTTCGTCCGGCAGCCAAGGCGCCGCTGCCGGCTGCGGCGTGTTGGCCGCGATAAGCGCTCGATGCGCGAGGCACGCTGGAATCGATGGCCATGCCACCCGCGCCTCGCAGCTCGTCGGTTGCCGACCGGTTGGCCCGTCTCGCCCCGGACCAGCGGGCTGCCGCCACGGCCGCCGCGGGACCGGTGCTGTGTGTGGCTCCTGCCGGATCCGGAAAGACGACGGTGCTCGTCGCCCGCATTGCCTGGCTCATCGACGGTGGTGCTGACCCGGAACAGACCTGCGCGGTGACGTTCAACCGCCGGGCGTCGGTCGAGCTTCGCGAGCGTGTCGACCCGGCCGTCGCTCCACTGGGGGTGGCGCCGCGGGCGGTGCGAGTGGCCACGTTTCATGCCCTGGGCCGGGAGATCCTGCTCGATGCCGGCAGGACCGGCGCCGAGCAGGTGGCCGATCGCGATCCGCTGCTCCGCGAGCTCTTTCCGGATGCGGCGCCGGCGGATCGGCGCACCCTGGACGATGCCTTCTCGCGCCTGAAGCTGGACGCCTTCGTGACGGCCGACGACGTCGCCGCCGATCCCGAGCCGGGAGCGATCGGCATGGCCTTCGTCGCCTACCAGCGGGGACTTGCCGACCGCGGCCGCCTCGACTTCGATGACCTGGTCGCCGAAGCCGTCCGGGCCCTGGAGTCAACGCCCGCCCTGCTGAAACGCTGGCGGACCCGAACAGCGGAGCTCCTGGTCGACGAGGCGCAGGACCTCGATCGCACGCAGCTTCGGCTGGCCCTCCTCCTGGCGGCCCCGGCGAATCGAATCTTCCTGGTTGGTGACGACGACCAGTCGATCTACGGCTGGCGGCTGGCCGATGTTCGGCGGATTCTCGGCCTCGCGGCCGAGCTGCCCGGCATTCGCCGCTTCGACCTCGAGACCAACTATCGATGCCCCGCCGTCGTCGTCGATCGAGCCGACCGGCTCATCTCGGTGAACCGCGAGCGCTTCGTCAAGCGGATTCGGCCGCGCCCGGACGCCCCGGGAACGCTCGTCCTGGCCGGCGACGGCGCCGACGACAGCGAACGGGCGGAGCGCATCATCGAGGGCTGGCCGGACGGGACGTCGAGCCGGGCGATCCTGGCCCGCACCAACCGCAACCTTCACCCCGCCGCGGTGGCTGCACTCCAGCTCAATCGGGCGTTCACGGCACCCGATCTGACGCTGCTCGTGGAGTCGCCCCAGGTCGATGTCCTGATCGGTGTTGCCCGCGCCACCATCGCCTCCCGGCCGTTTCTTCCTGCATTCGCGCGCGCCGTCCGCGGTTCGGCCGACGCACCCGGTACGACGCGCGGGCCCGCCGAGGTCGGCGAGGCGCGCGTGGCCGCCGAGGCACCTAACGCGGGCGGCGCCGAGGCACCTGACGCGGGCGGCGCCGAGCCGGACGGCGCGTCGCGCACGGAGATCGCCGAGGCCCTCGTCGCCTGGGCGGCGCCGTACACAACCCTCGACGAGCTGGCTGCTGCTATCGCCGGTGTGCGTGCCGCACTGGCCACGTTGCGACGTGACGATGCGCCGCTCACGCTCGCCACGGCGCACGGGACCAAGGGCCTCGAATTCGATCACGTCGCCGTGATCGACATGGACGAGGGCCGATTCCCGAGCGGCCGGGCGCTCGCCGAAGCGAGCGATCCGGAGCGAACGATGGAGGAGGAGCGGCGACTCGGATACGTGGCATGGACCCGTGCCCGGCGGACGTTGACGCTCGCCTACGACCCGGGCGCCCCGTCGACATTCCTTCGCGAGGCGTTCACCGATGACGAGCTCGCCCCTCGGCGCGACCCGCGTCCTCGCTAGGGCCGCCGACGCGCGCATCGCTTCGCGCACCCCGCAGCCGACGCGCTAGGATCGGTCTCATGACGAAGCTGCCAACCCTCGGACCGCGAGGCGAGGGATGGGTTGCCCTCCAGATGATCTTGCTCGCTTCCGTCGCCCTCGCCGGGACACTCGGCCCAGCCTGGGACGGTGCCACTCGAATCGGTAGCGTCATCGCCGGCGTCGCGCTGATCGCGACCGGCGGGACGATGGGCATCCTCGGCCTCCGCGACCTGGGCGCCAACCTGACGCCGCTCCCCTACCCGCGCGACGAGGCTCGGCTGGTCGAGACCGGGATCTATGCTCGAGTTCGCCATCCCATCTACGGCGGCCTCGTGCTGGGCGGCGCGGGTTGGGGTTTGGCCACGGCCTCGCCGATCGCCCTCGTCCTGGCGCTCATCCTGCTGGCCTTCTTCAACCTGAAGGCGCGGCGCGAGGAGGCCTGGCTCACGATCCGCTTCCCGGACTACCCCGCCTACCGGCTTCGGACGCGGGCGTTCATCCCGTTTCTCATCTGAGCCAGTGCGCCGCGGCCCCGTGCCGGGGCCCGCTCAACGGGATTGCACGTCGAGCCGGTTCAGCGCCCTGATCAGTCGGTCCAGCGCATCGAGCAGCGGCTCGGTCACGTCCGGCGCAAGGGCATCGCGGATCGAGTCCTTGGGTCCGTAGCAGGCTCGGGCGCGCATCGCCACGCGGCGCAGCCCGATCACGGGTTCGTCCCGCAGCTGATCGGGCAACTCCGCGAGGACCCGCGCCCAGCGGTCCGCGCCGCGATCCAGCGCATCGGCCAGCGCGACCTCGGCGCGTCGCGCGGCAATGAGCGCGGCCTCGTCGATCGCGGGGTCCTCGTGACGCGGCGCGGGGCCGCGGGACCTCGCCCCGGCCGAGGGTGAACCGGCCGCCGAACTCACGTCAGGCGTCGAGCCGCCGCTCGGCCGCGGCGCCGTCGGGTCCCTCCCCGGTGACGATGGTCAGGAGCAGGGGCAGTCGCTCCCGCTCCGACCCGTTGACCATGATCCGCACCGAGTGATCGCCTCCGGTCGGAAACGTCAGGTTCCACAGATCGACGGCGAAGGTCAGGACCTCGTCGCGGACGTCGGGCCGCTTCTGCATCGCGATCGTAGCGGTCGCGGACGCGATCTCGGCGCCGTCGGGGTCGAGCACCAGGAGTCGAACCTCGTGGCTCCGGTCGGTTTCGGTGGCCGTGACGCGAAGGCCGACGACCAGGGCCAGGTGTGGGTGGCGAAACGGGAATCCGCGGGCGCCGATCCGGCTGATCCCACCTCCCAGGAGGTTGAACTTCTGGCCGGGGATCGTCTGGGCGGCGTCGGCGAGGAACGCGTAGGCGATGTCGGGCATATGCACATGCTAGACGCTGACCAGGCGATTGACGATGTTTCCCGTTCGAGCCGACGGCCTCGCAGCACCGTGTCGCAGCAGAGTGGATGTGGTCACCGAGCCGTGTTATCGTGACTACATGGAGATCGGCGTCCGTGAGCTGAAGGCGAAGTTGTCCGAGATCCTCTCCCGTGTCGAGCGCGGGGAGGTCGTGGGTGTGACCAGTCGTGGCCGGCGGATCGCGCAGATCGTGCCGGCTCCGGGTGGCGCGAACATCGAGCGTGGCCTGGCTGAGGGCTGGATCACGCGCGCTGTCGACGGCCCACCGACTGCCGTGACCCGCCGACCGCCAAAGCCCGGCACGGCAACCACGAGCGAGCTCATCCGCGCCGACCGCGACGCGTGACCCTCTATGTCGACAGCAGCGCCCTGGCGAAGCGATACGTCACGGAGGCCGACAGCGACGCCGCTGAAACGATCCTGCTCAATGATCCCGACTGGGTCTCCGCGAACCACACGTTCGTCGAGGTGGTCCTCGCCCTGACCCGACGGCTCGACGATCCTGACATCGGGCTCGCGCTCTCCGGGTTCGACTCGGACTGGCGCCGGACGCTGGTCGTGGGGCTCGACGACGCCGTGTGCCGGCGGGCAGCCGAGATCGGGCGGGTGACCGGCTCGAGGACGCTCGACGCCCTCCACCTGGCCGCGGCCGAGCGCGCAGGCGGGCGATCGCTCCCCTTCGTCACATTCGACCTGCGGCTCGCCCAGGCCGCCCGGGCCCTCGGGTTCGCCGTCATCGGCGCCTGATCCGCCCAGGGGACGATCCAGCGGTCCCGGGCCCCGGTCGGGCCGCGGCGGGCCGGCGGACCTCAGCGGGCCGCGGCCGCTCGCTTGCGGGTCGGTAGGCCCGGAGACGCGTCGGGCGGCGCGCCGTGCCCGTTGCCTCGTCCCGCCGCTTCCGCGAACGTGACATCGCTGAGCG
>CAKKPP010000016.1:0-30081 GCA_919901745.1 Chloroflexota bacterium | reverse complement strand
GCGCCGTGCCCGTTGCCTCGTCCCGCCGCTTCCGCGAACGTGACATCGCTGAGCGGAACCAGCGGGTCCCCGCGAAGCACCCGCGCCAGGTATTCGCCCGTGGCCGATCCCTTCGTCCTGGCCACCTTCTCGGGCGTCCCTTCGGCGATGATCCGGCCACCGCGATCGCCGCCTTCCGGACCGAGATCGACGATCCAGTCGGCCGTCTTGATCACGTCGAGGTTGTGCTCGATCACGAGAACGGTGTTGCCCTGATCGACGAGTCGGTGAAGCACCTGCAGGAGCTTCTCGACGTCCGCGAAGTGGAGTCCGGTCGTCGGCTCGTCGAGCACGTACAGCGTCCGCCCCGTCGCCCGCCGTGACAGCTCCGTCGCCAGCTTGACCCGCTGCGCCTCGCCGCCCGACAGCGTCGTCGCCGGCTGGCCCAGATGGACGTAGCCGAGTCCGACGTCGAACAGCGTCTCGAGCTTCATCCGGATCTTGGGCACGGCAGCGAAGAACCCGACGGCCTCGTCGATCGTCATCTCGAGGACGTCGGCGATCGAGCGACCCTTGTAGTGGATCTCCAGCGCCTCGCGGTTGTAGCGCTTGCCCTTGCAGACCTCGCAGGTGACGTAGACGTCGGGCAGGAACTGCATCTCGATCTTGAGGATCCCGTCGCCCTTGCAGTGCTCGCACCGGCCACCCTTGACGTTGAAGCTGAACCGCCCCGGACCATAGCCGCGGACGCGCGACTCGGGGACGCCGGCGAACAGCTCGCGGATCGTCGTGAAGAGGCCGGTATAGGTGGCCGGGTTGGAGCGCGGGGTCCGCCCGATGGGGCTCTGGTCGATCTCGATGATCTTGTCGATGTGCTCGGCGCCCTCCAGCCGGTCGTGCGCGCCCACCGACTCGCGCGATCCGTTGAGCTGGCGTGCGAGGGCCCGGTAGAGGACCTCCGTGACGAGCGTGCTCTTGCCGCTCCCCGACACGCCGGTCACGGCCGTGAACGTGGCGAGCGGCACCCGCAGGTCGATCGTCCTCAGGTTGTGCTCGCGGGCCCCGCGGATCGCGACGGCGAGGCCGTTGCCGCGGCGGCGCTTCCCGGGAATCGGCACCGAGCGTTCGCCGCGGAGATAGGCGCCGGTGATGGACCTGGGTTCCGACAGGAGCGTCTCGAGCGGCCCGTTGGCGATGATCTCGCCACCGTGCTCGCCGGCCAGCGGGCCGATGTCGACGACCCAGTCGGCGGTACGGATCGTCTCCTCGTCGTGCTCCACGACGAGGACCGTGTTGCCCAGGTCGCGGAGACGGGTCAGGGTGGCGATGAGCTTGGCGTTGTCGCGCTGGTGGAGCCCGATGGACGGCTCGTCGAGGATATAGAGGACCCCCATCAGCGTCGTCCCGATCTGGGTCGCCAGGCGGATTCGCTGGGCCTCGCCGCCGGACAGCGTCACGCTGGCCCGATCGAGCGTCAGGTAGTCCAACCCGACGTCGACCAGGAAGCCGACGCGGGCCGTGATCTCCTTGAGCACCTGGTAGGCGATCGTCCGCTCGCGCTCGTTGAGCTTCGCCGAGAGCTCGCCGACCCAGGCGAGCGCGTCGGTCACCGACGTCGTCGAGACATCGTGGATCGATTTCCCATCGATCGTCACCGCCAGGATCTCGGGGCGGAGGCGCTTCCCGCCGCAGGTGGGGCACGGCCGCGACACCATGTATCTCTCGAGCTCGGTCTTGATGTAGTCCGACTCGGTCTCCCGGTAGCGGCGCTCGAGGTTGGTGACGACCCCCTCGAACGACGCGACATACGAGTTCTCGCCGCGCTCGTGGCGGTAGCGAATGACAACCTTCTCATCCTTGGCCGCGTAGAGCAGGCTGTCGACCGCCTCCCTGGGCAGGTCGCGGATCGGCACGCTGACGTCCCAGCCGTGCGACTCGAAGACCGCCTCGACGATCTTCATTCGCCACGACGCGTCGGTCGGCATCCGCGCCCAGGGCACCACGCCTCCCTTGACGACGCTGACCGAACGATCCGCGATGACGAGATCGGGGTCGATTTCCAGCTTGGTCCCGAGACCCGTGCACTGGGGACACGCCCCGTGCGGCGAATTGAACGAGAAGTTGCGTGGCTCGAAGTCGTCGATCGTGAACCCGTCGTAGGCGCACGAGTAGCGCTCCGAATAGCGCTGTTCCGGGAAGTCCACCGCCTCGCCGTCGCGGGCCGCCGGCGCGATCAGGACCACGCCGTCCCCCAGCCGGAGCGCGGTCTCCACGGAATCGGCGAGCCGGCCCGCGTCCGGATCCGGGATGATCCGGCCGGATTCGGGGTCGATCGGCCGGCCGTCGGCAGCGCGCTCCGCGCCATCGGGCGCCTCGGCGTGGCGCACGACGTATCGATCCACGATGACGTCGATCGAGTGGCGCTTGTACTTGTCGAGCTTGGGCGCTTCCGAGAGGTCGACCATGGCGCCGTCGACGCGCGCGCGCACGAAACCCTGCTTTCGGGCCGTCTCGAAGATCCGGTCACCCTCGGTCTTGCGGTCCTTGATCAGCGGGCCGAGGACGAGCAGTCGCGTTCCCTCCGGCAGCGCCAGCACCTGGTCGACGATCTGCTGTGTCGTCTGCCGCTCGATCCGATGACCGTCCGGGCAGTGCGGGATGCCGATCCGCGCGAACAGCAGGCGCAGGTGGTCGTAGATCTCGGTCACCGTGCCGACCGTGGACCGCGGGTTGCGGCTCGAGCCCTTCTGGTCGATGGAAATGGCCGGCGACAGCCCGTCGATCTGGTCGACGTCGGGCTTCTCCATCTGTCCCAGGAACTGGCGCGCATAGGCACTCAGGCTCTCGACGTAACGGCGCTGGCCTTCGGCGTAGATCGTGTCGAAGGCGAGGCTCGACTTCCCGCTCCCGCTGAGGCCGGTGATGACCACGAGGCGGTCGCGCGGGAACGCGACGGTCACATTGCGCAGGTTGTGCTCGCGGGCGCCGCGAACGACGATCTGATCGAGGGGCATGATGGCCACCAGTGTACGCGAACCGGGCGAAACGGAACAGGCGTTCTAGCGCCGGGAGGTTGACTCCAGCGCCGTCCGCCAGGCACGGGCCGACGACCAGAACGCGTCGTCCGGCGGTTCGGGGACAAAGAGCCAGTCCAGGTGCCTGTACGTCGGATCGCCGCGGATCTCGTCGGCCTCCTCGGCGGGGAGATGGTCGGCAAGCGGGTACCAGCGATATCCCAGCGGCCGCAGGATCTCCATCAACTCGACCTCCGTCCGCCCGGCGAGCACCTCGCAGACCATCCACGGTCGCGCCGTCCGCAGCATCTCGAGGGCCCCGCGCAGGACGTCCGGCTCCGTCGACTCGGTATCGATCTTCAGGACGCCGGGGGTGCGACCGGTCCGGGCGATGTAGTCGTCGAGACGCTCGAGGCCGACATCGACGACCCGGGTCCCCGGCCGAAATCCGCTGCGGAGCGAGTTGGAACTGTCGGTGATGTCGGACAGGTGGAGCGTCGCCCGTCCCGAGGTGGCGCCCAGTGCCAGCTCCTCGACGATGCACTCGAGCCCGTTGGCCGTCACGATCGAACGGAAGGTCGCGGCGAGGTCGGGCGTCGGCTCGAACCCCACGACGGTCGCGTCCGTCGTCGCCGACGCGACGACCGAGAAGACGCCGACGTTGGCACCGACGTCGAAGACCGACCGGTCCGGGTCGCGTTCGATGGCGGCCAGGAACACGGCCATGGCCTCGGGTTCGTAGCGAGCGAGGCCGTCGGCTTCGAGCCGACGCGGCACGTACATGCGCCAGGGGACCTCGATCTGAAGCGCTGCGCGCGTCAGGTGCCGGGCCGGCGGCGCCGGCAGCCGAAGGTCGAAACGGCGGATCGCCGGCGGCGGGGCGAACCGGTCCGCGCTGACGATCCGACGAAGCACCCGCTTGATGGGCTCGGGCAGGCGGCGAGCCACTCCACGCACGCCGCGCCGGGCCCGAGCGACCGTCATCGCGAGCCCGTCCGCGCCAGCGCCGCCCGTGCCAGCGCCGCGCGCGTGTCGCCGCCCGCCCGCGGCATCGCTCGGGCCCCGACCGCGAGCGTGGTCAGTGCGGCCATCACCATCGCCGTTTCCGCCGCCTCGCGGAGCGAACGCCCATGCGCAAGTTCCGCGGCGAGCGTCCCGTTGAACGCGTCGCCGGCGCCGGTCGTGTCGATCGGTTCGACGCGGTGGGCCGGCAGGCGTTCGACCTCCCTGCCCGGCGCGACGAGGAGCGCCCCATCGGACCCGAGGGTCACGATGACCGGCGACGCGGTTCGGGCGACGAGGGCGTGGGCGGCATCGAGGGGATCATCCATCCTCGTGAGGGTCGTCGCCTCACCGCGGTTCGGCGTGAGGATCGGGCCGAGTGCTTCGAGGCCCCGGTCCATCGCGCGGGCCGGAGCGGGATTCACAATGACTGTCGCCCCGACGGCACGAGCGGCGATCGCCGCGGCCAGAACGGCGGAGGCGGGAACCTCGAACCCGACGAGACACACGTCGCCCGGCCGGAGGGGGTCTGCCGCGAGGGCCGAGTCGACCATGTCGGCGTCGAGGCGGCCGTTGGCGCCCGAGGCCACGGCAATCTGGTTCTCGCCGGTTGGTCCCACCACGATCAGGGCGATTCCCGTGGGCGCATCGGCAAGGACGGCGACGCCCGAGGTGTCGATCCCCTCGGCCGCGAGATCGGCGGCCGCGGCCCGCCCGTCGTCGTCGTCCCCAACCGCGCCGATGAACCGCACCGACGCGCCGGCCCGCGCTGCCGCGACCGCCTGGTTGGCGCCCTTGCCGCCGCCGTGCCGCTCGAACGTTCCGCCGACGACGGTCTCACCGGGTCGGGGGAGATGGGCCACACGAACGATGAGGTCGGCGTTGACCGATCCGACCACGACGACGCGCCCGCGCGCCGTCTCCCGCGTGCCGGCCATGCCGTCTCAGCGGCGGCGCGCCGGGCGGGAACCCGTCCGGCGGCGGATGTTCGGGGTGACCGTCCGGTCCCACGTGGGCCGCTCCACCCAGCGTGACGGCCGGCCGTCGTCGTCATCGTGCTCGTCGCGGATCCCGGGGAGCCAGTCCGCGGCCGTACCTTCGGCCGCGCCGTCCTCGGCCGCGGCGTCGTCACCGTCGTCGTCCTGGCCGACGGGAACCACCGAAATCGACGTCACCTCCAGCGCGGGACCCTCGGCCGCAGCCTCGCGTGCCCGCCGCCCACGCGCGCGATCCGCGGCCCCGGTCAGCCCGGAGGCCCCCGTGAGCCCGGACCCGGCGGCACGCTCCCCCGCCTTCTCCGCCGCCCGCCCGACCTGAATGGAGGCATCTTCCTCGAGAACCTGGAACCGGATCTGCTGGATCTCGTCGCGGAGCGCGGCCGCGCGCTCGAACTCGAGCTCCCGCGCCGCCTGTTTCATCTCGGCCTCCATACGCTTGACCAGCGCCTCGACCCTGGCCCGGTCCGCAGCCCCGAATTCCCGGGTACCACGCTCCGAGGTGTAGACCACCGTCGATTCCGCCACCGAGCGCAGGCGCTGGTTGATGTCGTGGATGCCCTTGACGATCGTCGTCGGCTCGATCCCGTTCTCCGTGTTGTAGCGCTCCTGGACCGCGCGCCGGCGATCCGTCTCGTCGATGGCCGCGCGCATCGATTCGGTCACCCGGTCGGCGTACATGACCACCTCCCCGCCGATGTTCCGCGCGGCCCGTCCGATCATCTGGATGAGCGACCAGCTCGAGCGCAGGAACCCCTCCTTGTCGGCGTCCAGGATGGCGACCAGGGTCACCTCGGGCAGGTCGATCCCTTCGCGGAGCAGGTTGATCCCGACGAGGACGTCGAAGACGCCGAGGCGGAGGTCGCGCAGGATCGCGACGCGCTCCAGTGTGTCCACCTCCGAGTGGAGGTACTGGACCTTGATCCCGAGTTCCTTCAGGTAGTCCGTGAGATCCTCGGCCATCTTCTTGGTCAGGGTGGTGATCAGGGCCCGCTCGCCGCGCTCGGCGCGGACCCGGATCTCCTCGATCAGGTCGTCGATCTGGCCCTCCGTGGGACGAACCGAGATCGTCGGGTCGACGACGCCGGTCGGGCGGATGAGCTGCTCCACGATCCGCTGACTGCGTTCCAGCTCGTACGGTCCGGGCGTCGCGCTCAGATAGATGGCCCGGCTGACAGTCGCCTCGAACTCCTCGAACGTCAACGGCCGGTTGTCGAGGGCCGACGGCAGGCGGAACCCGAAGTCGACGAGGACCTCCTTGCGCGTCCGATCGTTCTTGTACATGCCGACCGACTGCGGGATGGTCATGTGCGACTCGTCGACGACGAGCAGCCAGTCCGGCGGGAAGTAGTCGAGCAGGGTCCACGGCCGGCTTCCGGCCTCGCGTCGCGAGAGGTGCCGGGAGTAGTTCTCGACGCCCGAGCAGTAGCCGAGCTCGCGGAGCATCTCCAGGTCGAAGGTCGTCCGCTGGCGGAGCCGGGCGCCCTCGAGCGCGCGACCCTCCGCCTCGAGCCCCGTCACCCGCTCCTCCATCTCGGCCTCGATGTCGACGATCGCGGCAGCCAGCTTGTCGGCCGGGGTGACGTAGTGGCTCGCGGGGTAGACGTTGGTCTCCTTCCGATCGGCGAGCAGCTCACCGGTCAGTGGATCCAGCTCGGTGATGCGCTCCACCTCGTCGCCGAAGAACTCGACCCGGACGATGTGCTCCTCGGACGCCGGCTGGTACTCGAGGGTGTCGCCGCGCACGCGGAAGCGCGCGCGACCAAGGGCGGCATCGTTGCGCTGGTACTGGAGGTCGACGAGCTGGCGGAGCACCGCGTCCCGCCGGTACTGGCCGCCGGTCCGAAGGCGGAGGACCGTCGCGCCGTAGTCCACCGGGGCGCCGATGCCGTAGATGCACGACACCGAGGCGACGACGATCACGTCGCGTCGTTCGAACAGGGCGTGCGTGGCCGCGTGGCGAAGCCGATCGATCTCGTCGTTCCGGCTGGAGTCCTTCTCGATGTACGTGTCCGAGCGCGGGAGGTACGCCTCGGGCTGGTAGTAGTCGAAGTAGCTGACGAAGTACTCGACGGCGTTCTCGGGAAAGAACTCGCGGAACTCGGCGTAGAGCTGGGCGGCGAGGGTCTTGTTGTGAGCCAGCACGAGGGTGGGCTTGTTCACCGCCTGTATGACAGCAGCCGTTACAAAAGTCTTGCCCGTTCCGGTCGCTCCCAGCAGGGTCTGGTGACGGAAGCCTCGGCCCAGCCCATCGACGAGGCGCTCGATCGCCGCCGGCTGGTCGCCGGTCGGCTGGAAGTCGGCTACCAGCTTGAAGTCGGGCACGGCCCGAAGTCTATCAGACGTGACGCTCAAATCGAACGGGTGTTCATGATCGGCCTGACTGGCGTCTGGCATGTCGTGGGACGAATGACCCATACCGCGGGGGACTCCCCGACCCGAGACTTCTGAGCATGGTTCGAGCAACCGGCGGGTCCGCCGTGCCCGCGCGTCGCGAACGAGGTCAGGGTCTGGTCGAGTTCGCGCTCGTCCTGACTCCGATGATGCTGATCCTCCTCGGGATCATCCAGTTCGGCTTCATCTTCAACGCCTACGTCACCCTCACCAACGCCAGCCGCGAGGCTGCCCGCGAGGGCTCGATCTATGTCTACGACCTCACCCTCACGAAGGCCCAGAACGACACGGCCCGAAACAACCGGATCAAGTCGTCGCTGACGGCCTCGATGAACCTGCTGACCAAGACGGCACCGAATTTCACCACCGGCACCACCTGGTCACAGAGCGGGCAGACGTTCTCGAACGGCGACCTCACGGTCGCCTACGTGATCCCGACCGGTGTCACCGATTCCGAACCGCGCACCGGGCAGCAGGTCACGGTTTCCGCGGTCTATCACCAGGACCTGCTGATCCCGCTGATTTCCGCTCTGCTTCCGAAGGACGGCGGCGGACGGCTGGCCCTCACCGGGCAGGTCACCATGGTGATCAATTGAACCTGCGCCGTGCGCTGCAACCGCGCGCCCCGCGCTCGCGACCCGCCCCACGTCGTCCGGCGCGCGCTCGGGACCGCGGTCAGGTCCTCGTCCTGTTCGCCCTGTCGGCCGTGATCCTGCTCGCCGGCGCCGGTCTCGCGATCGATGTCGGTCGGTTCTACTCGGAGCGACGATTTCTCCAGAACGCCGCCGACGCGGCCGCCCTCGCGGCCGCCAACGCGCTCATCCGTGGCGAGTCCGACGCGAACGCCGATGCCGCGGCGCGCGACGTGCTGACGCGCAACTTCGGCGTCGATCCCAACGGCGTCACGCCGACCCTTCCCCCGGTCACGCCGGTGTACGAAGCCGGTCACGCGGGCGATCCGCTCTATCTCTCGAACGGGATCCTGATCACCGGCGGCGACGTCCGGGTGGCGGTCGCGAACAGCATCCCCTACGTCTTCGGTGGGGTCGTCGGGCTGGGCTCGAACCAGATCGGCGCTCGCGCCCGAGTGAACCTCAACGGGAACCTCCTGCCGATCGCGGTTCGTCGCTACGTCAACGCTCCGGGCCCCCAGAGCGGCGCGACCTCGCCGTGCCCGGGCAACCAGGGCCAGTTCATGGATTTCTTCGCGACCGCGGACACGTCGTGCCTCGGGACAGACGCCGACGCAGTTCTGCGGACCAATCCCGGCCCGGGGGCGGCTTTCGACGCGGTCACCCCCGGCGGCGACCCGGCCAACCACGGTCCGGTCGTGGCCATCCTCGGACAGGGGGCACAGCCGTCGAATGGCGCTGACTTTCGGGGCTTTGTGGCGCTCGACATCCGTAACTTCGCGACGGACGTGTCTCAGCTCTACTACAACAAGGTGACCTCGGGCACCACCTCCAACACCTTGAAGGCGATGGAGGCGAACTGGATCCTGAACGGCGGGTACCCGGGACCGAAGTTCCCATCGATCGTCAGCCCGCCGGACCCCAACGACCAGATCGCGATCATGAGCGGGAATGCGACCGGGATCGCCATCGACGCCGTGAACAGCCGGTTTGCGCCTGGCAAGGAGATCCTCGTCCTGGTCTATTCCGGTCAGACCATGGCGATCCCCGACTTCACGATCTCGCCGCCGGGGACCATCGTGCTGCCCACATCCGGACTGACCGCCTCGGCCGGATCGTTCAAGGTGTCGCGGAACCAGGCGTTCACCGGGGCGGTCGATCTCAGCACGCTCAGCGACGCGCTGGATGCCCAGAATCCGATGAATACCGGTTCGCTGCTCGGTGGAGCCAGCCCGTTCACGTACAGCCCGAACCCGGTCACACCATCGATCGGGTCGGGCACCAGCGTCTCGATGCAGAACGCGACGACCAGCGGCGCGCCGACCGGGATCTACACGCTGTGGGTCCAGGGACAGGCCGGCAGCCCCTACCTGACCACGAAGCTGGAGCCCTTTGCGCTCCAGATCGGGTCCGTGTCGCGCGACTTCACCCTCACCTCGGATTCCAGGCAACAGACGGTGGCCAGTCCCGGCGACACCGCCACCTTCACGCTCAACCTGAAGCGGTCCGGCCCCCCGTTCGACGGCACGGTCACCCTGTCGGCCGACACGCCACTGCCGACCGGTGCGGGCGCGGTCTCGTTCTCGGCAAACGGGGTCACGCCGACCCCAGGTTCGGGGACGGACGTCACGCTCACGATCAACACCGGCACGATGGCCCCCGGCCAGCACAGTTTCGTCATCCGGGCGACCGGCATGAACGGCGACACGCCGAGCGTGCCCGTGACCCATCTGCTGCCACTCACGATCTATGTCGGGACCAGCAGTTCCGGCGGCAACCAGGAGTACGTGGACATCACCGGCTTTGCCGTGATGCGGATCGCATCCACCAACACGAACACGGTCGAGGCGTATGCGATCAGTCCGGTCATCACCGACATGAACGATCCCCAGCTGCGTCGCGGTCAGGTGGCGCGCCTGGTGCCCTGGAACTAGCCGGCGGGGCACGGTGCCAACGACATCGGGCGGCGCGGCGCGCGTCGACCCTCCACGGGAGGCACACGCACCATGGAGATGGAGTACAAGGATCCGAGCAGGCGAGGGCGCTATATCGTCCTCTTCGGCGTGATCCTCGCGATCGCCGCCGGCGGGGCGGCGTTCGTCCTGCTCAACCAGGCCCAGCAGCAGGCGGGTACCGGCGAGACACCGACGGTTGCCGTCGTCGTGGCCATCCGTGACATTCCTGCGCGAAAGCCGATCGAAGCCGGCGACGTCGCCGTCCGCCAGGTTCCCATCGACCGAACGAACGAGAAGGGCGTGTTTTCGACGCTCGACCTCGTCCTGGGTCGGGTCCTGGCGATCACCGCCCTCGACGGACAGCTGATCACGTCGAACATGCTCGCCTCGACCACGACCGGCGGCAAGTTCTCCATCCTCGACCCGACCGAGACCGTTGCCCCCGATTCGGAGGCGTGGCGCGCCGTCTCGATGACGGTCACCGACGATCGCGCGGTCGGCGGCGTCCTCGAGGCGGGCAACACGGTGGATGTGTTCGTGACCGCGACCGTGAACGTGCCCCAGGACCTCCTCGATGAGGGTCGCTATTACACCGACAAGTCGACCAAGATCACCTACCAGAACATGGTGATCCTGGCCCGGACCGGGACGTTCTACATCCTCAAGGCCACGCTGGCCCTGTCCGAGGAGATCGCCCACCTCCAGGCAGCGGGCAATGCCCAGTTCACCCTGATCCTCCGACCCGATGTCGATGTGCGGATTGCCGACGTTTCGAAACTGGGGGCCACGACCAACCGCCTGATCACGAAGTACGGCCTGCCGATCCCCGAGACGTATCCGGCCGGGAACGGCCCCGTGGTCACGCCGCCTCCGCTCGAGAGCCCGTCGCCGTCGCCCTCGCCCTCGCCCGCGCCGTAATCACGGGCGGGGCTGGTCTCCCGCCCGATCGTGCATGCATCTCCGCGCCGCTGACCCGGCGCGCCTCCCCGGCCACTCGGTCCGCTGCCGCGGCGGGTCGAGTGGCCGCTTCGTGTCCGACGCGATTCAGCTCGGGTGGGCCCGGAACTCGGCCTGCGCCGCTTCGAGAGCCGACAACACGGTTCGGCGCACGTCGGTGCGCGGGCCGTCCGTCGAGACGACACGGTCGGCCACCGTCGCCGCCCGGTCGAGAAGCCCGCGCTGCGCCCCGACCCTCCGCTCTGCCCCTGCACCTTCGAGGCCGCGCAGCGCGAGGCGGGCCAGTTGCGTCTCCGGCTTGCACGTCACCAGCCAGACCTCGTCCATGAGCGGCCGATAGCCGGCGTCGACCAGGCGGATCGCCTCGAGAACCACGATCGCGCAGCCATCCGCCTCGGCAGCCGTCAGCGCCGCCAGGATCCTCGGGCGGACAGCCGGATGAACGATTGCCTCGAGGCGCGCCAGGGCGTCCGGATCGTCGAACACGCGCGTGGCCAGCGCCGCCCGGTCGAGCGACCCGTCGGCCAGAAGGAGGTCGTCGCCGAACGCGACCACGACCTCGTCGAGTGCCGGCTCACCGATGTCGAGAACCGCCCGTGCGTGGCTGTCGGCATCGATCACCGCCGCGCCCGCGTCGGCCAACCAGGCGGCCACCGTGGACTTGCCGCAGCCGATCGGCCCGACGAGACCGATGCGCAGCGCGCGCCGGCCGGCCGTCGACCGGGTCACGGGGCCCGCTCCTCGAGCTGCAGCCAGGCGTCTTCGGCCGCCGACAGCGCAGACTCGACGTCCGCCAGCTCACTCGCGATCCGGCGCAGCTCGACGAAGTTGGCCTGAACGGTGGACGAACCCATGGCGAGCTCGAGGTGGCTCTTGCGCAACCCGAGACGGGTCAACTCGGCGTCGGCAACGTCCTTCTGGCGGCGGTACGCATCCTTGGAAAGCCGCTCACGGCGGCGCGGCGGCGAACTGCCGGATCGGCTCACCGGCGGAACCTTCGAGCTCGCCGCGGCCCCCGCTCCGGCGTTCGGCGTGCCGTCCGCCGGAGTGGCCGCGTTTCTCGAGCTCGCCCGTCCCGCGGACGAGCGCAGCCGCTTCGACTCCTGTTCGATCGCTCCGGCGACCGTCCACCCATCGGCCACGGCCGCGCGCCACGCCCGATAGCCCCCATCGAACGGCGCCGCGAATCCGGCGTCCACGACCCACAGGCGCGTACAGATCGTCTCGAGGAACCGTCGGTCGTGGGAGACGACGAGGAGTGTCGCCGGAGAATCGGCGAGGAACCCTTCGATCGCCTCACGTGCGGGAATGTCCAGGTGGTTCGTGGGCTCGTCCAGCAAGAGCAGGTTCGAGGCCTGGATCCCGAGCAGCGCCAGTTCGAGCCTCGAGCGCTCACCGCCCGACAGCGCGCGGACCTCCTTGAACGCGTCGTCGCCCCGGAACAGGAACCGGGCGAGGTAGCCGCGTGCCTCGCCGGGCGTCACCGGGATGGCCGCGAGCAATGCGTCGATCACCGTGGTGCCCGGAATCGCCGCACCCCGCAGCTGGGCGAGGTAGCCGATCTGGACGCCGCTCCCGAACGTCAGGCCGCCGTCGATGGGCGGCAGGTCCCCGGCAATCGTTCGAAGCAGCGTGGTCTTGCCGGCCCCGTTCGGACCGACGATCCCGACGCGATCGCCACGCTGAGCCGCCAGGAACGGGATCCGCGCAACCTCGTGCGCCGCGCTGGCGGGCGCCCCATCGGCATCGACGGCTCCCCGGCCCGGGAGGTAGCCGGCAACCAGGTCCTCGATGCGGACGACGATCTCACCGGATCGTGTCGGGCCGCCCCCGGCGAGCGCGGTCTGCGGCAACTTGAGTCGCCGGCCTGCGCGGGGCGCCTCGCGCCGTTCGGCCTGGAGCCGCTCGAGGCGCGCTTCATGCTCGTGCATCTTGTTGAACTTGCGGTGACTCCGGTAGCGCTGGACCAGCTCCTGCTCGCGGGCGATCTGGTCGGCCTGGCTGTCGGCGTCCTTGACGGCGCGCGCGTCGCGGTCCAGGCGCTGGCGGTGGTATGCCGCGTAGTCGCCGCGAAATGCCGTGAGATGGCGGTCGCGCAGCTCCCAGACCCGGGTGACGGTGGCATCGAGGAACGCGCGATCGTGTGACGCGACAAGCAGCGAACCCGCGCGTCGCCGGAGATGCTCTTCGAGCCACTCCAGGGCGTCGAGATCGAGATGGTTCGTCGGCTCGTCCAGCAGGAGCAGATCGGGGTCGGCGATGACCAGCCGTGCGAGCGATGCGCGCGTCTGTTCGCCCCCACTGAGCGCCGTCGGCGGTCGCGTCCAGTCGCTGCGCGGGAAGCCCAGCCCCGACAGCGCCGAGTCGACCCGCTGATCGAGGGTGTACCCGCCGAGCAGTTCGAATCGGTGCTGCAGCTCGGCGTACGCGGGTTCCGTCACGTGGCCGCCGACCTCGAGGCGGGCCAGCTCGGCGGCCATCAGGTCCAGATGCCCGGCGCCGGCCCGGACCGCGGTCCGGAGGTCCGGCGCGGCCATGAACACGTCGTCGAAGTGTGCTTCCTGGGCCAGGAGCCCAAGGGTCAGGTTGCGCTTGCGCTGGACCGTCCCGAGATCCGCCTCATCGCGACCGGCAGCGATCCGCAGGAGCGTCGTCTTGCCGGCCCCATTTGGACCCACCAGTCCGATCCGATCTCCCAGGGCGATGGACGCGTCGATGGCGTCGAGGATCACGAACGTGCCGATCTCCCGGGTCACCCCGGTCAGCCGCAGGATCGACATCAGCGCGTCCCCGGTGTGGTGGTGGCAGCGGCGGACTCGCGCGCCGCGGCACGTCGGGTCGCGGCGGCACGCCTGGTTGCCTCGGCCCGCCTGGTTGCCTCGACCTGGGCCGCCGCCGGGGTGCCCCCGAGGTCGGACCATCGCGGACCCGCGGATCGAGTCCCATCGGACGCCGTCCGCAACGGCGCCGCGGCGGCTCGCCGGTCGGCCGACGGCAGGCGCTGGCACCACGAGCAGAAGTGGGTCGACCGGGCCCCCAGAACGAGTCGCTTGATCGCCCGCCCGCAGCGCGGACACGGCAGGCCGGTCCGCTGGTACACCTGCAGCCGATCCTGCATCGAGCCGTCGCCGTCGGGCGCCGTGTAGTCGTCGACGGACGACCCGCGCCGCTCGATCGCCTCGGCAAGGATCGAGCGAAACGCCTCGTACAACCGTCGCTCGTCGGCCGGCCGAAGCGTCGGCGCCGTCCGGAGCGGATGCAGGCGAGCGAGCCACAACGACTCGTCGGCGTAGATGTTGCCGATGCCCGCCACGAACGACTGATCAAGGAGGAGCGGCTTGAGGCGCCCCTTGCGGGCTCGCAGCCGGCGCCGAAACGCGCGCAGGTCGAACGCCCGATCGAGTGGTTCCGGGCCGATGTCGGCGAACACCGCCCCCGCCCCGGGCTCCGTGACCAATTCGCCGGTGGCCCGGTCGCGCGGATACAGGCCGACCTTTCCGAACTTGCGGATGTCGCGGAAGCGAAGCTCGCGCCCGTCGGCGAATGCGATCGCCAGGCGAACATACGGGTCGTCGGGTCGACCGGCCGGCACGACGAACAGCTGGCCGGTCATCTTGAGATGCACCGTGAGGGCCATCCCACCCGAGAGATCGATCACGAGCTGCTTGGCTCGACGACCGATACCCTCGATCGTTCGCCCGGCCAGCGCCGCCCCGATCGTCCCGGGTGCGTGCGTACGCAGCGTTCGCGCCCACGAGCAGCGCGCGTCGACGATCGTGGCGCCGACGAGCAGCGGCCGCAGGTCGCGGGCGACGGTCTCCACCTCGGGCAGCTCAGGCATTGCGCGCCGGCTCGACAGTACGATCGGCCGTGGTCACGTCGCGACCGGCGCCGTTCCGACCTCGGGTGCCGTTCCGACCTCGGGTGCCGCCATCGGCGTGAGCGCCTCCCAATCGTCGCCGACCTTGACGTCCACCGTCAGTGGCACGTCCAGCGGCAAGGCCGATTCCATGGTCTCGCGCACCACCGGCGCGAGCCGATCCACCTCGTCGCGCGGGACCTCGAACAGGAGCTCATCGTGGACCTGGAGGAGCAGGCGAGCGGCAAATCCACCATCGCGCAGCCGCTCCGCGACGCGAACCATCGCGATCTTGGTGATGTCGGCAGCGGTTCCCTGGATCGGCATGTTGATCGCCATGCGCTCCCCGGCCCCGCGCAGGGCGGCATTCGCCGCGCGCAGCTCCGGGATCTGCCGCTTCCGGCCCAGGAGGGTCGTGACGAACCCCTTCTCCCGCGCCTGTTCCTTGATATGGAGCATGTAGTAGCTGATCCCGGAGTAGGTCGCGAAATACGTGTTGATGAAGTCCTGCGCCTCGGCGCGGGGGATGTTGGCCCGCGTCGAGAGGCCGAAGTCGCTCATCCCGTAGGCGATCCCGAAGTTGACCATCTTGGCCATCGAGCGCTCGCCGTGCGTCACGTCGGCGCCGTCCTTCTTCAGCACGCGGGCGGCCGTCTCGCGGTGGATGTCGGCCCCGCGCGCGAACGCGTCCTTGAGGTGCTGGTCGCCGGACACGTGGGCGAGGATGCGCAACTCGATCTGCGAGTAGTCGGCGGCCATCAGGGTGAGCCCCGGGTCGCCGGCCACGAACGCTCGCCGGATCCGCCGGCCGAGGGGCGTGCGGATGGGGATGTTCTGGAGGTTGGGGTCCGAGGATGAGAGCCGTCCAGTCGCAGCCACGGCCTGGTGGAAGGTCGTGTGCAGTCGGCCGTCGTCGGCGATCAGGGCCGGCAACGCTTCGATGTACGTCGAGCGAAGCTTCGTGTACGTCCGCCACTCGAGTAGCTTGTCGACCATCGGGTGGGCGGTTCGGAGCTCCTCGAGAACCGAGGCGTCCGTCGAGTAGCCGGTCTTCGTCCGCTTGCCCTTCGGGAGGCGGAGCTCCTCGAACAGGATCTCCCCGAGCTGCTTCGGGCTGCCGAGATTGAACTCATGACCGACATCGGCGTAGATCCCTTGCTCGAGGCGGTCGATCTCAGCGGCGAACTCGGTGTCGAGCAGGGCCAGGGCGGAGCGGTCGAGGGCGACCCCGGTCGCCTCCATGTGGGCGAGGACGGTGATGAGCGGGAGTTCCAGTTCGTGGAAGAGTCTTGCGAGGCCCTCGCGCTCGAGCGCGGCCGCGAGCGGCTCCCGGACGGTGAGTGCGGCGAGCGCCTCGAGGCCGGCCCGGGCGGCGGGCGTCAGTTCGGCGGCCGGCGGCAGGATCAGGTCCACCTGCTCGGCGACGATGTCGGCGATGGTCTGGCTGCGCAGGGCGGCATTGAGCAGGTACGCGACGACCTGCGTATCGAAGGCGACGGGGAGATCCGGCGCACCGGGATCCGCGGCGATCCGTTCGACGAGCAGGCCCTTGATCTCGTGGCCGACGAGCGGGACGCCCGACGCCGCGACCAGCCGCGCCAACCGATCGACGTCGGGCGCGCCCTCGACCGCGACGACCCGCCCGTCCATCCCCGCGACCGCCATCGCGAGTGGCGTCCCGGCGCGGGGCCGAGGATCGTCCTTGAACAGCGCGGCGCCGATCGCGGACTGCGCGCCGATCCACGACGCGAGGTCATCGAGAGCGTCACCTCCGTGGACCTCGATGCGGGCGGGATCGGCGATCGCCACGGCGAGGGCACTCGGGAGGTCGTCGGCCTCGAGCGGCGCGAGCGGGCCGGGCGGGCCTGCGGCGCGATCGCCGGCGACCGGAGCGGCGGTCGACGGCGCGACCGAATCGAAGTCGAGCGACAGCTGCAGCTCGCGGCCGTCCGCGGGCCGTGAAGGACCCGCCGCCGCCCCGGCGCGAATCGGGCGTCCCGGGCCCCACCCGGTCGGGCGCTCCGCACCGGCGACGCGCGCGGCCGGGATCGGGTCGCCTCCGTCCGCGCCGCGCAGCGCCTCGACGGTTTCCATGGCCGATTCCCCGCTGATCGGCGGCAGGCGTTCGATCAGCGATCGGAATTCGTACTCGCGGAACAACCGGATCACGGTGTCGCGGTCGTAGTCGCCGAGACGCGCGGCGTCCAGATCGAGCCGCGCCGGGAGATCGCGCACGATGGTCGACAGGTCGCGGCCCAGGAGGACCTGCTCGCGATGCTCGCGCAGCTTCTCGCGCAGCTTCTCGGGCGTCACCTCGTCCAGGCGCGCGTACAGGGCATCGAGGGTCTCGTATTCCCGAATGAGCTTCGCGGCGGTCTTCTCCCCCACTCCGGGGACGCCCGGGATGTTGTCGGTGGGATCGCCCTTGAGCGCCTTGTAGTCGATCATCTGGTTCGGCCGCAGCCCGAACCGCTCCTCGATCCGGGCCGGGTCGTAGATGATCGTGTTCTCGACACCCGAACGGGTCGTCATGAGGCGCGTCCGGTCGCTGACGATCTGGAGCATGTCCAGGTCGCCGGTGACGATGGTGGTGTCCAGGCCGAGCCGCTCCGCCTCCACGACGAGCGTGCCGATGAGGTCGTCCGCCTCGTACCCGGCGAGTTCGAAGACGGGGATGCGCAGCGCCTTCACGACCTCACGGACCTTGGGGAACTGGTCGCGCAGGTCGTCCGGCATGCGCTGCCGGGTCGCCTTGTAGTCCGCGTACTGCTCGTGGCGGAAGGTGGGCCCCTGGAGATCGAAGGCGACCGCCAGGTAGTCGGGACGGAGGTCCTGGATCCCACGAAGCACGATGCTGCAGAAGCCGAATACGGCGTTGACCAGCTCACCGTGTGACGTGGTGAGCGGCGGAAGCGCGAAGTATCCGCGGTAGATGAGCCCGTTGCCGTCGAGCAGCATCAGGCGTTCCATCGGCAGGCCTCGGGACGGGTCGAACGGGTCCAGGTGGATCGCGATCAGTGTACCCGGACGGTGCGGCTGGACGGGAACGCCGCGCTGGTCGGGAACGCCTCGGCCGATCGACGTCAGGCGGGGCGTCAGACCAGGCGGCCGGCGATCCTGCGCAGCGCGAACAGGGCGAGGCCGACGGCAAGGAAGGCCGCCGACACGACGAGGAGCGGCGACCAGCTGGTCGCCTGGGTGAGTCGGCCGTGGGTCTGCGCGGCGACATCGTTCCCGGCCGACGAAGCCACATCGAGCCCGCCCGACGAAGCCGGCACCGGCGCACCGCCCGGTGCCTCCGCCGATTCAGGCGAGTCGGTCACGAACGCGGACGATCCGACCGGGATCAACGGCGTCCCGCTGCCCAGGGCGTCAAGCGAAGAGCCACGGACGGCCTTGGTGCTGGAAGGTCCTGCGTCCTGCAGGGGCGCCGGCGTGAGATCGCGCTCGACCGAACCTCCAGATTGACTGCCGAAGTAGTTGCCCCCGGTTTCCGATGAGGCCGGGCTTGCGCCTGCCGCCGCGCCGCCGAGGATCCCGGACGCCGATGCGAAGACGATCCCGGCGACGCCGAGCGAGGTGACCGTGGCGGCCAGGGGCCGCCCCACGAACCCGCGCGGCCCGGCCAGTCCGAGGAGCATCCGTCGGAGCGACGGGCGACGGAGCCGTGCGGCATCCTCGCCGGTGAGCGTGAAATCCCGCGGGCGGACCGGTTCGGGCATTCGGGCCATCGCGTCGGCGATGGCGAGGAGGTCGCGATGGACGGCCGCGCAGTCCGCGCAGGCGGTCACCTGGCGATCGGCACGGTCTCGATCATCCGAGGTCAGGTCGCCGGCGGCGAGGGCCGCGACGAGCAGGAGGTCGTGGGACTCGTGAGAATCGCCGGACGGGCGGGGAGCTGGCATGTCACGGGCTGGACGGCCAGGAGCGCCGTCCGGTTCCCCGTCGTGCGGACGCCGATCCGATTCACCCACGAAACAGCTCCATTCGATCGCTCAGTCGGTCGCGGAGCGCCAGGCGCCCGCGGTGGATGCGCGACTTCACCGTGCCCAGGCTCACGCCGGTCAGCGCGGCGATCTCGCCGTAGTCGTAGCCCTCCACGTCGAACAGGACGATCGCCGTGCGCTGGTCGTCCGTGATCGCGGCGAGTGCCCCGTGCAGCACCCGGGTTCGTTCCGCTCCGATGGCCGTCCGCTCCGGGTCCGCGTCGGCGCCGGCCGGCGGCTGCCAGTTGTCGTCCTCGAGCTCCGGGTAGGGCTGCGCCGGACGCCGCTTCTTGAGCCGCTGTGCGTCCATCGCCGCGTTGACGCAGATCCGGCTCAGCCAGGAGCGCACGCTGCCCCCGCGGAACCGGTCCATGTTCCGGAACGCGGAGAAGAATGCCTCCTGCACCGCGTCCCCCGCCTGGTCGCGGTCTGGAACCATCCGCACGACCAGTGAGTAGAGGTGGTCCTGGTAGGCGCGGACGAGGTCGTTGAACGCCTCGAGATCCCCCGTCCGGGCACGTTCGAGAAGAATCAGGTCCCGGCGCTGAATGGGGTTGTCCTCGGCCGGCGCCGGGCGAGCGTCCTCGACGGGCAGCGTGATCCTCCCAACGGCGATCCTCAGGCGCGGCGAGTCTAGCATCGGTCCGGCGCCAGACGCGGCAAGGTCGTGGTCGGTTCCCGTGACGCGATCGAACGGCCCCCGAGCCGCCCGTCCTCCGCGGCTCAGGCTACGATGTGGCAGCCTCCATCCCGAGCCGGAGTGGCGGAATCGGCAGACGCGACGGTCTCAAACACCGTTGAGGGCAACCTCATCCGGGTTCAAGTCCCGGCTCCGGCACCACCTTTGGCACCTTCGCGGCACCTTCGCGTTCTCGGACGTTGGCGTATACTGACGGACACGCGAGACGCCCCCCGGGGCTAACCGAGGGGCGTCTTGGTCGCGATCCTGTGTAGGAGGAACGCCACCGATGGTCAAGTCTACCGCCCGGAGAACCTCGCGGCGATCGGCCGGCGAAGGCGCGATCATTGAGACTGCCGACGGCCGCCTACGCGGACGTGCGATCCTCCCCCACCCCGACGGTACCCGGACCGTGCGACGCTACGTGTCGGGCCGAACCCGGGCCGAGGTTGTCCGAAAGCTTGACGATCTCAAGCGGGAATCGGCAGGCGGCTTCGCGACCGGCCAGACGATCGGCGACTACCTCAGCCATTGGATCGTCGCGGTCCGGCCGCGGATCCGGGAGTCGACGCATCGCGAGTACGCCCGCCACGTCACGAGCTACTGGGCGCCCCTGGCGCGTCTTCCGCTGACAAGGCTGACTCCGGCGCACGTCGAGTCAGCAATGGCCGGGCTCCAGGCTCGAGGCCTGTCGCCGCAGACCGTCCGGCACGCTCGCTCGACGCTCCGCAGAGCGCTCCACGACGCGCAGCGCGATGGCCTGCTCACTCGGAACGTCGCAGCCCTGGCACGACCGCCGCGCCTCGAGCGACGCGAGATGCGGGCACTAACGGGCGCGGAAGTCGGACGCCTGCTCACAGCGACGGCAGACGGTCAGCACGGCCCGCTGCTCGCCGTGGCCGTGGGCTGCGGGCTCCGCCTTGGCGAGCTGCTCGGACTGCGCTGGACGGATATCGACCTCAACGGCCGCTCCCTGGTGGTCCGGCGGTCACTTGTGAAGGCGGCCGGAGGCGGATACGAGCTCGCCGAGCCCAAGACGGCACGCTCCCGGCGGACGGTCATGCTCCCGGGCGTAGCTATCGACGCGCTCAAGCGCCAGAAAGCCCGCCAGGCGGTCGCGAAGCTCGCCGCGGGCACCGCGTGGCAGGATCGCGAGAGGCTCGCCTTCACGGACGTCCTGGGTCGCCCGCACCGGCCCGATGCCGTCTCGGCCGCCTTCCGATCCATCGCGCAACGCCTTGGGTTGCCGGTGCGGCTCCACGACCTTCGGCACACGGCAGCCTCGATGATGCTCGCCCAAGGTGTCCCGCTGAAAGTCGTCTCCGAGGCCCTCGGGCATTCGTCGATCGCGATCACGGCCGACGTCTACGCCCACGTCACCCCGGACCTTCGGCGCGAGGCCGCCGATGCCATGGATCGGGCGCTCGGGGGAGGCGCGGTGTGAGCGGGCCGAAGCGGAGCCCGTACGGCGACGCCGGGCAGGGAGCGCGGGGGGTGTCGTACGCGGCGGACCCGCGGGAGTCGCGGATTCAGGAAGCTGGCGAGGCCGCGATCGCCCATCACTTCGCCTGCCCGCCTGGCGCGTCGCTCAGGTTCGCGCTCGTTCCCGACGCGATCAACTACCTCTGCGAGGAATGCGGGGCGCGAGTGTCAGTCGGCGCCGACGGACTGCCTGCTGGCGCGCCGGCCAGCACGGCCGCGCCCGATGAGATGACACGAGAGGCCATCCAGGCTGAGAGAGATCGGCGCCAGGCAGTCGGCGAGCGATTCGGATACAGCGCGCTCGCCAACCACTTCCTCTCGACATCGTCGACCATCCGGCGTCGCCTTGGGAAGATCAAATAGACAGGGCGACACCCTGAAAACGGCACCCTGACACCCCTTCCGACACCCGCGCCCGCTCGTCTAGCCTCGGAGCATGCGATCGGTCTACATCCCGCTACCAGAGGCTGCCGTCGATCGGCTCCGCGAGCTGGCTGCGCGCGAGATGCGCGACCCGAAAGCGCAGGCGGCCTGGCTCGTCGTTGACGGGCTCCGCAGGGCGGGACTCGACGTCGACCTGGCGAGCCGCGAGCGCGCCGCTCTCGTGTCGGCGCCGGCCCGACGATGAGCGACCGTCTCGCGGCTGCCCTGGCCGAGCTGGTCGACGCGCTCCGCGCCGACGTCATCGCTGAGCTGGCACCCATCGCAAAGGCGCCCGATCGGCTCCTGAGCGTCGATGAGGCCGCGAACGCGCTCGGGATCGGTCGGACGGCCGTCTACGGCGAGATCCAGGCCGACCGCCTTCGCTCCATCAAGGTTGGCCGGCGCCGGCTCGTGCCGGCCACGGCCATCGCGACCTACATCGGAGGACGAGCTGGCGATGCTCGACGTCCCGCGGCCTGACCGCGCAACCACACAAGCTCCGGGGGCTGGCGGATCGCCACGCCGGCCGTCGGGGCGCGTTCGCTCGCCTCGACGACTGACGAGACGGGTGCTCCCCCCGGTCGTCGGGCGTCCCGCCGGGCGGCCGGGGGTTTCGTGCGGAAGGTCCACATGACCGCCGACCGGGACCGATCGGCCGTCGCCGCTGAGGCGTGGCTCTCCGAGGTAGCCGCGGGGACTCCAGGCGATGAGATCCCTCCTCACCTCGCCGTGCTCGCAGTCGAGGCGGAAGCGAGCGACGGTACGCCCTCGTCGATGTCGTATGCGAACGCGCGCCCGTCTGAGAAGCTCACCCGGCTTGCAGAGGCCGCCGCGTTTCGTGACGGTGCCGATCGGTCGGTTAAAGAGGCCGGTTTTGAGAGTCGGGAGGCGTTCGAGCGGTACCTGGATGGTCCGGCGCGTGCCGCCCCTGACATTACTTCTCCCGATCATGCTCCCGATCATGGGAGAAACATCCTCGATCGCTTCCGAGGAGCGGATGAACTGGTCGGCGAATTGCCCCAGGCGATCGAGTGGGACTGGCGTCTGTACGTCGCGCGAGGAACGATCACCGAGCTCGTCGGCCGTGCCAAGGCGGCCGGCAAGACGACCCTGATCGGCCACCTCATCCGCGCCAAGCTCGACGGTCACCTCTTCCTCGATCAGCCCACTTCCGCGGGGGCCGTGGTGCTCCTCACCGAACAGCCGCCGGCGTCGCTCCGGGCCGTGCTCGAGCGGACCGGCCTGTCGACCCGGGCTGATCTCCGGATCCTCCTCTGGCGCGACGTCCGCGGATCCAGCTGGAACGCGATCGTGGAGGGCGCCGTCGCTGAATGCAGGCGCGTCGGATCCACGCTCCTGATCGTCGACACGCTCCCGGCGTTCGCAGGCATCAAGGGCGACTCGGAGAACGACGCCGGCGCCGCGCTGCAGGCGATCGAGCCGCTCCAGGTCGCGGCCGCCGCTGGTCTGGCCGTTCTCGTGGTCCGCCATGAGCGTAAGGGCGGCGGGGAGGTCGGCGATTCCGGCCGCGGGTCCTCCGCGTTCACGGGCGCGGTCGACGTCGTGTTGCGGCTTGGCCGCCAGGACAACCCGGTGCGTCCGACAGTTCGGACGCTGTCGGCGTTAAGCCGGTTCGACGAGACACCGGCTGAGCTCGTAATCGAGCTCACCGACAGCGGCTATGTCGCACTCGGTGATCAGACCGAGATCGCGTTCGCGGTCGCGCGCCAGGCGATCCTCGACGTCGTTCCCGAGCCGCCGGCGAACGGCATCTCCGAGGGGGAGATCATTAGGCTGGTCGGCGGCGCCAAGTCGACCGTCGGCGCCGCCCTCAGGTCGCTGCTCGGTGTCGAGGTCCAGCGTGACGGTGAAGGCCGCAGGGGGGCGCCGTTCGTCTACACCAGGGTCCAGTCCGACTCTGGATTCGATTCTCCCGACGCCCCCTACGGGGGAGCGTCGTTGGGGAGAAAGCAAATCCTGCCCGTTTCGGTTGGCGATCGCCAGGCCGCGATCTTCCACCCGGTCGACGACGACGAGCCTGAGGACGTCGACGCCGCGATCGCTGCCGCGTTCCCCTGGCCCGGCGAGGCGGCGTCGGCATGACCATCCGCGCACCGCGTCCCGTCGTCGCTAGTCCGGAGGCGGGCGAACTCCCCGGCCGGCCGGCAGCCTGCGACGGGACGCGGGCCTACCCCGATGCGACGCGGCTCGCGGTCGACCCGGGGCGTCGAGGGGGGGGGTAGCCCTTCGCCCGAATCGGGCTGCGAGAAGACCGCGCCTGCCCCCTGCGCGCCCAGCGGCGAAATCGGGACCACCTTTGATGAGTAAATCCCCCGTCTCAGGCGTATCGCGCCTCTGTGCCGTCTGCCACGCCGTCCTGGCGACGCCGGTGGGCCGTGGCAAGCCGAGCCCGTACTGCGGTCCGAGGTGTCGAGACGCGGCTCGCCGGCTCCGCGCCGAGATCCGGTTCTGGGAGCGGACCGTCGCCGGTTGGGAGCCGATCGACAACGCCCGGCAGCTCGCCTGGTGCCGGGCCCGCCTCGACCGCGCCCGGGCAGTCCCGCCCGCGTTCTTCCTCGACCCGGCCAACCGCTGGACGCTTCGCAGCTGAAAGGGACCGCCACCGACGACCGCCTGACCGCCCACGCGGCCAACTCCGCCCAACCCATCGAAAGGAGAACACCATGCCACTCGACACCGCCAAACGATCCCGGGACCTCATGAAGCAGCTCGGCCGCGAGGCCGCCAAGCTGCTCGACGGCTACCGCGCCGCCCGGTTGAAGGTATCCGCCGAATGGAACCCGTCCACGCGGCGTGAACTGCTCGCGACCATCGCCGCCGCCGCTCGAGCGCAGGTCACCGAGTTGCAGATGACGCATCGCCAGGCGGCCGAGACGTTCCAGGCCGAGATCGACCGCGCCCGCGGCAAGCCGAGCGCGATGGGCACGAATGAAACCGCCGGCTGGGAGCGCCTCCGGTCGCACCTCGAGGCCGCGGCGGCGCGGGGTTCCACCACACCCGCGGCACAGACCGCCATGCTCCGCCTCGAGCGCGCGGCCAAGGAGGGCGACGTCGCGATGATCCGCGCCGGCCGGACGATGTTGCCCGACTTCTTAGGTGAGCCGCTCGCCCGGGATTATCGGCGCTGGCTCGACATTCAGGGCGGTGACGCCGAGACCGTCGAAGCCGTCACCCTCGACGAAGAAGGCCGGAAGGGCGTCCCCTGGACGCGCCAGGCCATTGATTGGGTCGCCGGCGAGGTCGAGGGCAAGGTCGACAATGTCACCTTGCTGCCCGAGTGGTCAGGAACCACCGTCGCCCTCGCCGACGCTCCTGATTACGCCGCCGTCCAGCGTGCGGCGACTGCCAACGCGGCCGAGACCCTGGCGGCGGCCGGCTACCGGCCGACAGCGCAGGGCGGGATCGCCAACACCGGCGGATCCGGGCCCGCACCGGCGCCGGCAGGGGCAACGTCGACGACGACCCCGAGTTCATGAACTGATGGCCAGCATAGCGGATCTATTTTTTCAATTTCGCGGCGACGATAGCCAGCTTCAGGTCGATGCCTCCAAGGCCGGAGACAAGGCCGGGCAGACGCTCGGCCAGCGGCTCTCGGCAGGTGCCAAGGTCGGGCTGGTCGGGCTCGGCGCCGGCGCCGGCGCCCTGTTCGGGATCGCGTCCAAGGGCGGCGCCCAGCTGACCGAGGCCGTCGCCGCCTACCGAGCGGAGACCGGGGCGACGGCAGAGGAGGCCGAGATCGCCCAGGCGTCGATCGGCAAGCTCTACCGCAACAACGTCGCGGGCTTCGAGGCGCTCGGCGCGGTCCTCGCCGCGGTCAAGACGAACCTCGGGCTGACCGGCGCGGAGGGCGAGAAGGCCGCCCAGCGCATCCTCGACTTCGCCAAGGTCACCGGGCAGGACGCCGTCGTCGCGACGGGCCAGCTCGACGACATCATGGACTCGCTCAACCTGAACTACGAGCAGGGCTCGGCCGTCCTCGACCAGCTGGTAGCCAGTCAGCAGAAGTTCGGCGGCTCGGTCGACGGCAACGCGGCGGCCCTCGCGGCCCTCGCCCCGGCGCTCAATGCGGCGAACCTGTCGGTCGACGACGGGATCGGGCTGCTCAACCTGTTCGCCGCTTCGGGCATCGATGCCGCCGACGCGCCGGCCGCTCTCACGAAGGCGCTGACGAAGGTCGAGAGCCCGGCCGAGCTCCAGATGCTCATCGATGACATCAACGCGACACAGGATCCCTTCGAGCGCGCCGAGAAGGCCGCCGAGCTGTTCGGTAAGAAGGCCGGGGCGAAGCTCGCCAACGCCCTCGACGGCGTGGACTTCCAGACCTTTGTCATCGGCGCGACCGAGGCGGGCGGCGCGATCGACGAGGCGTCGCGGGTCATCGACGAGGCGCCGCTCAACCGGCTCAAGCTCGCGCTCAAGGGGGTGGCCGGGCCGCTGGCCGACGTCGGGACGAAGTTCGGCCCGTTAGTCCTCGGTTTCACGCAGCTCGGCGGGGGCAAGCTCATCACGGGCGTGACGACATCGCTCGGCGCGCTGGCCGGGAAGCTCATTCCGAAACTGCTGATGCAGATTGGGCTCATGGCACCCGCCGCGGCGATCGGCGGGACCGCGACCGGCGCGACCATCGCCGGCGCCATGCCGATCGGCATGGCGCTGCTGCCGGCCCTCCTGATCGCCGCACTGGTGGCGGCCATCGCATTCCTGATCGCCAACCCCGAGATCACGGCCAAGATCGCCGCGTTCGCCGGCGACCTGATCACCAACCTCATCGACTTCCTGCTCGACCTGCCGGGCAAGCTCCTCGACCTCTTCACGGTCGGCTTCAATGCGGTCGCCGCGGCGCTGCCGGGATTCATCGGCCAGGTGGTCGGGTTCATCCTGTCGATCCCGGGCAAGGTGCTCGGGCTCCAGGCGAAGCTCCTGGGCTTCTTCGGCGGGATCGGCGCGAAGATCCTGGCGGGCATCGGGACCCTGGTCGGGGAGGTCGTCAAGTTCTACCTGTCCATCCCCGGCAAGATCGTCGCCCTCGCCGGCGAGCTGGCCACGTTCTTCTCAGGGGTCGCCGCTCGGATCTCCTCGAGGGTCGGCACGTTCGTCGGAGAGGTCGTCAGGTTCTTCCTATCGATCCCAGGGCGCATCGCATCGCTCGGAGGTGAGATCGTGAAGGGCATCATCGGCGGCATGGCGAGCCTGCCGGGCAAGCTCGCCGACACGATCCGCAAGGCGTTTCTGTCCATCTTCCCGATCAACATCGGCCCGTTCCACATCACGAGCTCGGGCATCCGGATCGATCCCATCAAGCTCGACGTCCCCGGCTTCGCCACGGGCAGCCCGTTCGTACCGCGCGACATGCTGGCGATGGTCCACGAGGGCGAGATCATCATCCCGGCCGCCGAGTCCGAGGCGATCCGCGCCGGCCGGGCGAACCTCGGCGAGAGGGTGCAGGCCGGAGACGTGACCAAGGTCACGAACTACAACCTGACCGTCCAGGGCGACCTGCGCGCCAAGTCCGAGGACGACGTCGTCCTCACCCTCCAGCGCATCGCGTCGTTCGCTCGCTGATGGCGGGGATCACCGAGGCAGACGCCAGGCGGGCATACGAGGTGCTCGCCTGGGCGCTCAACGCTGGCGAGATCGCCACGGCCGCCTTCGTTCCCGACCCCGACGACGAAGAGATCCATGGGCGCCTCGGCATCCAGCCGGGCCGGTTCCCAGAGAGCATCGTGATCGGCGCGCTGGAGATCGACGCTGACAGCCTTGTTCTGTTCCTCAGGTCAACAGCCGACCATGACATACCGATTTGGATGACGAGGACTGCAGCGGGCTGGCGCATCGTCGGCCGAGCTTCCTTGATCACCGTCACCCTCGCCGCGCTGGCTCAAGGCGGCGCGTTCGTCCCGTTGATCCCGATCCCTCCACTGCCCGCGTCCCGGCTCCAATGACCGCTCCGCGGCCGACAGCTCCGAAGGTCAGCCCCCTGACACCGGCTCCCGCGTGCTACGATGGCCGTGCCGGATGCGTCCGGCGACCGGGTACTAGACGGTCTCAATCGCATACCCTGACGAGGTCCCGACCGCTGGTGCTAGTACCACCTCCGGCCGGGACGTTCGATTCTCAGGAGGTCAGCGATGACCACAGCAACCACGCCGGTTCGCGTCGCACCGCGCACCGTGCGGATGCGACCGGGGCAACTGTTCTGGTGGGCGGACGACTACCTCTGGAGGGAGGGGCCGCGCACGCCGGACGGATTCTGGATGGTCGAGCGAACCGGCTACCCCGCCCGGGCGGCCGTTCGGGTCATCCATGACGACGACGCGCCGGAGCGAACCGGACGGGAGTTCGCCCGGGCGCTGACCGAGGCCCGGGACGCCGAGAAGCTCTCGGCGGAGGACGACTACCTCGCCGCGCTCACTGTGGCGGCCGAGATCCCGGCAGACGAGCTGCTCCGACTCCGGGATGCAGTCCGCGTCGGCCGGGCCGGCGGATCCGCGGACGGACGCGTCAGCCGGAAGAGAGCCAAGTCATGACCGCGCCGACCGAAACCGAGGTTCGCGTTGCCCTCGGTGTGTCTTGGGTGACTCGCTACCCCGTCGGAGGCTGGCCGGCGAATGATTGGGACACGGCCTGGAACTCCCTCCATGGGATGAGCGACGACCTGTACGACCTCGAGGAGATGCGCCCGAGCGAGATCGAGCGACTCGACGAGATCGTGTTCGATTCGCTCAGACCGATCCGAGAAGAGGCTCAGACGCGCGCCCTCGAGGCGATCGTCGACGCCGTCGTCCGGTTCGGTCATGAACACCCCGACGTGCCTCGAGCCGTCCGGGAGGCCGTCACCGCCTGAGAACGTCACCATTTGGTGACAAAACCCGCCCCGGTCGGCCATCCGGCCGTCCGATGAACCTGACCGCGAAGGGGAGACACCATGAGCGCCCTCGAATGGCACGAGGTACTACCGCCGGAATGGAATCCCAGCCAAGTACGCCTTGTCGCTCGCAGGGGCGACTTGCAGGCCGTCATCACCGAAAGCTATCCCGGCCATGTCGAGCTGGCGATCTATGACGAGGGCATCCCGCCCGACGTGGTGACGGTGCCCGATACCGGCCAAACGCTGACCCTCCCGAACCTGATCCGGTTCGGTCGCCCGCAGTCCGTCGCCGCCGCCAAGCGAGCCGCCAATAGGTTCACGGCGACACGGGAGACACCATGACCACACGGAACCGTTCGACGGAGGGCTGACCGTCACAGCGCCCCGGTAGGCCGTTCGGTCGCCGGGGCGCCTGGCACCTTCGCTGGCACCTTCACGCCCGCACAAAGGCGGATTCGAGTCACGCCAATCGAACGCGGTCCCGCACAAACCGAACGCTCGCGGACGGCCCCGGACCCCCGGAGACGCTCTCAAACACCGTTGAGGGCAACCTCATCCGGGTTCAAGTCCCGGCTCCGGCACCAGTTCTGGCAGCGTGTCGGCAGCTTGACGAGTACGAATGGCGGCACCCTTCGGTCGGTGGGGCGCCTCGTCGCTGGGGCGCCTCTCCGGACGTGTGTAGAGCCGAGGGTAAGCGGCGCCCGTTAGCGTATGAGACGGCAATCGGCATGCGACACCCAAGGATCGAACTGGTGCTTGCATGCAACGAGTGGTGCAAAGCGGTCTAGACCGTGCTTTACTGTTCCCAGCGGGACCGTGACGGAATCGACCGTCGGGGCAGGAGTCGCATTCGTACGTGCCGCTGGGGGACCTTTCACTCATAGCCCACCAAGTGATCAGAGGGACAGCATCCTCGCATCCGAGGATGCGATCACTGAGGACATGCCGATGACAGCGCGGACCAAGCCTTCCCGGGCATCCAATTCTCCGTCGCGGGTCTCGCAGACCGCGCCAGCCAGCAAGTCGGCGTCATCGAACGTCTGGGCGATGCTCGAGCGCTCGCCCGACTTCAATGCCCGCGTGGATCGCGGTAAGGCACAGCTGGACGCCGGCGAGCGCGTCGAGTTCGAGCCGGACGACGATCGGGCCCGCTAACCGCCTCTGGCTCAGCGCCCAAGCCGAAGAGGCTCGGACGGGGCTCCCCATTGGGCTGCGCCATTCTGTCAATCAGGCACTCCGCGAGATCAAGGCTGATCCCGATTGGATCGCCGGCGTCCGGCACGTGGCCCCCGTCAACTCCCGGCACGCCGGCCTGATCGTCGATCTCAGCGTGACCGGCGTCGTGATCGTCTATCGCGTCCACGGCCGGGACCGCGAGGTCGAGGTCGTCGACATCTACCGGATCCTCATGTAGCCCCATCGGACGATCCACCCGTTGCCACGGGCGGCCCGGTCCGTGGCGGCGCTCGTGGCGCATCTCAGCGAGGAGTGGCCCTGGATCCATCGGATCGTGCGTACGCGGCTGTAATCAAGGTGTCCCATGGGCACTGGCTGGGTACAAGGCCATGCCCTCCACGACAGCACACGGCCGTGGACGCTAGCCGCTCTCGCATCCAATGCCGTCGTTGTTCCTGTCGAAACGATGTGGATCAGGCGGAAGAACCGTGAAATTGCGGAACGTGACATCCCCGCAGTCCAAATCCGGTGGAGCAGGCGGGATACAGACCGTGGGATACGATGGGTCGCAGTCTCCTCGTGGTTCGGGCGTTGGCGCTGATGCGGGCGCCGAGGTGGGCGTCGGGGTAGGCGTCGGGGTAGGAGTTGGAGTGGGCGTA
>CAKKPP010000015.1 GCA_919901745.1 Chloroflexota bacterium | reverse complement strand
TGGATGAGCGCGGAGACGGGCGTTGGACCTTCCATCGCGTCCGGCAGCCAGACGTGCAGCGGGAACTGCGCACTCTTGCCCATCGCTCCCGCGAAGATGAGCAGGGCCACCGCGACCAGCGGGATCGTCAGGACGTCCGCATGGACCAGGATGTCCATCGATTCGCGGATGTCGAGCGTGCCGGTGTTGACCCAGATCGCCATGATCCCGAGCGCGAATCCGACATCGCCGACGCGGTTGACGATGAACGCCTTCTTGCTGGCCAGCGCCGCGGGCCGCTTCCGGTACCAGAACCCGATGAGCAGGTAGCTCGAGAGGCCGACCAGTTCCCAGGCCACGAACACGACCAGCCAGTTGTCGGCCAGGACCAGCAGGAGCATCGAGAACATGAACAGGTTGAGGTACGCGAAGAAGCGCCAGTAGCCGGGGTCGTGGCTCATGTACCCGATCGAGTAGATGTGCACGAGCATCCCGATCGTGGTCACCACGATGAGCAGGCAGGCGGTGAGGTTGTCGACGAAGAGCCCGGCTTCCACGACAAAGTTGCCGGCCGGGATCCACTCCCAGAGCTTGACGCCGTACCCGTGCTCCCCGAACGGTTCCCCGCCGGTCAGGGCCGTGAACGCGACGATCATCGAGATTGCCCACGCGGCGACGACTGCACCGACCGGCACCCAGTGGGCCTGCTTGCCGAGGCGACGTCCGAGCGCGGCCGTGAACAGGAAGCCGGCGATCGGCAGTGCCGCGATGAGCGGGATCAGCGTGTCGAAGCTCATCGGCGCATCGCGTCGTACTCGTCCACGAGCGGCGTCCGTCGGTTGCGGAAGATCGCGATGACGATCGCGAGGCCCACGGTCGCCTCGGCGGCCGCGACGGCCATGACGATGATCGCGATGACTGAGGCGTCCACCGCGAGCCCCGGGATGAAGGCCCCGAACGCGACAATGGCGAGATTGACCGCGTTCAACATCAGCTCAATCGACATCAGCATGCTGATCGCGTTCCTGCGTGCGAGAAAGCCAAACGTGCCGATCGCGAACAGCAGGGCCGAGAGCACGAGGTAGGCGTCGAGCGAGTTGATCACGACGGCCCGCTCTCCTCGCGCTTGGCCAGGTAGACCGCCCCGATGACCGCCGCCAGCAGCAGGACGCTCACGACCTCGAACGGCAGGACGAACTCGTCGAACAGGACCCGGGCCAGCGTGTCGGTCGCCGTGTGCATCCGCTCGCCGACCTCACCCCAATCGGTGGCCCCCACGGCAACGGCCACCACGAGGGCAAGCACGATCGCGGCCACCGCGGCGGCGGCCGACTGCGTCTGGAAGACCAGGCGTGCGGGCCCGGCCTTGGTCTGGGTGAGCATGATGGCGAACAGGATGAGCACGCTGATCGCCCCGATGTAGACGAGAACCTGGGCGGCGGCCACGAGGGGCGCTTGCAGGAGCACGTAGATTCCGGCCAGGGCGGCGAAGCAGACGATCATTGCGAGGCCACTACGGATGATGTCGCGCAGGAGAACGACCATCAGCGCGGATCCGAGCATCACCGCTGCGAGCATCACGAACAGGATGTCGGCGAAGGCGATCCCGATGATCGGGGCAGTCTCTCCGAGCGCCACGGCGTCGGCGCCTACCGGTGGTGGTCGTGGCCGGCGCCGCCGCCGTGGCCGGCGCCGTTCGCGTGGTCGTGCCCGGCGTGTCCGTTGCCGGTCCCATTTCCGTTCCCGTTCCCGGCCAGCGATGCCGGCAGCATCGGCAGCATCCGATTGGCATCGACGATCCGGCCCTCGGCCGCCGCGCGTGAGGCCCAGTCCCGTTCGCGCCGGATGTACGTCACCTCGGTCTCGCGGTCGATGGCCGCGATCGCCATGAGGTCGATCATCGGTTCCTCACGCGAGGTATGTGCGAGCTCGAAGTCGGCGCCGTCGCGCAGCGCGTCGTACGGGCACGCATCCACGCAGATCCCGCACAGGATGCAGCGACTCTCATCGACCTCGTACTTCTGGAGCACGCGCGGCTTCGGCATGAGCGCGCCGGTCGGGCACGTCTCCGCGCAACGCCCGCAGGACACGCAAGGCGTGTCGTTGAGGCTCATGTCGAGGGGCGTCGTGACCAACGTGTCGAAGCCGATCCGCATGAAGTCGTAGCACGCGGCGCCGACGACCTCGGAGCAGACCTGGGCACAACGGCCACAGTCGATGCAGCGCGACGGCTCGCGGAGGATGAACGCGTGGCTGTCGTCGCGAATGTAGTCGTGGTTGATGCCGGTGAACCGGTTCTCCGTGACGCTCCGGAATCCGGCCCCGAAGTGCTGCTTCGGCTCGAGCGACTGGAGCGTGGTTCCGTATTCGATGCCCAGCCGACGCAGGTCGCAGAACCCGATCGCCTCGCAGGTGCACTGAAGACAGCGCGTCGATTCGGCCACCGCCTCCGTCCGCGTGTACGGAATTTCGTACTCGACATAGCTCCGGTTCCGGATCTCGGGGTCCATCGCCGACATGCGGTAGCGCGGTTCCTTGATCTCGCTCGTGAACGGGACGATCGAAAGGAATTCCGGCTGCGGTTCGGCGAGGGTCTGACGCGTGCGGATGGCGGACAGGTCGAGGCCCTTCATGAAGGCATCCACGGCATAGGCCGCGCGACGGCCCTCGGCGACGGCCTGGACGACGGTCGCCGCCCCGATCCTGACGTCGCCCGTGGCAAAGACACCCGAACGCCCGGTTTCGAAGGTAACCGCGTCGGCCTTGACCCGTTTCTGCCTGGTGATCTCTACCCCCTGCGACCCCGGGCCGATCCAGTCGAGCTCCGGACCCTGGCCGATCGCCAGGAGGACGCGATCGCAGGGGATGGTGAACTCTGTGCCGGGTGCCGGTTCCGGCCTCCGCCGCCCGGAGTCGTCGGGCGCGCCGAGCCGCATGCGAATGAACTCGACGCCGCTCACCTTGCCGCTCTTCTCGTCGGTGATCACTCGCACGGGACCGGCCTGGAAGATCGCTCGGGCGCCTTCCTCGATCGCCTCGTGGACCTCGTTCGACGCCGGCATGTCCTTCATGTCGCGGCGATACACGAGGGTCACCTCCGCCGCGCCCTGACGAACGCTGGTCCTGGTGCAGTCCATCGACGTGAAGCCACCGCCGATGACGACGACGCGGC
Organism: Chloroflexota bacterium; assembly: GCA_919901745.1. Lineage (GTDB taxonomy): Bacteria > Chloroflexota > Limnocylindria > Limnocylindrales > CSP1-4 > CAKKPP01. The sequence continues at coordinate 46,014 of CAKKPP010000015.1, read as the reverse complement.
TGCCGGCGTGCCCGGGCACCGTCAGGCCGAGCGTTGCCGTGCGCAGGTATTCGAGGCCGTCGAACACCCCGTCCGCGTCCTCGCCCGGAATCCCCAGCTTGTTCGTGTCGTAGCACCCGATGGCCACGACCACGGAGTCATACCCCTGGCTGCGCAGGTCGTCGAGCGTGAAGTCGCGACCGAGCGCCTGGTCGCACACGATCTTGCCCCCGAGCCGTGTGACCGATTCGTACTCGGCCTCGAGGACTTCGACCTTCGGCAGGCGGTACTGCGGAATCCCGTAACGGAGCATGCCGCCGGGCGCAGGGTCGCGCTCGAAGACCGTGACGTCGTGGCCGGCGATCAGCAGGTAGTACGCCGCTGCCATGCCGGTTGGCCCCGACCCGATGATGGCCGCCCGCCGACCGGATCGCGCCTGGATCTCGAACGGGACCGGCGGATCGACGCCGTCGTCGAGCATGGCCTTGAGGACCTGATCGCCCGCATATCGGTGGCTGTCGCGGATCGCGATTGCCTCGTCAACCTCGTCCCGGCGGCAGTGTTCCTCGCACGGCGCCGGGCAGACCCGTCCGAGCACGGACGGGAAGGGGATCGTCCGCTTGAAGATCCGGGTGGATTCGCGGAAGTCGCCCTCGGCGTTCTGCTTCAGGAAGCCGGGGATGTCGATATGGCTGGGGCACTTGTTCTGGCACGGCGGCAGGCAATAGGCGTTGTGGTCGCTGAAGATCAGCTCGAGGTTGGTCCGGCGGAGGCGGCGGACCTCCTCGGTCTGCGTCTGGACCTTCATCCCGTCCTCGCAGGTCCGGGAGCAGCTGATGGGTGGGTACTCCTCCCCCTCCACTTCCACGACGCACATCCGGCAGGCCCCGAACCCGGGCAGCTTCGGCTCGTAGCACAGGGTGGGGATCTCGATCCCGTTGTCTCGACAGACCTCGAGGATCGTCTGGCCCTCGAGGCCCTCCACGACGCGGCCGTCCACCTCGATCCGGATCGCCGGCGTCGACTGGGGACGCTGCGGCGCCTGGGTCTCCAGGAGGCGCTCGGCGAGCGAATCCGGGACCGACGCCTGGGAGCCGCTGGCGGGACGGGTGATCAGGTCGGTCATCGTCGTCTCGTCGTCTCAGTGGGGGGCGCCCACAGCCACCGCGATCGGGTGGCAGACGCCGGCTGGGCACGAGCTGCGCGCGATGTGCGCCTCCAACTCGTCGCTGAAGTATCGCATCCCGCTGGTGAACGGGAGCGTCGCCAGGCGCTCGTGGTCACACAGGGCGGAGGCCACGATGTCGGCCGACAGGTCGGTCATCCGGTCGAGATCCGTCGGCCCGGTGGTCCCGGCTGCAATCCGATCGCCGATCTCGGAGAGCCGGCGCGTGCCGATTCGGCACGGAATGGTCTTGCCGCATGACTCATCGGCGCAGTAGCGGGTGAGGATCCGGGCCAGGTCGACGATGCAGGTTCGATCATCGACCGCGATCACCGAACCAGATCCGACATGCGCTCCGACGGAGCGCAGGGCATCGAAGGTGTAGGGCGTGTCCAGCTGACCCGGCGGCAGGATCCCGCCCGATGGGCCGCCGACGAGAACCGCCTTGAGGGCGCGGCCCCGCTCGGGCGAGCCGCCGAGGGCCACGATGTCGCGGAGCGGGGTCCCGAGCGGCACCTCGGCAATCCCGTCTCGCTCCGGGCCACGGACCTGCACCAGGACGGTGCCCGGGCAGCCGGCGGCGCCGACGGCTGCGAACCTCTCGGCGCCGTGTCGGATGATCCACGGGATCGACGCCAGTGTCTGGATGTTCTGGACCACGGTCGGCATGCCGTGCAGGCCGCGCTGCGCCGGATGTGGCGGCCGCTGCTCCGGCTGTCCGCGCTTGCCCTCCAATGACTTCAGCAGGATCGTCTCCTCGCCGAGGAGGTAGGCCCCCTGGACCGGGCGCACCGTCACGGCCACGTCGAAGCCCGAATCGAACACGTCGAAACCCAGGAAGCCGGCGTCCGTGGCGGCACCGATGGCCGTCTCGAGGCGTCGGACCAGATCGACATCCTCGGCGCGCACCGCAATGAATGCCTCCGACGCGCCGATCGCATGGGCCGCGATCGCCAGGCCCTCGATCACTCGGAATGGGTCGCGGGCGAGCAGCTCTCGATCCGTGCGCACGGCCGGGTCGGCTCCATATCCGTTCGCGACGACGTAGCGGCGCGCGGCCTCGGTCGTCGCCGCGGTCCGCCACTTCTCGGCCGTGGGGAACCCGGCACCACCGCGGCCGCGCAGGCCTGAGGCGGCAATCGTGGCGATCACGCCGGTCGGCCCCAGCTCACGGACCACGCTTCGCAGCCCCTCGAACGCGCCGGCCTTGACGGCAGCGTCGAGATCGGTCGGGTCGGGGGCGTCGGCGCGCTCCAGCAGGATTCGCGGCCAGGCCTTGGGGGTCGACAGCAGGGTCGTCATTCGCTCAGTTCACGCCGCGCCGGTCGGATCCGCCACCCAGGGCCGTATCGAGGCCGGACAGGAACGCCGCCTCTGACGGTCGGCGGCCGGACAAGGCCTCCGCCTGGCGCTCGTCCGCAGCTGGCTCGAAGCGCAGGTGGCGGTAGTAGCTGGCGGTCCCGTAGATCATGGCGTACCACGCACCCGTCGTCTGGCTGATCCGCTTGAGCGCGGCGACCGGCAGGTACCCGTAGGCGGCCTGGGTCGCCTCGAGGATCTGGAGCATGTGGGCGGGATCGTGGTCGTGCTCCTCGAGGATGGCCTCGAGGGCGGATAGATCGGCCGCCTCGAAATGGGCATAGGCCGCGTCCGGAACGGGTCGCCCGGATCGGCGCAGCGCGGATTCGTCACGTCGTTCGCCGTAGGTCTCGGCCGCGCCCCAGTGGACGTGGAAGCGGCCCTTCGTATCGATGCCGCCCATGTCGATGCACTCGATGGGGCAGGCCTGGGCGCATTGGAAGCAGGTCTCGCACTTGAGCGTGCCGTACTCGTCGTAGAGCAACTGGAGCCGGCCCCGGAACTTGTGCGGGATGTCCGGCTTGACCTCGGGATAGCGGACGGTGACCTTGGGCTCGAAGAAGCGGCGCAGGGTCAGGGCCATGCCGCGGACCATGCCGAAGCCGGGGATCAGGCTCATCGCACTGGCCTCAATTGCCGACGACGACGATGGCCGCCGCGGTGACGAACAGGTTGACGAGCGACGCCGGAAGCAGCCACTTCCAGGCGAAGCCCATGAGCTGGTCGATGCGGATCCTGGGCAGCGTCCCGCGCATCCACACGAACACGAACACGAACGCGTAGGTCTTGCCCATGAACCACAGGATGCCGGCCACGAAGTCGAAATTCACATAGGCGATGCCGAGCACCGCCCCGACGGCGAGGACGTTGAACAGGAGGAAGCCGGCGATGAGCGCCTGCCACCACGGAGTCGAGCTCCGGAGCAGGTAGAACGGCGCGGCGAGGACCAGCGTCGCGACGACCGGCACGATTGCGATCCCGAGCAGGAGCCAGATCCCGAGTGAACCCGGATCCAGGGCGATGTGGAGTTCCGGGAACGGGAACGGTGCCTGCCAGCCGCCGAGGAAGAGCGTGACCAGCAGCGCCGACATGATGAACACGTTGATGTACTCGGCGAAGAAGAAGAACCCGAAGCGCATTCCCGAGTACTCGGTCGCGAACCCCGCCACGATCTCCGAGTCGGCCTCGGTCAGGTCGAACGGCGTCCGGTTCGCTTCGGCCGTGGCGGCGATGAAGAAGATGACAAAGCCGAGCGGCTGCTGGAAGACGTACCAGTCCGTGAACCATGGACCCTGGTTCTCGACGATGGTGTTGAGGCTCATCGTCCCGGCCAGAATGAGCAGGCCGACCACCGACAGCGTCAGGGGGATCTCGTAGCTGATCATCTGGGCGGCCGAGCGAAGCCCGCCCAGCAGCGAGTACTTGTTGTAGCTCGACCAACCGGCCATGAGCAGGCCGACCACGCTGAGCCCGCCGACGGCGAAGAAGTACAGCAAGCCAACGTTGAGGTCCTGGGCGATGAGGCCGGGGGCAAACGGGATCACGAGTGCGCCCATCACGCTGGCCATGAACACGACGATCGGGGCCCAGGTGAACACGATCCGATCCGCGCCGGTCGGCGTGAAGTCCTCCTTCATGAGGACCTTGAGCCCGTGGACGGTGGAGAGGAGGGTTCCCCACGGACCCACCCGGTCCGGACCGAGACGAAGGTTCATCAGGGCGATGATCTTCATCTCCATGTAGATGATGATGAACGCCGACGGGGGGGCCAGCAGGAGCAGGATCGTCACCGCCACCAGAAATCGGACGATGCCGACGTTCGCGACGAGGATGTCGAGCATGGCGCCGCCGAAGACGGCGATCACGATGACGAGCGCGACCGACAGGACGAGCAACAGCGGGACCAGGGTGAACACGACCTTGCCGGGCAGGGTCAACCGACCCCAGGCGCGACTCATCACGGTCACTTGTCGACCCCACCCATGATCGGGTCGAGCGACGCCATCACAGCCATCGTGTCGGCCACCAGGTTCCCCGGCATCAACAGCCCGACCGACTGCAGGTGGATGAACGATGGGTCATGGATGCGCATGCGGAACGGCTGATCCGTGCCGTCGCTGATTGCATAGGTCGAGTACTGCCCGCGGGGGCCCTCGATCGCGGCGTAGGCCCGACCCGGTCGCGGGCGGAGCAGCCGCGGCAGCCTGGCCATGATCGGTCCGTCGGGCATCTGGTGGAGGCACTGGTCGATGATCCGCAGGCTCTGCTTGATCTCGTCCATCCGGAGGAGATAGCGCGCGAGCACGTCCCCCTCGGTCCTCGTCGGGATGTCGAAGTCCAGCTCCGGATAGATCGAGTACGGATGGGCGCGACGGACGTCGAACGGGAGGCCCGTCGCCCGCAGGTTCGGTCCGGTCATGCACATCCGGAGCGCGGTGGCGGAATCGATGGTGCCGAGGCCGCGGGCGCGCCGCACAAACAGCTCGTTCTCGTTGAGGAGGGTGAGGTTGGACTCGATCTGCTGCGTTGCCCGGCTCATCCAGAAGCCGAGACGGCTCATGAATTCGTGGTTGAGGTCTCCGTTCACCCCGCCGATCCGGAAGTAATTGAAGAGCATCCGCTGGCCGGTCAGGGCCGCGAGCATCTCGACGATCTCGTCACGCTCGATGAACGACCACAGGATGGGTGTCAGGCCGCCGAGATCGAGTGCGAACCAGCCCATGAAGAGGGCGTGGCTGGCAATGCGGTTGAGTTCCGCCGAGAGGACCCGGATGTATTCGGCCCGGCGTGGGACCTCGACATCGAGGAGCTTCTCAAAGGCGATGACCGGCGACCACTCGCAGAACAGCGAGGAGATGTATTCGAGGGGGTCCGTGTAGCAGATCGCCTGGTGATAGTCGGCGTTCTCGCAGAGCTTCTCCACGCCGCGGTGGAGGTAGCCGAGGACGGGATCGATGTCGACGACCTTCTCGCCGTCGAGCTTCAGGACGACGCGGAGGACGCCGTGTGTCGATGGGTGCTGCGGGCCCATGTTGATGAACATCTGGCCGTCGCCGAGGGTGTAGAACTCGGCCTCGCGCTCGGTCCGCGGCGGATACGGCGGGATCTGCTCGTAGACGCCGATCTCCTCGTCGAGCAGGACGCGCGGGTCGTCGGCCGAAGGGCGGCGCGTGTCGGTGGTCATCGTGCCAACCTCACGCGTTGGTCTTCCGGACGAGCGCGTCGGCGGTTGCGTTGTGCGGTGCGTGCGACTGCTCCATGTGGCGGACACCGGCGCCTGGGGACCGCGCGGCATCGTCCGCAAGGTAGAAGTCCTTGCGCAGCGGGAACGATTCGTAGTCGGGTGGCATGTAGATCCGGCGAAGGTCGCGGTTGCCCTCGAAAACGATCCCGAACATGTCGTAGGCCTCGCGCTCCATCCACTCGGCGCCCTTCCAGAGGAACGTCACCGATGGCACCCGCGGCCTGGCGCGGTCCAGGTCGTCGGCAACGACGCGCAGCCAGTCCGCGGTCGTGGCACTCCACAGGTGGTACACCGCCTGCATGTGGCTGCCGGTGTCGACGCCCGCCAGGTCGGACAGGAAGCGGAAGTCGAAGGTCGGATCGTCGTGCAGGGCACGCATGACGTCCTGGACGTCCCTGGCCGCAATGCGCATCTCCGTCTCGTCGTGGCGCTGGCGAATCGGCCCGGTCAGGACATCGCCAAAGCGTTCCTTGAGGCGGCGTTTGAGGACGCGATCCATCGTCAGACCTCGTCCGGAACCGTGGGGCCGATCTTTCGCTCGGGCCAGTGGCCGCGGCGGTCCTTGACCACCTGCTGCAGCTTCATCATCCCGTAGATGAGGCCCTCGGGCCGGGGCGGGCAGCCCGGGATGTAGACGTCGACCGGCATGACCCGGTCGATTCCCTCGATCGTCGAGTAGCTCCGCTTGTAGCGGCCGCCCGAGCAGGTGCAGTCGCCCATCGCCACGCACCACTTCGGCTCGGGCATCTGCTCCCACAGCCGGATGAGCGGACCGGCCATCTTCGTGGTGAGCGTGCCGGCCACGATGAGCACGTCGGCCTGGCGCGGGCTGGCCCGGAACGGGAAGAATCCCCAGCGGTCCATGTCGTTCTTCGACGTGGCCGCCGACATCATCTCGATCGCGCAGCAGGCAAGCCCCGACAGGAGCGGCCACAGGCTGTTCGCGCGGATCAGATCGAGGACGTAGTCGGCCTTTGTCGGGATGACTTCGAGCATCCCTCCCCAGCGGGCGTCGTCCCGGCGCATCGCCGGGTCGTGCTCGAGATCGGCGAGATGATCTGCGGCGAGGAGGCCCGCGGGATAGGCGCGCTGGTCCGTGGACGTCCACAGCGTATTGGGCACGACGATCGCCTCCGCGACCTCGCGCGATCCGGTGACGGCCGGCAGGTTCCGGCCCGCGACGGCGTCGACGGCCGTCGCTTCGCCCGTGCTCGGCCGCTCGGGAGTCATCGCCATGTCAGGACGCCCTTGCGCCACGCATAGGCGAGGCCGAGCAGCAGGATTGCGACGAAGATGAACATGCTCACGAATCCGCCCAGGAGCAGGTCGCGGAAGACGATCGCCCAGAGGTAGATGAAGATCACCTCGATATCGAAGGCGACGAACAGCAGGGCGTAGATGTAGAACGAGAGCCCGAACCGGCCGTGGGTATCGCCGTACGTGTCGATCCCGGATTCGTAGGGCAGGCCCTTGTGGACGTCGCCCCGGTTACGGTGCGAGATCAGCCACGCGAGACCGATCGTCAGGAAGACGAACGTCACCCCCGCGAAGACGAACCCGACGACGTACCAGATCCCGTCCAACCGACCCTCACTCCACGGCGGCACCCGCGCCCGGCGGCATCCGCTCCAGCGTTGGCGCGCATCCCCTGCGAGGCGTGCGCGATCAGCCGACGTGCGCGGCCGATGCATCGGCATTCTAGCAGGGGAGCACCGCCGCGCCGGAGCGTCGGACGGGGTGTCAGGTCCGCGGCGGGATGCGGTAGGCGAGGCCCGCCAGGGGCGGCTCGAGGGCGATTCCGCGACCGAAGACCATGACCCGAAAGCGGCCCATTGCGGCCGGGTCGAGCATCCGCATGACCGCCGCGCGAGTTGCCAGATAGGACGGCAGCGTCGTCGCAGGATCCGCCTGAAGCGCGACCAGGATCTCGCCGATCCCGAGGCCGGTGAGGAACTCGGCCTGCGTCGTCGTCCCGAGATGGTCGAGGGCGGCGTCCGCCGCCGCCTGCTCGACCGCCGTGACATCGACGTGAGCCGTCAGGTCCTGACGCCCCACATGGCGGAACGGGTCGTCGTGAACGCGGTGTCGAACGTAGGCGCGGAGCGTCCCGCCGGCGCGGCGGATCGGGTCGTACAGTTCCGCCGCCGGATAACCGTAGTCGATGGCAATGAGCACTCCTCGCTCGAGGCGGGCGGCCTGATCGCTCACCCAGTCGTGCACGGCGAGGCAGATCTCGGCCCGCTGGCCGTCGGCCAGCACGATGCCCTCGCGGCTCAGCCGCGCCGCGAGTCGGGGATCCGATGGGTCGCCCTCGACGTGGACGAACTGCGCTGGACCGTCCGTGGCGAGACCCACGAAGAGCTCGCGCGGGCCGCTCGGACGGCCGACGACGCGGTGGACGGCCAGCGCGTCGAGTACCTCGTTGGCGACGATCGCGCCGACGATCGATGGTCCATCGTCGGGTGACGCGACCTCCGGAAAGCCTGCAGCGGCCAGGGCGCGGCCGAACGCGTCGAGGCGGGCCGGCTCAATCTCCTCGGGCTGCCATCGGATGCAACCGACGAGCGAGGACTTCGAGGCCGCGAGCGCCCGGAGGATCGCGATCGCCAGTGTTCCGGTTCCAGCTCCTGGCTCGCGAACGATGAATCGGTCGGGTTCCCCGAGCCGGCGCCAGACCTCGGCGAGCTGGCGGGCCATCGTCGTCCCGAAGATCGGGTCCGCTTCCGGCGCGGTGAGGAAGTCGCCAGCGCGCCCCGGGCGAGCGTCCGGCGAACGGTAGTAGCCCAGCCCGGGTTCGTACAGCGCCCGCTCCATGAACCGCGCGAACGTGATCGGACCGTTCAACCGGATGTCGGTGCGAATCCGTTCGAGAAGCTCGGTGCTCTCGCCGACCGCCTCGAGATCGGGGCGTGGCTCCCGACGAACGTCCGCCACGATGTCGCGCGATCCGGTCATCCTGCTGGCTCCTGCGAAGCGTACCCGATGACCAGGCGCAGTCCCGGCCCCACGAGGGTATGGCCGCCGAGGAGGATCGGGATCGGGGCGCTCGCGGCTGCCGCGGTCAGCGCCCGTAACCACGGGTCGCGGATTCGTTCGGCGAGCAGCAGATCGGACGCGAAGCGGTCCTCGGGCGACGGCCATCCCCGCTCGTCCCGGCCGAGCCGATGGGCGAGGAGGACACGCGAGTCCACGACCGCGGCATCTCCGAATCGGGCGAGCAGCGTGCCCAGGGTGCCCGGCCCGCCCACCTCGAGCGCAGCTCCGATGACCGAGCGCGCGGGCCGCTGATCGGCGGGGGCCGTCCGCATCCCGCGCTCCTCGACGAGCGCGCGGACACGGGACGCCGCGTTGGACTCGAGGTAGGAGAGCGTCGCGGCCGAGGTCCTGCCGGCAACGATGAGTTCCATGCTCGGGTGGGCGGCGACCGCGGCGATGGCATCGATCCGCTCGACTGCGCGGGTCGCCCAGTCCTGTCCGGCCACCGACGCCCTGTTCACGAGGGCGAGATCGAGCGGCGAATCGAGATCCACGCCGAGGCGCCACTGGTCGCGAAGATCCGTCACGGCGATGCCGGCAACCTCGGCCAGCCAGCGCGGGAGCGCGTTGTCATCGGGGAGGTCGTCAGGGATGTCCGCCAGAACCGAGGCGCTCGAGAGGGCGAGCGCGTCCGCCGAGTAGCGATTGTTCGCCATGGCCGATCCCTTCGGGCCGGCCGCGGCCCTGACGAAGGCCGCTAGGTCCTCGGGCGTCGCCATCGGGATCGCACCCGACCCCAGGATCACGAGGCCGTCCGCACCGTTTTCGGTGGCTTCCCTGGCGATGCTGCGGAGTCGCGTTCCGAACGTGATGTTGTCGGGCGGCCCCGCGACGATCCGCACATCGGCAGCCCCCGCTCGCTCGAATCCCTCGCAGTGCCCCCCGGCAAGGGCAGCCCGCGCATCCGCGAGGACATGCGTCAGCGGACCGGCGTTGGCTCCGGCCTCCACATGAAGGATGCGAACATGGACGCGACGCATGAACGTGAGTCTATCGAGGGAGGGCCGCCCGCTGCGCAGGACGATCCGGGCCTACGTCGGCCTCGGAGCGAATGTCGGCGATGCCGATGCGACGCTGGCGGCCGCCGTGCGCACGGTGGCCAGCCTCCCGGGCATCCGTCTGTGCGGCGTGTCTCGCCTCTACGCGACCAGACCGGTGGGCGTCACCGATCAGCCCGAATTCCGCAACGCGGTCGTCGCCGTTGACGTGGCACGCGGGGACGAAGCGGAGCCGGCGGCGCTCGAACTCCTCGTCGATCTGAAGGACATCGAGCGCGCGTTCGGACGACAGGACCGGGAGCGTTGGGGCCCGCGCGAGGTCGACCTGGACATCCTGGTGTTCGGGCGCCACCGTCTCGCGATCGATCGACCGCTCGAGGGGCGATCGCTCGATGCGGAGCGAGACGCCGAGCGAGCCGTCCGCCGCCTCGAGGTTCCGCATCGCCAGGCCCGCGAGCGCCTCTTCGTGCTCGCTCCCCTGGCCGACCTGGCTCGATGGCTCGTGCCGCCGGGGTGGCCGGAGACGGTGGAGAGGGCGCGCCGACGACGCCTCGCGATCGAGGGCGACGATGCGGTCCGGCCGATTGCGGTGTGGGACCCCGGGAACGACGGCTGGCTGCAGGCTGCCGGCTGGTCCTAGGTGGCCGGTGTGAAACGGGTCGCATGGGCGGGCGGATCGGCAACCCCGGGCACGATCACCTCCGGTTCGGGCGATGGGCCGCGGCGCGGCCCGGTCGAGCCGTCGGGGGCCTCGATCTGAGGCCAGTTTGGCCCTGGCGGCCACCGATCTCGGCGCCCCTCCCGCTCACGTGGCCCGCACCGCCCAGCCCCCACCGCTCCGGACAAGGCCGAGCACGGCCAACCGGGCCAGGTTGACCGCGGCGGCCAGGAGGGCGAAGTCGGCGCCGACTCTCGCCCGGCCCCGGACGCGGGCCCGCCGGCCGCCGTGGCGGCGGCGCATGAGGTGGCCGATCTTGCGTTCGACCTTCGGCCGGGTGGCCCGATAGTCGGCCCGCCAGGCCGGATCGCGCTGGATCGCCCGGGCCCGGACGAGCAGGGCTTCATGGGGTCCGACCGAGATCGTCCGGCCACCTGCCGCGATCGCGCACCGGGTCGCGAGCGGGCAGCCGGCGCAGACCGGACCGAACGAGGCGATCGCGCCGCGGCCGACGGTCCGAAGGGACGCCACCCGCTCCGCCGGGCAGCTGACGGTCCGGGCTGCCAGATCGATGGTGAAGGCATCCTTGGCGAAGCGGCCGTCCGGCGCGACCGGCGGCTGGACCTTGCACATCGCCGTCGCCCCGGCCGCCTCGAGCGTCGCGAGCAGCGCGCCCGCGCCGTACGCCGCATCGCCGTACACGGTGAGCGGCTCCGGCTCGGGAGCGGGCTCGACGGTGGTGGTGGGCTTGGTGGTGGAGGGAGAGATGGCGGGCTCGGGTTCCGGGGCCGGCCCGGCCAGCTCGGCGGCGAGGAGCTCGGGCGCCGCGGCGGCATCGCCAGTGTTGCCCGCGCTGACCGTCGTCGCGGTGATGAGCTCGGCGTCGGGGTCGATCGCGAGGTGGCCCTTGTAGCCGTCGAAGCCATGGACGCTCGTCTTGTGGCCGTGGCGAGTCTCCGGATCGACGGTGCTGATGACCCGATCGGGCGCCACCCGCCGGGCGATCGCGAAGCGTCCGTCGGTGCCTTCGTCGAGGTCCTGGCCCAAGACCGTGGCGAGGAGCGCCGCCGCCTCGGCGAGCGGGACCTCGAGGCGCTCGCCGTCGAGCGCGGCCAGGAGCGCGTAGCCGTCGCGGGCGAGGGCGTCGACGAGCGCCGCGCGGGCGACAGGATCGTCCCACTCGCAGGCCGGCTTGCCGGCCGATCGGTAGTCGTCATCGCGCGCCAGGAGCGCCCGCAGCGCATCCTCCCGCTCGTCGGCCACGCCGAGCAACCCGCGGATCGCCGAGCGCACCAGGGTGACCGTGTCCATCGTCGCCACCGCGTCGTACAGCGGGGTCGAGTCGAGCACCCGGCGGACGCCCACGAGACCGGCCTGCTTCGCCACCGCCAGGGTGACCTCGAAGATCCGGTTGGGGCGCTCGGAGCGGGCGAGCCGGGCGCGCATGTCGACGAGCACGGTGTGGGCGAAGCCCGGGTGGTCGAACGGCAGGCCACCGGCGGCATACTTCCAGCGGGCGTCGTAGGTGAACCGCTCGACCGCCTCGCGGTCCGAGCAGCCCTCCAATCGCTGGAGGACCATGACCACCGCCACGATCAGCGGCGGGACGCTCCGTCTCCCGACGTCGGCGAACAGGTCGGCGAACAGCGCGTCGGGGAAGAGCCCGAGGCATTCCCGGTGGAGCAGGGCATAGATCGAGTCGGGGCGGACCCGCGGCGCGCAGAACTCGGCCGTGCCCCGGAACAGGTCGGTCTGGCGGGGGGTAGCTCCGAGCGTCATGGCGGCTCCTCGGCGTCGATCGCGATCCCGGGGGCGGTGCCCATCCATTCGATCAGGCTGCCCCGCCCACCAGAATCGTAGCTGCGACAACGCCGCCTTGCCGGGCCCTCGTGCACCGATCCGGTCACCGTCGGAGCAAGCCGCGGGCTTATGCCGCTGGTTTCACTCGCTCGCGAAAAACACCAGCCACCTAGAGGCGCACTCGCGGCGGCGTGTCGCGCTCGAACATGTGGACCGTGTCGATGAAACGAACGGTCTTCGTGCGATAGGCCATCACCATCGAGTGCGTCCGCGCGCCGCCGCCGAAGAAGCGGACCCCCTGGAGGAGGTCGCCGGCCGTCACGCCGGTCGCCGCGAACACGAGGTTTTCGCCCGAGGCGAGGTCCTCGGTGCTGTAGACCCGGGTCTCGTCGCCGTGGCCCATCCGCGCTCCGCGCTCGCGTTCCTCAGGGGAGCGGTAGCGGAAGCGTGCCTGGATCTCACCGCCGAGACAGCGCAGCGCGGCCGCGGTGATCACGCCCTCCGGCGCCCCACCGATCCCCATGACCGCGTGGACGCCGGTCCCCTGGACCGCGCACGAGATCGCCGCGGAGAGGTCGCCGTCGCCGATCAGCTTGATCCGCGCGCCGGCGGAGCGCAGCTCCGCAATCAGGTCGACGTGACGGGGCCGCTCGAGGACCACGACCGTGATGTCGCCGACCTTGCGGCCCAGCGCCTCGGCGATCCGGTTGACGTTCTCCGTCGGGGAAGCCGTGATGTCGACCTTGCCCACGGCCGGGGGACCGACACACAGCTTCTCGAGGTACGTGTCCGGGGCGTGGACGAGACCGCCCTTCTCCGAGGCCGCCAGCACGGTGATGGCGCCGGCCTGGCCGAGCGCGACGAGGTTCGTGCCTTCGAGCGGGTCGACGGCGATGTCGATCTCGGGCAGCCCGTCACCTTCAGCCCGTCCCACCTGCTCCCCGATGTAGAGCATCGGCGCCTCGTCCCGTTCGCCTTCGCCGATGACGATGGTCCCGTGCATGTCGACTTCGTCCATGGTCCGGCGCATGGCCTCGGTGGCTGCCAGGTCGGCGGCGTCGCGAGCGCCGCGGCCCATGTACCTGGCCGACGCGATCGCCGCGGCCTCGGTCACGCGGACCATCTCCAGGGTCAGGCTCTGTTCCATCGGTCCTCGCTCAGTGACGGAAGTGGCGCCGGCCGGTGAAGACCATCGCCATGTGGTGTCGGTCGGCCACCTCGATGGCCATCTCGTCGCGGATGGATCCGCCCGGCTGGATGATCGCGGTCACGCCCGCCTGTGCCGCCATCTGGATGCCATCCGGGAACGGGAAGTAGGCGTCACTGGCCAGGACCGACAGCTTCGACCGGTCGCCGGCGCGGCGCAACGCGATCTCAACCGAGACGTGGCGGCTTGCCTGCCCGGCCCCGATTCCGATCGTCGCCGCGCCACGGGCAAGCACGATGGCGTTCGACCTGACATGCGCAACCGCTCGCCAGGCAAACAGGAGATCGGTCAGCTCTTCCAGCGTGGGACGTCGCTTCGTCACGACCTGGAGCTGGCTGCGGTCGACGCCGAAGCCGTCCAGGCTCTCAACGAGGAGGCCCCCGGCGACGCGCTTGAAGTCGAGCTTGGCGATGCCGTAGTCACGCATCCCCTCAGTTGGATCCGGGGGAACCGACAGGATCTCGAGACCGGCCTTGGCCTTCAGCAGTCCCAATGCGGAGTGGCTGTACCCGGGGGCGATGACCGCCTCGTAGCTGTTCGCGGCGATCTCGCGCGCCGTCGCTCCGTCCAGCTCGCGATTGACGCCCACGATCCCGCCGAACGACGCGACGGGGTCGGTCTCGAGCGCCTTTCGGTACGCCTCCACCAACTCGTCGTTGGACGCCAGGCCCACGGGGTCGGTGTGCTTGGCGATGACCACGGTCGGCGCCGTGTAGTCCCGGGCGATCCGGTACGCGGCATCGAGGTCGAGCAGATTGTTGAAGGACGGCCGCGATCCGTGCAGGAGCGTTGCGTCGGCCAGCGTCCCGCTCCGGTGGGTGGTCTCGCGGTAGAACGCCGCATGCTGATGGGGGTTCTCGCCATGACGGAGGTCATCGACTTTCTCGAGGACCATCGCGAGGCGGTCCGGAAACTGGTTGCCCGAGATCTGGTTGAGATAGGCGGCAATCTCGGCGTGATAGGCGGCGACGACCCCGAACGCCTCGGCCGCGAGACGGGCGCGCAACTCCGGACTGACATGCCCGTGGGCGCGGAGTTCCTTTGTCACCCGGCCGTAGTGGACGGGCGACGCGACGGCGGCAACGCCTGCGGCGTTCCGGGCGGCTGCACCGAGCAACGCCGCGCCACCGACGTCGATCATCTCGATCGCCTCGTCGATTCCGACGAGCTGGCGTCCGATCTCCACGCCGAAGGGCTTGACGTTGACGACGACGAGGTCGATCTGGCGAATGCCGTTCTCCGCGAGCTCCTTCAGTTGTTCGGGGCGATCCCGACGGGCGAGGATTCCCGCATAGACAGCGGGGTGGAAGGTCTTGACCTGACCGCCCAGCATCGCCGGGACCTGGGTCAGTTCGGAGACCGGCGCGACCTCGATCCCGTCGGCTGCCAGATGGTCGCGCGTGCCATCCGTGGCATAGATCTCGAGGCCGAGCCCAAGCAGGTCGCGGGCAAATGCCGAGATGCCGTCTCGGTTGGCCACTGAAAGCAGGGCTCGCACCCGGGCGTTCCTCCCGATCCGTGTGGGCGTGGATCCGGATCGCCCTTGTCGGCGCGGTCCGGCCCGGTGGCGCGTTCCGGTTATCGCGAGCGCCGCAGCGTGCGATCTCCGCCGAGTATACCGTGAGGGCATGGCATACTCCGTCGTCATCGCCCGCAAGGCAGTTGCGGCCCGTCGCACCGGCGATCGCGTGACGATCGCCCCGGCCAACGAGGAATCAGCGTGACCCTGCCACCGTGGGAATACCTCTTCCTGGCCTTCCGCCGAGAGAATTTCCCGGACATCTACGATGCGACGTGGATCGCATCGCTGGTCGTGACCCTGGCATTCATCGTGGCGTACAACGTGCGCACGCGGCAGCTCCACCGGCATCCGCCGCTCCTCGACATGTACGAGTGGTTGCTGTGGACCGGCGTGATCACGTTCCTGCTGGTCGCCACCGGCGCGCTGTTCCTCTTCGACTTCTTCATCGTCCTCGGCACCTTGCTGATCGGACTCGGGGCCCTGCTCTGGATCCGCTTCCGGCGGTTCCCGCCGATCCTGGCGACATACGAGCAGAAGCTGACCAAGCAGCGCTACTTCTCGAAGGCCAAGTACGCGAAGCCGGAATCGACGATCCGCCCGAAGCCGACGCGGCGCGCCAAGCGTCGCCGGTAGGACCAGCAGCGGAGCGCCGTCCAGATGCCCGTCGAGGTCCGCCGCTTCGGTGTCGGCTGGCGGCGGCCCGAGGGACCGGCCGGGACGACCGGTCTCGAGGGCCAGGTCATCCACAGCGACGCGCGCGGCCTGATCAGCGAGCTGGCACTCGCGCGGGGCGGCCGGATCGAGCCGCACGACAACCCGAACACGACCTGGTTCGTCGTGATCGAGGGTGGCGGCTGGGTCCAGGCTGGTGACGAGCGACGTCGGGTCGCCGCGGGCGAAGCGGTCCTCTGGCCGGCCGGCGAGACCCACGCGGCGTGGACCGATGCGTCGGAAATGCGGGCGATCGTGGTCGAGTTCACGGGAGCGGACGATGCGCATCTGCGCGGGATCCTCGAAGGGATCGCGCGGCGGCTCGGACCAGGCGAAGAGGGCGGTGCCGAACGCGGGGAGGGACGGCTGGCCGAGCGCCCGTTCGATCCTGCTCGGCACGATCGCTCGGAGGGCGAGCCGCTGTAATCTCCGAGGAAGTCCTCTTGCACGAAGGAGCCGGTCCCAACAGCCTCATTGGCGCGGCTTGCGTCGTTCAGGCCCGGGCGATCGCTTGAGCGGCAACTTCGCCGACCAGGATCGCCGCCAGGTTCGTGTTCGCGTGAGGGATGACCGGCAGCACCGACGCGTCGGCGACCCACAGGTTGTCCATCCCGTGAACGCGCAGGCCCGAGTCGACCACCGCGCCAGGGTCCTGGGCCGGACCGATCCGGCAGGTGCCGACCCCGTGGTAGTAGGTGATGTAGCTCGTCCGCACGTGTTCCTCCCAGGCGTCCGGGGAGCCGGGTGTCAGCAGCGCGCCGTAGAACGCGGCAAGCGCCGGGTGGGCCGCAAGTCGGCTGGCTACAGCGATCCCGCCGACAAGCGCGCGAACATCGCGCGGATGTGACAGCAGTGCCGGATCGACCACGGGCAGGTCCGTCGGATTCGCCGACTGGAGTGCGACGTTCCCGCGAGATCGGTGCTCGAGCAGGTGGATCGACACGGGCAACATCGGCGGCAGTCCGCGCATCCGGATCGATGGGCGCATGAACACATGGAGATCGGGATGGTCCATCGTGTCGTCGCTCTTGGCGATGAGCCGGACCTTCGGAATGACGTAGTCCTCGCGCAGGTCGGTCGTTCCCTGGAAGGTGACATAGACCACGGCGTGATCCTGGTAGTTCGTACCGACGCCTGGCAGATGGTGACGGACCGGGATGCGGTGCCGAGCCAGCTCGTCGCTTGGTCCGATTCCCGAGAGCATCAGGAGTTGCGGTGAGTGAAAGACTCCTGCGGCGAGCACGACCGAGGCACTCCGGACCACGACGGGGCCGGTCGCCCTGGCCAACTCGACACCGTCGACCCGGGTTCCGTTGACCACGAGCCGCATGGCCGTGGTGTCCGACAGAATCGTCAGATTCGGTCGGTCTCTGGCGGGGTCCAGATAGGCGACTGCCGTCGACTGGCGGCGTCCGTTTTCGACGTTGTATGGAGAGGCGCAGATGCCGTACGGCTCGGGCACGTTGAGGTCTGGGCATGCCGGGAGCCCCAGCGCGAGGGCGGCCTCGATCAGGGCGCGGACCGGAGGGTCGGCTGGATCATCGAGCTTGAAGCTCCGATGAAGTTGGAGGGGTCCCGCGGACCCATGGATCGGACTATCTCCGAAGTCGCGATCCGTTTCGATCGCTCGCATCAGGGGCAGGAGTGCGTCGTACGACCAGACAGGCCCACCGAACTGCGTCCATGCGTCGAAATCGCGCCGCATCGGTCGGACGACCGCCAGGTTGTTGATCGAAGATCCGCCGCCCATGATCCGCCCGGAGAGCAGCGGAAAGGTCGATCCGTCCTCGCGGGCTACGTCGTACATCCGCACGTATGGCGATTTGAGGATCAGCTCGCTTTGACGCTTTGGGTCCGCCACGATGTCCGGGATCGGCCGAGGGTCCGGCCCCGCCTCGACGAGGAGTACCCGAAGCGCCGGATCCTCGCTGGCCCGCGCGGCCACCACACAGCCCGCCGTGCCACCGCCGACGACGATCAGGTCGAATGCGCCCTCGATGCTCACGGACCGTCCGTCTTGCCGACCCCGATGCCGGAACCCTCGAGTCGCGCCTGGAGGCAGCGGGTCAACTCGGCGATGATCAATCCCGCGGTTGCCCGGAGGATCATCTCGCCGAGGATCGCCAGTCGACCCCGCACCGAGATGGTCGCCAAGTAGGCCAGTCCGGTATGAGACGGATCGCTGCTCGTGAGCGACGCGACGACCGTCGCCTCGAGGCGGCTCTTCGTGACGGAATCGATGCCCTCCAGCCGAACCTCGAGATCGGGGAACTCACGCCTGACCAGCGTCGAGTTGAAGTCGAAGTCGCCATCGACAGGGCCCACGGACACCGTGATCGAGCCTTCGAAGGTCCGCTCGTCGATTTGCCGCACGTGGCTCACGCCCGGGATGCAAGATGACAGCGACACGGGATCGATGATCAGCGTCCAGACCTGATCGGCCGGTGCGCCGATCTCGATACCGCCCGACAGCTTCACGGTGTCACGCCGTGAAGCGCTCCCGGCTCAGCGGCCGGCATCGCGCTCGCGCAGGGCCTGCCAGACCCGCTCGGGCGTGAAGGGAGCCTCGCGCAGACGGATGCCCGCGGCTCGGTAGACGGCGTTGGCGATCGCCGCCGCGACCGGGTTGAGCGATCCCTCGCCCCCGCCCTTCGCACCGTAGACGCCGACCCCGTCGCCGCGCTCGACCACGATCGTACGGAGCTCCGGGACGTCGGTGGTGCGCGGAACCCGGTAGTCGAACAGGTTGCCGTTCAGGAGGTTGCCGTTCTCGTAGACCAGCTCCTCGCGAATCGCCATCCCGAGACCCATCATCGCGGCGCCGACGTCCTGCGACTCAACGAGTTGTGGGTTGATCGCCGCGCCGACGTCGCCGACCGTGACCAGGGTCAGAACGTCGATCTCTCCGGTTGTCTCGTCGACGCGGACCTCGACGCCCACGCAGCCGATCTCCCAGAACGGAGGCATCTCGGCCGTCGCTCCGGAACGACGCAGGTAGCCGCGTCCGATGACCTCGCCGGCGTCCGCGCCGAACCAGGCCCGCACGATGGAGCCCCAGTCGTGGAACGTGCCCGCGACCCGGACACCACCCCGCTCCTCGACGACGGGCGCGCCGTTCTGGGCGACCGCGTCCCGGGCCCACGCGACAAGCTGCTCGCGAGCATCGCTGGCGGCCGCCTGGATGCCCAGGCCCATCAGGGTGGTCGTGCGACTGGCGCCCGTGGAGCGGTCGTAGCTGACCGCGCCTGTATCGCTCTGGAGCAGGTGCACGCTGTCGAGGGGTACGCCCATCTCGCCGGCCGCGATCTGGGGCAGGACGGTCGACGATCCCTGGCCGATCTCGGTGCTGCCCACCATCACCGTGACAGAACCATCCGCGTGGACCCGCAGCATGGCGGTCGTGATCGGTTCCGAACCGGCGTCCGAGGCGGACATGCAGATCGCCCGCCCATGTCCTGGTTCCAGCGGATCGTCCCAGCCGAGGGCCTCCGCGGCCAGCTCGAGGTCGGCCTTCAGGTCGGCATCGATCCCGCGCGCCCTGGGCCAGGGTCGTTCGCCCGGGTCGAGCAGGTTGCGCCGCCGGATCTCGAGTGGGTCGAGCCCGAGCAGCTCCGCGGCTTCGTCCATCTGCGACTCGCCGGCCAGGGTGACCTGTGGTGCGCCGAACCCGCGAAAGGAACTCGCCGGCCCGGTGTTCGTGTAGACCGTGGAGCAGTCCACCTGGAGGGCCGGGATCCGGTAGGGCCCGCCCAACCGATTGGCCGCCTTTCGACCGACGAGGGGCGAGTTCTCGGCGTAGGCGCCCGTGTTCAGGTGGATCGCCCCGTGTCGTCCCAGGAGGTGTCCATCGGCATCGAACGCCGACCGTACGCGGACGGTCGCCGCGTCCCCACGCGTCGTCAGGATCGCCTCGTCGACGGTGAGCGCGAGGCGGACCGGGCGGCCGGCTCGGAGGGCGAGGGCGGCCGTGAGCGGCTCGATCTTCGTGTAGGACTTGCTGCCATATCCGCCGCCCACGAACGGGACCACCACGCGGACCGCTCCGCGCGGCAGCCCGAAGCAGCGGGCGAGATCGTCGCGAACCATGTATGGATGCTGCGCCGAGCTCCAGACCGTCAGCGCACCCTCGTTCCAGCTGGCGACCGAGGTGTACGGCTCCATGGCGTAGGCGTAGCACATCGGGTAGCGGTACTCGCCCTCGACGACGAGATGGGCGCCCTCGAAGGCCGCATCGATGTCACCCCAGGCCTGGCGCGAGTGGGAGCACACGTTCGGGTGGGTCCGCTCGATGTCCTCCTCGAACCCGCGGTGCGAGCGCTGCTCGCCCGGTTCCTCGTGGATGATCGGCGCGTCATCGGCCAGCGCCTCCTCCACGGAAGTCACGAAGGGCAGGCGTTCGTAGTCCACCGCGATGAGCCGTAACGCTTCCGCGGCGGTCGCCCGGTCCTCGGCGATGACCCCGACCACCGGCTCGCCGGCGAAGCGGACCTTGCCGGTTGCGATCAGGGGATGATCGGCGATGGCGTGCCCATAGAGCAGGTTGACGTCAGGCAGGTCCTGCGCGGTCACGACGGCGACGACCCCCGGATGGCGCCGGGCAGCCTCAGCGTCGATGGAACGGATCCGGGCATGGGCGTAGGGACTTCGCAGGATCTGGGCGTGTGCCATCCCCGGGAGTTCGACGTCGACGGTGTAGGTGGCGGATCCCGTTACCTTCGTCGGGCCGTCGCGCCGCGGGACGGATTCGCCGATGGGTGACGGCGCCGTTGGGCGTGTCGTGACCCGCTTCACCAGCCGGCCACCCCTTCGTCGACCGTCCCTGCATCGGCCGCCGCGAGAACGGCCTCGATGATCGGCTCGTAGCCCGTGCATCGACACAGGTTGCCCTCGAGTCCATGGACCACCTGGTCGCGGCTGGGTCGAGGGTGCTCCTCGAGGATGGCGGTGGCGGCCATCAGCATGCCCGGCGTGCAGAAGCCGCACTGGAAGGCCGCGTGATCGATGAACGCCTGCTGGACCGGGCTCAGCCGGCCGTCACGGGCCAGGCCCTCGACCGTGCGGACCGAGCGTCCATCGGCATCGGCCGCCAGGAAGGTGCAACCCGACATCGCGAGGTCGTCGACAAGGACGGTACAGGCACCGCACACCTGGGCGTCGCAAGAGACCTTGGTCCCGGTCAGGGACAGTCGCTCGCGGAGGACGTCCGCGAGGGTCTCGCGAGGTTCGATCCGGACGGCCTCCGACCGCTCGTTGACGGTGAGTCGAATCTCGAGGGTCTCATGCATGGGCGGTGGCCTCCCGGACCGCCACGCCGGCAGCGCGCCCGAGCAGCACGCCGGCCAGATGTCGTTTGTAGTCGGCCGAGCCATTCAGATCCGCCATCGCCTCGACCCCGCCGAGGGCCATCGCGGCCGCGTCCAGTGCCACGGCAAACCCATCGCCGAGGACCGGTGCGCCCTGGAGCGCCCCGCCGGCTCCCGTGACCACGACCGGCGTGTCGGTCAGCGACCCGACGGCGACAGTGGCGTCGGCGATCGATCCATCGACCACGGTGAGCCGAACGGCGACCGACGCGGCAGGCCGCTCGAAGAAGGCGATCTTGTCGTACGCGCGGCCTTCGCCCGGGCGTGCGGCGGGAATCAGGATCTCGACGAGGACCTCGTCCTGTTCCCGTGCCGTCGCCAGGGGGCCGACAGCGAACTCCGCCACCTCGAGCTCACGCCGACCGGCGCGACCGGCGAGGGTGAGCGATGCGCCGCAGGCGAGCAGGAAGGTCGCCGGGTCGGAGTGTGGCTCGGCAAACGCGAGGTTGCCGCCGAGGGTCCCGGCGTTGCGGACCCGGACATTCGCGATCCGCGACTCGAGACGAGCGAGTCCGGCCGCCCGTTCGCGCACGAGTGGGGACCGCTCGATGTCGCGGTGCGTGCTCGTCGCCCCGATTCGCAGGGTTCCCACCGGGAGGACACTGATGCCCTTCAGCTCGGCGATGCCCTTCAGGTCGATGAGCGTCGTGAACTGCGCAAGGCCCATCTTCATCACCTGGAGGAGTTCCGTGCCGCCCGCGAGATAGGCCACGTCGTCAGCGGCCCGGTCGAAGGCGTCGAGCGCCTCCTCGATGGAACCGGGGCGGGTCAGTGAGAATCGGGGGATCATCGAGTCCTCGGCTCAGGTTTCCAGGGCGGGGCACGACGACGATGGATGGGGCCGATCGACTGCCGGTGGCCATGGCAACAAACTGTCTGGTATTGTATACGTCTTCCGATAGTCCTGTCCCCAACCGCGGTCTGCGAGGAGGAGCACCACATGAGTCCAGAGCGCGGTGTCGTGAGTATCCCCGATCAGCCCTTGAGCTCAACTGCCATCACCGAGATGACCCAGCGCGAAGAGTGGAACAAGAAGAACCCCCCGACCGAGACGACGATCGTCAAGGATCTCAAGTCGACGGAGTTGATCGCGCGCGAATATCGTAAGACCAAGGCGCGCTTCTATCGTCTCGCGGGAGCGATCCGGTTGCAGCCGCACCTCTCGGAACTGCCGCCGGGTGGCGTCTCGGTCAAGCACCGTCACACGACCGAGGCGGTCCTCTACATCGTCCGCGGCACCGGGCACACGACGATCCACTTTGACGGTGAGCCCGAGCAGCGGGTCGACTGGACCGAAGGCGACCTCCTCGGGATCCCTCTCTGGGCCTGGCACCAGCATTTCAACGATTCGGACACAGAGGTCGCCCGCTACCTCGCCGTGCAGGACACGTTCACCATCAAGCAGATGGGATTGCACCAGATCGAGCGCCATCCCGATTCGCCCGCGGGCGAGTGATGACCGATCCGCTGAACGGCACGGCCGCAGACGGCGCGGAACCAGGATCGACCGGAGCCCCGGACGGCCGCGGCCTCTACTACGACGAGGCGCGCCAGTTCCTCATGGCCGAGGGGGTCATCGCGCGCGGGATCCCGACATTCCCGCTGGCCGCTCGACCGAAGCGAAACTCCCGCGCAGCTGCATTCGACGCGCTGTCGGGGAACACCACGCTCGGAATTCACATGAGCGAGGTTCCGCCCGGCGGTGAGAAGCAGGGCCACCGCCATCTTGACGAGGCCACGTTCTATATCGTTGCCGGTCGCGGCTGGTCGGAGTTGCGTCAGTCCGACGATCTGCCGGACCAGCGCGTCGACTGGCAGGCCGGCGACGTCGTGGTCATCCCGTCGAACGCGTGGCACAAGCACTACAACGCGGACCCCGACCGGCCGGCCCTCCAGCTCGCGTTCAAGAACACGCGGTTGCTGCGCAAGCTGTTCCACAGCCGCGACTTCGTCTACCAGAACGACTTCCGGTTCCACGACCGCTACGACGATGACGCCGACTACTGGACCCGGCGGGAGCCGGGGAACTACGGCAAGCTGCGCATCAACCTCATCAGCAACGTCGTAGCCGAACCCGTCACTCCCGACCCGTCCGCCGGAGAAGGCGTGGGGATCGCGTGGTTCTCGATGGGTGGCCATCGGACGATCGATCACGCTCTCGTCGAGATCGGCGTCGGCGGGCACGTCCGCGAGCACCAGCACCTCGCCGAGGAGGCGATCCTGATCCTCGCCGGCAGTGGCCGGACCGAACTGCGGGCCGCCGACGGCCGGGAGATCGCCATCGACTGGACGGCCGGGGACCTCCTCGCGCCCCCCTTCGGGGTTCGGCGCAAGCACGTTCAGCAGGGCGACGTCCCGGTGCGCTATCTCCGGATCCAGAACAACTTCATCGAGCGCGCGCTCGGGATCAAGGGCAATGTCTCCCTGGATGGGGCGCTTCCCGAGCGGTGGCCGTCCATCATCGAGTCCGATCGTTCCGCCTTCGAGAGCGCCGACGCCGGCTGACCGCCGGCCCGGGTCGCGAACCCCGAGACCCACCTCGCTCGTGACGACCCCCCCGGCGCCGCGACCCATCCGCCATCCCCTGGATCCGCGCAACCCGCTGGCCGGGGTCTACATCGCGATCGCCCTGTTCGAGCTCGCCGAGGGCGCCCTCCGATTCCTCGTTCCCCTGAACCTCAACCGAAATGGACTGGGACCGGAGCTGATCGGGCTGATCATCTTCGTGTTCTCCCTCACCAGCCTGCTGTCGCGTGGGGCGGCGGCGGCGATCTACCGGCCCGAACGAGCGCGCTCGATGATCGTCGGGGCCGGCAGCGCAAGCACGATCGCCTACCTCTTCACGCCGTTGGTCGACGATCCCGTGGTGTTCGCCGCCCTGATGGCGTTCGATGGGTTCGGTTGGGGCGTAGCCACGACGAGCCTCCTCGCCACGATGATGGTCGTGACCCCGCGCTCGATCACGCCGGCCGTCGCGATGGGCTGGTACGTGGGGTTCCAGGGGGTCGCCTTTGCTCTTGCGACCACCGTCGGCGGCCTCCTGGCCGAAGTCGCCGGGATTCAGCTTGCGATGGTCGTGCTTGCCACGCTGCCCGTCATGGCCGCGGTGCTGATCGCGGTCCGTCTCCCACGTCGCGAGGAGCCCGGCTCGGCCGACGATGGTGCACTGCCCGACGGGTCGGAGGCAGCCGATCTCGACGAACCGATCATCCGCCAGCATCGAACCGGGATGCGTCACGGCGTGCACGTCGCCCGCAAGTCCCTGCGCGGATTGCCGCTCGCGGTCTGGGCGGCTGCGCTCGTCGCCGCGTACCTCAACATCATGAACGGGCTCCTCCAGAGCTTCTTCCCCCTCCTGGGCCTGGCGCTCGGGCTATCGATCGCCCAGATCGGGACGCTCTCCAGCATCCGCTCGGCGATCTCCGCGATCGCCCGGTTCGGCGCCGGTTGGCTCTTCTCGCGGGTCCGCGCGACGCGCCTCCACCTCCCCCTGCTGACGGTGTCGGCGGCCACGCTCGCGCTGATCCCCTCGGCGGGCAGCTACCTGCTCGATGTCCCGCTGTTCGCCATGAACGGCGTGAGCCGGGGCCTGCTTCGGGTCACGAGCGGGGCAGCGGCCATGGAATCGACGCGGCGCGACCAGGCCGGGTTGACGGCGGCGGTCATGACGGCCGGCCTCGACGTCGGAAAGATGATCGGTCCGCTCATCGGCGGCATCGTGGCCGCGGTGATCGGGCTCGACTGGATGTTCCGGACCGTCCCGCTCGCGTTCCTGCTGGTCATGGTCGCGCTGGTCGTTCTCGGCGGACGGCACGCCGACCGCTCCGCGGCTCAGCGGCGGGACCCGAACCTCACCGGATAGTGCAGCCAGCGGGTATCCCGCGCCGTCCTGAGATCGCGCTCCGGGGGATGGTCCGGGTCTGGCAGGACGCCGCGCGCCGCGACGGCCTGGATCATGAGGGCCACGAGCCCGAAGAGGTGTTCGTCGTCCGCGCCGAAGTCCGACGGGACGGGAAAGCCACCCGCCACGGATCGTCCCGGGCACTGGTGAGCCCCGGCGCCGAACGACAGTCCCCAGCGGGGCACCGCGGCCGAGAGCGCGCGATCCGGATCGAAATCGTGCGCGGTGGGACCGTACATCGCCGGGTCGCGGTTGCCGGCGACGGCGTCCAGGACTACGAGCGCATCTCGCGCGATGGCCACGCCGGCGACCTCCGTGTCGGCTTCCGCCCGTCGCTTGATCTTCGGGGTGGTTGGTCTGAGCCTCAGCGTTTCGTGGACCACTCGCTGGGCGAATCCCCGATCGCGCGCGACCCGCTCGAGGACATCCGGTCGCCGATCGCCGGTCTCGAACATGAGGTCGAGCGCGTTCGCCAGGGTCTGGGCACTGGTATGGGTTCCGCCCTGGAGGTAGGTCGCGACCTCGCGGACCACGCGACCGTCGTCGTCGAGCTCGATGTGGGGATCGTCCCGATGGAGCAGCAACACGGTCAGGATGTCGTTCGGCAGGTGCGACGCATCCAGGAGGCCGTCTCGGTGGGCCTGGATGAGCTCGGCGCGGCGGTCCCAGGCCGGCCGGACGAAGCCGCGCTCGAATTCGTCGTAGGTCTGGTAGACGAGCGTGCGCACCGCCTCGGGGTCCCGGGCATCGAGGATCGCACTGCCCTGCGAGAACACGTCGACGAAATGGACGAGCGTCCGCAGCTGGTCGAGAGCCCGGTCATCCTGGTCCAGGCCCGCCCGGCGCGCCGCGAGGACCACGCTGACCAGCTCGCCGATCGGAAAGATGTCGACGAACTCGCCGTCGATCAGGACGTCGAGCAGTTCTCCGAGCACGGCGGGAAAGAGGTCCCGCTCATAGAGCCTCAGCTTGTCCGGTCGGAACTGGCTGTTCTCGACCCGACGACGGGCGCGATGCGTCGGACCGTGGCTGATGCTGACGACGCCGTCGCGGATGTTGCCGTGGTCGTAGGACCGCTTGTCGAAACGCCGCGAAAGGCTCGGGTTGAAGAGCGCCTCGCGGATCGTCTCGTAGGTGTCGAAGGTGACGGTGGCGCTGTAGAACTCGAGCAGGTCCCTGGATCCACCTTCCTCGGCCGTGGCGACCATCGGTCCGCGCTCAGTGCGCCGAATCGACCAGCACGGTCCCGTCGTCGGCAACGACCCGGATCGAGTTGGTGGGGCAGTTGTGGCCGGCCAGCACGAGGAGACCGAGGTCCTGGAGCGGCGCGCCATCGAGAGGCACGGATATGCCTCGTGACTCATCGATCCGGAACGCGGCGGGAAGGAGGCGGACGCATTCGCCCGAGCCGATGCACAGGTCCTCGTCGATCTGCACGCGGGCTGCCATGGCGCTCCTCCAGCGTGTGCGGCTCGGAGCGACCTGCGCCATCGATGCCGGCGACGAGGTCGAGTGGGAGAGATTGTACCCAGACCCGTCCATCATGGACACAGGAAGACGGAAACCGTAGATAATCGATCGATGGTCATCGAGCGGATTCTGCACGGAGACGTGGCGGCGGATGCGCCGAAGCTCGGCTCTTTCATCGACGGACGACTCGCCGCTGTCGACGATCTTGACAAGGCCGACCTGCTCGAGGTGGTCGACCCGGCGACGTCCAGGCCGTTGGCCCGGATTGCCGAGGCCGGAGGAGCCGGCATCGCCCGGGCGGTCGCGGCCGGCCGGCGGGCCTTCCCGGCGTGGCGCGCGACGCCTGCCAGGGAGCGCGCCGCCCTCGTCATGGAACTCGGACGCCGGATCGAAGTGCACGCTGACGAACTCGCGCTGCTGGACTCCCTGGACACGGGCAATCCGATCACCGCCATGCGCGCCGACGTCACGAAAGGTGTTCGCCTCCTCGGCGATGCGGCGGGCATGGCGCTGGCCATCCGTGGCGAGGTCTTTCCGCTGCCTGGCCTCCACTACACCCAGCGTGAACCATGGGGTGTCGTGGGCCGGATGATCACCTTCAACCACCCAACGATGTTCACGTGCGCCAGGCTGGGCGCGGCTCTCGTCGCCGGGAACTGCGTGATCCTCAAGCCGTCCGAACTCGCCCCGCTGGCGCCCCTCGCCATCGGCGAGCTGAGTGCCGACCTGTTCCCCGCCGGCGTCATCGCGGTCGCCGTCGGCGGACCGGCCACCGGGAGTGCCCTCGTCACCCACCCGGACGTGGCCCGGCTGTCGTTCACGGGCAGCACGGCGACCGCACTCCGGATCCAGGCTGCCGCGGCCGCCAGCGGCAGGATCAAGACGTTCACCTTCGAGCTCGGCGGCAAGAATCCGATCGTCGTCTGCCCGGATGTTGACGTGAACGAGGTTGCCGGCGCGATCGTGCGAGGCATGAACTACACCCGGGTCCAGGGTCAGAGTTGCGGGTCCACGAGTCGCCTCGTGATCCATGAGTCGATCGCCGACGCCGTGCTGGAGCAGGTCGTCGAGCTGGTCGGTCGGATCCGCATCGGATTGCCGACCGATCCAGAGACCGAGATGGGCGCGATGATCTCGGAGGCAGCTCGTGCCCGGTGCCTCGAGATGGTCGGACGCGGTGTGGCCGCCGGCGCTCGTCTGCGAGCCGGAGGCAGGGCTCCCGCTGTCGTGGACCTGGCCGCCGGGGCGTACATCGAACCGACGATCCTCGACCACGTGACTCCGGGCTCCGAGCTCGCGGATGCCGAGGTCTTCGGGCCGGTCCTCGCAGCGCTCACGTGGCGGACGGACGCGGAGGCGATCGCGCTGGCGAATGAGGGACCGTACGGTCTCACGGCGTCGGTCTGGACGCGCGACATCGATCGTGCATTCCGGATGACCGATGCGATCGAGGCCGGCTACATCTGGATCAACGACGTCGAGACGCGCTTCCCGGCCGTCCCGTTCGGGGGCTGGAAGGACTCGGGAGTGGGAGCCGAGCACGGCCTGGACGAGATCCTGTCCTTCACGCGGGTCAAGGCCGTCAACCTCCGCGTCCGCTAGACCGCGCCGGGATCAGCGCGTCCTGGGAGAGTTCCCGCCGCCTGCCGCCTGCGTGGCCTCGGCAGCCACGTCGGGTCCGGGCCCTGGAGCCTGGACCACGGCTCCCATTCGTCGCCACGCGAGCCTGGTAGCCATCAACCCGATCGGCGCGAGGAGGATCCCGGAGAGCACCGCGGGACCGGCCCCGAAGGCCGTCGCGAGCACGCCCACTGCGAGAGCCGTCGCCGGGCGATTCCCGAGATGGAACATCTGGTGCAGGGCCATGACCCGGCCGCGGACCTGATCGTGGACCTCGGCCTGGAGGGTCCCGGTGAGGATGGGGAAGCACAGGGAGAACCCGAACCCGACGAGGGCCACGCCGAACGAGGCAGCCAGCATGCTGTGAGCAACCGTGGTCAACACGATCCCGATCGCCTGCACGAGCAGGCCCGCCGCGGCCATCTGGTGCGACAGGCCGCGCCGCCGGAGGGGGACGAAGATCAGGAGCGCCAGCGCCGATCCCACGCTCTGCGCGGTGACGATGAATCCGGCGGTGCTCTCGGGCTCACCAAGCTGCTCGACGACGAAGGCAGGCGCAAGTGTCCGGACGACCTCCAGGGGCGCGCTGCATGACACGACGCCGATCAGCAGGGCGAGGACCCAGCGCTGTTCGCGCACATAGGCGACGGCGCTGACGGCGGTAGACCGGGCGACGGCCCCGACCGTCCCCGCCGCCATCTGACCCCCAAGGCCGCGGCGCTCAAGGTAGATCATGCTCACGATCGGCCCGATGTAGGTCGCGGCATTGATCGCGAAGGCCGGACCGGCGCCGGCCGTGGCCATGACGAGCGCGGCGATGGTGGGGCCGATGATCTGACCCAGGATGAACTGGAGCGAGTTCAGCCCAACGGCATCAGTGACCTCGTCGCGCGGGACAAGATTCGGAACGAGTGAGATCAGCGATGGCTTGGCGATCGCATACGAGGTGTTGAGGGCGAACGCGACCACGATGACGTGGAACTCGGA
Organism: Chloroflexota bacterium; assembly: GCA_919901745.1. Lineage (GTDB taxonomy): Bacteria > Chloroflexota > Limnocylindria > Limnocylindrales > CSP1-4 > CAKKPP01. The sequence goes on along the minus strand of CAKKPP010000015.1, from coordinate 16,994 downwards.
GGCGACGCCAGCGAACGCCAGGATTGCAAGCCCGGTGGCGATCGTCCCCGAGACGAGGTGCGTCCGGATGACGATCGTCCGCCGGTCGAATCGATCGGATAGCTGGCCACCGGCGAGGGAGAAGAGCAGGATCGGCAGGAAGCCCACGAAGTTGAGGACGCCTACGGCGAGCGCAGATCCGGTCAGCTGGTAGACGAAGATCGAGCCGGCAACGGCCTGGAGCCAGGTCCCCAGGTTCGAGAGGAACCCACCGGCCCAGTACACGGCGAACGGTCGGTGCCGGAACGGGCCGAGGCGCCCGGCCAGGGACGCGGCCGTCCTGCGCGGCTTCGGCTCGCTCACGCAGCGGGGTCCGTCATGCCGTCCGTTGCCTGCGCCGTGCGGCGCCGGAGCGGCTCAAGCTTGTCGACACACACAGCGAGTTTGCGAGACAATGCATCATGAAGTGGATACATTCTAGCCCGTGGTGATTGCTGCCCATCGAGCCACGCTTGACACGCTCCTCGTGGGAGCGAAGGTGCATCGCCGGCCCGGCGATCCCGCGCCGGGCGCCGCCATCGGGATCCGCGATGGGCGGATCGTTGCCGTCGGCACCGCCGCCGACTTCGAGGGTGCCGTATCCGCGGGGACGCAGGTCATCGATCTCGCGGGGCGCACGGTCCTGCCGGCGTTCGTCGACAGCCACACGCATTTCCACCGCGGCTCCGTCCTGCGCAGTCTCTATCTCGACTTCGATGCGATCCAGCCCGCGTCCGTAGGCGAGGTCACCGCGGCGGTGCGCGAGCGGGCCGCGGTCACGCCGCCCGACGGCTGGATCCAGGGTGACAACCTGTCCGCGTTGCGCCTGAACGAGGCGCGTCTCCCGGATCGCCGTGAACTGGATGCTGCGGGCGATGGTCGCCCGGTGGTCCTGCGCGGGATCGGCAAGCATGTCGTTGCGGCCAGCTCGGCGGCCCTGGTCGCCGCCGGGATCGATGCCCAGACCATCGATCCGCCGGGCGGGCGCATCGAGCGCGACGCCGATGGGCAGCCCTCGGGCATCCTCCATGAGCGGGCAAAGCTCAGGCTGGACCAGTCGCACCCTGATTCGGCGGTCCCCAGACCCGGCCGGGGCGATCGTCGTCAGGCTCTGCTCCAGGGTTTCGCGAGCCTGCACCGTGTCGGGGTCACCACGATCCACGAGATGGTGCGCCTGCCCGAGGAGGCGGACGACTACGCTGCGCTCAGGGCGGAGGGCGAGCTTGGGGTGCGCGTACGCCTCTACTACCGCATCCATGAATCGCCGTTGTCACTCGAGTGGCTGGAGGCGCTCGGCATCCGCTCGGGTCTTGGCGACGATTGGCTGCGCATCCAGGGGGTGAAGATCAGCGTGGACGGCTTCTGCATCTTTCGGAATGCCGCCGTCTACGAACCGTATCGCGGCGAGCCGGAGAACTGCGGCCTGCTACGGATCGAACCCGAACACCTCGTAGACCTGATTCGTCGGGCCAACGCCCAGGGCCTGCAGGTCGCCGTCCACGCCGTGGGCAGTCGCGCCGTCGATCTGGCACTGGACGCGTTCGCTGCGGCGATGCCCGCGAACTCGGGGCCACACCGCCTGGAGCATGCCTACGTCGATGTCGATGACGCGCAGCTGGCCCGCGCCCATTCGCTGGGCCTGGCCTGGTCGACGCAGCCGGCCTTCTTCACCGCCTACGAGCGGGAGTGGGCGGAAATCTTCGGGCCCCAGCGACGGGATCGGATGATGCCGCTTGCCCAGGGGCAGCGGCTCGGCCTGCCGATCTTGCTGAACAGCGACTATCCGTGCGCGCCGATCGATCCGCTGGAGGGCATCCGGCGGGCGGTCCGGCACGCCTCTGCGGCCCCCGGGCGCGACCCGCGAGGTCTCGACCTGGTGGCCGCCTGGGAGGGTTTCACGTCAACCCCGGCGAGCGTGGCCGGTGAGCGGAATCTCGGACGCCTGACCGAAGGGGCCTGGGCGGACCTCGTTGTGCTTGACGCGGATCCATTCGATGCCGAGATCGACCTCGCAACGCTCTCGGTCCGTGCGACGATGATGGCCGGCACACTCGTGTTCGGCGAAGGGGAGGTCCTGGGTTGAGAGACACGGTCCGTCCACGTGAGACGAAAGACGGGAACCGCGCCCGGTTGACGGCGATCATCGAGGCAGCGCGCGAGGAGAACGTCACCGCCCAGGAACTGGTCCTCCAGTCCGTCCGCAGGGCGATCCTCGATGGGGTCCTGGGGCCCGCCGAACGCCTGCGCCAGGAAGAGCTCGCCGACGTCTTCGGGACATCGCGGATCCCCGTGCGAGAGGCGCTCCGCGCCCTCGAGTACGAGGGATTGGTCAAGTCCGAGCCGCACCGCGGCTTTACGGTGACCTCGCTGGACGCCGACGACATCGAAGAGGTCTACGACCTGCGCATCCTCCTCGAAGGGCACGCCGTCCGCCTGGCGCTGCCGCTGCTGACCGACGACGACTTCGACGAGCTCGAGACCCTCTTCGCGGAGATGCAGTCGGTGACCGAGCCGGACCAGCAGCTTGCGACGCGGGAGCGGTTCTATCTTCGCCTCTACTCGGTCACGGGGCGGCCCCGGCTGGTGGGCCTGATCACGCGACTCCGCCAGGAGGTCGCCAGGGTCCTGCGCTGGGCCACGATCACCCACTCGAGCTCGATCCACGAGCAGTTCTATGAGGCGGTCCGGACCGGTGACGCCGAGCGGGCCGTGACCCTTCTCGCGGGACACTATCGACGGGTGGCCGTGTTGATCCGCCGCTACATCAAGGAGGCAGAGGCACGCGAGCGGGCGGATCGCCGCCTGCGTCGCTAGGTCGCCCGGCCCGCTCGCCGCCGGCGTGAGGCTTTCCCGCTAGCTGATCGCAGGTCGCCAGCGATCGAAGCGTTTCTCGACGACCCGGACGAGCTCGCCGAGCGTGATCCCCAGTGCCCCGAGCAGGATGATCCCGAAGAACACCCGGGCCGACGAGAAGAACGAGCCGTTGAGCGCGATGTAGAAGCCGATCCCGGCGTTGGCTGCGAGGAACTCGCTCACGACGACGCCGACAAGCGCTCGACCCGTGCCGAGCCGGACGCCGGTGAGGATGTACGGCACGCTCGCCGGCAGGGTTACCGTCCGGAAGACCGTCCAGTTCGATGCCCGGAAGCTCTCGGCGATGTCGTGGTACTTGGCGTCGGCGGCCTTGACGCCGGTCGTGGTGCTGACCGTGATGACGAAGATGGCCTCGAGCCACACGACCACGATCTTGGCCCCCAGGTCGATCCCGAAGATCAGGATGATGAGCGGGATGAGGGCGACCGTCGGCGTTGCATAAATCGCCGACAGCCAGGGGTCCAGCACGTAGTTGAGCCGGCGGAACCATCCGATCGCGAGGCCCAGCGGGATGCCGGTCACCAGCGCGGCGCCGAATCCGAAGACGTATTCCTTCCCGCTCTCGATGATGTGAGGCCAGATCGCCCCCGAGGAGATGTCCGTGATCGCGGCGTCCAGGATCAGGGTGGGCGAACTGAGCAGCACGCGCTTGACCAGGCCCAGGCCGTATTCGGAGGACGACACGAGCTCCCAGGTCCCCAGGACCAGGACGAACCCAAGGAGTCCGAAGACGACCCGTTCGTTCGGCCGCGGCCAGAATCCGGTCTTGGGGTTCGGGTGAGCGGTCCGCTTGAGCGGGACAGTCTGGGCGGCCACGTCAGCTGGCGACCCCGGTAGCCGGTGCGTCGTCGTGGAGCTGCGGCGTGATCAGGCTCCAGATCTGGTCCGTCAACGCGACGAATGCCGGTGAGCGCTTGATCTTGAGTTCTCGCGGGCGAGGCAGATCGACGCGAATGTCGGCGAGGATTCGGCCCGGCCGGGCGCTCATGACGATGACCCGGTCCGAGAGGTAGATGGCCTCGTCGATCTGGTGCGTGATGAACAACACGGTCTTCTGCGCCTGGTGCCAGATCCGGAGGAGCTCGGCCTGCATGAGCTCACGTGTCTGCGCATCCAGGGCCGCGAACGGTTCGTCCATCAGCAGAATCTCGGGATCGACGGTGAGCGCACGGGCGAGGTTGGCCCGCTGCTGCATCCCGCCGGAGAGCTGGTACGGGTACTTGGTCTCGAAACCGGTCAGGCCGACCATCTCGATGAAGGGCATCGCCCGCGCGTGGGCCTCCTTCTTCGGGACGCCCTGACAGGTGAGCCCGTACGCGACGTTGGACACGATGGAGTACCACGGGAACAGCGCCGAGTCCTGGAAGACCATCGCGTGGGCTCGACCGTGGTCCGGCTCGAGAACACTGATCTCGCCGTCGTAGGTCGGGAGCAGACCGTTGACGATCTTCAGGAACGTCGACTTGCCGCAGCCGCTCGGACCCACGATCGACACGAACTCGCCCACGTTGATCTCGAGATCCATCTTCTCGATCGCGAGGAGGCGCTCATGGGTCGTGGGGTCCTCGTAGTAGAACTGGACAGCGCGAGCGTCGAGCGCGATCTGAGTGTCGGTCATGGTGATCAGGCTCCCTGCTTGGCGGGTCGCCACCGCTGGAAGTAGTTCTCGACGCGACGGATCGCCTCGACTCCCAGGATGCCCGTGAACGTGAAGATGAGGACCCCGAACAGCAGGCGGTCCGTCTGGAACGAGGCACTGGCTCGACTGATCATCACGCCCAGCCCGGTCGTCGCGGCGAACAGCTCGCCGGTGACCACGCCGATCAGGGCCCGGGCCACGCCGAGGCGCAGCCCGGTGATGATGAACGGCACGGTGGCCGGACCCACGACCGTCAGGAACACCCGTGCCCGCGAGGCGCCGAAGCTGTTGGCCACGTCCAGCAGGCGACGGTCGGTCGTCTTCACCCCCTGGATGGTTGGGATGATGATCGAGAAGAAGGCCCCAAGGAACACCACCGCGATCTTCGACTCCACGCCGAGACCGAACCAGATGATCAGGATCGGCAGGAGCGCCACGCGCGGCAGCGAGTTCAGAAAGTTCAGCCATGGGTCCAGCGTGTACTGGAGGCGGCGATACCAGCCGGCAGCCAGGCCGAGCGGGATGGCCGAGACGATCGCGATGACATACCCCACGCTGAATTCGGTCGCGCTCGCCTGGAAGTCCACCCAGAATCTGGGCAGCTGGACCTCCTCGAACCCTGCGCGAGCGATCGCCGACGGGCGGCTGAAGAACAGCTCGTTGATGACCCCGAGCCTGCTGCCGACCTCCCAGATGAGGGCGAAGGCGACGACACCTGCGACCGCAAACACGAGCCGCTCATGGCGCTTGAACCAGTTCGGCGGTGGCCTGCGCCGCGGCGCGGACCTCCGCGACAGGGATGTTGATGCCGCCGTCATCGCCCGCTCGCGACCCGTCCTGCGAACCAGCCCACGATTGGATTGACCTCGTCTGGGTTTGTTTGCGCGGAAACGTGGAACGGGGTCACCGGGGCCCTCCTCACGGACAAGGGTACCGACCAATCATGAGCCGTGGGGCGGTCGGTCACGACCGGGGCGCTCAAAGCGCCGTTTCTTGGATGAAGTTTGCCGCAGAAGTGTAGACAATGTCAATCGCTTCGGGTACATTCAGTTGCAGGCCGAACGGGCCTGTGGCGACGCCTGTCGCAGCATCTGAGGAGGCACAGCAGGAGATGACACAGCCGAAGCGCATGCGGCTTCTAGGGCTGCTGGCGGTCGCGAGCATTGCGTTCGCGGCATGTACCGGTGGTGCGACCCCCGCCCCGACCCCACCACCCACGCCGACGCCGGCACCGGGCGACACGCCGGCGCCGACCGATCCCCCGGGTACCCTGCCCGCCCCTGAGTTGACCTCGGTCAAGATCGGGCTGAGTGTCACCGAGACGAGCCAGTTCGCGTCGAAGGCGGCTGAGGTTCTCGGGATCTACGCGGCGAACGGGATCACGGCCGAGGTGAGCGTCTTCGAAGGCGACGGCAAGACGACCGCGGCCCTCCAGGCTGGCCAACTTGATGTGGCGATGGTCGGCGTGTCCAGTGCCGTGTCGTCGCAGATCACCGACTCGCCCATGGTCGTGCTGTCGGTCAACGCGGTGCTCCTCACGGACAACATCGTGTGCCAGGGCGACGTCAAGACGGCCGATGACGTCAAGGGCAAGCGGATCGCGATCAGCACCTTCGGCGGCACCTCCAACGGTGCGGCCCTGCTCGGGATCAAGGCCCTCAACCTGACCACGAATGACGTCGTGATCACCCAGGTTGGCGGCCAGAGCGCACGCATCGCGGCCCTTCAGGGTGGCTCGATCGAGTGCGCCGTTGTCGACTCCAACCTTGAACAGGAGATGATCGACCAGGGCTTCAGCATCCTCGTCCATCTCAAGACGGCCGGCGTGGAGTGGGGCCGCTCGGGAATGGCCGTCCGCAAGGATTGGCTCGCCAAGAACCCCAATACCGCGCTGGTCCTCGTCGCCTCGGCGCTGGCCGCCCAGAATCTGTACTGGACCGACCCGGCGGCGATGGCGAAGGCCTATGCGGACTTCAACCAGCTGGAACTGGCCGACGCGGAGAAGCAGGTTGCCGACTTCGTCGAGATCGGGAATCGATCGATGACCTGGGCCGACGGCGCGTTCGAGAACCCGAAGGAAGTCCTTGCGACGGTCAATCCCGACATCATCGATGTCCCGGTTTCGTCGGCCTACGACAGGAGCCTCCTCCAGACGCTCGTCGACATCGGCTACTACGAGAAGATCGGCAGCCCGGCTCCGTAAGGACGCTGATCGACCCTCGTCGGTGCGAATCGTCCCCGGAGCGCCGCTCCGGGGACGTTCCATTCAACCCCAACAACCGCGGAGCAGTGGCATGTGCGGTCAGGTCAGTGATGACGGTGTCGCCACCCGGACCGAACCTGGTCCGGACGGTGGCGTGGCGCGCGCCATCGGTCTCGAGGATCTCCTCTCGGTCGCCCGACACGTCGCCCGCTCCGATGAGGTCCGCCGCACCGCGGCCGGCTTCATCGGGTATGGCGCCACGAAGCCGGGAGAGCGGGTGCTGATCGGCGTCGACAGCCAGACCGATGGCGATCTCGTGGACGCGGTCGCGATCGCCCTTCGCGAGATGGGCGCAGCCGTCGATGTCGTCGTCGCCCAGACCGAACCGGATCGCCCGTTCGACGATCTCGACGAGATCCGGGTCGCCATGCGCCGCCAGCCGTGGACCGAGAACCCGCGACGCTGGGAGGGCACGCCGTGGATCGAGGATCTCGCGCGAACGCGCGGGTACGACCTGCTCATCCACGGCAAGGGTGGCGCGATCCCCAAGGTGAGCCATCGCTACGAGGGGTTCCCGTGGGTGATCCGGGATCACTTCGAGGCCGGCCCGAACCTCTTCCCGCGCGACCTCCACCGCCTGATCAACGAGCGGACTTGGTCACGGATCACCGAGAACACCGGGTCCCGGCTCCTCCTCACCGATCCGGAGGGGACCCGCGTCGAGTTGACAATCCTTGACTCGCCATTCCGGGACGACACCCGCCACGACTACGGCCTGTCGCCCAAGTGGGGCCACCTGATGGCCCACCCACCGACACCGATCGAAGCCAATGACGACACCACCGGTGTGATTGCCGGCACGTTGAACCACTTCAGCCGGCCGTTCCCGCGGATCGAAGTCGATATCGAGAACGCTCGGATGGCCGGGATCCGGGGCGGAGGCGGCTACGGCGATGCCTGGCGTGAGCTCGAGGACGAATCGAGAGACACGCAGTATCCGTCCTTCCCCTCCCCCGGCCTGTTCTGGATCTGGGAGATCGCCATCGGGACCAACCCCAAGATCGCCCGGCCGGCGAGCATCGAGATGCTGTCCTCGGGGGGCTTCGAGTGGGAGCGCCGCCGCGCGGGCATCATCCACTGCGGCCTGGGGACCCGCTGGCGGTCGTCGGAAGAAGTCTGGGCAGGCGAGCGCCATCTCCTTTACGGCCACCTGCACGTGCACCTGATGTCGGCGACCCTCGTGGTGCAGCTGCCCGGCGGCGACATCCCGGTCATCGATCAGGGACGCCTGGCGGCCTACGACGATCCCGAGGTCCGCGACCTCGCGTCCCGCTACGGCGACCCGGATCAGTTGCTTCGGAACGACTGGGTCCCGGACATCCCGGGGATCACCGTCCCCGGATCATACGAGGACTACGCGCGCGACCCTGCGTCGTGGATCTACGGGCCAGCGGCGTGACCGACGTGGCGCGACGCCCGGGCGGACCCGTGGCCACAATGCAGACAATATCGCCAGTGTTGTATACAATCAAGCCCTGATGTCGATCGACCAGATCAGGTTCTCCAGCCACGGTATGTCCCTGGCCGCGACCCTCACCCTTCCTGCGGCTGTTTCCGTGGATCGGCCCGGCGCTGCGGTGGTCCAGGGTCCCGGTTGGCTGGGACTTCGAGACGCCAAGCTCTACCAGCCGTACCACGAGGCGCTGCTGGCCGCGGGAATTGCCGTCCTCGTCTTCGACTATCGGGGGTTCGGCGACTCGGAGGGCGACGCGACCCTGCTCGACCCACGCGCCCAGGTCGAGGACTACCGGAGCGCCGCGACGTACCTCGAAACACGCGCCGACATCGACCCGGCCCGGATCGGGGCCTTCGGGTCCGGGGCAACCGGGGGCGGCAACGCGATCATGGCCGCAGGTCTCGACCCGCGATTCAAGGCGATCGTCAGCCAGGTCCCGATCGCCGATGGGCGTGATTGGCTGCATCGGATGCGCCGCGAATACGAGTGGCTGGAGTTCCTCGCGAGACTCCGGCAGGATCGCCTGGCTCGCGTGCTCGGGGGAACCGGGGAGCTCGTTCCACCCCGCGAAGGCATCATGGTCCCCACGCCGGAGCGCAAGACCACGACCGTCAAGGCCGACGTCGACGGGCGGATTCCCGCCCTGGTCGCACTTGCCAGCGCCGACGCGATCCTCGAGTACCGCCCGATCGAGTTCGTCGATCGGATCGCTCCACGCGCGGCGATGTTCATCTGTGTCGAGAACGACGCCGTGACGCCGGAGGACCACGCGTTCAGGCTCTATGAGCGCGCCGGCGGGCCGAAGCGACTCGTCGTCCAGACCGGGACGACCCATTACGGCGCGTACGCCCAGTATCGCGACATCGTGGCACCGCTGATCGCCGAGTGGTTCACGACCCACCTGCGCACGGGCCAGATCCACCTCCACGAGGCCCCGAGCGAGGCATCGGTGACCTACCTGGGACGACCATGACCGGCGGTCCGGATTTGCGCACCGAACTCGATCTGGCCGTGATCGGCGGAACCCTCGTGAGCGCGACCGGTCGAACGACCGCGGACATCGGGATCCGGGACGGTCGCATCGTTGCCATCGTCGAGCCGGGAGTCCCCCTCGTCGCGGGAGCGACGATCGACGCGACCGGACGCCACCTCCTGCCGGGCCTGATCGATGTCCACAGCCATCACCGCGAGCCCGGCTTCACCCACAAGGAAGACATCGTTTCGGCGACCTCCGCGTGCGCCGCGGGCGGCGTGACCACGTCCTTCGCGATGCCCAACGTCCAGCCGCCTCCGAACACCGCGGAGCGGCTCGCAGCCATGCTCGCCCTCTACGCCGACAGGGCGATCGTCGACTACAACATCAACGCAGCCGGGACCGTGCTCGAGGAGATTCCACGCCTGGCCGAAATGGGGATCGCCGCCTTCAAGGTGTTCATGGTCATCGACACCGGGCGCGACTATCCGCACATGCCGGGCATCGGCGTCCACGATCATGGTGACCTGTTCCGGATCTTCCAGCGCGTGGCCGAGACCGGCGTGCCGCTCATGGTCCACCCGCACGACCAGGCACTGATGACCGCGATCGAGGAGCGCTTCTGGGAGCGCGGCGAGCGCGACTTCCGGGCGTACGCCAGGGCCTACGCCGCCCACGACGGGATCATCTGGGACGCCGCCGCCGCGCTCCTTCTGCGGATCCAGCGGGCGACGGGTACCCAGCTCCACCTGCTGCACACCCAGACCCGAGGAGTGATCGAACAGCTCCGCGCCGCCAAGGCTGCTGGCCAGGCGGTCAGCGCCGAGATCAACCCCTGGGCGGTCTTCCTCGGCAACGATTGGGCGAACATCGAGCGGCTGGGCTCGTATGCGCTGTCGTACTACGTCCCGGAATCGAATACCGACCCGCTATGGGCCGCCCTCAACGACGGGACGATCGACCTCGTGTCGACCGATCACGCCCCGCATCTCCGCGAGGAGAAGGAGCCGGGCTGGACGGACGGCTGGAAGGCCCACACGGGCACGCCATCCACGCAGTTCTACCTCTCGCTCCTGCTGGATGCCAGCGCGGCGGGTCGGATCAGCCTGGAGCGCGTGGTTGATGCCACCGCGACCACGCCCGCCCGCGTCTTTGGGCTTGGCGGCAAGGGTCGCCTCGAGGTGGGAGCCGACGCCGACATTGCGATCGTCGACCTGACCGCCGAGTTCGAGATCACCGACGATCTCGTCCTGAGCACCTGTGGCTGGACGCCGTACGCCGGCCGCCGCGTCCGCGGCCAGGTGGTGGCGACGCTGTCCCGTGGCGAGGTCGTCTACGTCGACGGCGCGGTCGTAGGACGACCGGGTCGCGGCCGGCAGGCCAGACCAGCCGGGCATCCGTCCGTGACTTCGAGTGCAATCCGGGAGGTGAACCGCGCATGACGACCCGATTCGGGCTCCTCCTTCCCCACTTCGGAGCGGACGCGGACCAGGACCTGTTGATCGATGGTGTCCGCCTCGCCGACCGCCTCGGCTTTGATTCGATCTGGGTGCGCGATCACCTCGTCTTCCATCCACACGGGATGGAGGGGACGGACCGGACGTTCATCGAACCGTTCATCACGCTCACCTATCTCGCTGGAGTGACGGAGCGGATCGGGCTCGGGGCGGCGACGATCATCCCGTTCCGCCACCCGATCAACATGGCCTACAGCGTCGCATCGATGTCGTGGCTGACCCGCCGTCGGTTCGACCTGGGTATCGGTGCCGGCAACTTCCAGCACGAGTTCGACGTAATCGGCCAGGGCGAGATCCCGCGTCCTGCCCTGATGAAGGAACAGACGCTCATCGCCCGTCGGCTCTGGTCCGGGGAATCGGTCGAGTGGCACAGTGAGCTGTATGACTTCAGCGACGTCGACCTCAAGCCCCAGCCGGTCCATCCCGTGCCGGTCTGGTGGGGTGGCGCGACGCCCGCCTCGGCCCGTCTGGCCGTCGACTTCTGCGACGGCTGGCTCCCCGGCCGGATCACCTTTCCCACCTACGAGGCCCGAGTCGCCAAGATCCACGAGATGACTGCCGAGCAGGGCAAGAGCAGGATCATGACCGGCGCCGTGCCGGTCACGAGCATCGACACGTCGTTCGATGCCGCCACCGCGCGGATGAACGTGCCGGGGCTCATCAAGAACGCCAACGCCCAGAAATTCTGGCTCAAGCCCGATTCCGGCGAGTTCACGACGATCGAAGAACTCGACGGTTCGATCCTCGCCGGCAGTCCCGACGACATCGTTCGTGGTGTCCAGCGCTACCAGGAGATCGGCTGCGACCTCCTGATCTTCGACTTTCGGATGCGCTTTCCGGACTGGCTCGAGCAGATCCAGGTGCTGGCCCGCGATGTCCTTCCAAGGGTCGGTCAGCCCGAACCGATCGCAATCTGATTCCTCCTCCACGCCGCCACGGGATCCCCACTCCCGTGGCGGCACGTTTCCCCGGAAAGGAGCGGCCGGCAACGTGAAGACCACGACGGCGACGCAGGTCACCCATTACGAAATCCAGAAGAAACGCCGTGAGTCGCTCCTCGAGGAGTGGCGCGGCTACCACAAGACGGTGGTCAAACGCAGCGACGTGACGCTCGTCGACGTCCCGTCACGGCGCACGCGGCGCGGCGTTTACGCGGGGTGGGACGGCGACCGGCCCACGATGAACCTGGATGCCAATCTTCACGAGATCCCGGTGGGCACGGTCACGACGACCATCCATCGCCACTCGTGGGACGCGATCATGTTCATCGAGTCCGGCACGGGCTGGACCGAGATCGATGGCCAGCGGATCGACTGGAAGCCATGGGACACCATCCATCTTCCGAGTTGGGCCTGGCACCGCCACGGCAACGACGGGCCACGACCCGCCGTATTCCACACGTGGAGTGTCGAGCCCATGCTCGAGCAGTTCGGCGTGGCCCTGCTCGAGGAGGGCGGTGATTCGCCGGTCGCAGAGCTGCCGCCTCGCCCGCGCCAGGTGGTCCCCGTCCTGGGCGGTGATCCGCATGCTCGTCGTACCCAGCGCCTTGCAGCAACGTGGGAAGGGTCGGAGAGTGCCCGGCTCATTACTCGCTTCGAGGACGTGCGCGGGGTTGTTTCGCCGCGGGGGGCGAGGAGCACGTTCCTCGTCGACAAGTCGATCGGCTATCACACTGCCGGCCTCAGTGCGGTGATGCATGAGCTGGCGCCCGGCCTGTATCAGTCCCGACATCGTCATGGCGGCGAGGCGTGGCTCTATGTCATCTCCGGGCGGGGACACAGCGAAGTCGACGGTGTCGACCACCCATGGGCGGCCGGCGACCTCATCGTCATCGACCACTGGCAGTGGCACCAGCACTTCAACGACGATCCCGAGCGAACCGCTCGGCTCGTCCGGGTCCACAACATGGATGCCCTCTACGACATGATCCGGGTCCTGCTCGATCCCCTGCACCTTCTCGAGGAACTGCCGAAGCTCGATGCGCCAGACCTGTCCGGCGTTGTCTGGCCGGACCACCTCGACGGCCGCCCGGAGGCCTGACCGCGTGGCCGGCATCCAGGTTCCGCCCGGCGTCGAGGGCATCCTCAGTCTTGCCGAGCTTCCCGACGAGACGTGGATCGATCGATGGGACCGAATCTTCGTCCCTGAGGGACTCAAGGACCGGCTCCTCAACTACATGATCTTCTCGCTCGGCCACCGCGGCCGTCTCAGCGAGGTCAGCCTCCCATTGCACGGCCTCATCGTCCTCGAGGGTCCGCCCGGGACGGGCAAGACGACCCTGGCCCGCGGGCTCGCCGATCAGGCTGCCCGCGCTCTGGACAATGGACCCCTGCTGTTCGCCGACATCAACCCGCACGCATTTCCGAGCCAGCTCCTGGGCGAGAGCCAACGCGCCGTCGCTCGGCTGTTCTCGCGCACGATTCCGGATCTTGCCGCTCGTGGGAGGCCGACCGTCGTACTCCTCGATGAGGTTGAGGCACTCGCGGTGAACCGGAGCGGTGCATCGCTCGAGACGAATCCGGTCGATGTCCATCGGGCCACCGACGCCGTGCTGGCCGGCATCGATCATGTCGCCAGATCCTGTCCAAATGTCACGTTCGTGGCCACCACGAACTACCGACCCGGTGTCGACGGCGCATTCCTGTCGCGCGCCGACCTGATCGAGGCGTTCGGGCTGCCCGGTCCGGAGGCGATCGCCCTGATCCTGTCCGACGCGTTTGCCGAGCTCGCGCCCGGCTCCACCCAGGCTCCAGACGACCTGGTGCCGCTCGCCGCGGCGTGCGCGAAGGCCGGGCTCGACGCGCGCCAGGTGCGCAAGCTGGTGCTGCGGGCGATCTACGGACGTCGGTCGCTTGCCATCGATCCGACCGCGGTCACGACCGCCGACGTGCTCGCCGCGCTCGGGAGGGAACCGTTTCCACGAGCCCGCTGATGACGAGCCAGGGGGCCGGACCGCCTGCGCCACCAGGTCCAGTACGGCCGTCAGGGACGCCTCCGGGTATCCCGCGCGAATCGATCCTTCTCGCCGTGTCCATGTTCCTCATCGTGTCGGCAACAAACATCCTCACCCCGCTCCTTCCGGACATCCGCGACGAATTCGGGATCAGCATTTCTGCGGCCGGCCTGATCGTTGGCTCGTACGGCATGGCCCGCCTCGCCGTCGACCTGCCCGCGGGGTTCCTGGCCGATGTCGTCGGGCATCGGCGTCTCAGCATCCTGGCCCTGATGACGCTGGTCGCGGCCTCGATCGTCGGTCTGCGCGCCGGAAGCGTCGAGGTCCTCATCGTCGCCCGGATCGGGGCCGGTATCGCGGTAGGGATCCTCGCCACCGTGATCCTGTCGACGCTGAGCGCGACGGCCAGTGTTGCCAACCGGGGCAAGGTGATGAGCCTTTTCCATGTCGCCAACAACACGGGCATTGCGCTCTACCCGCTCGTCGGCGGCCTCGTCGGGTTGGCGGTCGGCTGGCGTGCGACGTTCATCATCACCGCGCTCCTCGCCGTCGTTGCCGCAGCGCTCGTCCTCCCGATTCTGCTCCGAGTCGAGCTGCCGAGTCACCGGTCGAGCACTCCCGCCGCCGCGGACGACACGCGAGTCCTCCACGGGCGACAGCGCAGGATTGCCATCGCCGTGACCAATCTGGGTGTCGTCGCGAACATGATCCACCGCCATGGGTTCCGAAACACCATCCTCCCCCTCTACGCCGCGACGGCCCTGGGGCTGGGAGGCGTGTCGATCGCCACTGCCATCGCGCTGATGTCGGTCACCGGTCTCGTCGTCGCGACCCCCGGCGGGATGCTCGGGGATCGGATCGGGCGCCGCCGCGTTATCAGTGCCGGGCTCGCAGCTGTGGCGGTGGGCGACCTCGTATTCATTCTCACCGGCGACCTCGTATCGTTCCTGCTGGCCGCCGCGCTGATCGGTTTCGGCGACTTCTTCACCTCTTCCCAGACAGCGCTCCTGTCGGAGGTTGTCCCAGCTCGGGATCGGACCAAGGTGCTGAGCAGTTACCGGTTCTCAGCGGACCTCGGGGCACTGCTCGGACCCGTCGTCCTCGCCGTCGTCATGGACGTGGTGAGCGCGCAGGCGGCGATGGTCCTGGCAGCGGCGATCCTGTTGACGGCCTCCATCGCGGCGCGTCTGGGCGTACCCGCTATCGCCGATCGGCGGGCCGCCTGATGTCGCTGAATGAGGCAAGTTCGGTCGTTTTGTGTACAATCTCGCACAGACTGTGTCCAGTCGGAGCCACGCACCGAGGGCGATCACGGTCCAGGCTCGTGCAGAGGAGGACGGATGACCCCCGATGACGTCGTCAGTCGCATCAACCCGGACGAGGTCGTCGAGCTGGCCCTGGCGCTCGGCAATATCGACAGCCCCACCGGCAGCGAGGGACCGGCCGGCGAGTTCGTGCAGGGCTGGCTCACGGACAACGGCTTCAAGCCGCGCCGGTTCGCCCTCACCGAGGATCGCTTCAACGTCGCCGCCTGGGTCCACGGCACGGGCGGTGGCTTCAGCCTGATCTACAACTCGCACCTCGACACCACGCTGCGCTCGGACGCGGTCTGGTCAGCACGGGACCCGAAGGATCCGCTGTACCACTCGGCGTGGGTGGATGGCGACGACATCTACGGCGACGGGGTCGTCAACGACAAGGGACCCATGGCGGCCTTCCTCGTGGCCGCGAAGACGATCCTCGAATCGGGCTTCCCGCTCAGGGGCGACCTCATCGTGAGTGCCGTGGCCGGTGAAATCTCGCGCGAGCCAATCGAGGAGTGGCAGGGCTCGGCGTACCTCAGCAAGGACCTCGGCGCGCGCTTCATGGTCACGCACGGCGCCGTCGCCGACTTCGCGATCGTGGCGGAAGGGACCGGCTTCGGGATCGTTGGGGTCGAGCCCGGCAAGGCGCACTTCAAGGTGACGGTGTTCACTGATACGCCGCGCTACTACACGCCGTACCTGCCTCGGCCGACCGGCCTGGCCGATGCTCCCAACGCCATCGTGCGGGCCAGCGCGGTCATCGCCGCTTTCGAGCGATGGGCCTACGACTACCAGGTCGAGAACACCTACGAGGGGCCGTTCGGAAGGATCGTCCCCAAGGCGAGCATCAACGCGATTCGCGCCGGATATCCGTTCAACCTGACGAGCGCCCCACAGCTCTGCTCGTTCTATGTCGACACCAGGATCCTGCCCGGGGCCAACCCCCTCGATCTGCGCGACGCGCTTCGCGGGGTCCTGACGGGGACCGGGGTGGAGGGGACGGTCGAGCTGTTCCTGTACCGGCCGGGCTTCGAGGTGCGCGGGGCGGATCGCCTCATCGAAACCGTCCGTCGTGCTCACGTTCAGGTCTTCGACGTGCCGCCGGCGATCGTGGGAGACCCGGTCACGAGCATGTGGCGAGACACGAACGCATTCAACGAGCTGGGGATCCCGGCGATCAGCTACGCGCCTCGATCGACCAGCCATGCCACCCGCAAGTCCTTCAAGGTCAAGGATCTGACCGATGCGGCCCTCGTGTATGCGCGCATCGCGATGGACCTGTGCAACCAGGATCGCCCACGCAACACGCCCCTGGGAGCACACCTGAATCGCGAGATCGCCGCGTCGGTGGCGGCGCGGCGGCCGGTCGGATGACCTGCGGCGCGGAGTGCGCCGAGTGAGCGAGCGCGGCGATCCGTACCGGACCCTGGGGCTCGAGCGGTCGGCGACGGCCGCCGAGATCCGGGCTGCGTTCCGCCGGCTCGCCCGCGCATCGCATCCGGACCACCACCACGACGATCCGGGCGCCGAGCGCGCCTTCAAGCGGATTTCCCGTGCGTACGAGACCCTCGGTGATCCCGCCCGCCGGCGCGCATACGATGAACGACTCATTCGTGGGCGGTTTGCCGCGCCCGGAAGCGGCGGGCACGCGACCTTCCGCGTGGACGAGGGGCCGATCTACCACAGCGACCTCGGGCATCACAGCGACTTCTACCAGACGGGCGACCCGCTCTCGGTCGCCGAAGCGGCCGCGCTCGTCGGACGCCATGAGGGCTGGCTGCGTCGGGCGATCCGCGCGCGCCGTCTGCCCGCGTCGAAGGGCACCCGCGGCTACCTGCTTCGGCGCCGCGATATCGAGCGCCTTGACCGTATGACCCCACGCCGAACCTGGCGGGGCCCCCCGCCGGAGCCCACGGAACCCGGCACCACCGAAACGGAGACCCCATGACCAAGATCGGCTACGCGGCGATGCTCGAGCAGTTCCAGCCGATGGAACT
>CAKKPP010000014.1:47887-107116 GCA_919901745.1 Chloroflexota bacterium | reverse complement strand
CCTGGAGGGATCACGAGCTACTACGCGTGTCTCAGCTCAGCCTGACAGACAGGGCCCCGGCACGGAGGTGGCTTGTGGACTGGGTCGATCCTTCCGACGCGGAGTCAACGAGACTCGTGGACGCCGCGATGAAGTATGACGCTGTAGAGCGCAGCCGCCTTGAGCGCGTTGTGGCGATCGGCCGAGCTCTCGCACGGGAAGAGGTGAGCGTCGAAGTACTTGCCCTTGAGATCCGAACGGCTGGATCGTTGCTGCATTGGCGTGCGAAAGCGCCGCCAGATGCCCAAGTTCGCCTGCCGGAATTCGCCGTCAGTGCTGATGTCGACGAGCGGTACCAGGTGTTCGTCGCGAGATGGACGTCGTCGGAAGGAATGGCGCAAGGGGAGGCTGTGATCGTCCCAGCTCCGCGTCAGGGATCGACACGGTTGCGAATACGTATCTCGCTTCATTCCGGGCCCGGTCATGAAGTCCTGCTATCGGACATTGTGGAAGTTGATCTACGCTGAAACTCACTCTTACCAGGCGTCACCAAGGCACAGGCCGATCCGACGCTCAGGACTACGCCTTCGCGCTTGGCGGGAGCCTTCTCATCCGCGCCGATCGGGTCTTGGACGCTCGTTCGGGGACGGTCCGGGCCGATCTGACCGGCCGCTGAGAGGCCTACGACGGCGCCGGCAATCGGCTGACCGCCGCCGGCCGCTCGTTCACGTACAGCGCCGCGGGCCAGCTCACGAGCTGCACCTCGCCGTCATGCACCGTCTCCTACGACAGCGCCGGGCGCACGGCGAGCATCACCGACAACGGTGTCTCCTGGACCTACGCGTACGACGCCGCGGGACGGCTCGTGACCGCCTGCAAGGGCACGACCTGTGGTGGTTCGGTCGACACGGTCGCCTTTTCCTACGACGGCGAGGGCCACCGCACCAAGATCGTGGCCACCCCGGCGGCGGGCTCCCCGGTCACCACCACCGAGTTTCGCTACCACGGCGGCGCGGTCGTGGCCGAGGTCGTCAACGGCACCCTCACCCGCGAGTTCGTGACCAACGACGCGGGCACCATCCAGAAGGTCGTCGTGCCCTCAGGCCAGAGCGATGCCGGCACCTACCTCGTCGTCTGGAACGGCCACGGCGACGCGACCGGCCTGTGGCGCATGAACGCCGACGGCACGCTCACCCTGGCCAACAGCTACACCTACGGCACGTGGGGCAGGCCGACCACGGCCACCCACAACGGCATCTCGGATCTCGGCTTCCGCTACCTCTACGTCGGCGCCTACGACGTCGCCTGGGACGACGCCTTCGGGCTGGGTCTCCACTACATGCATGCCCGCCACTATCACCCGGCCCTGGGTCGCTTCCTGCAGCCCGATCCGGCGCGAGCCGAGGCAAATGGGTATGGGTATGCGGGAAACGGGCCAATCACCAACGTCGATCCGGGCGGCCATCTGACGTCCGCGTTGCTGATCGTCTGGGCGAACCGCCTAACCCTCTTCGGCGGAGGCTTTTTCGACAAAGGCCTGCTCAAGCAGATGATTTTTGGCTGGACGTGGGTTTCCACGTGGCCGTGGATTCTTGTCGACATCTCGGTCCAAATGGATTCGTTCTTCGTAGGCCGAGGCTGGAGCGTAGTAAGTGGACCGTTCAAGACCACCATTTGGGGAGCCGAGACCATCTACTCTACCCGCGGATATTTGAAACAGGTCGTCTGTGGGAGTCCATATCGCGTCTCAGCGAGATTGCTAAGGAGCAATCCGGTAGCGATCGGCAATCCGTTAGTCATCGGTGGCACATGGAAGGTTCCCTGCTAGGATCCGAAGGTGAATGTAGGCAGGACGGCGATCGAAAGGGCTCTTGAGGACCTTAGAAGATCCATTGTTGACCTTGAGCGAGCCTTTGGAAGCCCTTCCGAGCCAGAAGCGATCGAGCGCGTGGGGCGCTCAGTGGCAACGTTGATCTTGCTTGGCGCCGACGCGGAACTCGCTGGCATGGGCGTGTCATACAATGCCTCCGAGATTGGGATGCAAGCTGAAGAGCGTCGCAGCGGCCTATCCGCGAGACAACGACGCTTCGACACAAGTGGCCTGCAGGCTCGCCTTATCGCGAGCGGGTTCGACCCCGTCTTGGTGGAAGCTGTCATCGAGTCCGTAGGACAGCGTGGCCTACGAGCTTCCGCGACCCGCCACGGTGTGTCGGACGCCGCCCCAGGAAGCATCCCTTCTTTGCCCCTCGAGTTTGAGCTGGAAGCTGTGCTTGAAAGGGCTAATGAGCTCACTCGTGGCCGGGCCCCTCGTTCGGCTGACATTCTCACGGTCTTGTTTGAGCCCACGCTTCGATCGGCGGCATTGCTAACCTGGCTTCGTGTGACGCCGGATATCCTAGGCGAGTGCGGTCCGGACCCGCGTCATGGCGCCGATTCAGGTAGCCTCGTCGGGCGCGTAACAAGTTCGGGTCGGCACGAGGCCCTTCGGCTCGGGGACAGCGTGGCCGGATCCGCGCATGTCCTTCTGGGCTTGATCGCCGCATCAGAAACGTCGGCGGCTCAGGCTCTGTCCAAGCGAGGCGTCTCGCTCGAGGGCGCACGGTCAATTCTGCGGGAGCTTCGAAGCTAGCGCTACGGGGCCGGCAACGCCCTCACGGTCGCGGTCAGGAAGTCGGGCGCGACGACGACGACGACGTTCACGGTCAACCCGCTCGATCAGGTCCAGACCGAGGCGCGCGCCGACGGCTCGACGGTCAAGACGACCTACGATCCGGTCGGCAACTCCATCGATCGCTGCTATTGGCAGCCGTCGGCCACGGTCGGGAGTTGTTACCCGGTCGGCACGACCCCGTGGACCAACCCGCCGACGAGCTCGACCACGTCGACCTGGGACGCGCGCGGCGGACGGATCGGCCTGGCCGAGGGCGCGACCAACCAGACGACCAGCTACGACCCCGACCACAACTACCAGCCCCTGGCGGTGTACACCCCGACAGGCACCGACGGCACGAAGGAACACCAGAGCCTCTTTAGCTACGACGCCGAGCACCGCCTGACGGCGATCAGCCAGCAGCTGTGCACGCTCGCTGGGGGCCACGCCTGCTCCTCCACGAGCGCCACCGGCTCGACGACCTACGCCTACGACGACAACGACAACCGGACGACCGTCAACGAGTCGAACGGCTCGGCCAGCTCGGACCGGCGCTACTGCTACGACGCGCGCAACCAGCCCACCTACCGCAACACCGGCGCCGCCTGCAGCGCCGGCGCCAACGACGAGGCCTACAGCTACGACGACGCCGGCAACCGTCTCTCCGCGGCCGGCCGCTCGTTCGCCTACAGCGCCGAGGGCCAGCTGACGAGCTGCTCATCACCGAGCTGCACCGTCTCCTACGACAGCGCCGGACGCACGGCGACGCTCACCGACAACGGGTCGTCCTGGACCTACCAGTACGACGCCGCGGGACGGCTCGTGACCGCCTGCAAGGGCACCGCCTGCGGTGGCTCGGTCGACACGGTCGTCTTCACCTACGACGGCGAGGGCCATCGCACGAAGATCGTGGCGACCCCGGCGGCGGGCAGCCCGGTCACCACCACCGACTTTCGCTACCACGGCGGGGCGGTCGTGGCCGAGGTGGTCAACGGCACCCTCACAAGAGAGTTCGTGACCAACGACGCGGGCACGATCCAGAAGGTCATCGTGCCCAGTGGTCAGACCGACGCCGGCACGTACCTCGTCGTCTGGAACGGCCACGGCGACGCGACCGGGCTGTGGCGGATGAACGGCGACGGCACGCTGACCCTGGCCAACAGCTACACCTACGGGACGTGGGGGGCGCCGACGACCGCCACCCACAACTCGATCGGCGATCTCGGCTTCCGCTACCTGTACGTCGGCGCCTTCGACGTCCAGTGGGACGACGCCTTCGGGCTCGGCCTCCTGTACATGCATGCCCGCCACTACAGCCCGGCGCTCGGGCGCTTCCTGCAGCCGGATCCGGCTCGGGCCGAGGCGAACGGGTACGGGTACGCGGCGAACTCCCCGACAAGCAAGGTCGACCCGTCGGGCCTGTATTTGCGAACCGTCTTCTACAAGTCGTGGAAGAACGACCAGGTCATCCTGGATATCTTCAACGGTCTGGCCGGAGCGGCATGCTGGGCCCTGGGGAATCCCATCAAACATCCCGCAGCGGCGGGGCTCCTCGGCATCGCATGCGCGATCGGGGCCGGCAGGCTCTCGCCCAAAACGGGGGAGTTGACGACCTACACCGTCTATACAAACTCCTACTACCCAAACAGAGCGTACGTGGTGAACGGCCTCTACCATATCTTCAGTTCGGGATACTTGACCTCGTTGGCGAAGTCGACCCACGTCTACGCCAAGACGACGAGGTGCTGGGACTACCTGCTGTATCGGACGGGGTTCATCGGGCTCACCCGCCTGCCGGTCTCGTGCTACTGTTTGCCGCCAGTGATTTGACATTTGCAGGAGAACGACGCACGACAAACAAACTAGCCCGGCAAGGTGCCGTCCTTCTCGCCGCGGCTTGGGCTGCCGTCGCCGTCTTGCCTGTCCGCGAGGCGGCCAACATCCGCCTCGCGACGATCGGGTCAGTCCTCGTCCTGCTAATGGCGATCGGCCTTGTCGCAGCGTCGCTCTACGACGCGAACCGAGGCGCGCCACGCGTCGTTCGATCGGTGGCCCTCTATTCTATGATCATCGCGACCATGGGGCTGGTCAGGGTCGGCAACTTTGAGCTTTTCACGGTTGGCCCGTTGCTCGGCCTATTGGGGTTTTCTTGGTTGGTTGTCGCTGCATCTAGCGGGTCCGCAGCTGATGGTGCGACCAACTCAGCGTCGCGAACTCGTCCGCCATGACCTCGTCATGTTGTCCGCCGACCGTGACTTCGCGCTCATGGCGCCACATGTCGGACTGACAATCTGGGAACCCTGACCAACGCGCCCACCGCTTGTGCCGGCGACGGCGCGACCTGCACGTCACAGGCGCGCGGAGAATGCCTCTCCGATCCGGTTCGTCAGCTCGGTCAGCGAGTCGACCGTCGGCGTCGCGGGCAGGCGATCGGACAGCTCCGGGTCCAGCCGCCCTGACGCTTGGATCGCGGCCCACGGGCCGCGCCGGATCCACACGGCGCGCATCCCGGCGGCCGCCGCGGGGATCACGTCGTTGTCGATCCGGTCACCGACGTAGGCGACGTCCGCGGGGTCCGGCGAACCCATGACCTCGAGCGCCCGGACGAAGAACGCCGGATCAGGCTTGGCCACGCCGAGCTCGTCGGACATCGCCATCGCGTCCGCTTCGATCCCGAGCGCCCGCAGATCCGGCCCGCGCGACGCCGGCTGATTGCCGATCACCGCGACCCGGTAGCCGCGTTCACGCAGCGCCGGGACGACCTGTCGGGCGTCCGGGTAGAGGTCCTCGTCGCGAAATCCGGCGAACGCCGCGTCGACGATCGGGATGAGCGCCCGCCAGTCGCGCACCCCGAGACCGACGAACGCGTCGTGGTGCTCGCCGCCGCGGGCGATCGCCGCCTCGAGCAGCGCCATGAACGTCAGCCGCGGGACGCCGAGAACCTCGGCCCAAGTGGCCCAGATCCGCGTCTCGTCGATCAGCGTCTCGCCGACGTCGAGGCAGACCCAGCGCCCACCCCCGGGCAGCGGCGCCCAAGCCGTGTCCCCGGATACGCCCGCTCTTATTCGAACTAATAGGATCAGATCAGAACCGATTCGTTGCCGTGTAGTGGTTCGAGAGTAGGGATGAGTGGGAGACTTCGATGATCTCCATGCGCTGGTAGAGACGGATCCGGAGAAGGCGTGGCCGTTGGTCCTGGACTTCATCCGCGACCAACCTAACTCTGCGGCGGGCCTGGACTTCCTCGAGGACTTTGTGTACGAACATGACGAGCGCTTCATCTCGCGGATCGAGGCAGCCGCAATGGCAGACCCCGTCATCTATCACTTCGTCGACCAGGCATACGTCGGTGGGGTTGCCACTGCCAGGGCCGACGCTTTCTACAGGCTGCAGCAGCGCCTGCGAGCCCGTCAGGACGATCTCATCGACGGACCCGCCGACGAGTTCGACTAGTCCTGCTTCGCGGCTGGCCAGGCGAACGCAGGTTCGAGATACCCAGTGGCTGGCAGCTATCCGACATGCCACACTTCGGGTTCTTCGGGGTGTCGCGTCGAGCACGCCGGGCCGCCTCGCTGGACTCGAGGAATGTTGGAACGCGGAGATCTGAGACGCACGCGTTTGCTCCGGGCCGCAGGCCGTATCTTCGCCGTGGCGGTGGGAGCGGCAGGCGTGATCCTGATCATTCTGATCAGGAGTCCAACTCCGGCCCTCGAGGTTGATCTTCGAGGAACGTCGTGGCAAGCGGTTCAACTCGGTGACCAGCGGTTTGAGCGTCAACCGCCAACGCTGGCCTTTCACTCGACGTCAGCGAGCGTCGTGGTCGATACGGGATGTCGAGCCTTGACGTTCGAGTACGGGCTGGACACCGACGGAGACGCGATCTCGTTCCGCGACGTTACACGAGGCGAAGGGGCGTGCGTTGGCGACCTAGCCGATCAGGACGGGCTCGTAACGACGGCACTGGCGAATGCAGACGGGTGGGCCGTAGAGACGCCGACTGCGATCAGGATCATCGGGAGGGACGGCTCGATTCTGAGGCTCACAAGGTACCCCTGAACGGAGCCATCGCTGGTCCGACGCCGCGGCAGCCAAAGCCCGGTCCTCGACCGCTATCTCGAGATCCTCATCCGCAAGCTTGCGCGCTGCCGTCATCGCTCGCGCTCGCCCAGGCCCGAGGGCGCGGCCGGCGCCGATCCAGGTCAACGCGTCTCATGCGAGAAGGCAGTGATGCTCCTCGCCGCAAGCGTTTCAGGCGGCCTTCGTATCGGCCTAGACCGGCAACTCCGTCGTCCCTCTGCTTCGGTCGTGCCCAGTTGCCTACGACGACAACGCCAACCGGACGACCGTCAACGAGTCGAACGGCTCGGCGAGCTCGGACCGGCGCTACTGCTACGACGCGCGCAACCAGCTCCTCTACCGCAACACCGCAGCCGCCTGCAGCTCCGGCTCGAACGACGAGAGCTACACCTACGACGACGCCGGCAACCGTCTCTCCGCGGCCGGCCGCTCGTTCACCTACAGCGCCGACGGCCAGCTGACGAGCTGCACCTCACCGACCTGCGCCGTCAGCTACGACAGCGCCGGACGCACGGCGACGCTCACCGACAACGGTGTCTCCTGGACCTACGCGTACGACGCGCGAGGCTGACGCGTTGCTCGAAGACCTCGTCTCCCGAGACCCCACGGCCTTCCTCGACGCGATCGAGTCCGAGGCGGCCGCCAGCGATCAGTTCGCCGAGGTGGTCGCGCATGCCACGGTCATTGACGTCGGCGGCCCCGGGATCGATCGCTTTCACCAGATCCAGCGGCGGATTCGGGATCAGCTGGGCGTCCAGTACTGGGAAGGCTGGTTGCCTCTCGGGGAGCAACAGAAGGACTGACCCGGAGAGGCGACGCGTCGAAGTGGCCACTCCGCGTTGCGGTTAGGGTGGTCGCCCCTTCTTCGATCCGCTCACGGCCGCCAAGGTCCGTGGCGTCGTCTATGGCGTCTCCGTCTCCGATGAAGGCGATCCGCTTGCCATTACGGCAGCTTCGGTGGAAGCGGTCCAGGCGTCGAACGCTCGCCAATGGTGCGTGAAACGGCGTTGACGTTGTGCGGATGCATGTGCGACCATCCGCACATGGCGACCAACCTGAACATCGACCCACGCCTTCTGGATCGGGCCGTCGAGGTAAGTGGTGAGCGCACCAAGACGGCCGCGGTTACCCGCGCCTTGCGTGAGTACGTCGCGCGCCATGAGCAAAAGCGGCTGGTGGAACTCTTCGGCGCCCTGGATTGGGATCCGGCCTACGATTACAAGGCAGATCGATCGCGTTCGTGAATCTCTTTGTTGACACGAGCGTTTGGTCGCTGGCGCTGCGACGCGACGAGACCGGCGGCCAGCCGGGTGTCCGGCGCTTGCGCGATGCCCTCGACAGCGGTGAGGGCGTCTTCACGACCGGGCTCGTGCTCCAGGAACTGCTCCAGGGCTTCCAGGGGCCCAAGGCCCGCGACGCCATCGTCGATCGCTTTGCGTCGCTGCCGTTGCTCGTCCCCGACAGGACCGACCATACCGAGGCTGCCGAGTCACGGAACGCCTGCCGCCGGAACGGGATCCAGGTCGGCACGATCGATGTGCTGCTCGCCCAGCTGTGCGTCCGCCATGACCTCGTCATGCTGTCCGCCGACCGTGACTTCGCGCTCATGGCGCCACATGTCGGATTCACAATCTGGGAACCCTGACCAACTCGCACACTGCTTGTGCCAGCGACGGCGCTACGTGAACGTCACAGGCGCGTGGAGAATGCCTCTTCGATCCGGTTCGCCAACTCGGTGAGCGAGACGACGGTCAGCGTCGCGGGCAGGCGATCGGAGAGCTCCGGGTCCAGCCGCCCTGGCGCCTGGATCGCCGCCCACGGGCCGCGCCGGATCCATACCGCGCGCATCCCTGCTGTCGCAGCCGGCACGACGTCGTTGTCGATCCGGTCGCCGACGTACGCGACGTCGGCCGGATTCGGCGAGCCCATGACCTCGAGGGCCCGGGCGAAGAACGCCGGATCGGGCTTGGCAACGCCGAGCTCCTCGGACATCGCCATGACCTCGGCCTCGACGCCGAGCGCCCGAAGCTCCGCGCCGCGCGACGCGGGCTGGTTGGCGATGATCGCCACGCGATATCCCCGGTCCCGAAGACTCGGGACGACCGTGCGCGCGTCCGGATAGAGGTCCGCATCGCGGAAGCCGCCAAATGCCGCGTCGACGACCGGCACCAGCGCCCGCCAGTCGGCCACACCGAGGGAAGCGAAGGCATCGTGATGCTCGCCGCCACGGGCGATGACCGCGCCGAGGAGCGCCATGAAGGTGAGCCGGGGTACGCCGAGGACGTCCGCCCAGGTCGACCAGATCCTCGTCTCGTCGATGAGCGTCTCGCCCACGTCCAGACAGACCCAGCGCCCGTGCCCGCGCACGGGCGCCGGCCCTTCGCCAGACCTGGGTCCGAGAACCGGATTGCCTACGGGTACAGCCCGCGAACGCTCATCGCGTCGGCGACCCGCTGTACCGCCAGCAGGTAGGCGCCGGTGCGCATGCTCGCCTCCTCGCGGAGCGACATCGCGAGCACCTCGGCGAACGCCTTGACCATGATCCCGCGCAGCTTCTGGTTGACCATCGCCTCGTCCCAGTGGTCCCGGTTGAGTGCCTGGACCCACTCGAAGTAGGAGACGGTGACGCCGCCGGCGTTGCACAGGATGTCGGGGATGAGGAACACGCCCTTGGCGTGCAGGATCTCGTCGGCTTCCGGAGTGGTCGGTCCGTTGGCGGCCTCGGCGACGATCCGCGCCTTGATGTTGGCCGCGTTGCGGGCCGTGATCTGGTTCTCGAGCGCGGCGGGAATGAGGATGTCGCACTCGACTTCCAGGACGGCCATCCCCGAGATGTCGGCGGCGCCGGGGAAGCCCTGGACCGTGCCGTGCTCCTGCTTCCACTGGATTACCCGATCGATATCGAGGCCGCCGGGTGCATGGATGCCGCCGGTCGAGTCGGAGACCGCAACGACCGTCGCGCCTTCGTCGCGGATCAGGCGCGCTGCGATCGACCCGGCGTTGCCGAAGCCCTGGACACTCACCGTCGCCCTGGTCAGGTCCATCCCGAGGTGGCGCGCCGACTCGACAATCGTGAAGACGGCGCCGCGCGCGGTCGCTTCATGGCGGCCTTCAGAGCCGCCGAGGGCAATCGGCTTGCCGGTGACGACACCCGGAACGGTGTAGCCCACGTGCATCGAGTACGTGTCCATCATCCAGGCCATGGTCTGGGCGTTCGTGTTCACGTCGGGTGCCGGGATGTCCCGCTCGGGCCCGATGAGCAGCTCGATCTCGGTCGTGAACCTGCGCGTGAGCGCCTCCAGCTCCTTCAGGCTGAGCTGCTTGGGATCGACGATGACGCCGCCCTTGCCGCCGCCGTACGGGATGCCGACCACGGCACACTTCCAGGACATCCACATCGCGAGGGCCTTGACCTCGTCGCGGGTCACGTCCTGGTGATAGCGGATCCCGCCCTTGGCGGGGCCCCGGCCGAGGTTGTGCTGGACGCGGTAGCCGGTGAAGACCCGGACCGTCCCGTCATCCATGCTTACCGGGAAGTGAACGGTCAGCTCGCGGCGCGGCTCGCGCAGGACCTGGCGTATCGCGTCGTCGAGGCCGAGTCGGTCGGCCGCAAGGTCGAACTGGTGCTGAGCGACCTCCCATGCGTTGATCGTCGCGCCGGCGTGTTCGGTGGTCATGAAGGTGGTGATCCTCCGCGGCGGGTCCGGACCCGGACCCGGGATGTCGGGTCGTCTCCCGGACGACCCCACGGGGCGCGGCTGCCGGATGGGCAGGGTCGCGCACTGGAAGCGGCCGGAGTATAGCCGGGCGGGCTCAGTTCTGCCCGGAGGGCGACCCCATCTCGCAACCCGGCCGCAACCGTCTCGCAACCATGTGCCGCGCCATCGCACGCGCCTGAGGCGCTCGACGCGCTCGACGTGGTCGGGCGATCAGGACGGCCGGTGGAGCGCCACGGCACCGACGCAGCCGGGGCCGAGGTGCGGACCGACGGACGCCCCGACCAGCTCGATGCTGACCCTGGCGGGATCGATTCCACCGGGCACGCGCGCGATGAGCGCGTCGCGGAACGCCTCGACGTCGGCGTTCGTGGTGTGGAGCACCGACAGCCGCTCGATCGGGCGCGAACAGGTCAGCTCGATCGAGCGCTCGCGGGCCTTGCTGCGCGTCCGGACCCGATCGGCCGTGTCGACGAGGCCATCCTTGACCTGGATGATCGGCTTGACCGAGAGGATCGTACCGATTGCGGCGCGGGCACCGCTGATCCGGCCGCCCTTCTTGAGGTACTCGAGCGTCTCCACCGCGAGGAACGTGCTGATGTCCGGGGCGCGTGCCTCGAGCGCCCGGGCGATGTCGCCGGCGCTCATGCCGTCGGCCGCCATCGCCACCCCGAGCTCCGCAAGGATGCCCTCGGCCATCGAGACGGCCCTCGAGTCGACGATGTGGATCTCGCGGTCGGGCAGCATGCTCTTCGCGATCTCGGCGCTCTTGATCGTGCCCGACAAGGTGTTCGCGACGTGCACCGACACGATGGCCTCGGCGCCATCGGCGAAGGCCGCGTCGTAGACCGCCTTGAACTCACCGGGGCTCGACGCCGCGGTCGTCGGAAACGGGGCGTCGGGCGCGGTCATTCGGCGCCAGAAGTCTTCGCGCGACAGCTCCACGCCGGCCTTGAATGTCTCCGCCCCGAAGTTCACGATCAGCGGCACGATCCGGATCCCAAGCCTCGCAGCGGCGGCGGGGTCCATGTCCGACGCCGAGTCGGTGACGATGGCGACGCGACTCACGGGTGTCCTCGCTCCTCCGGCCATGACCCACGAGCGGGTCGGATCTCCTCAGGTCGGAAGCATACGTTGGGCGCAGCTCCACGGGAACCCCAAATCGGTCGACCCCACGGGCGAGCCGCAACGGACCGGCAGTTGGGGCATGCCCGGCTCGCGCCGTGCACTCGGCTCAGCCGGCCGCGGTCCCCACGACGTGCTCGAATGGGCGCAGCCGGGAGATCGGCAAGATCGCCACGGCCAGCAGCGCGAGCGTGGCTCCGAGGATCCCATCGATCCCGAACGAGATCGCCGCAACGCCGCCGATCAGGCTGCCGAGGATCTGGCCCAGGGCCAGGAAGACCGAATAGAGGCCCATGATCGCCCCGCGGTCGGCCGGGTAGGCCTCGCTGATGTCGGCCAGCAGTCCGAGCGCGGCCGGGGTCGCCCCGGCAAGCACGAAGAGACCTGCGCCGGCAGCCAGGCCGAACACCAGCGGGATGATCGCCGGCGCCCCGGCCGAGTGATTGACGACGACCGCAGCAATCACGCTGAGGGCCCCACCGCCCACGCCGTAGAGGATGATCGTCGTCCGGCGATAGCGCTTGAAGCGCTCCCCCCAGAAGGCAAGGCCGGCAAAGAAGACGACGAGGGCCACCCCGAGGCCGAGCGCGATCTGGGAACCCACGAACCCGCCCATCAGGACCTGGCCGGGAAACCTGCCGTCGGGCTCGCGGATCAGCTGGAAGATCGACTGGCTCGTCCACAGCCCGATCGCCGCGTTGACGGCGATCCACGTCGGCGCCAGCAACCACACGTGGGAGTTGATGAGCAGTCGCCCGTATCGGCCCCAGCTGTGGCTGACGCCGGCGACCGCCGGCCGGTCGGCCAGCGGGTCGGCCACGCCGTAGCGGTAGATCAGATACGAGATCGCGTAGATCCCGGCGTTGAGGAGGAACGCATCCCGGCCCAGGCCGGACCAGACCCCCGGAATGCCGTCGTAGAGGATCCCGGCGGCCACGATACCGACGCCGAGGCCGGCGAGCGTGGCGCCCTCGAAGCGCGCCGCCATCCGGCCGCGCAGCAGCTCATCGCCGGCGGTCACCAGCGCGATGAACCCAAGGATCGACGGAACGGAGGCGGCCGTCGAGGCTCCCTCGAGCCAGCGTGTTCCGCCGATGACGACGATGTTGGTAGACAGCCAGGTCACCACGACGGCAACGGCACCGAAGATCGGGCCGATCTGCATCACGCGGTGGTGGCCCCACCGATCGGACAGCATCCCGAACGGGGTCGACAGGATGAGCTCCGCGGCAAAGAACGTCGAGGTGAGGATCGCGAGGGTCAGCTCGTCGACGCGCGGACCGCCGTGGAGGTGGAGCCGGGCGAGGTAGAAGACCAGGAGGCCGCCGGTGAGGCCCGTGCTGAAGCGCAGCGTGAAGGTCCCGGCGAGCACCGCCACCATCGAACGGGTCATGGCCGGGAAGCGTAACGGCTCCGCGGGCGGCGTGGCGGTCGCACGGGGCCGCGTGACAGTCCCGTGGGCGCTACGATCCGTCGATGCCGGACTCCTTGCTCGTGCCCGCGCCGCTCGCCCTGGGATCGCATGGAGCCGTGGTGGCGCCACACCACGCGGCGACGGCGGCCGGCCTCGACATCCTGCGTCGGGGCGGCCACGCCGTGGACGCGGCGATCGCCACGAACGCCGTGCTCGCGGTGGTGGTGCCCAACGGGAGCGGGATCGGCGGTGACGCGTTCTGGCTGATCTGGGACGAGGCGGCGCAGCAACAGCTCGCGCTGAACGGCTCCGGCCGTTCGTCGCGACGGGCGGATGCCGCCGACCTGCGTGCCCGCGGACTCCGCACCATGCCGGTGCGCGGCGGGCTGCCGATCACGGTGCCCGGCGCGGTTCGTTCATGGGGCGACGCGCATCGGAGGTTCGGCCGGATGTCGCGTGACGAGATCCTCGGTGCGGCGATCGAGCTGGCCCGCGACGGCTTCCCGGCCTGGCCGGAGTTCATCGCCGCCGTCGAACGGGTCGCGCCCGAGGTGGAGGCGGCACTCGGACCTTCGGCCGCGTTCTTCGGCGTCTACCGCCCGCACGGCCGAGCGTGGCGCCCGAGCGAGAGGGTCAGGCTGCCGGCGCTGGCAAGCACGCTCGAACGGCTCGCCCGAGACGGCTTCGATGCGTTGTACGAGGGTGATCTCGCCGCTGCCCAGGGTCGAGCGCTGGCGGCCGTCGGTTCGTCGATCGACGCCCGCGACCTGGCCGACCATCGATCCACGTGGACCGATCCCATCGCCACGACGTACCGAGGCGTGCGCGTGACATCCCACGGTCCCAACAGCTCCGGCCTGGTGGCACTGGAAATGCTCAACGTGCTGGAGCGGTTCGAGCCGCCTCCGTCCTCTGCGTTCGGACCACACGGCGTGGCGGAGACGCGCTGGGTCCATCTCGGAATCGAGGCGGCCAAGCTCGCGATGGCCGACCGCGACGCCTACCTGGCCGATCCCGACAGGCACCCGGTGCCGGTCGAACGTCTTCTCTCGGCGGACCACGCCGCTGCCCTGGCTGCGCGGATCGACCCTCGTCGGGCGGCACGCCCGGCGGCGTCCACGAACCCACCGGGCGGCGGGACCGTCTACCTCGCCGCCGTTGACGGCGACGGGAACGCGGTGAGCCTCATCGAGTCGAACTGGCGCGGATTCGGGTCGGGTGTCGTCGATCCGGTGACGGGGATCCACTATCACAACCGCGGCAACTACTTCAGCCTCGAGCCCGGCCACCCCAACGAGCTGGAGCCGGCGAAGCGGCCCCTCCACACGCTGCTCCCCGGGATGCTGTTCCGGGACGATCCGGCCTCGGGCCGTGCCCGGCCGTGGGTGATCGCCGGTTCGATGGGCGGCGACGCCCAGCCCCAGGTGCATACGCAGATGGTCTCGGCATTGGTCGACGGCGGCGTCGACGTGGCGGTGGCGGTGGGAGCGCCACGCTGGTTCGTCGAGCCGGCCGCGATGTTTGATCCACCCATGGACGTGCGGATCGAGCCGCGCTATGCGGCCCATGTTCTCGAAGAGCTCGAACGCCTCGGTCACCCGGTCCACCAGGTTGGCGCGTTCGACGGAGCGGTTGGGCATGCGCATGCGATCGAGCTCGTCGACGGCGGACCGGCCGCGCCCGATGGGTCGCTGGCCGCGGCCACGGATCCCCGCAGCGCGGGCCTGCCGGCCGCCTGGTAGCGCCCGGCCGCCTGGTAGCGCGCGGCTTGATGTCCGGTTCTCCTATGCGATACTCGCGCCTGCCGGCGGCTGGCTGCGCTCACACGACCGCCGCCGCCGGCGCTCCCGCTTCTGCCGCCGGCCCTTCCCCTTTTCGCCAGGAGACGCGCGTGACTTCGAACGTCGGCCAGAACTACCCGTACTCCAGCGAGACCGATGCGCAGCGCAGCGCGGCCGTCGACCGACTCCTGGCGGCGCGCGAAGGCCTGGCCGACCAGCTGGCGAACGAGACCACGGCGCTCGACGTGAACGAGCGCTGGTGGGTCTGGAAGTGCCCGACGGCGGGCTGCCCGGGCCTGCTTCACGTGGCCGGCTACGCCCGCGACCTCCACGCGATCTTCGCGGTCTGCGACGGAGCCTGCGCGAAGACGTTCCTGCGCTGACCGACCCGCGAGTGGCAATCCGCCCAGCGCCCGCAGCGTCGGACGCGGCCGTCCTGCAGGCGAGCCGGCGACGTCTCGTTTCCGACGGCCTCGGGATCATCGCCTCGGCCGGTGGGTTTGGCCTCGTGTACGGCCTGGCCGCCCGCGCGGCGGGCTTTTCGCCGATCGAGGCGAGCGCGATGAGTGTGATCGTCTTCGCCGGGGCGTCGCAGTTCGCTGCCGTCGGCTACGTGCTGGGCGGGTTCTCCTGGATCGGAGTCATCCTCCTGACGGGATTCATCAATGCCCGGCACTTCCTGTACGCCGCGTCGCTGGCCCCGTACCTGACCGACCGGCCGTGGCCGATCCGGGCCGTGATGGCTCATCTCCTCACGGACGAGGCGTTCGCCCTCTCGACCGCCCACTTCCGGCGGATCGGCCGGGCCGACCTCAAGGGCTACTGGTGGGCGGC
The DNA here is from genome assembly GCA_919901745.1 of Chloroflexota bacterium. Taxonomy (GTDB): domain Bacteria; phylum Chloroflexota; class Limnocylindria; order Limnocylindrales; family CSP1-4; genus CAKKPP01. The sequence goes on along the minus strand of CAKKPP010000014.1, from coordinate 91,540 downwards.
GATCGGGACGACGTTCATCCCGTGGAACATCGCGACGATCGTCGGCGTGGTCGTCGGCGGGAGCATCCCCGAGCCCGGGCGCCTCGGCCTGGACGTGATCTTTCCGGCCGCGATGGCCGGGCTCGCCGTCGGTCTCGTGACCGGACGGCGCGAGCTCGTCGCCGCCCTGGTCGGCGCTGTCTCGGCCGTGGCGGTGTCGCTGGCCTGGGATCCGGCGGCCGGCATCCTCGTCGGCGGTCTGCTGGGTCCGCTCGTCGGCCTTGCCCTTCCCGGACCACCGGTCGCGCATCGACATCCCGACGATCCAATGCCACTCGGGCGCCAGATCGGAGCGCTGGTCGAGGCCGCTCTCGAACCTGTCGATCGCGATGCGCCACCATCCGCCGGGCGGAACGCAGACCGATGAACACCGACCTTGTCCTGCTCGCGGTCTTCATGGGCCTGGCCACGTATCCGATGCGGGCGATCCCCCTGCTCGTGCCCGGCGTCGAACGCCTGCCGCAACGGGCGACGGCCTATCTTCGACTGGTCGCTCCGGCCGTTCTGGCGGCGCTCGCGGCGGTGAACGTCATGGTGGCGCTGGACGCGAATCGCGTGCCGTCGTTCCACGTCGGGGTCGAGTGGCTGGCGGTCCTTGTCTGCGGAGCGCTCGTGGCGGCACGTCGCAGCCTGCTGCTCGGTCTCCTCCTCGCCGCCGGTCTCGTGGCGCTGCTTCGAGCAACCAGCGTCGCGGCCCTTCCCTAGCCGCCCCGGCGAGCCTCTGCCTCGACCTCGACGAGCAGGTCCGGTGCGATGAGGGCACTCACGACGATCAGCGTCGTCGCCGGCCGGATCTCGCCAAAGACCTGGCCATGCACATCGGCCACGGCCGCCGAGAACGCGGCGTCAGTCACGTACATCCGCGTCCGAACGACGTCGTCGACATCGAACCCGGCCTCGCCGAGCGCGCGGAGGACGATCGCCCAGGCAGCCCGCGCCTGGCCGGCGGGATCGCCCGGGTGCTCCCCGCTGGGGTCCACCGTGCCCGACACCCAGCAGCTGTCGCCGACGGCCACCGCGCGAGCGTAGCCGTACGGGCCTTCCCAGGGGCTGCCGCTCGAGACGCTGCGCCGGTCGGCGGCCATCAGCGTCCGCCGTCCGCACGCCAACCGGCAACGACCGGATCGCGCGCGACTTCGAGCAGGAGCGCCGCAAGCAACGTCGTGCGTGGGACGATCGAGTCGACCAGCAGGTACTCGCCGGGGGCGTGATCGTTGCCACCGATCGGACCGAGTCCGTCGATCGACGGAACCCCCATCCCCGACGTGGTATTGGCGTCGGAGGCACCACCCGTCGATGCGTCGCTCGTGGCGAAGCCGAGCCGCGCGGCCGTCGCCACAACCTGCTCGACGAGGCGCGAGGATCGATCCAGCTTCTCCATTGGGCGCCAGCTGTTCATGGTCTCGACCGTGACCGTCACGTCCGCGACGACGGGGTCGGCGGCCAGCGCCTCGACGGCCGCGATCGCCGCGTCGAGGTCCGCCCCCGCGACCGCTCGCACGTCGACCTCGAGGGTCGCCCGGTCGGCCACGATATTGGGCCGCGTCCCGGCCTTGAACACGCCGACGTTCGCGGTCACGCCCGGCCAGCGGCCGTTCAGATCGTGGATCGCGGTCACCAGGTGAGCGCCGGCCAGAACGGCGCTCCGACCCTTCTCGGGCTCGACACCCGCGTGCGCGGCGCGCCCCTGGATGTCAAGGCGGAGATCCGCCATGCCCTTTCGAGCCGACACGAAGTCGCCGTTGGCGCGGGCACACTCGAGCACGAAGCAGGCGTCCGTCGTCGCGGCCACCTCCCGGATGTGCGGCGTCGAGGTCGGCGATCCGATCTCTTCGTCCGGGTTGGCGACGAACACGATCCGTTCGAACGGCAGATCGGCGATCGATCCGCCGGCCACGCCGCGCAACGCGGCCAGGGCGTAGATCCCGGCGAGGAGGCCACTCTTCATGTCGGTGACCCCGGGCCCGGTGGCGATGCCGTCCTCGATCCGGAACGGCCGTTCGGCCGCCGTCCCGGCCTCGAACACGGTGTCCATGTGCCCGATGAGCAGGATCCGTGGCCCGGCCCCGGGACGTCCCTCGAACGTCGCCATGACGGTCGCGCCGAGACGCCCCGTCGGATCGGGCCGGACCTCGATCCGACCGCCCAGGGCCGCCAGCGCCTCTCCCGTCCAGCGGCCGATCTGGTCGACACCGGCCGGCGTGTAGCTGCCGCAATCGATATCGACGAACCGGCGCAGATCCTCGAGATATGCGGGCAGCGAATCGCGAACCGACGCCAGGAGCTCTGCCAGCTCGTCGGCGGCGACCATGCTCCCGGGTCTCGATGGACCGCCCATCGGGGAAGTCTAGCCGCGCGCCGTCGCGTCTCGCAGGCCGACGCGCCGGGAGCCCGAGTCGGCCCGGTTGGCTTGCTATCCTCCGCGACGATGCGACTCGTCGAGATCCGCCTGCTCGATGGCCCCAACGTCTACCGGCTCGAGCCGTCCGTGAAGCTCGAGGTCGCGATCGGGCGTCGCCGGACGTGGTACGGGCAGCGGATCCCCGGACGGCACGCGCGCGTCCGACTGGGTGCTCCCGTCGCGGCTCGCGATCGGCCGCTCGAGGTCGTCGGGCTGGTCGCCTGGGTGCGCCGGCTGCGGGTCGACCACGGCGAGGGGAACGCCGGCGTCGTGGTCCACCGCTCGTCCGATCCGGGCCACTGGATCGTGAGCTGGCCGTGGGAAGGCGCCGATCGTGCCCGTACCATCGCGGAAGCAGCGTTCACCTTTGGCGATCGCAACGTATCGCCGGCCCGGCGCGCCCGCCTGACCGGCGGCCAGGCGCGCTCGCTGGCCCGTTGGCAGGCGCGGATCGGCGCCGCCCGAACCCAGCCGCCGACGTGGATCCGCGACAGTGATCGCCTCCTGCCGACGATCTCGATCAGCGGGACGAACGGCAAGAGCACCACGACGCGGATCGTCAGCCACATCCTGGCGACGGCCGGCCTGCGGGTTGGAACCACGACGTCGGACGGCGTCATCGTCAATGGCCGGATGGTCGATCCCGGCGACTGGACCGGACCCGGCGGAGCCGCCCAGATCCTCGGCCGGGCGGACCTGGACGTCGCGGTGCTCGAGACGGCGCGCGGCGGGATCGTGATGCGCGGAATCGGCTACGAGTCCAACGATGCGAGCATCCTCACGAACGTGACCTCCGATCACCTCGATCTGCACGGGATCCACACGTTGCCCGAGCTGGCCGAGGTCAAGGCCACGATCTGCCGGATGACCCGTCCGGAGGGATGGGTCATCCTCAACGCCGACGACCCGTTCGTGGCCGCCGTGGCTCGCACCGTGCGGGCTCAGGTCGCGTTCTTCTCGCTCGCGGCGCGCACCCCGGCGCGTGTCGGGCGCCACGTGGCAGGCGGTGGGCGTGCCTATCTCCTGCGTGACGGCTGGATCATCGAGCATGACGGCGGGCGAGATCGCCGCATCGTCGAGGTGGCCCAGGTCCCGGTCACCCTCGGCGGCCTCGCCCGGCACAACGTCGCGAACGCGCTGGCGGCCGTCGGCGGCGCCCGGGCAATGGGCGCGACCCTCGAGCAGGTGCGCGACGGACTGCGCGATTTCCGGCCGTCGACGGAACGCTCGCCGGGTCGGCTCAACCTGTTCCGGCTCGGCGCGCGGGTCGTCATCGTCGACTTCGCCCACAACGAGGCCGGCGTCAGCGCGGTGCTCGACGTCGCCGCCGGGATTGCCGGCGGGAGCGCCGGCCGGACCGCGCCGATCACGATCATCATCGGCACCGCCGGCGATCGTCCCGACGACACGCTCCGCGGGATCGGCCGGATCGCGGCACAGCGCGCCCAGCGCGTCGTGATCAAGGAGACGCTCGATTACCTGCGCGGCCGGACCCGCGAATCGATGATCGGAGAGCTGCTCGCCGGCGTGCGCTCGGGCGGCGGTCGCCCGAGCGACGTCCCCGTGTACGAGTCCGAGACCGCCGCCCTGCGCGCTGAATTGAATGGGGCGGCGACGGCCGCCGGCGAGCGCCCCGAGACGGCGCGCGTCGTCGTGCTGATGTGCCATGCGGAGCGCGACGCCGTCTTCGAACTCCTCGATCGGCTCGGCGCCCGGGCCATCGAAGCGCCCAATGATCTGCTCCGACTCGTTCCGCGGCTGCGCGGTCGTACGAGCATCTGACGCGAAACACCCCTTGCGGAAGTAGCCCGCGCACGGTCATGATCCGCGGGACGGCCACGGGGCATCCCGATGGCGTGGAGGCTTGGAGGTCGAGAACACATGGAAATGCTCATCGGATTCGCGCTGGTCGTGATCGCCGCCATCGAGATCGTCGGGATGGTCCGCGTCGTCAGCAGCAACCTGAAGATCGGCGGCTGACGCCGAAGCCGGTCAGCGGCTGATCGGAGCCAGGGCCGGATAGCTCGGAGCCAGGTCAGCCCTCGGGAGCCCCCAGTTCGCCGGGGTCGGCGAACGCCGTCTTGGCGTGGCCGGGCCCGGACGCCGCCATCGCCGTTCGATAGACGCCCACCGCATCGTCGACGCACGCCACGACCAGATCGCCCTGGCTGGCCCGGCGGAGCGCGGCCCGAACGGCCGTCATCTCGTCCAGCACCTTCTCCGCGCGGGTCGAGCGCGCGCGTCCTTCGGATTGGGCACGGCGCACGCCTTCGACGACGTTCGAGGCCGTCTCACCCGGTGACCGGCCGCGCAGGTTCTTGTCCTCGCGGACGATGATCTCGTCGAAGGCGCCGGCCGCGATCGCGCCGTAGTCGCGCTGGTCGTCGTCGCGCCGATCGCCGGGGATGCCGATGACACCGATGGCGCGTCCCGCGCGCGACGTGCCGTTGCCGGACCGCCCGCGCGCCGCGGGGTCGACCATCATCCGCTCCACGAAGTCGGCCAGGGCGCGCATGCCATCGACGTTGTGGCAGTAGTCGATGACCACCCGGACGCCGTTCACCTCGAGCATGTTGAGCCGCCCCGGTGCCTGGAAGAACGATGTCGAGAACGTGCGCAGGCCCTGGCGAATGTCGTGGAGGTGGGCACCCGCTGCCCATGCCGCCGCAGCCGCGGCCAGGGCGTTGGCCACGTTCATCCGGGCGCGACCCCCGAAGGTGGCCGGGATGAGGTGCGTGTACAGGACCGGCATCGTCCGCGAGCCCAGCTTCAGAACCACCAGCTCGCCCTGCGGGGTCTTGTCGAGCGTGAATGCCGCCCCACCGCGGCCGGTGTGCCCGTCGACGCGATCGAACCCGTCCTCGCCCTTCGTCGTCGACATCGAGAACAGCACGACCCGCCCGGCGCAGTGGCGGGCCATCCGGGCGACGTACGTGTCGTCCGCGTTCAGGACGGCGGTCCCGGAGCGGGGCACGGCTTCGACGACCACCCCCTTCACGTTTGCCAGCTGGCCGAGCGAATTGATCCCCCCGAGACCGAGGTGATCGCCGGAGACGTTCGTCACCACGGCCACGTCGTTGCGGTCGTAGCCCAGGCCCTCGCGCAGGATGCCGCCGCGGGCCACCTCGAACACCGCCGTGTCCACGGTCGGGTTCTGGAGGACCATCTGGGCCGATTTCGGGCCGGACATGTCGCCCTTCTTGATGAGCCGCCCGTCGATCACGATCCCGTCGGTCGACGTCATCCCGACGCGCCGGCCCATGAGCTTCAGGATGTGGGCGATCATCCGGACGGTCGTCGTCTTGCCGTTCGTGCCGGTGACGGCCAGGATCGGGATCCGCGCGGCGGTGCCGACCGGGAAGAGCAGGTCGATGACGGGCTTCGCGACGTACTGCGGCTCGCCCTCGGTCGGGTGGGTGTGCATCCGGAACCCGGGCGCCGCGTTGACCTCGACGATCCCGCCGCCGGTCTCCCGCACGGGCGTGGCGATGTCCGGACAGATGAAGTCGATGCCGGCCACGTCGAGGCCCACGATCCGTGCCGCCGTCTCGGCGATCTCGACGTTGTCGGGGTGCGCTTCGATCGTCCGGTCGATGGACGTTCCGCCCGTCGACATGTTGCCGGTCAGCGCCAGCTTGACCCGCCTGCCCGCCTCCGGGACGTCATCGAGGCCGAGGCCCTGCTCTCGCACGAGCGCTTCCGCCGCCGCATCGAGGGCGATCCGGGTCAGGACCTTCTCGTGACCGATCCCCCGCCGCGGGTCGGCATTGGCCGCCTCCACGAGCGTCCGGACGGTCTGCTCGCCGTCGCCGACCACCGATGCCGGGACGCGTTCGGCGATCGCGGCGACCTTGCCGCCGATGACCAGGCAGCGATAGTCGTTGCCCGTGATGTACGACTCGACGACGATGTCCCCGGATCGACTCTGGCGGCGGGCATCCGGGAACGCCGCACGCACCTCGTCGTCGGACTGGAGGTCGAGGTGCACGCCCCGTCCGTGATTGCCGTCGAGGGGCTTGATCACGCACGGGTAGCCGATCCTGCGCGCGGCGGCCACGGCGCCGTCCTCGGAGTCGACGAGGTCCGCCCTGGGTACGGGCAGGCCCGCCGAGTCAAGGAGCCGGTTGGTCAGGCTCTTGTCGGAGGCGACATCGACCGCGATCCCCGAGGTCTTGGAGGTCATCGTCGCCCGGATCCGCTGCTGGTGGACGCCGAGCCCCAGCTGCACGAGCGAGTGACGGTCGAGTCGGATGTACGGGATGTCGCGACTGATCGCCTCGTCGATGAGCGCCTGGGTCGACGGGCCGAAGGCCTGCTTCTCGGCAAGGCGGATGAGCCGCTCGAGCTCCGCCATGAAGTCGAAGGCGTACGCCTCGTCGTCGGGGGCGACGAGATGATTGACGAGGGCCACGGCCATCTTGCCGGCTTCGATGCCGACGGCCTCCTCGCGATACTCGTAGATGACGTTGTACTGGCCGTCGACCCCGGTCGAGCGGGTCTTGCCGTGCCGGACGTCGGTCCCGGCCAGGTTCTGGAGCTCCAGGGCGATGTGCTCGGCGATGTGCCCCGTCCACGTCCCGTCGCGAAGGCGGGTCAGGAAGCCGCCGCGCCGCCCCAGCGAGCAGGCGTGGTCGTCGAGAGTCGGGAGGCACTGCTCGAGCGCTTCCACGAAGCCCGGAATCTTGTTCGATGGAAAGTGTTCGAGGACGCCGAGGTCGACGACCATCCGCACCACGGGTTCGCGGGCCCAGTAGTTGGCGCCGCGCAGGACGCGGGTTTCCAGGATCCGGAGGGTGGGTTGGGGCTTGAGTCCACGCGGGGTCGCCGTCCGACGCGCGGCTCGCGGCGCGCTCACGCTCGCCGGGGCCGGCCGCTTGCGCTTCGGGGCGGGTGCCGTCTGGGCCACGTGGTCTCCCTCTGTGCGCCGAATCGGCCGGTCAGCTGGACGCGGCGGCCTCGCCGCCGGGAAGGGCGTGGAGCGACGTTGTGGCCACGCGGACCCGCCGCGCAAGGTCGAAGCGATAGCCGCTGGGCAGCGAGTGAAGGACGACCCCGCTGATCATCAGGGGCTTGTGACCCTTGATCTCCCAGGCGTCCGTGTCCGATCCGGCGCCATCGATCACGGTGACACTCCCCCTCCCGACCACCTCCATGACATGGTCGGGTCCCACGATCCCGGCGGTGTCCTCGTCCACGCCAAGGCCGAGCAGGCTCGGGTTCGAGGCAATGAGCGACAGGAGCCGGCCGAGCCGGTTCCGCTGCTGGAAGTGCTGGTCGATGATGACGCCCGGCAGCACCCCGAGCCCTGCCGCGATCGTCGCCATCCGGTGCTTGGGCGTGGCGCCGGACGAGCCGAAGGCGATCATGTGCGAGCTCATCGCCGACGCCCCGGCCGACGTACCGGCCACCACGGCGCCGTGCTGGAACCGCTCCAGGACGGCCGAGGCGAGACGCGTCCCGCCGATCGTCGACGACAGGCGGAGCTGATTGCCGCCCGTCAAGAAGATCCCGGTTACGTCACTCAAGGCGTGGCCCGTCGCCTCGTCGTTCGCCTGGGGCCGGGTCATCGCGTGGATCGTGCGGATCGTCTTGACCCCGAGGTGGCCGAAGATCTCGGTGTACCGAGCGCCGGCCTCCGGCCCAAGCGACGACGCCGTCGAGATGACCGCGATCCTCGCATCTTCGCCACCGGCGAGCGACACGAACCGGCTGAGGATGACCCGATCCCGGACCTTGTCCTCAGCACCGCCGATGATGATGACCGTGCCGTCGCCCACAGTGGGCGGGAGTATAGCCCGAGCGCCCGGACCCTCGGCCGGAGCAGCCACGGCCGCCGCAGCCACGGCACCGTTCCACGCTCCGCGCACTCCCCCAACTCCAGGCTTCCTGCGGCCTGCCGCGGTGACTCGGAGTCAACACGGACGCGCCGTGTGCTGGCAACGGATGGATGTCTCTCCCCGTCGGCGTGCCTCGCGCCTCGATTCGTGTCCCGGAGTCACCGGAACTCACTCGGGGCGACCCGTCGGCACTTCGTGATCCGCTCAGCCCCGACGCCAGGCGACTCGACCCGTCGGTGTTGACTGGCAGACACGGTCGCCCCTGAGATCCCGGATGAACGGCGACGGCGGCTGACCGCGATCGCTTGCTGGGTCAGGCAACCCCGGACGAAACGGCACCAACGTCAGGCAACCCCTCCTCGCGGCGCCGCTCGTCGACCGGGCGCAGGAGGATCGCAGCGACCACGAACAGCGCCACACCGAGGGCCAGCGCCGCACGCGGTCCACTGCCCAGCCGTTCGGGACCGCCGATGATGTCCATCAGCGTTCCGCCGGTCGCCAGCGCGATCACCCCCGCCGAGGCCGTGGCCACGTTGCTGATCCCCATGAACCTCCCGGACGAGGCCTTCGGGATGATGTCGGTCATGAGCGCCCAGTCGACGGCCAGGAACGAGCCCGTGGCGAGGCCGTAGATCACGACGCCGACCAGCGCGACCGGGATCGACGGCGCGACGGCGACGATCCCCAGTCCGAGGGCGCCGATCGCGCAGCTTGCGTAGATCACGCGTTTCCGTCCGACCCGGTCGGAGAGGCGGGCAGACGGCAGGACCGCGACGATCGTCCCGAGGGCGGTGAAGCCGAGGATGATCGTCAACGTCCCCCCGGCCTCCTCCTGATCGAGCCCGTGGGAACGGGACAGGTAGAAGATCGCGAGCTTGATGAGCATGTTCGTGGCCATCAGGAACGCGAGTCGCGATGTGACGAGCCAGATGAAGCTTCGCTCCTTGAGGATGTCGAGGCCCCACGCTTCGGCGGCGACCGAGAGCCAGGATCGGCCCGCCCGGTCCTTGGCCACCCGTCCCTCGTTGACCCAGAGGAACACGCTGATCATCGTCAAGAGCTCGATGATTCCGACGGCGATCGTGCCCAGGAAGAACTGGTTTGTCGCAACGGCCACGGACGCGACGATGGCGCCCGTGATGTTCCCGAGCACCTGCATGAGGCCGACCAGTCCACTGGCGAGGCCCACCTGGTGGGCCGGAACGAGGTCGGGGACGTAACCCTGGAACGGCCCCTGCGCGAAATTCGAACTGAACTGGAGGAGGATGACGAAGGCGGCGATCGAAACGACGGTGTTCGAACTCGCCACCCCGAACAGGAAGACGACATCGAGGAGCGACCCGATGAGGATGTACGGCTTCCGGCGCCCCCAGCGGCTGATCGTGTAGTCGCTGATCGAGCCGACGGTGGGCTGGACGAGGACGGCCACGAGGGCACCCCCGACGGTCATCGCGACCAGGGCCCGGCCCTCCTCGCCCGCCGGAACGAGCGCCTGGTACTCGAGCCGCCCGCCGAGGATCGTGTCGACCGCGATGAAGATCGACGACAGGCCGAACCAGTAGAGGGTCATCCGGAGGAGCTGCGAGACGGGCAGCGTGTCGGTCGGGCGGCCGTCACTCAGGCCGGCGGTGGGCGTCGTCATGCCTGCATGCTATGCGGCGCCCGTCGCGCTGCCGTCTCGGGCAAGGCTGGCCGTGGTCCGGATCGAGACGAGCCGCCGGTCCGTGGCCCCCGGGGCGGCGAACCGGAACACGGACCGGTCGAGCGAATAGAGGCCCGTCGAGGCGATCCCGATCCGACCGAGGCGGAATGTGAAGACCGGGTTCTCCGTGTTTCCGGCGTAGTGGTGGACGTCGCCGCCGGCCTCGAGCAATGCGAGGTTCGCCTGGCCGGCGAACGTGTCGTGGAGTGCGCCGAGGATATGGCCGGCCGGCTCCCCGGCCCGATACTCGTCCTCGAGCCAGCGGATGCCGGGCTCCGTGTCGGCTCGCCCGTGGATCCGACCCTGGGCGCGATACCGGCTGCGCCACTCACGATGAAGCCTGAAGTCGCCGTTGTGGCTGACGATGTAGCGACCGGCCGGGTCGTCGAACGGCTGCGTGTCGGGCAGGTCCAGCGTGGACAGCTTCGAGGGCCGACGAAGATGGACGAGGACGGACGTGGTCTCGACGCTCCCGATCTCCTCGCGCCGCGGGTCGTCGCGAAACGCCCGGACATCGCGATGGCTGTGAAGCCCTCCGTCGTCGCCGAGCCAGCCGGCGCCCCAGCCGAACCCGGCAATCCCGAACCGCTCGACCTTTTCCACGAATGGCCACAGCTCGTCGATCCGGAACGGCTCGGCGGCCCGGGCCACGAAGTGCTCGCACATAGCCGGGGATGATACGCGGCCCGACGGCCGCCGATCGCCGGGCGGTCAGTCCGTGGTCCGAGTGATCTCGGCCTCGAACTCGGGGAAGAAGCGGCCGATCACCGGGAGGTCGAAGGCGGCCAGGATGGACTCCTTCGGCTCGCGAGCGAGCAGGAATACGAACGAGCGCCGGACGAGGTCGATTGGATCGGTCGCGCCCGGACCAAGCCGGTCGAGGTCCTCCGCGCTGACCGCGACGCGGTGACGGGTCGCGGACCCATCAGGGTCGCGCACGTCCACCGTGCAGGTCCAGCCGGCTCCATCCGGGGTGCAGGTGACCTCGATCACCGTCATCGGGGCTTCGACCCTACCCGCGCAGAACGAGGCCGCGGTAGCCGGCGCTGAAACCGGCCTGGATCAACGTTGCGCGGGTGGGCGAATCGGAGACGGGAATCCCGTCGATCTTGCCGACCACGAGTTCCCGGGTGCGTCGCTCCGTGGGGATGGCGCGCAGGGCGCCGATGGCCGCCGACGCGACCTCCGGGTCATCGAAGGCAGGCAGGGTCTGGAGCGAGCGACCGCCGCGATCGACGTAGAGGGCCGCGACGCCATCGACGAGCACGACGTAGGCACCGGCTGCGCGCTGGAGGGGCCGCCGGTCAGCCTCGCTGCGGCGCGGCCACGCGATCGCGGCGCCGTACGGGTTCGCCGGGTCGGCGGCGGCCAGCAGGTGGACGATCGGGCGGCCTGCGCTCGGAACCTCTCGAACAGACCGCAGCCGATCCACCGCTCCGGGCTGGGCGAACTGCGCCGCACCAAGCCCCTCAACGAAGTACCCGCGCCGGATGCGACCTGCCTCCTCGAGCATCCGCAGGATCGGGTAGACCGCGGAGAAGCCGCCGTCGACGTCCTCGGACATGACGGCCTCACGCGTCACGACCCCGTGGCGATCGAGGAGCGCAAGGGCGCGGGCATGCATCCGCTCGGTGGACGACGGCCCGCTGGGTGGCGTCTCGGCGGTGGGTGGCGTCTCGGCGGTGGCCTCCGGCTCCGTGGGGACATCGACCAGCGACCAGCGACCGGCGGCCTCGGGTGGTCCGAGCGCCGTCAGGCGGCCGGGACGCGGACGCGAGGTTCGGCTCGGGCGCTTCCAGCGCAGAGCGCGCAGCGGGGAGAACGTGTCGTTGGTGACCTCGCCGGCCCAGACCAGGTCCCACAGGGCGTCGAGGACGTCGCGGTCCGAGCCGCCCCCGGCCGCCGCGAACAGCTCGCGATAGAAGCACGCCCCGCGGCGGGCCAGGTGCGCGCGGATCGCGTCGTACCGTGGACCACCAGGCTGATCGACCATGGGCCGAGCAGGCCGAAGCGCCTCTCGTCCAGGGCGATACAGGACGATCCTGCCGTCGTCGCGACCGAGGCTGCCGCGCCCCGCCCAGGCGACCTCGCCGGCGGCGCCCAACTCGTCGAGCAGGCGCGGCTGGTAGCCGGGGATCCGCGCAGGCAGGACGTCTCGCTCGAGCACCGACGCCGGGATCGCGACCCCGGAGAGCTGATCCACGACCTCCGCCAGCCGCTCCATCGCCGCGGAACCGCGGAGCGGCGGCGGCGCGTCGCCCACGGCCGCGACGCCCTGCCATGAGGGCAGGAACCGCCCGAGCGCGGACGGTTCCACCGGTTCCACCTCTCGACGAAGGCGCGCCAGCGAGGCGCGCCGCAGCCGCCGGAGCACCTCCGGGTCGCACCATTCGCGTTCCGTCCCGGCGGGCCGGAACTCACCGCGGAGGACGGTACCGGCGGCGAGCAACCGCGCGAGGACGTCCTCGACGCTGTCGAGCGGCAGGCCCCATCGTCGCGCGGGGTCGACGGCCAGGAACGGACCGTGGGTCCGGGCCCATCGGGCGAGGAGTCCATCGAGGGGCGCGCTGGTCGGCGCGAGGTACGCCTCCGGGACGCCGGCCGGCGCGGCGGTCCCGAGCGCGTCGCGATAGCGCCCGACGTCCTCCAGCGCGATCCAGCGCTCGTCTCCGGCGATCCGGACACGGACCGCACGGCGCGAACCAAGCAGGACGTCGAGATGAGCCGCCATGGCGGCGCGCCCGCCCTCGACCCGCGCCGCGACCTCATCATCGGTCAGGTCGCCGAGGCGACGCAGAAGGTCGTGGACCGCGTCCGCGCTCCCCGCCCGACGGTCGTCGGCGAGGAACTGAAGAGCCAGCTCGAGGTCCCCGAGGGCCTCCGGGTCGAGCAGCTCACGCAACTCCTCCTGGCCCAGCAGCTCGCGGAGCAGATCGCGATCCAGCGCCAGGGCGCCGGCGCGGCGCTCGGCGAGTGGCGCATCGCCCTCGTACATGTAGGCGCCGATGTAGTCGAAGAGCAGCGAGCTTGCGAAGGGCGAGGCCTTCACCGTCTCGACGCCGTGCACGGTGATCTCGCGCCGCTCGACCCCGGCAAGCAGCTCGCGGAGCGCGGGCAGGTCGAAGACATCCGAGAGGCACTCGCGATAGGTCTCCACGAGGATCGGGAAGCTGCCGTAGCGGCTCGCGACCTGGAGCAGGTCGGCCGCTCGCTGGCGCTGTTGCCAGAGCGGTGTCCGTGCGCCGGCCCGTCTGCGCGGCAGCAGCAACGCCCGGCCCGCGTTCTCGCGGAACCGCGACGCGAAGAGCGCCGATCCGCCGACCGCGGCGACGACCAGGTCCTCGATCTCGTCCGGCGACGGAAAGAGCAGGGCTTCGACCCCGTCGAGATCGCCGTCACCCAGCCGGATCGCGATGCCATCATCGGACGACATCGTCTGCGCCTCGAGGCCAAGCCGGTCGCGCAGGCGGGATTCGATCGCCATCGCCCACGGGGCGTGGACTCGCCCACCGAACGGCGTCAGCAGGCACAGCCGCCAGTCGCCGAGCTCGTCGCGGAACCGTTCGATCACGACCCGCCGGTCGGTCGGCAGGACCCCGACGGCCTGGCGCTCGTCGTCGAGGTAGGTCAGGAGGTTGCCCGTCGCGAGGTCGTCGAGGTCGTGCCGCTCTCGCAGGCGCGTCCCGAGCGCCTCGCGTCCGCGCTCGCCGCGCGCGAGGTCGTCCTCGGCCTCGCGCAGGAAGGCCCCGATCGCCCGTCCCAGTTCGATCGGCCGCCCGATCGTGTCGCCCTTCCAGAACGGGAGCTTGCCGGGAACGCCGGGCGCTGGTTCCACGAGAACGCGATCCGCTGTGATCTCGTTGACCCGCCACGACGACGCGCCGAGGACGATGACGTCGCCGTGCATCCCCGCACGGAGCTCGTAGACCATCTCCTCGTCGAGTTCGCCCACTCGCCTGCCCGGTGTGCCGGCCTCCCCGACGAGAAACACGCCAAAGAGCCCGCGGTCCGGGATCGTGCCGCCGCTGGTGACGGCGACGACGCGGGCGTCGCGCCGGCCCTCGACCCGGTCGGTCATCCGATCCCATGACAGGCGCGGCTTGAGTTCGGCGAACTCGTCGGATGGGTAGACGCCGGCGAGCATGCCCAGCACGCCCTCAAGGGCCTCGCGCGGCAGCGTCTCGAACGGGGCGGCGCGGGTCGCCGTCGCGTGGATCTCGTCGACGGTCCAGCTGTCCATGACGGTCATCGCCACGATCTGCTGGGCGAGGACGTCGAGCGGGTTTCGGGGCAGGGTCGTCGTCTCGACCAGTCCCTCGCGCATTCGGCGTACCACGACAGCGCTTTCGAGGAGGTCGCCCCGGAACTTCGGGAAGATCACGCCCTTCGAGGGAGCGCCGACGTGGTGGCCGGCCCGGCCGACGCGCTGGAGCCCGCTCGCGACCGAGGTGGGACTCTCGACCTGGATGACGAGGTCGACCGCGCCCATGTCGATGCCGAGCTCCAGCGAGCTCGTCGCCACGAGCGCGGGCAACCGACCCGCCTTCAGATCCTCCTCGATCTGCACCCGCTGTTCGCGGGCGATGCTGCCGTGGTGCGCCCGGACGAGGTCCTCGCCTGCGAGCTCGTTCAGGCGATGTGCCAATCGCTCGGCGAGTCGCCGGCTGTTCACGAAGACGATGGTGCTCTTGTGGGCCCGGATGAGTTCGAGGATCCGAGGATGGACCGACGGCCAGATGCTGGTTCGAAGGTCCCGCCCCATCGCCGAATCGCCCGGCGGGGGAAGCTCCTTGCCGATCCGGGTCATGTCCTCGACCGGGACGACGACGCGCAGATCGAGCGGCTTCCGTGCCCCGGCATCGACGACGGTCACGTCGCGACCGCGGCCGATCCCACCGAGGAACCGGGCGATCGTCTCGAGCGGCTTCTGGGTAGCCGACAGGCCGATCCGCTGGAGCGGCGCCCGCGGGCGCAACCGCAGTCGCTCCAGTCGTTCCAGGCTGAGTGCGAGATGCGCGCCGCGCTTCGTCCCGGCGATCGCGTGGACCTCGTCGACAATGACCGCCTCGACGTCACGCAGCATCTCCCGGGCCGCGCTCGTGAGCAGCAGGTACAGCGACTCGGGCGTCGTGATCAGGATGTCGGGTGGATGGCGAACGAGATCGCGCCGGGCCTGGGCCGTGGTGTCACCGGTCCGCAATCCGATCGAGATGCCCGGAGGCGGCAGGCCGAGCCGCTCGGCCTGGATCCGGATGCCGGTCAGGGGGGCGCGCAGGTTGCGCTCGATGTCGTAGGTCAGCGCCTTGAGCGGCGAGATGTACAGGACGCGAACGCCGACCGCGGCCCGAGCGCCCGATGACGCCTGCGATACCTCGGCCGCGGCCGCAAGTCGATCGATCCACCACAGGAACGCGGCGAGGGTCTTGCCGCTCCCGGTCGGTGCGTGAACGAGGACATGGTGTCCGGCCGCAATGGCCGCCCAGCCGTCCGACTGAGCCCTGGTCGGAGCCTCGAACGTGGACTCGAACCAGGCGCGGACCGCGGGGCCGAACAGTGCCAGCGGGTCGGCGGCGATGACGTCATTCACGGGAGGGCGAGTATAGGCCGCCCGTTCGATTTCGACCGTCCGTTCGACGACCGAGAGGCGATCGCCCGGGGCGCGGTCACCCGGATCTCGGCCCCCTCCGAACCGGCCGTTCGGCCCGCCGACAAGGGGCCGTTGGCACGTGCCCTGCGAGGCCGTCGTGAGCGATGGTCGAGGTGCACAGCGATGACCTGAGGATTACAGTCCGGTCAATCGGACCAACCATCGGGCCGACATCGAGGGAGGCACACATGTCCACGCTTCGAAGACTGGCCGCACCGCTCGCGATCGTCGCGGCTGTCGTCCTGGTCTACATGCAGAACCCGTGGCTGGAGCCACCGGAAGGGCTTCGCCCGGCCTTGACCGTCATCTTCTGGGTCCTCGCCATCGTCGTGGTGATCGCGATGTTCGAAGACCGCAAGGCGCCCGAGGCGCAGGTCGTCGAGGTCGAAGGCCCGACCTTCACCCGCTATCTCTTCAGCAACACGAGGGCCGGCCTGTTCTGGCTTCCCGTACGCATTTTCCTCGGCTTCTCCTGGCTCGAGGCCGGCTGGCACAAGTTCGAAGGCGAAGGCTGGATGGACGGCGGGTCGGCGCTGCGCGGCTACTGGGAGCGAGCGGCCAGCATCCCCGAGGAGGGGCGCCCGCCGATCTCCTTCGAGTGGTATCGCGACTTCATCAACGTGCTGCTCGACAACAACGCGGAAACCTGGTTCGCGCCGCTCGTCACGTTCGGCGAGATCGCGGTCGGCGTCGGTCTGCTCGTTGGCGCGCTCGTGGGCGTGGCCGCCTTCTTCGGGGCGCTCATGAACATGAGCTTCCTGCTCGCGGGCTCGGCCTCCACCAACCCGGTCCTGTTCACGTTCGCGATCGGGCTCATCCTCGCCTGGCGCGTCGCCGGCTACTACGGCGTCGACCGCTACCTCCTCCCGAAGCTCGGCACCCCATGGGCCCGGAAGGTGGCCATCAAGCCCGCGAACGGAGGGTCCGCGGGAACCTGACCGTCCCATCGTAGACCGATCCCTCCTCTGACCGCCGGTCCGGGCCCCAACCCGACCGGCGGTCCCTCGTGTCGCGTCAGTCACGCGTTCCGAGGAGGGCGAGGATCCGGCCGCGACCGCCGGAGTCCTCCATGCGTCGGACGGTGAACCCTGCCTGTTCGAGCATGCGCACCGCGATCCCGAACCTCTCGACATCGCTGAGCGGTTCGACGACGTCACGCTCCCCGACCCCGATCATCGCCTCCCAGCGGATGCCCGGCGGCGAATCGTCCAGATGGGTCGCCAGGAGACGCAACGCCAGACCGGCCTGACGCCACGCCGGCGCGACACCGATCGCAAGAAGCGTCCGCACCCCCGTGGCGCTGGCGGACGCGGCGGAAACGACCCCGCCGACGACGAGCCCCTCAGCGATCGCCGCGGTGACCCGAACCTCCGAACCGCCGACGGCACGCAGCGCCGAGGCCAGGAGGGCATGGGCGGCGACGGGATCCGCGGGCGCAAGGGTGCGCTGGGCGACGCGCAGCCGCTGCCACGTGGCCGCGTCCACCCTGGAGACGATCGTTGGCACCGGGTGGGCCGGCTCGGCCGGGTGGGCCGGCTCGGCCGGGTGGGCCGGCCTGTGCGGCGAATTCGCATCCCCGCTCGACGGGGAGGACGCCTCGGGAGACCACCAGCCGCGGTCGACCGCGGCGACAACCAGGGCCGGCACCACCAGTTGACGGACAAGACCGGCCACGGCAATCGCTCGCGCCTCCGCCTCGAGCTGCTCCCCATCGACGGGTGACCCCGCGTTCGGCGCATCGTCGAACTGCTCGGGCAACGGGTAGGTGCCGTGCCGGAGCGCGTCCGGCGACCAGCGCCGGCGCCACGTCTCGGGGATCGCCGCGGGCGCGTCCAGGTGGGCACCGGCCAGCCAGGTCAGGGCCCACGCCCGCGGCACGACGCGGTACGCGTCGTAGCCTCCCCCGCCGGTCGATAGCCAGCGTCCCCCGGCCCACCGGTGCGCGACCCGATCGACGAGTCTGGCTGCCGTGCCCATCGCCGTGGTGGTGACCCGGAGATGGGCCAACGGGTCCCAGGCGTGACTGTCGCAGCCGTGCTGGCTCACGATGATGTCCGGCCCGAAGGCGGCCGCGAGGTCGGGGACCAGGCGCTCGATCGCGCGAAGCCAGCCGCCTTCGCCGGTCTGCGGCTCGAACGGGACATTGACGACGGTTCCCGCGGCCGCCCCATCGCCCAGCTCGTCGAGGGCGCCGGTCCCCGGGAACAGGTACTGGCCGGATTCGTGGAATGAGATGGTCAGCACGCCGGGGTCGTCGCGATGGATCATCTCGACGCCATCGCCGTGGTGAACGTCGAGGTCGACATACAGGACGCGCAATCCATCCTGCCTGGCGCGGGCAATGGCCAGGGCCGGGTCGTTGTAGATGCAGAACCCGGCCGCCCGCGCCGGCATGGCGTGGTGGAGCCCCCCGCCGGGATGAAACGCATGCTCGTCGTCGCCGCGCAGGATGGCCTCGATCGCCCGAAGGGATCCCCCGGCGACCATGGCAGCCGCCGCATGCATTCCGCCGAAGGCAGGGACGTCGCCGGTTCCGATCCCCGCGGCAGCGCGGCCGGCCGGATCCTCGGAGAGGCGGCGGACGATCGCGAGGTACGTCGCCTCGTGGACCGCCTGCAATTCATCGTCCGTGGCGGGCTCCGGCGCGAGCCCGGGCTCGGCTCCTACGAGCCGAAGCAGGTCGATCGCGGGAGCGAAGCGACGAGGCGTAAGCGGATGCGCCGGCCCGAAATCGTACGTCTCGGAGCGTGGCCCGAAGACGAGCAGCGGGCCACGGCGGTTCGTCACCGTGGCACGATACCCGCGATGGAGCGGGTCTACACGGCACCTCGCCTCGACAAGCTGGGCGTGCGCCCCGGCGTCCGGGTTGCCATCGTCGGCATCGACGATCCCACATTTGCCGGCGAGGTCGGCGAGCGAACACTGGATGTGACCCTGGGACCGCCCCTCCCCGACACCGACCTGATCTTCCTCGGCGCCGACGCGCCCGCCGATCTCGCGGCGCTGGCCGGCCTGCGCGCGAGCATCCGACCGAATGGGGCGATCTGGGTCGTGTCACGCAAGGGCCCGGCCGCAACCCTCCGCGACACGGAGGTGATGGCCGCGGCACGGGCGGCCGACCTGGTCGACAACAAGGTGGTCGCCTTTTCCGCGACGCACACCTCACTCAGGTTGGTGATCCCGGTCGCGATGCGGCCTCCGTGAGCGGAGTACCATCGGAGCCATGCCAGACCTTGTCGTCATCCTGATCGTCATCCTTGTCATCGCGGTGCTGCTCCGCGGACCCAGGACCCTGCCCGAGATCGGCTCGATGCTCGGACGAGGGACCCGGAACCTCAAGGACGAACTGGGCGGCAAGCGCACCGACGGCGACGGGCCGGACGCGGGACCGCCCAGCTGAACGACCGCCCGCCGCTGGACGGGCTCGACCCGGGGACCCGATCCGCGGACCTGCGGTCGGTGCGCCGTCCGGCTCCGCATCGACCGGCCGCCGTGGAGTTGGCGACGGCGATCCTGATCGTGGGTAGTCTGGCGAACCTCGTCGGCACGCTTGGTGGAGGGATCTCCATCGGCGGCCAGGCGGCCCCCGGCCCGATCATCCTGGGCTCGGTCGTGCTCGACACGATGCTCGTTGTGATCGGCGTCGCAGTCCGGACCGGGCGCTGGTGGATCGGCGCCAGCAACATCGTGGCCGTTGTGGTGTTCCTGTATGGGACGGCCGCACTCGGCAGCGGGATGAGCGAGATCCCGCTCGTGTTCGCCGTCCTCTATGGCGTCGTCTTCCTCGCCGTCTTCCTCAATCGTGCGTGGTTCGATGCCATGCGGTCCTGGCGGGACCGGGGCCACGGTCGCCGACCCTGACCGTCGGGGCGACCCATTGAGCGTGGCTCAGCCCCCGAGGCGTCGGCCGTCGGGGAGTTCGAGGCTCAGGCGGCGGCCGTCGGGTGCGATGTCCACCGACACCGCCACGTCGCCGAATCGAAGTTCCTCGCCGTGAGTCAGGCCGGTCAGCGCATAGGGAGCCCGCACCGCGGCGTCGGGCGGGCCCCCGACCGGCAAGCCGAGGCCGTGCGCGAACATCTCGACGCCGGCGTGATGTAACGGCTCCAGGTCGGTCACGACGACGCCGGCGAGGCGACCGCCCGACCGGGCCACCTCGGCGTGGACCTGCTCGATCGTCGTGTGGGTTGGATCGGCGGGATCGACCACGACGACCTCCTGTCGCCCGATCAACCAGCCTCTGGCTCGGCGCCCGGGGATCCCCGCAGCCCACGAGGCCTCCACCTCGACGACGTCCGCGCTCACGCGCCGAAAGGTGGGGCCGCCCGAGACCGACCCGGGCAGGAACGCGGCCCGCAGGTCCGCTTCGTCGCGCAGCTCCACCAGCTGCTGCAGCGTCACGAATGTCGGCTGCCAGAGCGAGATCTGACCGGCCGCGGCCGCTTCGAGGGCGTCCGCCGGTCGTACCCAGCGAGCCTCTTCGACCTCCTCCGACACCACCGACACGCGAGTCCCGGCAGGAACGAACGCCGCGAAGAACCGGACATCGAAGCGGCGGGCCATCGATCCCGGCGTGACCCATCGGGACATCGCGACGAGGTCGGCGGCGGCGATCACGATCCCGGTTTCCTCCAGCGTCTCGCGCACGGCGGCGACGTGATGGGCGAGCGCGCCGACGGCGGTCATCTGGCCGTCCGGCGCCAGCCCGAGACCCAGCCGCTGCGCCGCCTCGGCGGCCGTGATGCCGGCCGATTCGTGTGCGGCGGGAGCCGCGTCCGCCGAATCGACTCGGCCGCCGGGAAAGACATGGATATCCGGGCCGAAGGCCATGGTGCGAGGTCGCCGCGTCAACAGGACCTCGTGGCCGGCCGATGTCGGACGGAGGAGGACGACGGTCGCCGCCGCCCGGGGCACGTCGAGGTCGCTCACGAGCCGGCGGCCAATCACGACCCCGACACCGGTGCGAATGCCAGCAGCGGGACGGTCATCGTGGTTCTCAAGCTCTAGCCATCCGGCACCTGGCCGCTCATCAGAGGGTCAGCCGGTAGGCGAGCAGCCGTTCGCCCGGCGCGAACTCCCAGTCGAGGTCGGGATCGCGGCGAAACCCGAGCGACTCGTACAGCCGGTGCGCGGCCGACATGAACGGCCGCGTGAAGATGCCGATCGCCGAGCAACCCTCCGACCGCGCCCGATCGATGGCCGCCGACACGAGCGCTCGACCGACGCCCCGGCCACGCGCGTCTCCGGCAACCGCCAGCATCCGGAACGCGGCCGCGTCCCCGAAGTCGCCCTCGTGGTAGGGCCCGGGTCCCGGTATATATGTCACGCCGCCGAGGATTCGCCCCGTCACCTCGTCGACGGCAACGAGCACCGGGACCAGCGCCGCGCGTGTCGCGACATCGCGCAACTCGGGGTAGTAGTCCTCGTCCGTCTCACCGGCGTCGCGATACGCGGCGATCGTCAGCTCCCCCAGGGCGTCCATCTCGGCCTCACGGACCTCTCGAACCACGAACCCCGGCCCGGGTGACGCTTCCGACGGATCGGTCGACGCCGTCATTTGTCGCCGCTCAGCTGGGAACGGAGGGCGTCGGGGTCCGTCACGGGAAGGCGGCAGGCGAACGCCCGACACACGTAGGCCGTGGGCTTCCCGTCGATCGCCACGCGGTCGGCGAGGAGCTCGATGGCGCTCGTGGTGGGGTCCGCGGCGGCGGGATACGCGGCGAGAGCCACGACATGGCTTCCCTGCGGCAGGGCGTCCACGACGTCGCGCAGCGCGATCGTGGCCGAGTCGTTCGGATCGCCGACGATGGCAATTTCGAGCGGCGCCGCCAGGAACAGGTCGATGCTGCTGGCCCACTGCGCGAAGGCCGTCGGGTGGCGCGCGACGTGCGCCGCGACGGGGGCAATGGCGGTGGCGGCGGCGGCCCGATAGCGATCCTGGCCCGTCCACGCGGCGAGGCGGAGCAACACCATCGACGCCATGGCCCCGCCCGACGGCAACGCGTTGTCCTGGATGTCCTTCGGCCGCGCCACGAGTCGCTCGTGATCGTCGGCGGTATCGAAGAACCCACCTGCCGGATCAGCGAACCGCGCAAGGACGACGTCCATCAACCGGCGCGCGGTGGTGAACCAGCGCTCGTCGAACGTGGCCTCGTACACTGCCAGGAGCCCGTCGGCAAGGTGGATGTAATCCTCGAGGACGCCGCTGCCGGTGGCCCGGCCGTCCTTCCACGAACGCCCGAGTCGCGCCGTCTCCTCATCGAAGAGGCCACCCAGGACGGCGGCCGCGGCGCGGACCGCGGCGTCGCGATAGACCGTCGCCCGCCCGCGCACTGCCGGGTCAGGATCCGTTCGCAGGTAGCGCGCCGCATCGCCGAACGCACCAAGGGCCAACCCGTTCCACGACGCGAGGACCTTGTCGTCGCGGGCCGGCTGTGGACGCGCCGTGCGGACCTCGAGAAGCCGCGTGCGGACGCGAGCCAGGCGCTCCTCGACCTCCTGTGGGGCGATCTCGAAGCGCGCTCCGAGCTCTTCGGGTGAGCGCAGGCGACGCAGGATCGTGTGGCCCTCCCAGTTTCCCTGTTCGGTCACGTCGTATGCGGCCGCGAACAACGGGCCGTCAGCGCCGGCGACGTCGGCGACCTCGGCCGCGGTCCATGCGAACGTGGCACCCTCCACGCCCTCCGTGTCGGCGTCCTGGCTGGCGGCAAACGCGCCGTCGTCCGTGCGCAGCTCGCGCAGGAGGTAATCGAGGACGGAGATCGCCACGTCGCGATAGCGGAGGTCGCCGGTGACGGACCACGCGTGGAGGTACGCACGCGCCAGCTGGCCGTTGTCGTAGAGCATCTGCTCGAAGTGCGGCGCGAGCCACACGGCGTCGGTCGAGTAGCGGTGGAATCCGCCGCCCAGCTGGTCGCGGATGCCCCCGTCCGCCATTCGATCGAGACTTCGCCGGGCCATCGCCAGCGCCTCCTCGTCGCCGGTCGCGCTGTATCGGCGAAGGAGGAAGGAGATGGTCATGGCCTGTGGAAACTTGGGCGCCTGACCCCACCCGCCGTTCGGGGCGTCGAACTGGGCGGCGAGCTGCGTGACGGCCGCGTCGAGGATGCCGGCCGGAATCGGTCCCGTGGCCGCGGGCACGCGGGCCTGGTCGATGAGCGCCGTCACCAGTCGCGCACCGGCCTGCTCCACTTCCGCACGCTGCTCGCGGAACGCCCGATCGACGCCCTCCAGGACCTGCCGGAATGAAGGCATCCCATGGCGCGGCTCGTCGGGGAAGTAGGTACCGCCGTAGAAGGGACGACCGTCCGGCGTCAGGAACACGGTCATCGGCCAGCCTCCGCCGCCGGTCATGGCCTGGACGGCGCCCATGTAGACCTGGTCGAGGTCGGGCCGCTCCTCGCGATCGACCTTGATCGAGACAAAACGCCCGTTCAGGAAGTCGGCCGTCGCCTCGTTCTCGAACGACTCGCGCTCCATGACGTGACACCAGTGGCAGGCGGCGTACCCGATCGAGAGGAAGATCGGGCGGTCGAGGAGCTTCGCCCGCGCGAGGGCGTCGGGACCCCACGGGAACCAGTCGACCGGGTTGTGCGCGTGCTGCAGCAGGTACGGGCTCGTCTCGCCCGCGAGGCGGTTGGGCATGTGCCGATGGTACCCGTCCGGCTCGAGGTGCCAGTGGCGTAGCATGGACGGATGGTCGCCACGAACGCGGTTCCGAACTTCATTCCGAGCACCCGCGGCCTGCAGTTCGCGAACCGTTTCCCGCCGGGACCCACGGTCAAGCTGGGGCCGCTGGATCCGCGCTGGATCGGGATCGGTGACGCCTCGTCGGGCCTGTGCGGCGGAATGAGCTGGTTCGTCCGCGAGCGGTTCGACGGCGACCTGCCGGTCCCGCCCGATACGGAACCGCCGACCAACGGCTCACCGCTCTTCGCCGCGATCGTTCGGCGTCAGGTTCGCTCACTGGACTGGCTCCGCCTGCCGCTCCGAATCTGGCGCATGGCCGCGACCGGTGCAGCGCGCGCCGCTCGAGACACCGTGGATCGCGAGTGGCCGCGGGTCCGGGCCGAGATCGACGCCGGCCGGCCGGCAATGGTCGCGCTGGTCCGGCGAACCGGGTGGAATCCGCTCGCATTGACGATGAACCACCAGGTCCTGGCCTATGCGTACGACGATGGTCCCGAGGAGCTCGTCGTCCGCATCTACGATCCCAACTGGCCGCGTCGCGACGATGTCGCGTTGCGCATCCGATTGGGCGCCGGCGACGGGGCGCCGTCTCCGGAGGGTCAATCGACCGGCGAGCCGCTCGCCGGATTCCTCGCAGCGCCCTATCGAGGCTGAACTCAGGCGCTCGGGCGGCCGACGGAGCTCGAGCGGCCGACGGAGCCGGCCCGCGCCCGAGCGCGGATTCGGCGAAGCCACAGGATCCCCGCCACGCCCACCGCGGCCGTGGCCGTTCCTCCCAGGCTCATCGCCACGTCCGCGCCGAGCGAGGACGCAATGGCGCCCATGACGAGACCGCCGATCGGAACGGATCCGGCGAAGGCCGTGGTGTAGACGCTCATCACGCGGCCACGCAGCTCGTCGGGCACCGAGAGCTGGATGGTCGTGTTCGCGGTAGCGGCCATCGCGATCCCACCCAAACCTGCGAGCAGCATCATCACCAGCGACAGCGGATACCAGCGCGAGATGCCCAGCACGATCTCGGCAAGCCCCATGGCCAGGGCGCCCACGACGATGATGATCGGACTCGTTCGGCCGCTGAAGGCGATCCCGAGCGCGGCCACCAGCGACCCGACGCCCGACGCCGCCATCAGGAATCCGAAGCCGGCCGCATCGGACCCCAGGACATCGCGAGCCAGCGGCGGAACGAGCACCGAGAAGTTCATCCCGAAGGTCGCGGCAAGGCCGAGCACGATGGTTGCCAGCAGGACGATCTCGGTGCGCCGGACGAACCCGAGTCCCTCGGCCAGGTTGGCGACGACAGCGGCCACGGTTCGCGGGCGTGCGAGCCGCGGGGGTGCTTCCATCTCGCGTTGACGCAACGCGAACAACCCGGCCAGCACCGCCAGATACGAGATGCCGTTGATCAGGAACGCCGGTGCGATGCCCAAGGTCCCGATCGCCAGACCCGCCAGGGCCGGGCCGACGACACGCGCCCCGTTGAACGCGGCCGCGCCGAGCGCGACGGCGTTGCCGATATCGGCGCGCCCGACCATCTCGATGGCGAACGACTGGCGTGTCGGGAACTCGATCGCGTTGGTCATGCCGAGGAGCGCGGCAAGGACGAGAACGTGCCAGACCTCGACGGCGCCGCTGACCGTCAGTCCGAACAGCGCAAAGGCGAGGAGCATCGCGATCGCCTGGACTACGATCAGGGTCTGGCGTTTCGGCAGGCCGTCGGCGATCAGCCCGCCGAACAGTCCAAGAACGACGACCGGAAGGAATTGCGCGGCGGCCACGAACCCGAGCGCCAGCGGGTTGTCCGTCAATTCGAGGACGAGCCAGCTCTGGGCGACCGTCTGCATCCAGGTCCCGACCAGCGACACGAGCTGTCCGGAGTAGTAGATCCGGAAGTTGCGGTGGCGGAACGCCTGGAGACCGCGAAGGCTCGCCAGCGAGGCGACCGCGGCCCGCGATCGTGACGGCGGTTGAGGCGGTCGAGGCGGCTTGGGCGGTTGCGTGACCGACGGGGCCTGTCGCATGGGGTCGATGGTAGCCGCGAGCGGCCGATGGCCCACGGACGTACGATCCCGAGCGATGGACTACGGTCTGTGCCTGCCCAACTTCACCGCGCGAGCGTCCCGCGAAATGATCGATGCCGCAGTCGAGACGGCAGTCGATCTTGGCTGGTCGACCGTGTGGACCACGGACCACGTCCTCGTCGGCACGGGTGACGCAGAGGCCGACTACGCTCGGAATTTCGACGCCATCGCAACCCTGGCGTACGTGGCCGGCCGCGACGCCTCGCTCCGGCTCGGCACCAGCGTCATCGTGGTCCCGCAGCGGAACGCGGTGGTCGTGGCCAAGGAGCTGGCAACGATCGATGCCCTGTCGGGCGGTCGGCTGATCGCGGGCGTCGGTGTCGGCTGGGATCGCCACGAGTTTGGCAACCTCGGGATGGCCGACCGGTTCCCCGTTCGCGGTGCCTACCTCGACGAGACGATCGCCCTCTGGCGTCACCTCTGGTCCGGTTCGCGGGAACCGTTCGAGGGCCGCTTCCACGCCCTCGACGACTTCGCCTTCGATCCCCTGCCCGACCAGCGGGAACGCCTCCCCATCCTCGTCGGAGGCCGCTCCGCGCCCGCCCTTCGCCGCGCCGGCGGACTTGGCGACGGCTATCACGCCAGCCAGGCGTCGCCGGCCGCGTTCGCCGAGCGGATGCCCCTGATCCGTGCGGCATCGGCAGCCGCCGGGCGGCCGATACCCGCCCTGTCCGCGCGGGTGAACGTCCGACTCGATGAGGACGACGGGCCCGGGTATGCCCTCCGCCGCGGCGTGGCGGGGGCGGCGGCCGACATCCGCGCCTTTGCCGACATCGGTCTCGCCCACCTCGCGTTCCACCCGCAGGGCCGCGACCCGGAGGCGTTCGTCCGTGCCTGCCGGCGCCTCGCGGAGGAGGTCCTGCCGCTCGTCTGACGGGCGGCCCCCGGCGCCGGCACGCCCCGGCGCCGGCACGCCCCGGTGCTCGTACGCCGTCACACGAGGGTACCAATCCCCGGGGGTGACTTCTGGGTTCCTCCAAACGGACGCGCCGGACCATAGCCTGCGCGTATGCCTGTCGACCCCCATACGACACCGACTCACGTACTACCCGCACCCCGTGCCGCCGTCGCCCCCCGCCGGGCGGTTCGTGGTGGTCGCCGCTCACGAGGGCAGTCCGTCACCGAGTTCGCGTTGATCCTGCCGGTCATGCTCGCGTTCCTCGGACTCTCGATCGACTTCGCCCGCGTGTTCAACGTGTGGATGACCCTCGAATCGGCCACCCGCGACGCGGCCGAGGCCGCCGCAAGCCAGGCGACCACCAGCGCGAGTGCCCTGACGCTCGCACGACGGACGGTCTGCCTCCAGGCCAGGACCGTGCCGGGCTTCACGCCGAGCGCCTCGCCATCGCCGGGCGATGTCGAGCAGTGTTCTGCCCCGAATGTCACCGTCCCGTCGTTCACCCTCAGCACAACCGCACCGGGCGCGACTTCGACCTACCCCATCGGATCGGCCACGGTCCAGACGTCCGTCCCGTTCCGCACCCTGTTCGCCTATCCATTCCTCACCCAGAACGGCACGTGGACCGTCGTCGTCCGCGGCTCGTTCAGCATCGTGCAGGGACGCCAGTGATGCGCCGGACGGGGCCGCGTCGCCGCGCCGACCGCGGGCAGGCACTGCTCGAATTCGCCCTCGTCATCCCGATCTTCATGGTGATCCTTGTCGGCATGATCGACCTCGGTCGCGTTGTCTGGGCCAACAACACGGTGTCGAATGCCGCGCGCGAGGCGGCCCGCTTCGCGGTCGTCCATGGCGGCTCGCGGTCAACGGCGTGCCCGGTTGGTCCGGCTGTGGCCGGGAAGACGATCGTCCCGCCGGCCAGCCCGGCGTGTCCATACCCCTCGCCGTCCACCGAGGCGATCCGCAACATCGCCCGGTCGTTCATCGTCGCCGGAGGGAGCGCCCTGACGATCACCGTCTGTTACGGCTCGGGCTGCTCCGGAAACACAGATGCGGTTCTGGCCACGAACGCGCGTGGGACCCCGGTCACCGTGACGGTCACGAGCCGGGTGGACATGATCATGGGCAACCTGATCGGGATCGGGTCGGCCGGCGTGAGCGCCACCAGCACGATGCTGGTGAACCACTGATGACGCGCCCCGCCGGCCACGCTCACCGAGTCGCCGTCCGCGCCCGGGAGCGCGGCCAGGTCCTCCCCATGTTCGTCTTTTCCCTCCTGGCGATCATCGCCCTGGCCGCCCTGTTGTTCGATGGGGCCAATACCCTGGTGACCCGACGCAAGCTCCAGAACGTCGGCGACGCGGCCGCCCTGATTGGTTCGAACGTGCTGCAGACGTCCGGTTCGATCCGTGCCTGCAGTGCAACGAATGGCCCGCCTCCTGGTGCGCCTCGACAGGACATCATCGACGCCGTGAACGCAAGCATCCAGGCCAACTGGCCGGGCTTCCCCTCTGGGCAGGTCTCGATCACGTGCCCGACCGGCTGGGACAATCAGGCCGTCAGCGTCAACCTTCAAACGATCTCGGGCACGTTCTTTGTCGGCGCCATCGGCGGCTCGGCTCCGACCGTGGCGACGGTCTCGACGGCGCTCAACGGGCAGGTGACCGGTTCGTCGTACTCCGTCGTGATCCTCGATCCGTCGAATCCATCCTGGCCGAACGGCCGACGAGGTTGCCCGGCGTTCCTGATCTCGGGTGGTCCGACCGTCACGTTCGATGGCTCCGTGTTCGTGGACTCCAGCTGCCCGGCCGGCAGCGGTGGCGCCATCGGCTCGAACGGCAATGCCGCGACCGTCAGCTTTGCCTCGGGCAAGGGGCTGTTCGTGGTCGGCGGATACAGCCCGGGCCCGCTGACGATCACGCCGGCCCCGACGCTTGGAGTGGCCCCGATCGCCGACCCGCTGGCAGGCCTCGAGCCGGTCCCATATGGGTCGATGACGGTGCGATCGAACGCGCGGCTGACGCTCAACAGCACGACCCAGATTCTCCAGCCGGGCGTGTACCGCGGCGGCATCCGCATGCTGAACTCGTCGGTGGCCCTCCTTCGACCCGGCATCTACGTCTTCGACGGTGGCGGCCTGGATATCGGCGCACAGGCGTCGATGTGTTCGATCAACGCCACCTCGAGCCCGGCCGACTGCTCGACCTTCACGGCGGACTGCCCGGACCTGACCTGCGGCGTCCTGCTCTTCAACCGGGGGACGCAGTCGGGATCCAACGCCATGGGGCCGATCTCGATCGGCGCCGGCGCCACGCTGAAGATGCGGGCGTATGACGACCGGGCCAATAGCGGCCAGAGTTTCCAGTACCGGAACCTGCTCGTGTGGCAGGACGGCAACCCGGCGCCTTCGTCGAGCTACGAACAGCCGACCATTGCATTGAATGGCGGCGGATCCGTGGACATCAGCGGAACGGTCTACGCGCCCGGTGCCCTCGTGTCGATGGGTGGCGGCTCCGGCGGGAGTGGCGGCAGCCCGACGAATCTGCTCATCCAGTTCATCACATGGGACCTGACGATGTCCGGCAACAGCACGTTCCAGTTCTTCTATTCCGACGCGGACTTCGCCCGCCCGACCGACTACGGGCTCGTCGAATAACCGACTGAGCCCATTGCGTGGCGGCTCGCCAGTCGGGCGGCGCCGCCATCAACCCAGGGTCGGGAGTTCCTGCAGGTCCGTCTGGACCGCCGCGAACAGATCGCCTCGCTCCCCTACCCGGTCGAGAATCGTGCGGATCGTCCAGCGATCGGGCCGGAGGAGCGGGTCGTCCAGTTCAGCCCATTCGATCGGCGCGGACACCGGGGCACCGGCCGCCGGTCTGACCGCGTACGGCGCGACGAGCGTCTTGATCGGCGCGTTCTGCGTGTAGTCGAGGCGAGCCTTGCCGCCGCGCTCGCCCTTTGCCCAGGCCCAGGACACGAGATCCGGCACCGTGCTCCCGACAGCGCGCGACAGGCGCTCGACCCAGGCGCTGGTGTCGCCGTACGAGTACGCGGCGACGAGCGGGATCCAGATCTGGATGCCTCGCTTGCCGGTGACCTTGGGATAGCCACGGACGCCGAGGTGGCCGAGAGCCGTCCGATAGAGACGGGCGAGGACCAGGGTCTCCTCCCACTCGGTCCGTTCGCCCGGGTCGATGTCGATCAGTGCGAAGGTGGGTCGCCACGGGGCGTCGAGACGGCTCGTCCAGGCATGGACCTCGAACGAGGCTTGGTTCCCGAGCCAGCACAGGGCCCCGACTCGATCCGCGATCAGGTGTTCGTTGGCCTCGCGCGCCTCGACGCCCACCTCGCGCCAGCGGCGCAGCCACGACGGCGCGGTGGTCGGGATGTCCTTCTGCCAGAAGCTCTTGCCGAAGGCGCCGTCCGGGAAACGGTTGAGGTTGAGCGGCCGCTCGTGGAGATGCGGCAGCATCGTTGGCGCGATCCGGGCGAAGTAGGCGATGAGTTCGCGTTTGGTGATCGGCGGATCGTCGGGCGTGCCGGCCGTTGGCGGAAACAGCGGCTTGTCGAGATTGGTCAGTTTCAGGTCGAAGCCGCCGACGTTCCAGACGCCTTCGCGGCCGAGCCGATCGAGCGCTTCCAGCTCATCGGAGGTCGCGGCCCAGGGGTGAAGGTGGGTCGGGGGTTCCGGGTCGCCCGGGGTGCCTCGGGGTGCTCGCCCGGAAGCCGGTCTCCCCTCCGCGGCGGCCGTCACGGCTCGCGCGGGCGGCGCCCGGTCGGGGACGTCGGCGATCGCCGTCGCCGTCTCAACGGCCCGCTCCCGAACAACCTCCTCGGGGCGACGGTCGATCGCCATTCCCTTGAACGACGCCTGGCGCACGACGCCCTCGCGCGACCAGCCCCCAAGTTCGGCCCGGATCACCAGCTCCGGGCGGACCCACACGACGCCCTTGAGGTCGCCGCCCCACCTGCCGCGCTGACCGGCGACGAGCGGCGGGTCGAAGGGGCAGTCGGCCGTCGCGAGCTCGTCCAGCCTCGCGCGGAGGTCCTTTCGCGTCCGGCGGTCGAAGCCGGACCCAACCTTGCCCGAGAACCGCAGCCGGCCGTCTTCGTCCATCACGCCGACGACGACCGCTCCCATCTCTCCTGCATTCCCTTCCCCCGGCGTCCAACCGCCGACAATCAGCTCCTGCTCCGGACGGATCTTGAGCTTCAACCAGGCCGACGTTCGCTTGCCGGGCTCGTAGCGCGATCGGCGGTGCTTGGCGATGACGCCCTCGAGCCCCTGGGCCGCGGCCGCCTCGTAGAAGGCCAGGCCCTCGGTCTCGACATGGGTCGCGAAGCGCACCCTGGGGTGGTCGCGCAGGACCGAGCGAAGGAGGCGCTTGCGGTCCTCCAGCGGGACCCGCAGCAGGCTGCGACCGTCGAGGTAAAGCAGATCGAATGCCTGGTACACGAGCCCGGTCAGCGATCGCTCGCTGATCCGTTGCTGGAGGAGGTTGAAGTCGGGCCGGCCGTGCTCGTCGAGCGCGACGACCTCGCCGTCGACGATCGCCGATTGCGCGGCGATCCAGGTCGGTGGGCGCAGCAGTCGCGGGAAGTACGTCTCGGCGTCGGCGCCGTTGCGTGTCCAGGTCCGAATGTTCCGCCGCTGGCTGTGAGGACTGCCCCGGCTCCCGGCATCGACTGCGTCGCGGTCCGGGGCCTCCCCGACCACGGCCTGGACGCGATAGCCGTCCCACTTGATCTCGAACAGCCAGTCCTCGCCGCGGAACGCCTTCGTGGCAAGCGTCGCCAGCATCGGCTCGATGCGGCTGGGGAGTGACTCATCGCGGGCCTCCGACAGGTCGATCTCGGCGGCCGCGGCAGGCGCCTCGGAGATCCACAGCGCGTCCCGATTCGCCTTGACGTCGTCGTTGGTCCGGCCGGTCTTGACGCTCGTCGGGTGGTCCTCGGCATCCCAGCCCCCGACCGCATCGGCGTCCTTCTTGTGAATCAGCAGCCACTGCTCGCCGTCGTCATCCTCGAACGCCCGGCGCCCCGGGTCGTCGGCGCGACGTCGCGCATCGCGGCCCCGACCACTGGTCCTCACGATCGTGAACCGGCCCCGGACCTTTTGCCCATCAAGCCGGAACTTCAGTTCGCCATCACGAACCGCCGCGGCGGGGTCGGGTGTTTCGGCCTCAGGTTCGAAGGTGCCCCAATCCCAGACGATCACGTCGCCGGCCCCGTACTGGCGGGCGGGGATGACCCCTTCGAAGTCGAAATACTCGAGCGGATGGTCCTCGACGTGGATCGCCATCCGGCGCTGGTCCGGGTCGAGACTCGGTCCCCGAGGGACCGCCCAGCTCACGAGGACGCCGTCGATCTCGAGGCGGACGTCGTAGTGAAGCCGGGTCGCCCGATGGCGCTGGACGACGAACCGCCCCCCGGCGGCCGGGGCCGGGGCTGGCGCCGCGGCCGGGGCTCGGCCTGGCGCCGCGGCCGCGGCCGGGCCTGGCGCCGACGCGACGGCCGAACCGCTGGGTTCCGGCGTCCTGTTGAAGTTGCGCTTGCGACGGTATTCCTCGAGGGGCATCGCCGGTCAGTGTGCCGAGCGACGGCGGCCAGCGCAAAGCGTTAGTGCCGCCGGCAACGCTCAGGCGGACTTGCGCTTTCGAGCGGGTTTGGCCTCGCCCTCGTCGTCGACCTTCCCCGCGGCCTTGCTGGCCGCCGGCTCGGCGGGTGCGTTCGCCGCCTTCAGGTCCTTCGCGGCCTTGGCATCGGCCACCGATACCGGCTCCCCGCCGCTTGCCGCGCGGGCGGTCCTGGCCGCGTTGACACTGGCCTCCAGCGCCGCCATCAGGTCGATGAGCTTGCCGCCTTCCTCGGCCGGCGCCTCGGCCGTGAGCTCGACGCCCCCGACCTTCGACTCGATGATTCGCATCAGGGCGTCGCGATATTCGTCGCGAAAGTTGGCCGGCTCGAAGTCGCCGGTCATGGCCGCGATGAGTTGCTCGGCCATTGCCTTCTCGCCGGGCTTGATCTCGACGTCCTCGTCGGGAATGTCGAGGTCGGCCACGGAGCGGATCTCGTCCGGCCAATAGAGGGTCGAGAGGAGCATCGTGTGTTCGAACGGATCGAGCGCAGCGAGCGCCTCACGATCCTTGATGACCACCTTGCAGACGGCCGTCAGTCCCTTCTCGAGGAGCACCGAACGCAGCAGCGCGAAGGCCTTGCGAGCGATCTTGTCCGGCTCGATGTAGTAGGCCTGGCGGACGAACCGGGTGTTCTTCTCCGCCTCGGATCGCTCGACGAACTGCTCGATCTCGATCGAGCGGACGGTCTTGAGCGGGAGCGACTCGAGATCCTCGTCGTTGATGACGATGTATTCGCCCGGCGCATACTCGAAACCCTTGACCGTGTCCGAGCGGCTGATGACCTCGTCGTCCTCGGGGCAGTAGATCTTCATCTGGATCCGCGACAGGTCCGTGGAGTGGAGCATGTTGAAGCTCACGCCGGCCTTCGATTCGGTCGCGAGGTAGAGCTTGATCGGGATGGTCACCAGTCCGAACTGGATCGCGCCCTTCCACATCGCGCGTGCCACGGCAGATCCTCGTGCGACACCCCGTTCGGCCGGGGTCGGACCGAGACGATACCACCGGTGCGCAACGGCGCGGCCTTGCGCGAACCATCGCCGATGCCGTCGCTCAGGCAGCTCCTGTCACGCTCCGACTCGCCGCCGCAAGCTCGCGCTCGGCCTCGCTGACCTGCGAGATGACGCCGTCGCGGAGCTTGTCGAGGCCGGCGGCGACGGTCCCGGCCGCGCCGCTGATCGACGTCAGGTGCGCCTTCAGCCCCTTGATCGACTCGAGCTGCTCGCGGATCCGGGTCAGGGTCCCGGCCAGGGCCGCGGCGTCGATCTCCGCCTCGAGCTCGCGGGCAGCCGTGATGGCGAGGAGACGCGCCAGGCGGACCGCAGCCTGAAGATCTGCTGCGTCGGGCGCATCGGGGTCGATCACGCAATACACGTCGCCGGAGCGCACGTCGAACGGGGCAATTCCCGATGGAGCGTGTTGCGGCGTGAACACGACCAGCGCGATCGCCGCCGACCGGTTCGTCTTCGCCTCGCGCAGCTCGTCGCGCATCATGCGCCCGGAGATCGCGCGATCCTTGGCCTCGATGACGATCCGCAGGTCGGTGCCGCGGGTCAGGTCGGGGTCGATCGAGAGGACGAAGTCGCCCTTCTTCGAGCGCATCGTGTCGCCGGCCTCATCCCCTGTCCGATCGAGCGTGTCGCCCGACCCACGGGCGATGTCGCCGAGCATCGCTTCGAGAAGGTCCTCGAAGTCGTCGCCCTTGGCCGCCGACCTCGAGCGCTCGTCGGCGCGCGCCGACTGGGCGGCCTGGAGCGCGGCGATCTGGACCTCGATGGCCTTGAACCCGGACGCGACCTCCTCGCGAAACTGGTACAGCGGCGAGCCGAGGCGCGTGGGGTCCAGGAGCGTCGCGAGCTTCGAGGCGTCGCCGTCGAAGTAGGACTCGAGCATCCCGCCGATCCGGCCGATCGCGGAGTCGCGGCGCTTCGGGTCGAACAGCTCGTCGACCATGGCCTTGAGCTTCCCGCGATCGCCCAGGAACGTTTCGAGGGTGCGCGGCAAGCGGCCCTCGCCGTCGGCGAAGTTCGAGCGGAGGACCTGCTCGAGCGCCTGCGCGGCCTTCTCGTTGGTGGCCGCGGTCTGGCCGACCAGCTTCTCGAACTCGTTGCGGACGATGTCCACGTTGAGCGACACGCCCACCCCCTGGAGCGCGGTCAGGCCGACCTTCAGCGCGCGCTCGGCGAGGCTCCCACGCTCACTGTCCGGCTGGTCGGCCACCCACGCGGCCAGCGCGGCGTCGTGAAGCGTGATGCGGTCGACGAGGATCCGCTCGCCCTCGACGCGGACGGCGGGACCGGGATTCGGGCTCGGCAGCGGGACCAATCTGGCTTCCATGCCGCGCATCCTGGCGGGCGGCTGTGACAGCTAGCGTGTCACGAAGTCGGTCGGGCTCGACACGCACCGCATCTACGTCGTTACGATGCGTTCCTGCCACCGCGCGGCACTGCCGACGGAGCGCACCGAAGCGAACGTGTCGGTTCGCATGGAGAGGAGCGATTACGTCCGTGGCGGTGCTGGCGCGTCGGGACATTCGGCTCTTTCTGACGAGCCTGGTGATCCTGTTCGTCGAGCTGCTGTTGATCCGGTGGATCCCGGCCAACGTCCGGTACATCGGCTTCTTCTCGAATTTCCTGCTCATCTCGAGCTTCCTCGGGATCGGGCTCGGTATCCTGCTCGGCCGGCGCGGCGCCAGTCCGCGCCTGTCGCCGTTCGCGTTCCTGCTCGCGGCGATCGTGGCGTTGTCCTTCAACCTCCAGCTGAACGTCCAGGTGCGATCGCAGGATGAGCTCTTCTTCGGTCTGGCCGACAGCCGTGCCGCCGACCTGAACTTCCTGATCCTGCCGCTGGTCGTCGCGCTGGTCGTGGCCGTCATGGCGTCTCTTGCGCTGCCGCTGGGCCCGCTGCTGAAGAGCATGCCGCCGCTCAAGGCGTATGCGATCGACATCGCCGGCTCGCTGACCGGCATCGCCTCGTTCACGATCCTGTCGGCCATCGGCGCCGACCCGGTCGTGTGGTTCAGCATCGCCGTCGCCCTCGTCGCGGTGCTCGAGCTGGGTCGACGCCTGAGCATCTGGACCCTCGTCAACGGGGTCGTCCTGGCCGTGGTCTTCGCCCTCGTCGTCATCCAGGCGAACGACCATCGCAGTGACATCTGGTCGCCGTATTACCGCATCAATTCCTTCAACGATTCGACCGGGCTTGTCCATATCACGGTGGACGGCGTCCCGCATCAGGCACTCCATCCGGTTGGGCAGCCCAAGCTCGAGGAGTTTTACGAGCAGGTCTATCGCTGGTTCCCGGGGCGGACGTATCCCGAGGTCCTGATCATCGGCGCGGGCAGCGGCTCGGACGCCGCCATCGCCCTGGCTCGGGGAGCCGAGCGGGTCGATGCCGTGGAGATCGACCCGCGGCTGCTCCAGATCGGGCGCGAGCGGCACCCCGATCGTCCCTACGACGATCCGCGGGTGACGGCCTACCTCAACGACGGCCGCGCCTTCCTGAGGACCAGCGACAAGAAGTACGACCTCATCGTCTTCGCGCTGCCCGACTCGCTGACCCTCGTCAGCCAGCAGTCATCGTTGCGCCTCGAGTCCTTCCTGTTCACCGAGGAGGCATTCCTCAGCGTTCGGGAGCACCTCTCGGCCGATGGGATCTTCGTCCTCTACAACTACTACCGCGACGAATGGCTGGTGTCGAAGCTGGCGACGATGCTCGGCGACGCCTTCGGCCATCAGCCGTTGGTCAACGTGTATGGCGCGCACAAGGCCGCGCTGGCCGCGGGGCCACTGGTCGCGGGGCTGAGCGACGGCCGGCCGCCGGGTCAAGCGGTCACGGCGCTGCCGGACGTTGGACTGCCTCTCCCGAGGCCGGCGACCGACGACTGGCCGTTCCTGTACCTGCGCACGCCCTTCATCGGCACGCATTACCTCGTGGCCCTGGCCATCGTGCTCGGTGGAGCGCTCATCGCGATCTCTGCCGCCGCGCGAGCGACGGGGACCTCCATCCGCCGCTTCAGCCCCCACTTCTTCGTTCTCGGCGTTGCCTTCCTGCTCCTCACCACACGCAGCCTGACGAGCTTCAGCCTCCTCTTCGGCACGACGTGGCTCGTCAACTCGATGGCGTTCTTCGCCATCCTGGCCAGCGTCCTGCTGGCCATCTTCGTGAACGCCCGCTGGCCGATCACACGGCCGACGCCCTTCTATCTGCTGCTCTTCGCTTCGATCGCCATCGCGTACCTGCTCCCGCCCGAATCGCTCCTCGTCGATCCGCCCCCGGTGCGCTATGGACTCGCGGCCGTCGTCGCCTTCGCTCCGGTGTTCCTGGCCAACCTCGTCTTCTCGTACTCGTTCCGGGACACGACGACCGCGGACATGGCGTTTGCGAGCAATCTGCTCGGGGCGACGTTCGGAGGGGCGATCGAGTACCTGGCCCTGGTGACGGGCTACCAAGCGCTGTTGATCATCGTCGCCGCCTTCTACGGCCTCGCCTGGCTCTTCGCTTCGCGCGTACGTTTCGGCGCAGATCGCGAGTTGGCCGGGCCGGGCTGATCGCGGTCGGCAGTCAGGGTCGTCCTCCGGCCCGACGTCGCGCCGTCGCGACGAATCGGGGCTCACGGAACGAACGCGAACGCCTCCACGTGGTGCGGCTCCACGGTGCGGAAGTGGCGCTGGTCCAGCGTCGCGATCTTCGGTTCGGCGAGGCGCTCAGCGAGGGCGACCACACTGGCGTCGACGACGCCCAGCCCGAGATCCGCGTACTCGGACTGGAGGTCACGACAGCGGGCAAGGTCGGCAGGGGTCGGCGGTTCGATCCGGTAAACGCCTGCCAAGACGTCGTCGAGGAAGATCAGCCAGGCCTCGGGCGGCAGTCGCCGCGCGCACCAGTAGTCGAGCTCGGATAGCACGAGCGCAGGAACGACGAGGTCCTCGTCGGCATTCATCAAGAGATTGGCGCAACGCTGATGATCCGGATCGGCGGCGTCGAGGGCAGCCAGGAGTGGCCCCGTATCAAGGATGAGCGCCACGATCAGCGCGGAGGGTCGGCGACCGGTTCGGCAGCAAGCTCGGCGGCGCTTCCCCCGTCGGTCGAGCGAGCAACTCCGACACGCGGCCGGCGCCGTTCGCGCAGGTCGCGTGCATAGCCTTCAACCGCTTCGCGGAGCACATGCCCAAGCGGCACATTGCGTCGCTCCGCTTCGGCCTCGAGCGTTCGCAGGACGGCCGGCGGGGCGCTCACGGTCGTGCGCTTCAGTTCACTCATGATGCATGATGCATGATGCTAGCATCACGATGCGCGATGTGCAAGCCCCCTTCCGCGGCGGAAAGCTCGAGCGAACGAGGCGGGACGGCTGGTGATCTGAATTCGAATTGCCAGTCACTCCGACCCTGCGTTCCTTCGAGCGACGAACGTCCCGTAGCCACGCGAGCCGACGTACACCCCGTCGTGGACAACCGGGCGGCCACGGACGAGGACGCTCCGGACCGCGCCCTCGACCTCGAAACCCTCATAGGGCGTGTAGTCGCTGGTGTGGTGGAGGTCGGCGGCGCGGAGTGTGCGTCGCGCGGCTGGATCGAGCAGGACGAGGTCCGCGTCACGGCCGGCTTCGATCGCGCCTTTCGAGGTGAGGCCGAACCGGCGGGCCGGCGTCGTCGACAGCAGGTCGACCATCCGCTCGATGGTCAGGCGCCCTTTCGCGACCCCGAACCCGTACACGATCGACAGCAGCGTTTCGATCCCGGGCGCCCCGTTCGAAATTCGGTCGAACGGGATCCCGCGGGCGGCTTCGGCTTTCTCCACGGCGACGCGATCGGGGACGTGGTCGGTGGCGACGAGGTCGAGATCGCCCGACGCCAGCCCCGCCCACAGCGCCTCCTGGTCGACCGCGGATCGGAGCGGCGGCGAGATGACGTAGCGGGCCACCGTCGCGTCGTCGGGGTCGTCGTACCGCTCGTCGGTCAGGGCGAGGTAATGCGGACAGGTCTCGGCGGTCACGCGCACACCGGCGGCTCGAGCTTCGCGGACGTGGCGGAGGGCATCGGCGGCGGACAGGTGGACGACGTGGACGGGCGCATCAGCCTGCTGGGCGAAGGCCAACGCCCGGGCCGTGGCGACCCCTTCGGCCGTCGTCGATCGCGTTGTAGCGTGGTAGCGCGGTGACGTGTCACCACGCTGAAGTGCCGCGGCGACCGCCGTGTCGATGAGCACGGGGTCCTCGCAGTGGACCTCGAGCAGCCCGCCGCGCTCGCCCATGACCCGCATCGCCTGGTAGATCCGCTCGTCGGCGAGACGGAAGTCGAAGACCATGAACGCCTTCGCCGTCGGGACGCCTTCGCCGATGACCGCGGGAAGTTCCGCCACCGGGTCGTCCATCCGGCCCGAGATCGCGAGGCTCACCGCGTAGTCGACAGCACTGTCCTGGGACGTGGCCGCCCGCCACTCCTTGAGGCCCGCCATGAGTGACCGCTCGGCCGCCGGCGACGAGCCGGTCCCCGGGTTGTTGAAGGCAAGGAACGTCGTCGTGCCGCCGAAGGCTGCGGCCACGGAATCCTGGAAGAAGCGGTCCGGCTCGGCGTCGGTCGCGACCCGAGTGTGCGTGTGGACGTCGACAGCGCCCGGCAGCACGAGCAACCCCGAAGCGTCGACGACCTCGTGCGCGTTCGCCGCCAACCCGCCCAGATCGGGCGCGACCTCGCGGATCCGACCGCCCTCGATCGCGACATCCGCGACGGACGAGCCGGTGGCCGTGACGACCGTGCCGCCGCGCACGAGGAGGTCGGTCATCGGTGATCGGTCACCGGTGATCGGTCGCCGCCGCCCGACATCGGACCGCCCGCGTCACTCGACTTCGACGATCGAGATGTCCTGCGCGCCCTCCCACAGGCAGCGCCGCCCGACCTCGCGGAGCCGATCCGCCCAACCCTCGTCGGGATCGATGGTCGCGAAGTGGTTCGCCGCAAGCTGTCCCACCTTCGATGCCAGCGTTGCGCCGCCGTACGGCACGAAGATCTCGCACTCGCTGATCCCACCGGGATAGAGCGCAAGCTGGCCCGGCGCGGGGTGTGAGGTGTGATTCTCGTAGTCGATGCCCGGACGGTAGTCGCCGAACGGGATCCACGTCGACTCGCCGGTCCAGCGGCAGTGGATGAGCTGCGACGTCAGCGGCAGCAGCCGCCGGATGGCGTCGCGCGTCTGTGGCGCGTCGGCCTCCCAGTGGGCGCTAAAGTGGAGGTCGCCGATCTCGATCTTCAGGGTTCCCATGCACGGAGGATAACGCGTGGCGGATGCCACCGGACCAGCCGACGACGCCCCTGCCGCCGGCCAGAGCGGCCCGACCGGCCCGACCATCTCGACCCACGTCCTCGACACGGAGCTCGGCCAGCCTGCCGTGGGCGTCCGCGTGTCGCTCTACAAGGTGGGCGAAGACGATCGACCGATTCGCTTGACCCAGACCCTCACCGATTCCGACGGCCGGGTCCGCGACCTCCTCGAGCGACCGATGTCACCCGGCGACTACCGCCTCGAGTTCGCCCTTGCCGGGCCTCGCGGCGAGGTCGGCGAAGACCGCTTCTTCCGGCGCATGTCGATCGACTTGCGGATCATCGACACGACGCGGAGCTATCACGTCCCGCTCCTGCTCTCGCCGTTCTCGATGACGACGTACCGGGGCAGTTGAGAGCGCGCAAGCACGACGATCCCGGGTAGATCAGGTCGCCCGGGGGCGTCGTCTGGCCAGGAGTGCCATCACCACGATGACCGCGGCCGGAATGACGAGATAGAGTGCCGTCAGCTCGGGCAGGGAATAGGCGAGTGCGACCGGGTCCGCCACTCGCGGGGCGCAGGCTCCCGGGTCACAGGGGGCGCCGCCGGGCGGTGGAAGAGACGCCCAGAACCACCAGAAGGCGACGGGCGCGGC
The DNA here is from genome assembly GCA_919901745.1 of Chloroflexota bacterium. GTDB lineage: Bacteria > Chloroflexota > Limnocylindria > Limnocylindrales > CSP1-4 > CAKKPP01. Next base: position 51,698 of record CAKKPP010000014.1, on the reverse strand, counting down.
CGGGAGGAGCACCACGAGTCGGGCGAGCGTGGGCCCCCGTAGAAACACCGCGAGGAAACCGAAGGCCGCCGCGACGGTCAGGCCGGCGAGCATCAGCCAGAACGCGATCGGGATCCAGGGCAACCGGCCCTGCCCGTAGGCGTCCTCGAATGAAGTGCCGGGTTGGCCCAGTATGAGTGCGCCCATGTGGAGGAGGAGCGTGAGGAGCCCCGCCGCGGCGGCCGCGAGACCGGCGACGACGCCGTACCCGGAGATTCGCCATAGCGAGTCCACGGACGGATTGTGCTCTGCCGACGTCGATGTCTCAACAGCCACCTTGCGGCGATGTGGACCCTGTGCGGCGGTTGAGCCGCGGATAACCGTCCGGCACCACACTGATGCGCGGTGGACGATCAGCGCCTCGGGCTCGCATTCCGCCGCGTCCGACTGCGGCTCGGCTGGCGGCAGCAGGACGTGGCCGATCGGGCCGGGATCTCGCGGTCAGCCTACTCGCGGATCGAGCGCGGGCACGTCGAGCGGGTCTCGATCGCCCTCCTCCGACGCGTCGGCGTCGTGCTCGAGATGCGGATCGAGGTCGTGCTTCGGTGGCGCGGGGCCGCGCTCGACGGAATGCTCGCGGCCGGCCACGCCCGGATGCACGAGCAGGTGTCGCGGGTGCTCGGCGCCGCGGGGTGGACCGCGCGGCCTGAGGTCTCGTTCAGCCACTTCGGCGAGCGCGGCGTCGTCGACATCGTCGCATGGCATGCGGGACGCCGGACGGTGCTCATCGTCGAGCTCAAGACGCAGATCGTCGACATCGGCGACCTCCTCGCGACGATGGATCGGCGGCGAAGGCTCGCGGCGGTGATCGTTGCGCCCTTCGGCTGGGAGCCGGCGCAGGTCGGCAGCTGGGTGGTGGTGACCGACACGCGAACGAACCGTCGGCGGTTGTCGGATCACCGCTCTGCTCTCCGTTCCGCATTCCCCCAGGATGGCCGAGCGGTGGAGGGTTGGCTGGCCCGACCATCCGGACCCATCGCGGCACTGTCATTCCTGACAGACGAGACTCCAACGAGCACGCGGCAGACTTCGAGAGCTTCGTTGCGGGTCCCCACGAGGGGTACGTGCACGCGGGGCCGAACCCGAGGGTGACAGACGTTCACTGGAGGATCGTCTGGCAGGTTCGGGTCGTGGGGGGTTGACCTGATGGTCAGGTGAGTAGCGTCTGTCAGGTTTGGGCAAGGTTGGGGACCTTCGCCGAGGCTCGCGTCGTGGCTCGCGCCCAGGACTCGGCTTCGGCCGGGGCTCGCGCCCAGGACTCGGCGTCGGCCGCTGCAACGTCAGACCGGCAACGCTGCCGCGAGCACGCCAGCGGAAACACCGATCGTCGCCGCGATCAGGCCGATCCGGAGGGCGGTCGCCCGGTCGCGCGATCGTGCGGCGGCGTCCGGGACCGCTGCCGTCGTCCCGGTGGGGCCGAAGTTGAAGACGCCCGCCGAGCCGAACGCGACGCAGAACCTGAACCACGCCTGGAGGTAGCCCGTCGCGGCCATGATCGCGGGCAATCCGACGAGCAGCCGAGCCAGGGGCGGTGCGCCGATCGCAGCCAGCACCCCCAGTGTGACGATGGTCAGGATCAGCCCGACGTGCCCCGCACGGCGCCGGCGGGTGATCTCGACCGAACCGATGTTGCAGACACCGGGCTGGTACACCCCGCCTCGCAGCAGGTTCACTCGAGAAGACGGTAGGCGTCGAGTGTGAGGAACTCCGCGAAGTCGTCGTCGAGGACCAGGCGGTCAAGGAGGGCGATGGCATCGTCGAGGCGGTCGCCCGCCGGGTCCCGCGGCAGCATTCCCATCACCTCATCACGGATCAAGCGGTAGCGGTCGGCATCGAACGTCGCGCCGTCGTCGAGGGTCGCGCCGGTCACACGCCATTGCCAGAGCTGCGAGCGGGAGATCTCGGCCGTGGCCACGTCCTCCATGAGGTTGTCGATCGCCGCCGCGCCGACGCCCCGCAACCACGAGTCGAGATAGCGGACCGCGACGGCGGTGTTGACCCGGACCCCCTCGACCGTGACCGCACCTCCCGGAACCCGCAGGTCCAGCAGATCCGCTGCGCTCACCGCGACGTCGTCCCGGAGCCGGCTCTTCTGGTTCGCGGCCGCGCCCAGCACCCCGTCGAAGATCTCCGTCGCGAGCGGCACGAGGTCCGGATGCGCGACCCACGTCCCGTCGAACCCATCGCCGGACTCCCGTTCCTTGTCCGCGCGGACCCTGGTCATGGCCACGTCCGTGACCTCGGGGTCGCGACGATTCGGGATGAAGGCGGCCATCCCGCCGATCGCGTGCGCACCGCGTCGGTGGCACGTCGCCACGAGCAGCTCCGTGTAGGCGCGCATGAACGGCGTCGTCATCGTCAGTTGCGCCCGATCCGGCAATGCTTTCGACGGGTCCGCGCGAAACTTCTTGATCGCGCTGAACAGGTAGTCCCAGCGACCCGCGTTCAGGCCGGCCGAGTGGTCACGCAGCTCATACAGGATCTCGTCCATCTCGAATGCGGCGAGGATGGTCTCGATGAGGACCGTGGCCCGGATCGAACCCTGCGGGATCCCGACCGCGTCCTGGGCAAACACGAAGGCATCGTTCCAGAGCCGCGCCTCCTCGCTCGATTCGAGCTTCGGCAGGTACAGGTACGGGCCGCTCCCCTGCCGGAGGAGCTCCGCGGTGCTGTGGACCATGTACAGCCCGAAGTCGAACAGCGAGGCGGACACCGGCTCACCGTCGACGAGGACGTGACGTTCTTCGAGGTGCCAGCCGCGGGGCCGGACGACGAGCGTGGCGGGGTGCTCGCCGAGCCGGTACTCCTTGCCCTCCGGGCTGGTGAATGCGAGGGTCCGCCGGGCGGCGTCGCGGATCGCGAGCTGCGCCCCGACGACGTTCTCCCACGTCGGCGAAAGCGAATCCTCGATGTCGGCCATGAAGCAGCGTGCCCCCGAGTTCAGGGCGTTGATCATCATCTTCGCCTCGGCCGGGCCCGTGATCTCGACCCTGCGGTCGTCGAAGTCCGCGGGTGCCGACGCGACCCGCCAGTCTCCCTCCCGGATCTCGCGTGTGTCGTCGCGGAAGTCGGGCATCTCACCGGCGTCCAAGCGCGCCTGCCGCGCGGCCCGCGCCGCCAAGAGCTCCTGCCGACGCGGCCCGAACCGCCGCTCCAGGTCGGCGACGAGTGCCAATGCTCCAGGCGTAAGGATCTCGGCGATGCCGGGTCCATCGTGCCCGACGATCTCGACGCCCGCGGGCAGGGCTTCGATGTGACCGGCGGGGCTGCTCGTCATCGACTCATTCATCGGGCCATGCTAGCCCGACCCTATGACAAACGCGTCCGCGACGGCCCGACGGCGGCCCGGCGAAGGGCTCGCGGCCGCTGCATGGCCAACAGCGTCGTGACCCCGAGTCTTCGTTGCCTACCAGTCATCAAATCGGTGCCGAGGCGGGTCACCTCGCGCCGACGGCCCCCGTTCTGCTCGATTCGATGACTCCGAGTCATCATGGCCGCTCGAAGACCACGCCGGGGCCGCCGACCGAGTCGATCCGAGGTCCTTCGACCTCGAAATGTTGACTGGGAGACATGGCCGCTCGGCGAACGTGGAGAGCGCCCCGCTCGGCGAACGTGGAGAGCGCCCCGCTCGGCGAACGTGGAGAGCGCCCCGCTCGACTCGTGACCGACCGAGGTGGACGAACAGATGCGACACGGCGGTCGGCCCCGGCACGGGTCCCGGCGCGGGTGGTCGGCCCCGGCACGGGTCCCGGCGCGGGTGGTCGGCCCCGGC
>CAKKPP010000014.1:0-47787 GCA_919901745.1 Chloroflexota bacterium | reverse complement strand
TGGTCGGCCCCGGCGCAGGTGCCGGGGTCGGTGTTCTCAGCCGGCTCCGGCTTCGGGCCCCGGCCCCGGCACGGGTCCCGGCGCGGGTGGTCGGCCCCGGCGCAGGTGCCGGGGTCGGTGTTCTCAGCCGGCTCCGGCTTCGAGCTCCGAGCGGCGGACCGTCGCCTCGATCATCCCGTACGGCTCGGAGGTCGCATGGTAGATGACCTTGTCGTTGTCCATCCCGAACGGCGACAGGTCCACGATCCAGTGGTGCAGGTTCGGCCAGGACATCGTGATCTCGTCGACCTCGGCCACGCGCTCGAGGATCGCCTTGCCCATGATCCAGATGGAGTTCTGGAGCGATGGGCTGAAGTGGTCGCAGAACGAGTCGACCAGGGTCGAGAAGGCCTGTCGGTGGAGCCCATCCCAATCTCCGGCTCCCTTGCCGTACGCCCACGAGGCCGTCACCTTCGAAACCATCATCCGGTCGTCGACCTCGGGCAGCGTCGTGAAGCGATCGCGCGGGAAGCCGGAGAACCCGGACTTCGTCGTCTTCATGAGCGCCACGTCCTCGACGCCGGAGCGAACCCGGGCGCCGTCCCGATCCGAAACCACCACCGTCGTCCGCGTCATCGACGTGTCGCGCACCATCCCGTGGTCCGACGGCCCCGCCGATGTCGTCAGCGGTTGCCACGCCACCTCGCGCACGGTCGCCGTCGCCCGTGCGACCTGTGGGAACTGGAGGAAGTGCCCGGACAGCGCGATGGCATACGCCTCGATCGCACCGTCGAGGTGGTCCTTCGCGAGCGCGAAGGACGTGTTCTTCATCGTGTCGGTCGGCACGACCAGCGCGTTGTCGCCCTCGCGATGAGCCGCCCCGAAGTCGCCTTCCAGGGCGACGCCGACGTAGACGTCCCGAACCACGTGGGGCTCGCGACTCCGATCCACGCGCACGATGTGGATCCCGCCCTTGCCGTAGCGATTGGCTCCCAGTTCGATCAAGCGCGTGCCTCCCTTGTGAGCGTTCGATGGCGATCGGCGGCGATATCGATGACGGCCGTCAGCGCCCGCCGGATCTCTGATTCGCGTGAGGCCTCGAAGGCGGCCTGAAGGCCGGGGATCAAATCGGCCCGCGGACGCCCGGCCACGAACACGCAATAGCGAAACCCGAAGTGCACCTCGTACGCGACGTTGAGCTCCACGAGCTCGGCGGCGATCCGGGATCGCTCGGCCTCGGCGGCGGCGTCCGCCGCGTCGACCTGGTAGCCCTGCTCGCGATACGACATCGCCGACACGCTTCCCGGGGGCGCGCCGAGCCGGGGGTGTGCGTCGATCAGCTCGATCTGTTCGTCCTCGGGCATCGCGGCCGCGATCAGACGACCCTGTTCGAACAAACCCTCGACGGAACCGAACGGCCGCGTGGCGACGAGGCGAGCCAGGAACCGGGGCGCCCCCTCGAACAGCGGTGCCAGGGCGGCGCTGCAGGCCTCGGCATCGAGCGCATCGAGAGCCTCGACGCTGGTCGGCGTGGCCGGAAGCGCCGCGTTCCCCACGGGGGGCTACCAGCCTCCGGCGTCGCGCAGGATCCGGTGCAGGACCCGCGCGGCAACCATGCGGCGATAGTCGGCCGTCGAACGGACGTCGTCGATCGGTTGCAGCGTTGCCGCCAGCATCGCCGCCGCCTTGTCGGCCGTCTCGGGCGTGGGATGAGCGCCCTCGAGGATCGCCTCGACCTGCCGCACGCGGATCGGCGTGGGCGCCATCGAGCCGTAGGCCACGCGGACCTGCGTCCACCCGGAGCTTCGGCCGTGGTCCCGCCACGAGACCGCCGCGACGACCTTGCTGATCGCCTGGGCGCGGCGCGTTCCCACCTTGCGGAAGCGCGTCTCCCGGCCGGGCACCAGCGGCACCCGGATCCGCAGGATCAACTCATCGGGAGCCAGTGCCGTCGTTCGATAGCCGGTCCAGAAGTCGTCAGCCGGGATCGTTCGCTCGCCGCGCACCGAACCGACCACGATTGCGGCATCCATGGCAATGAGCACCGGCAGCGTGTCACCGGCCGGGGACGCGTTCGCAATGTTCCCGCCGAGCGTTCCGCGGTTCTGGATCTGGGCCGCCCCGACCGTTGCCGCGGCCTCGACGAGCGCCGGCAGGTGCTCGCGGCAGATCGCGGAGCGGCGGATGTCGGTGTAGGACGACAGCGCGCCGATTGCCACGGCGCTTCGCTCCAGCGAGATGCCGCGCAGATCGTCGAGCCGGGCGAGATCGACGATCCGCTCGGGGATGCTCCCCAGCTCGCCCGTGATGCGGACCATGAGGTCGGTCCCACCGGCGATGGGCGTGTGTGGCTCACGCTGGATCAGCGCGTAGGCATCGGCGAGCGTGGCCGGCGAGGCGACGGGCGGTTCAGCCGGCATCGGTCAGCCGCCCTGCCGGCCGGCGCCCGGGTCCCGCTCGGCACCCGGGTCACGCTCGGCACCGGGCGCCGTGGACGGGGCGCCGCCACGCTTCGAGGATCGCCGCCCACGGCGTGTCGCCAGCAGGATGAGTCCGGCCACGATCGCGAACCCCGTGAACAGCTGCTTCGGGGTGAAGGCGATCGTCATGTCATCCGAGTCCGGAGCCTCGGTCCCCGGCTCATCGTCTGACGCCGACGCTCCAGGATCACCCGTCGAGGTGCGGTCATCGCTCACGGATGAACGCTCGCGGCCTGCGCGATCGCCTCCACGATCTTGGTGTACCCCGTGCAGCGGCACAGATTTCCGGCGATGGCCGTCCGGATCGCGACATCGTCCGGTCCGCCCCCCGCGTCCAGGTACTGGCGCGCCGCCATGAGCATCCCGGGCGTGCAGATCCCGCACTGGGCGCCGCCGGCCTCGAGGAACGCCTGCTGGAGTTCGTCCAGCACCGGCCCATCGCCGGTGCGTCGCGCCAACCCTTCGACCGTCCGCACGATCCGCCCCTCGACCTGGCAGATCGGGACGAGGCAGGAGTCGACGACCTCGCCATCCAGGATGACCGTGCACGCTCCGCATTCGCCTTCCCCGCAGCCTTCCTTGGCGCCGGTCAGGCCGAGATCTTCACGGAGCACGTCGAGCAACCGCCGCATCCCGGGCACGTCGACTTCGACCGGGGCCCCGTTCACCAGGAACCGGACCGTCGTCACGACGCCGCCTCACGAACGGGCTCGCCGTAGATCGCGGCCAGGATCCGCTCGGGCGTCGCCGGCAGGTCCCGGATCCAGACGCCGACGGCGTCGTGAATCGCCGCGACGACGGCGGGTGCCCCCACGTCCATCGGCAGTTCGCCGACCCCCTTGGCACCGTGCGGGGCGCCGCTGAATGGCGCCTCAACGAGGATCGACGTGATCCGTGGCGCATCGAGCGAGGTCGGGATGAGATAGGTCGCGAGCCGATCGTTCAGGTAGCGGCCATCCTCGACCTTGATTTCCTCGATCGTGGCGTAGCCAACGGCCTGGAGCGTCCCGCCCTCGACCTGCCCCTCGGCGAGGATCGGGTGGATGACCGTGCCGATGTCATCGACGGCAACCACGTCGCGGACCGAGACCTCGCCCGTATCGAGATCCACGTCGACCTCGGCGACGCAGGCGGCCCAGCCGAAGGCCGGATAGGCGTCGCCGCGGTAGGTGGCGTCGTCAAATTCGATCCCGGGATACGGCTCGAACTGCTGGTCGATCCGGGTCGCGCCGTGTGCGCGGGCATCCTCCTTGTAGGACTCGGCGAAGGTCCTGCCCGGATGGCGCTCCTCGACCGCCGCCCGAAGGCGCCGCGCGGCCTTGATGCACAGTCCGCCGACGACCATCGCGGTTCGAGAGGCCACCGTCGGCCCCGAATCCGGCACGATCGATGTGTCCGGGTCGACGATCTCGACGTCATCGATGTCGACGCCGAGCTCCGCCGACACCATCTGGGGAAAGATCGTCCTGGTTCCCTGGCCCATCTCGGTCGACGCGATGAGGATCTGGATCCGTCCGTCGCCGGTCAGCTGCACCGAGGCCACCGACGCCAGCTTGACCTCGCCCGAACCGGTGAACCCGGCACCATGCCACGCGAGGGCCAGGCCAATCCCCGACGCGGTCCGGGCCGTACCGGTGACCAGCCGGCCCTGCGGGACCGTGCCCGAGCCGACGCGCTCCGCACGGGCTCGCGCGGTGCGCTCGCGAATCCGCTCGAACTCGGCCGCCTCCGCGGCACGCTCGAGGACCTCTTCGCCGGCGACGCTCTCGCGCAGGATCTGCCCGGTCGGCGTCTCATCCCCGACGCGGTACACGTTGCGCCTGCGGATCTCGAGCGGCGACAACCCCAGCGCTTCGGCAATCCGGTTCAGGTGTGTCTCCGCTGCGAACTCGACCTGCGGCGCGCCGAAGCCACGGAACGCCCCGTTCGGCGGTGTGTTCGTGCGCGTGGCCCGGGCGTCGATCCGCACGTTGGGGCAGCGATACGGCCCACCGGAGTGCAGGGCTCCGCGGGACAGGACGACGGGTGTGAGCGTGCAGTACGCCCCGCCGTCCATGACCACCTCGATGTCCTGGGCCACGAGGGTCCCGTCGCGCATCACGCCGGTCCGGTGGCGAACAACCGCCGGGTGCCGCTTCGTCGTCGCGGCGATGTCCTCGTGTCGGTCGTAGATCATCCGCACCGGGCGGCCCGCCTTCAGCGCGAGGAGCGCTGCATGGAGGGCGATGATCGAGGGGTATTCCTCCTTGCCGCCGAACCCGCCCCCGGTCTCGGCCTGGACGACGACCGCCTGGCGATCGGTCAGTGCCAGGGCGCGGCGCAGTGCCGCGTGAACGTAGTACGGGCACTGCAGGGAGCCGGTGACCGTGATCCCACCGTTATCGCGCGGCACGGCGATCATCGCGTTGTTCTCGATGTACAGCTGCTCCTGGTGGCCGACGCGGTATTCGCCCTCGACGATGAGGTCGGCCCCGGCGAAGCCCGTGTCGACGTCGCCGTTCGAGATCGTGTATTCGGCGAACACGTGCTGCGAATCGAGCGGGTCGAAGATGCCGGGAAGCTTGTCGACGATGGGGCGAAGCGCCGACCTGGCGGCCCGCAGTGTCTCCCGGTCGAGGGCCGCCACGAGGACGAGCGGCTCCGCGTGGTGCTGGATCTCCCCGCCGATCGGCACGAGGACCGGCTGGTCCGCCTTGATCGAGGCGACGATGTTGTCGCCGGGGATGTCGGCGGCCGTCACGACGACCACCTGGCTCCAGTCGAAGGACCCGTCCTTCTCCAGCTCACGGAACCGCCCATGGGCCACCGTCGAGCGAATCGTGGCACCGAACCACGCTCCCGGGAAGATGAGATCGTCGGCGTAGCGGGCTTCACCGGTCAACTTGGCAGGACCCTCGCGCCGAAGCGGGACGACCGTTCGCGCTCGCCCGGGAACGGTCCGCCCGGGCGTCACCACGAGGGCATCGGGCACGGGTCGCGTCGGGACGGCCGTCGTCGGGCCATGGCTGGAATCGGGGCGCAGCGTCATGCGATCGGCATCCCTCCTGGGTCAAGACGATAGCATCAACGGGACGGGTCTCCATCGCGATGGAACGTCGGACCGCGGTGCGAGCCGGCACCCGACGAACCTCCCCCTGACCTTCGTACCATCGCGGGACAGGGCGTGGCTCGGTACATTCGACCTCCCGTGGACGACGGGCCGAATCTCAAGAGGTGGTGCGGTTCGTGCCGACCCAAGAAACGCTCCTCACGGTCCTGCTGATCGCGCTTGCCGCGAACTTTGTCCTGATCGTGCTGGTCATCATCACCGCCTGGCTTCGCGGCCGCCGCCGAGCGAGCGACGACTCGGCGCCGATCACGCTGTCTCCGAGCGCCATCGAGCACAGGCTTCCCGAGATGCCCACTGCGCCAGCCGTAGCCGAGCCGGCGCCAGCCGTAGCCGAGCCGGCGCCGGCCGTGGCGGCGCGGCGCGGCGACATGGCCGCAGCCGACGGCGCGCACGCCCACGCCTCGCGCGACACCGACATCGAGCCGGAACCCGACGTTGATCACGGTCCACGGCCCGGGGTCCTCGTGGACCCGGGGACCGGCCTCGACACACCGCGGCTCTGGGGGCGCACGCTGGCTGACGAGATGGCCCGGATCGCCCGCTATCGCCGCCCCGCGAGCATCATCCTTGTCGAGGTCGAGGGCATCGAGCGTCTTGTCGAGCGATTCGGTGATGACGCCGCCGCCCGCCTCCTGCCCATGATCAGCGAGACCCTGCGCAAGAGCGCTCGCGCCGCCGACCACGTTGCCATCCTGGACTCGGGTCGATATGGCGTTCTGCTCACCGAGACAGACGAGGTCCGGGCGATCAACTACATCGAGCGCGTGCGAACGGCCTGCGACGGCTGGCTTGCGGCCGGCGCGGTGACGCTGCGCCTGGCCATCGGTTGGGCCGACGCGAATGCCGGCCGGTCGATCGACGACGCCCTTCTCACGGCCCAGGAACGCCTCGATGCCGACCGGCGTCGACCGCCTGCCACCCCGGATCTGGGCCCTTCCATGGAACCCGGCGCCTTCGAGGCCTGAGCACGGGCGATCTGGTCGCCCAGACCTCAGTCGCGGCCGCGGCGCAGCGATCGGCCCGGAGTCGCCCCCGTGTGCTGCCCGCCCGAGACCACCGTCACGCCGTTGACGATCACGTGGTCGATTCCATCCGGGAACCGGCACGGGTCGTCGTACGTGGCGTTTGAGCGGACGGTCGCCGGGTTGAACACGACCACGTCCGCGATCGCCCCATCACGAAGGACGCCGCGCTCCCTGAGTCCCAGTCGGGCCGCCGGCGCAGACGTCATCCGACGAACCGCCTCTTCGAGCGACAGGAGTGCCTCGTCGCGCACGAACTGACCGAGGATCCGGGGAAAGCTGCCGTAGGTCCTCGGTGACGGCTTCGCCCCGATCAGCGTCGCGTCCGTCCCGACCATCCCGACCTTCCCGACCGGGTGGCTCAGGAACCGTCGGATCCCGTCGGTGTGGGGGCCCGGCGTGACCTGGTTGACCCGCAGGTCCTCGGCGACAAGCAGGTCGCACACGACATCGATCCAGTCCAGGCCGGTCTCGGCCACCACCTCGCCCATCGTGCGGCCCTCCCACTGGAGGTTCTCCGGTCGGGCGAAGTACCCCAGGCGAACGGCGGCCAGGCCACCGGCGCCCGCGTAGAGCACGCCTCGGTCGAGCAGTTCGCGACGGATGACCGAGCGGACCTCGGGGTCGGCGAGCCGTTCCTTCGTCGCCTTCGGTCCGCCCGATTGGGCCCACGGCGGGATCATGATCAGCAGTCGGGTGCTCGCCCATTCGGCCGGATAGGCATCGAACGTGACGTCCTGTCCCGTTGCGCGCGCTTCCTCAACGAGTTCGAGCATCTGGTCCGGCGTGCCGGGGAACGTCTGGCGGTGGTAGTAGTGGGTGAGGTGGGCGGGGGCGCCGGAGCGGCGCCCGATCTCGATCGCCTCGCGGAACGGGTCGAGGAACCGGTCGCCGAGGTCATACCGGACGTGGGTGTGGTAGATCCCGCCGAGCCGGCCGGCCTCCTCCATGAGCGCGACGAGTTCGTCGGTCGTGGCGTAGGAGCCGGGCGGGTAGTCGAGCCCGGACGATAGCCCGAAGGCACCCTCCTCCATCCCCTCGCGCAGCCGGCTGCGCATGCTCGCGACATCCTCGTCCGTGGCCGGATCCATTTCCCACCCGATCTGGCCGACGCGGAGCGCGGAATTGCCGATCAGGAACGCGATGTTGACCGCGACGCTGCCGTCGAACCCGGCGAGGTAGGCGGCCACCGTGTCCCAGTCGTAGGAGATGTCCGGTCGACCGTCGAGGCCGCTGTTCAGCTCGACGAACGCCTCGAGGTCCTCGCGCCGCGCGAACGGGGCGTAACTGTTGCCGTCGACCCCGATCACCTCGGTGGTGATCCCCTGGTGGACCTTCGGTTCGTGCCGAGGCCCGGCGAGGATCATGAGGCCGCCGTGGCTGTGCAGGTCGATGAATCCCGGCGCGACGACCATGCCTGTCGCATCGATCCGCGTTGCGGCATCGGGCCGCGTTCCGGCGTCGGGCCGCGTTCCGGCGTCGGGCCGCGTTCCGGCATCGGGCCCGGCGGCGCGACGACCGGCGGCGCGAGGCCCACCGGCTCCCTCCCGCGACGTCGCTGGCAGGATCCGCAGCCGATCGCCAGCAATCGCGACCGTCCCGGGTCGCCCCGCCGTGCCGGTCCCATCCACGATCGTGCCGCCCTCGATCACGAGGTCGAATGTCTCGTCCAGCGTTCGTTCTCCTGACGTGCGGGGCTGACGTTCGGGGCCCGCGCGCCATCTCGCGGCCGCACCCGCCGGGCGGATGCACTGCCAGAGGTGCAACCGCGACCATCATGGCAGTCCCGGGCCTCCGTCGACGCATCACCCGTGTCGCACCCGCTCTTCCGTCGGACCTGGATGCGCATGCGCGGGCGCCGATCCGGCGAGACCACGCACGGCCCGTGCGCACATTGCGTCCGCTCGGCACCAGAGACACGGGGAGCGGCCGCTCGATCACGCCGGATCGGTCACGGTTGCACACTCAGGAGTGCATCCCAACGCCGGGAGCCGTTCGCAAACCGGCAGGTAATGGACACGGACCACCATCATCCGATGGCCACCGTGCAGCGACGGACGGACAACGGAACCAGGCTGTCCCGCCGGGCCCTCGCCGACGTCGGTGAGGAGATCCGGCGCGCCCGGCTTGCGAACGGGACAAGCCAGATGCTCGTCGGCCGGGCGGTCGGGCGGTCGAGGAACTTCGTCAGCCGGATCGAGCGCGCGGCCGCACCGAACGCGAGCGTTCGGGATCTCGCCCGACTCGGGTCGGCGGTCGGCCTCGACATCGTCGTGAGAGCGTACCCGGGCGGCCCGCCGGTTCGCGACCGCGCGCACCTGCTCCTCCTCGAGCGCCTTCGGGCACGGCTCCATCCATCGCTTCGATGGCGAACGGAGATGCCGCTCAACCGACCCGGCGATCAGCGCGCGTGGGACGCGGTCATCACGGGGGCTGGGCCACCGATCATGGTCGAGGCGGAGACGCGCATCGTGGATGTCCAGGCGCTCGAACGACGGATCGCCCTGAAGGTTCGCGATGACGGAACCGACCGCGTGATCCTGCTGATCGGCAATACCCGCACCAACCGAAGCGCGATCCATGCGGCCGGCCAGGGCTTCCTGGCAATGTTCCCCGGAGACGGACGCCGAGCGCTGAAGTCGCTCGCAGAAGGAATCGACCCGGGCGGTGGCGCGCTTATCGCGCTCTGAGCCGCCTCGGAGTGGGCTGCGAGGAGCGGGACGCGAACCGTCGCCAGCCGATCGACAGGGCGACGAGTCCGAACATCGCGACGACGATCGGCAGCCGGGCATCGCCACGAGGTGTCGCAGCGCCGGCGATCGTGGGAACCGTGGAGGTCGGCGGAGGCGCCAGGCCGAGGAGCGCGTACACCTCCGCGACCGTGATCGTCTCGAACATCGGGTCGTTGAACGGCGGTGTGCCACGAATCCAGGCGAGCGTGTTGACCGGGATCGGCGGCGTGTAGTCGGTCCCGTCGAGCGCGAGCGCGATCCGGTCGCCGACCCGGGCGACCATCACGCCGGCGCACGGCTGGGTCGGCATGTCCGAGATCTCCATGACCGCCGGAGCGGTGCCGCGCGGCACGTAGCGAACCCGGAGCGTGAAGCGGCTCGAGAGGCCACTGCTGTCCGGCTCGGTCAGCCCGCCTGTCTGCACTGCGACGACATCACCGATCAGGACTCGCTGAGCGGTCGGCGCGACGTCGCGAAACGAAGGGACCGGTCCGTCGCACTCCGCTCCGACCGGGGTCGTGCCCGAGGTCAGCGCGGCGGCCGCGATCAGGGCCACGACGAGTCGCCGACCGAAACGGCGGAAGCGGAACTTCCTGCGACCGAGCCGGACCATCGCTCCCAACGATACGCCGCTCAGGCCATACGCCGCTCAGCAGGACCGCCGTCGATCCCGGGCGCGGGCACAGAGATCAAACGACGGCGATCGTGGTCGGCCCCTCGAGAAGTCGGCCGCGGACCCACGCGGCGCGAACCATGTCGGGGTGCGCCCGGAAGATGAGACGGCTCATCAGGTCGGCCGGGGTGTCGTCGGTCACGCCGGGGACCGGGGCGATGAGGGAAGGATCGACCGCGATGAGGTCGGCTTCCTTGCCCACCTCGATCGAGCCGATCACGTCGTCCAGGCCGAGCGCACGGGCGCCTTCGAGCGTGCCCATCCGAAGCCAATCGAGCGGACCCAGGGACGCCCGCTCCTCGCCGCCCACGACCCGCAGTGCGTTCTGGACGTAGGCGCCGACCCGCATCGCCGAGAACATCGATAGTTCGGGCCCGGCGGCCACGTCGGACCCGAGCCCGATGACGAGCCCCGCCTCGAGGTAGCGTGCCAGCGGCATGAGACCGGATGCCAGGAACAGGTTCGACGACGGGCAATGGGCAAGCCGCGTCCCCGTCTCGGCGAGACGCGCCACCTCCCGGTCGGTGAGATGCACTCCGTGCGCGAGGACGGTACGGGCGCCGAGCCCCCCGGCACGGTCGTACACGTCGAGGTAGTCGATCGCCTCGGGGAAGAGTCGCGCGACCTCCGCGATCTCGCCATGATCCTCCGAGATGTGTGTCTGCCACCAGGACCCCGTCGACGCGGCGAGCGCGGCCGATTCACGGAGCATGTCCGCCGTACACGAGACGGCGAACCGGGGCGTTACCGCGTAGCCGAGCCGGCCGTCGGCGGCGCCGTGCCAGCGCGCGGCAAGGTCGGCGGATTCGCGCAGCGACCGCTCGAGGATCGTCGACGGCGCGATCGACTCGTCGTACGTCGCGCGATCCATCATGACCTTGCCGAGAATCGCCCGGATTCCGTGTGCCTCGGCGGCCTCGAAGGCCGCGTCCATGCTCGGGGCGAAGACGGCACCGTAGGCCAGAATGGTGGTCGTTCCGGCATGGGCGAACGCACGGAACGCGGCCGGTGCGAGGCGTTCGGCGACCGTGCGGTCGACCCAGGCCCGTTCGAGCGGGAAGATGTGGCGCTCCAGCCACGTCAACAGTTCGAGGCCGGCGCCCACCCCGGCATTGGGCAGCTGCGGCAGGTGAACGTGGAGGTCGATGAGGCCGGGCATCACCACGAGCGGCCGGAGGTCAATGGCGGACGCGGCGGCCAGTGGCTCGGGCTGATCGGCGGCCGGCCCGACCCAGGCAATCCGTCCGTCGTCGTCGACGACGACGAGGGCGTCGGGTTCGTGCATCGTCCCGCCGTCCGACAGGGGCGTCAGGAGGCGCGCCCGGACGACGAACGGCGGGGAGTCGGGAATCGACGCCAGCGTGGACACGGGCGGCGATGCTAGCACGCGCGATCGTGCGCGCCGAGGCGGCGGGTCAGCGCTTCTTCGTGCGGAACTCCGCGAGGTGCGCCGTCCAGTCCGATCCGCCGCGCTCGCCCGCTGCGCAGCTGCCGTGCCAGCCGCAGACACACGTGATCGTCTGGTCCCGATGCCGGTAGACGTCGATGACGTGCTTCAGGGGTTCGCTGCCGTCCTCCGACGACGAAGGGCGACTTTGCTGAAGGGACGGTCGACCGTTCACGGGCAGCTCCTGGGAAGAATCCCCGCGATTGGGCTCAGCGGGGCCCCACATTCTACCCGATTTCGATGCCTCCGGCCCGGTGCGGCCGGCCCGGTCCGGGCCGCATCATGCGCCTACCCTGGGCCAAGGTGATACCCGAGCCGACGCGGGACGCGGCTGATCGCGCCGGCAATCGCTCCGGGCCGGCGGCCGGCCTCCTCGGCCAGTTCGCGCCGGACGATGGCCTCGCGAATGATGCGCGCGCCGACGCTCCGAAGTGGCTCCGGGGGAAACGCCCGCGGCCGCGTTCCGACGAGCGGCGATTCGGCCGCGGGATCGTCTGCGCCGCCGAGGCCGCGGGCGGCAAGCGCTGCCAGGATCCGGCCGACGACCACCGACGGCGCGACGCCGTTTCCCGAATAGCCGTGGCCGTAGTGCACGCGGGCCCGATCGCGTCCCCGATCGCGCCCCGATCCGAGCGAACCCACGAACGGAAGGTGGTCGGCGGCGATGTCGATCGGACCGCCCCACGCATCCTCGATCCGCACGTCGGCCATCGATGGAACGAGGCGCCTGAGCCCGGCGACGGTGCGCTCGACGGACCCGAGGTCGTGGGTGAATGCCCTGCCGATCCTGCCGCCATACCCGGCCCGCCCGCCGCCGCCGCCGATCGCGATCCGCCCGTCCGGCGTCGTCCGCAGGTAGTGCAGCGTGAACCGGGCGTCGCTGACGCCCTCGCCGCCGGTCCAGCCGATCTCGGCGAGTCGATCGGGCATCGGCTCGGTGATGACCATGTAGCTCGACCACGTGACGAGGCGACGCCCCAGGTGGGGCCAGCCGGCTGCCCACGCGTTGAGGGCGACGATGACCTGGGCAGCGCGCACCACGCCGTGGCCGGTCCGAATCGCCAGGGGCCCGCGGGACGCACCGTCGCGCAAGCCCCCGCGACCCACGAGCCGCAGCAGGTCGACGGGGAGTGCCCGCGTCCGCTCATGGATGATCACGCCCCGCTCCAGCGCGACGCGACGCAGGCCGCGAGCCAATCTCGCCGGCTGGACCGTCGCGCCCTGGCGCATGAAGACGCCGCCGCGGAACACCGGCGAGGCGCAGCGCACCCGGACCTCGTCGGGGCTCAGGGCGATGTACTCGTCCGCCACCCCGAGGCGGGCCGCGTCCGCGACCGCCTCATCCCAGACACCATCCTGGGCGGGTGCGGCACTTGCCTGGAGCGCGCCCGCCTTCACATACCAGGCATCCACCCCATGGGCCGCGGACCAGGCCCCGACATCGTCGACCGCGGCAGACATCGCGCGCGCGACCGTGAGTGCATCCGATTCGCCGTACCGATGGACAAGCGCCGGCAGTTCGTCCCACCAGGAGGTCACGAAACCGCCGTTCCGGCCGGACGCGCCACCGCCGCAGATGTCGGACTCGAGCAGAACGATCCGCGCTCCCGGGAGGAGCTCCGTCAGTCGGATGGCCGCCCAAAGGCCCGTATAGCCGCCGCCGAGGATCACCACGTCGGCGAGCGTCGTGCCGCGAAGCGGCGGCGCGGCGACCTCGGCAGCCAGGGATGAATCTTCCGCGGCCAGTGCCTCGCGGAGCCACCAGCTTTCTCGGTCGCCGGGCCGCACGCCGTCAAGCATCGGTCTTGCCCATCTCGTCGGTCGCTGGCGCAGCGGAGCGCAACAGTCGCAGCAACGGGTCCCCCAGGTCGCGCACCCAGTCGCCGACGAGCGTGATCCCGAGGACCGTCACGATCAGGGCGAGCGAAGGCATGAGCGTCAACCACCACTCCGTGCGCAGGTAGTCCGCGCCGTCGGCGATCATCCTGCCCCACTCGGGGGTGGGCGGTGGCACGCCGAGACCGAGGAACGAGAGCCCCGCCGAAAACAGGATCGTCTGGGGTACGAACAGGGTGAGGACCACCACGATCGAGGGCAGGACGTTCGGCAGGACCTGTCGCCACAGGATCCGCCGATCCCCGATCCCCAGGGCGCGGGCGGCCTCGACCCACGGCCGCTCGCGGGCCGCCAGCATGTCGCCCCGGACCACCCGATAGGTGAAGAGCCACGAGGCGAGTCCGAGGACGAGGATCAGGTTGAGGAGGGACGGCCCCACGACGGCGACGACGGCCATGGCCAGGATGACGAACGGGATCGCCTGCTGGATGTCGGCCAGGCGCCCCAGGATGAGGTCGACCCAGCGTCCATACCACCCCGCGACAACACCGGCAACGATGCCCACGAGCCCACCGCCCACGGTCGCCGCAATCGCGATCCACAGCGTGGTCCGGGAACCCCACACGATCCGGACGAGGAGGTCGCGACCCGCCCGATCCGTGCCCAGCGGATGATCCCACGACCCACCGGCAAAGACCGGCGGCAGCAGGCGGTCCCGGAGCACGCCCGCCTCCGGACCGCCCGGGGCGAGAACCGGGGCCAGCACGGCGATCGTCGCGACGACGACCATCAGCAACACCCCGAACATGCCCGCGCGATGCCGACCGATCGTCGCGATCATCGCCTGCCCCGGATGCGCGGGTCGAGCCTGGTGTAGGCGACGTCCAGCAGGAGGTTCGTCGTGACGATCGTGAGCGCCGCAACGAACACGAACGCCTGGATCACCGGCAGGTCGCGGCCCGAGATCGCCTGCACCGCCAGCGACCCCATCCCCGGGTAGGCGAACACCCGCTCCACGATCACGACCCCGGACAGGAGCGCCGCGATGTCAAAGGCGAGGAACGAAACCACCGGGATCGCCGCGTTGCGCAGGGCGTGGCGCAGGAGCACTGCGCGCGGAGACAGGCCCTTGGCGAACGCCGTCCGGATGTAGTCGCGGCCGTAGACCTCGAGGAGGCTGGCCCGGAGGATCCGGATCAGCCCCGGCGTCGACGCGATACCGACCACCAGCCCGGGCAGGACCAGGTGGGCGACCGAACCGCCGCCGGAAACCGGCAGCGCACGGAGGCCCACGGCAACGACGAGGATGAGCACCTGTCCAAGGACGAACCCGGGAACGGACGCACCGAGCACCGCGAACCCGCGGACCGCCCCATCCGCCCACGTCCCGCGCCTGAGCGCCGCCAGCGAACCCAGGGGGAAGGCGATCGCCAGTCCCACGGCCAGCCCGGTCAGCCCCAGGGTCAGTGTCGCCGGAACGCGCTCGAGGACGACGGCGAGGGCCGGCTGCCCGAACCGGATCGACGTCCCGAAGTCACCCTGGACGGCCCGACCCAGGAACGTCGCGAACTGGACGGGCAACGGCTGGTCCCAGCCCTGGGCCCGCCGGAACGCCTCGACCGCCTCGGGCGAGGTCGTCGGTGGGAGGAGCGCCTGCGCCGGATCGGCGGAGAGCAGGATCAGGACGTGGACGAGGAAGGCGACGCCGACAAGGACGACGCCCTGGTAGGCGAGGCGCCGAAGGACGAAGCCGACCGCGCTGCGCGGCATCTCCGGACCGTCAGCCGCCGACGCGCGTGTCGAGCACCGAGATGTGCCCGAGGATGTGCGGCTGCCAGCCGCTGACTCCGGTCCTGGCCACGCCGTAGACGCTCTGGAACCCGACGAGGAAGATCGCCGGCGCCAGGTCGTGGGTCAGGGCCGCGACCTTGTGCAGGACTTCGAGCCGCCGCGCCGGGTCCATCTGGGCCGCCTGCTCGTCGACGAACCTGTCCATCTCCGGATCGGCGAACCGCGAGAGCAGGCCACCGCCCTTGAGCCAGAACTGGCCGTAGATGTTCGGGTCGAGGAAGGACAGCCGCGACGCGCGCATCGGGTTCGTGGCCCCCGACGCCCAGGCGCCGTTGAAGGCACCAACCTCGGCCTCGCGGATCGTGGTGCGGACGCCGATTCGCGCCAGGTCCGCCTGAACCGCGGTGATCAGGTCGGCGATGGCCGCATCGCAGGTGCACACGTCGATCTCGGCCTCGAACCCGTCCGGGTAGCCGGCATCGGTCAGCATCTGGCGAGCGCGGTCGGGATCGAACGGCCAGGGCTGGATGGCCGGCAGGTACGCGATGTCACCGGGAACGAAGCCCTGGGTCATCGGCGTGGCGAACCCCTTGAACAGGGCATCGACATAGGCATTCCGATCGACGGCCATGTTGAGCGCCGTCCGCACCTCGACCTTCGAGAGGGCTTCGATCGCCTGGAGTTGTGCCGGAGTCGCGTTGCCGGACGTCGCGAGCTGGCCGCCCTTGTCGGCGGTCAGCCAGATCTCGGTGTGGCGCGCGTCGTCGAAGGCGACGATCGTCGCGCCCCCGGCCTCGACGGCCGCGGCCTGGTCGACGGGGATGTCCTGGGCGATCTGGACGCCGCCGGTGGTGAGCTCGCTGATCCGCGTCGTCACGTCGGGGATCGGCCGGAAGACGACCCGATCGACGAGCGCCGCGCCGCGCGGCCGCTCCCACTGGTCCGGGTTGAGGACGAGCGTCGCGTGGTCGTCCGGAATCCACTCCTCGAGCAGGTACGGACCCGTCCCGATCGGCTGCGTCTTCAGGCCCTCGTTCCCGACCGTGGCGGCGTGGTTCGGAGCGATGATCGGGAGTGTGGCGAGCGCGGGGATCAGCCCCGCGTCCCAACGGCCCAGGTTGATCCGGAGGGTGAGCGGGTTCACCGCCTCGACGGACGTCACCGCACCGTACGAGCGTTTGTAGTCCGAGTTGAGCTTCAGCGCGTCGTCCTCGATCGGGGCGCCCGTCGTTGGATCGACGTCCATCACCCGCAGGATCGAGAAGCGGGCGGCGTCGGCATCGAAGGGCTCGCCGTTCGAGAACGTGACGCCACTCCGCAACGTGAACTCGATCGCCTCTGGCGCGGTCGTCCAGCTCTCCGCGAGGCCGGGGAGGAACTTCGAGCGGTCGCCGCGATCGATCGCGATCAGCGTGTCGAACAGGGCCTCCACGATCGAGATCCCGGCCTTCTGGTAGACGCGATGCGGGTCCATCGACTCGGCGTCGGCCGAGAGCGCGACGGTCAGCGTCCCGCTCGGTCCGACCGACGGGCCGGGGGTCGGCGACGAGCCCGCGGGTGGAGGGGTCGGGGTCGGGGTCGTGCCGCACGCTGCGGCGACGATGGCCACGAAGATCGCGGTCGCGACCAGGCGCTGTGCGGGCACGGCGAGGGACGGTGTCATGCGAGAAGGCCTCCATGGAACTGGGGATTGGCCGCGGCGATCAATGGCCGGAGGACCGGCGCCGCAGCAGGGTGGAGCGCCGTGTAGGCGCGAAACGTTCGGTCGTAGATCTCCACGAGCTCGCCGCGCGGCTCGATCGTCCTGGCGATCCTGCTCATCGCGGCGATGGCCTGCGGGAGGTCGTCGAAGGCACCGCTGCCGACCGCGCCGATGATCGCGGAGCCGACAACCGCCGTCTCGGCAACGGCCGGCACGTCGATCGAGAACCCGGTCACGTCGGCCTTGATCTGGTTCCAGGCCTCGCTGCGGGCCGGACCGCCACAGACCCGCATCGAGTTCACGGGGATCCCGGCGGACAGGACCGGCTCGGCCACGTGGCGGATGGCGAAGGCCGCGGCCTCGAGGATCGCCCGTGCCAGGTGGCCACGGCCGTGAGCCAGGGTGAGCCCGGCGAACATCCCCCGTGCGTCGGGGTCGTGAATGGGCGCGCGCTCTCCCGCCAGGTAGGGCAGGAAGACGACACCGTCGGCGCCCGGCGGGGTGGCGACCGCCTCGGCGATGAGCGCCTCCGTCGTGGCGCCGCCGCCGACGATCCCGTCGCGGAACCAGTCGAGCGCCTTGCCGGTCGCCGCGAATCCGCCGCCGAGGATGTGCAGACCTTCAAGGGGCGCCGGTGTGCAGTAGGTCCCCGGGACCACGATGGGGTGATCCACGTACACGCCGAACCCGCCCGCGGTGCCGCCCGCGTCCAGCGCGTCGCCGGGTGCGCGGAGGCCTGCGCCGAGGAACGTCGAGAACGCGTCGACGTGCCCGGCGACGACGGGCGTGGCCTCACGGAGTCCGAGCGCCGCGGCGGCGTCCGCCCGCAGCGGGCCCAGGATGTCGCCCATCGCGATCGGTGGTGCCAGCCGTTCCGGGCGGAGGCCCACGGCCGTCATGATCGCGTCCGACGGCAGCCGCTGGCGCGGAACGAGGGACGTGGCGGCGCGGCCGGTCAGTCGCAGCCCAAGCCACTCCCACGTGTTGAGGTACCAGCGCGTCCGCGCGGCAACGGCAGGCTCGTGGCGCTCGATCCACAGGGCGGCGGGGGTGACGCCGAGCGCCCAACCGCGGAGTCCCGAGGCGGCTTCCAACTCGGCCTGCTCCGCGGCGGAACGGCCGTCCAGCCAGGTGAGCGCGGGTCGGGTCGGACGGCCATCGCCATCAACCGCTGTGGTCGTCGGCCCGTGGCCGTCGACCACGATCGCGAGCACCTGGGCCCCGGGGTTCGCGGCATGGAGTGAGCGCACCACGTCGACCGTCGCGGTCCACCACGTCTCGGCGTTCTGCTCCGCGTGTCCGGTATGCGTGTCGATCAGGATCGGACAGCGCGCCCGGGCGAGTCCCAGGAGATGCCCGTCGAGGGTAACGAGGCCGCCCTTGGCCTCGGTCGTGCCGAGGTCGATGGCGAGGATCGTGGGTTCGGGACGCATCAGGTTCGTTCGATCAGGCGCCGGGAACCGACACGTCCGGTTCAGGCGCGGAGGCCCGCCCGCCGCGATCGGCCGATCTGGTATCGCTGTCGAGGTCGACCACCGCCTCGGCCGTTCGGATGTCGGTGACCAGGACGTTGACGACGCCGGCGCGAAGCGCGCCGAGGATCGGGCGGATCTTGCTCGGCCCGCCACCCACCCCGAGTGCGATGGGCACACGCGCCAACTCGCGGGCGTCGTAGGCGATCACCCGGTCGCGCAGCGCCGCGCCGAGGAACCGGCCGTTGAGGTCATAGGGCGAGATGAGCACCTCGCCGACGGCACCGGCACCGTCGATCTCGCGCACGACGTCCTCGCCGAAGGTCGCCGGGCTCCAGATGCGGGCTCCGATCCCGAACAGCGCCACGTCGAGGCGCTCCCAGAGCGCGAGGATCGCCTGCACGCCCGCGTGGGCGTAGAGCGAGCGCTTGGTTGCCGCGTCGTCGACCAGACCCGGCGCGAGGAGGCCCTGCGGGCTCGTGGCAAGCGCCTCCGCCACACGCCTGAACGGCTCCCGCGTGGTGCCGGTGGTCCAGTAGCCGCCGCACAGCGGGACCACGGTCGCGGCCACGGGCGTGGTCAACTCGAGCATCGCGTCCGCGGTCGCTGACACCGAGGCGCCGTCTCCCACGCCGACCACCGCTCCGTCGCGAACGACGGAGCGCACGACCTGGGCTGCCAGCCGGGCGATCATCCGTCGGTTCAGCTCCTCCGGGCCGGAAAGGCTCGGTGCCATGTGGATCGCATCGAGCCCGAAGCGGTCCTTGAGAATCTCCCCCGCCGGGCTGTCATCGCTGGTTCGATCGATGATCCGGATCTCGACGATCCCCTCTTCGCGGGCTCGCTTGAGGAGACGCGAAACCTGCGGGCGGGTCACGCCCAGCAGTTCGGCAATGCGGTTCTGCGTCTCCCCCAGCTCGTAGTAGAGCCGGCTGGCGCGCACCAGGGTCTCGAAATCGCTCAACGGATCGGGCTCTCCCGCTTGGCCTGCACATCTGCACGGTGCAGATGTGCATCATCGGGTCAAGCCGAGAGGATGTCAACGAGTACGATCGGTGGCCTCCCATCGGAAGGCCGGCTGGCCCGCTTCGTCCGGCCTCTTCGTGGCCTTGCCATGAGTCGTCGCCATGAGTCCTCGGCCGGGGCGGAGCCACGCGGAGGGCGGATCAGCCTCGCGCTTCGTCCCGTTCGGCCGGGTCGAGGGCCGGACCGAGCGCCAGGGCGTGACGGATCAGTGCCTCGCCGGCGGATCCGTTGCCGAGGGCAATCTCGATGAACCCGGCGTGCAGGAGGATGCGGGCGTCGACGATCCCGGTTGCGAGCGCGATGTCGGACGCGATTTTCGCCTCCGCGAACCGACCCAGGCGATAATTCGCCCAGGCCACGAGGTCGTGGCCGGCCGCGTCGGGCCGGGCCTGCGACGCCGTGATCGCACGAGCCAGCAGCTCCGCTGTGGCGCCGCCGTGATCGAGCTCGAAGAGGAGTAGCTGGCGGTCGTAGACGGTTCCGGTCAGTTCCGACAGGGTCGCGACCAGGCGAACCGTCGCGTACTGGTCGGCCGCCCCCGCTGCGTCGCCGGTCGCTGCCAGCAAGTCGCCCAAGAGCGCGAGCGACTCGGGCTGCGGCGCGATGGCCACGGCCTGCCGAAGTCCGGCGATCGCTTCGGGCGTTCGGCCCTCGGCGGCATCGATCCGGGCCAGGCCAATGATCGCGCCGAGATCCGTCGAACGCTCGGCAACGGCCGCCGAGTAGGCGGCGCGTGCGCTAACCGCATCGCCGGCCAGCCGGGCGTATTCCCCCACCGCGTACTGGTAGAAACCGATCCCGGTTGCACTCCCGCCGGCGGCTCCGGCCGCGGCAGCCCCTTCGCGCGCCCCGAGCGCGAGGCGGAGTGCCTCCGCCGGAGCGCCGGTCAGAAAGGCGAGGCGGGCGAAACGGACGTCGACGGCGGGCCCCGCCGCCTGGAGCCGAAGCGACTCGAGGTCGGCGCGTGCCTCGACCAGGCGGCCGAGCTCGAGTTTCGCATCGGCGATCGTCGACAGGGCGCCGAGCTGCGCCGGATCGTCGCGGTAGAGCGACTCGGCGGCGGCCAGGGCGCCGGTGAAGTCGTGGATCGTGTAGAGGATCGCGGCCTCGAGCGCTCGAGCCGGCCCGCTCGTCGGCGCGATGGCGATGGCGGTGCGGGCGGCCGTGAGGGCCCGCTCCTGGTCGCCGAGGTCGCCGCTCAGTCGCCCACGGCCGTGGTACAGGGTCGCGAGGTTCGTGGCGCTGATGAAGTCGCTCGGGTTCGCACTGAGATTCTTCGTCCACGTGGCGATCGAGCGGTCGATCTGGGCCAGTGAACCCCCCGAGGGACCCGCGACAGCAACCCCGGAAATCTCGCCCGGGGCCGCGATCGTCGCCGCACTCGGAGTCGGTGTCTCAGTGGTCGAACCGGAGGGCGCGAGTGCCGAGGCGAGGTACGAACCCGCGACGATGACGGCAGCCGCCGCGAGGATGCCGAGCGTTCGCGGGCCACGTGGCCGGCGATCGGCGCGGGCGGGGCGGACGGTGGGGATCGACTGGGCCGGTGCGGTCATCGAGCGGGCTCCTGGACCTGGGTTGTTCGTTCGAAGCGAGGGATGGGCGGCCCCGTCATGGCGCCGCCCATCCGTCCCCCCTAGTGCGGTGCGCCGAGGTACGGGAACGAGGACGAGTAGTCGGAGTGCGCTCCGATACCGTCGCCGTTCACGGCACCCGATGCGTCGCGGTCCGGGCCCAGGCCGGTGAGGCCGTCGGCGCCGAACAGGTTGAGCGGGTCGCCACCGGTGGAGACACGGAGCTCCACGTCGATGACGTCGTCGGCCAGGGCACGCCCGTTGAGCGGTGCCGGGAAGCCGAGCGGGTTGGACCGGCTGTAGACGAGGACGTCCGGGATCAGCACCGAGGCGAGGAAGCCCGCCTGGTCGTTCGAGTACGCGCCTTCGCTATCGAGGCCGGAGAGGAACTGGAGCACGCCCGTGACGTTGTTCACGAACTTGCCACCGCTGGCAGTCGCCTGCATCGACGGGGCCGTCCGGTTGAACAGGTCCTTGTCGGCGCCCGAGAGGTTGAACACGGTATTGATCGCCGGTCGACCCATCTGGTCGGCCTTGCGCCACGAATCGCCGTCCCACCAGCTCGTGGTGGCCCACACGCCGATCGTGTCGGGCAGCGTCGAGTTGGGAACGGCGAGGACGATCGCGTTCACGTTCAGGTTGGCGAAGAAGTCCTGCGGGTCGTTCCCGAGGTCGTCGTTGCCGACCTTGTTGCCGAGCAGGCCGGTCACCGTGCCGATGAACCCGGTCAGGTCGAAGAAGAACGGGTCGGAGCGAACGCCCGCCCAGGCCCACAGGCCGCCGCCGGCCTTGGTCTTGTCGGACGAGTTGGTGAACGCCTGCACGACGGGCTTGCCGCCGGTCAGGCTCACGGCGCGGCTGCCCGTGTACTTGGTCAGCTTCCAGTGCTGGTTGCCGTCGCCCTGCTCATCGCCGAACGTGGCCACGTAGGCGAGGTCCTGGACGTTGTCGCCATTCGTGTCGATATTGATGGCGTAGCGGACGTTGGTCCCGAAGTTGCCACCGAACAGGTTGATCGCCGGGTTGACGGTGACCGCGATGGCGGTCCGGCTCGACGAGTCGGGTGCCTGGAACAAGTAGACATCGTTGATGTCCCGATCGCCGTGCTCCGAGTGGGGCGCAATCTCGCCCATGGCGGTCGCGCCGCCGAGTGCGGGCGCGTCGAGGTGGTCCGCGCCGCTGCTCAGGAGCGGCGCTGCGCCGACGGTCAGGACGACAACGGCCGTCCCGAACGCGGCAAGTCTCTTGGTGGTTCGCATGATTCTGGTCCGATTCCCTTTCCGGGACGTCGAGCGGATCTGGGTCCGCTCGCGTCCCCCTGAGATGACGGCCGCCCTCCCTGGACGTCCGGCTCAAGCCGATCGACCGTGTCGCGACAACCGGTCGACCTCTCGTGGGCTGTTGCGCAGCCCCTGCCGGATCGGATGAATCGGCGGTTCCGGACCAGGGACGATCTGCCCGATCGCCGCGGCGCGAGAAAGGGGACGGCCCCCGCGTCAGCGAGGGCCGTCCCAGGGCAGCGATCGCCGACGTCAGCGTCCAGGACGCCGCCGCGCTGCCCCTCGTACGAGCTCGGCCGCGAAGGCCAGGAGCACCGAGCCGATCCCCGCGACAGCGAAGGCAAGGAACGCAAGCCCGGGCATGCCCTCGGGGATCTCTGGAAGCGTCGCCGACGACGGCGGCGCCGCATTCGGCTGCCCGGTGCTCACCGCCACAGACCCTCCGGTCGCGGCGGTTGGCGCAGGCGTCGCGGCGGCCGCCGTGACCGTGATCGTGCCGCTCTGGCCCACGCCGCCCACCGCCCCGTGGAACTGGCAGTGGAAGGCGATCGTGCCGACCTTGCTGAGCGTGACCGACTTCGAGGCACCCTGAGCGATCATCCCCGTGTCGAACGAGCCGTCATCGGCCGTTGCGGTGTGCGGGAAGGTGCTCGTGTTCTGGAAGACGACCGTCGTTCCGACTTCAACCGAGAACGTCTTCGGGCTGAAGGAATCGGCGAGGACGTCGACGGTCTTCGACGAGGCGCCCAGGGCGCCGAGCGGCGCGGCGAAGAGCGCAACGATCATGCCCATGGCGACCAGCGGACGAGTCCAGGAGACCCGACTCCGTCCTGAAACGATCATCATGCGAAGCTCCTTTGCTGCAACGTTGGTTGATTGGCTTGTGGCGCTGTCGGGGATCACTTGAGCTCCTCGATGTCGATCACCCAGATCCCCGGGTCACGGCGGAGCTCGGCGAGGAAGGTTGGGATCACCTCAGCGGCTCGATCAGCCCGCACGCGTGCCGCGGCGTCGGAGCGGCTCAGACCCGCGGCCCCAGCCTGGGCGAGATAGGCGTCGACGTCGGCGTCGCTCGCCGGGACGATCCCCTCGATCAAGGCCTGGAGGTAGAGCCCACGGCGCTGCGTCTCGCGCAGTTCGGCCATCGTCACCTGCATCTCGCCCATCGCGCGGGCGAGGCCGGCGTCTCCTCCGTAACGCTCCTCGAGCCGGCGGACCTCGGCGTCGATCATCGCGTCGGTGACCGACAGCCCCTCCGCCTCGACGGCGTGGCGAGTCAGCACGTCGCCGATGATCGATTCGATCGTCTGCCGCGCCTCCTCCCGCCATGCGCGGAGGTCCCCGGGCGCCGGGCGGCCCATGACCGTCGCGGCCTTCATCCGCTCGGCGACCTGGGCCCAGGGGACCGGCTCACCGTGGACCCGAGCGACGATCTCATCACCGGCGACGTCGGGCGGCGACCAGCCCCGCTGCGCGGCAGCCGCTCCTGTCCACGCGAGGGCGGCAAGCACGGCGACCAGGCCCAGCGCGCCGGCAACGACGATCCCCGTGCCGCGGAAACCCCTGCGCCGACTCGACCCGACGCCCCGGTCCGGGCCGCGCCGCGCGCCGGCGCGCGTCCGCGATCGGCTCACGGTTCGCCCCCCGCCCGGCCGCGCTCATGGAGGTCGTGGACCGTCGCGCCGTATGCCGCGATGTCGTCGGTCAGGTTCATTCGATAGCGGTCGAGCGTCGACGCGACGGCAAACGGCTGCAATCCGCGCTCGCCCTGGACGACCAGGGCCGCCGCGCCGTTCGCCACGATCGAGATGGCCAGCACGAGGCGCAGGAACCTGCGGTTCTCCAACCGGGCCGTCATGCCGCGCCTCCGGCCGGCGCAGCGAGCGGCGGCCGCTGGCGTCGCCGGCGGTCCCGGCGAAGCAGTGCGACGATCACGATGAGGGCGACAACCGCGACCAGCAGCCCGAGCAGTCGCCAGGGGATCACGAACGTCTCGGCCTGGACGACGATCGTCGCGTAGTCCTGGGCACCGCGCTCGTAGACGATCTCCGTCGTCACCGACGCGGGGCCGATCCACGGCAGGGTCGGCCCGGAGGTGGCGAAGCTGGCGGTGCTGCCCCGGAGGATGGTCGTGCCGGGAGCCTGGCGCTCGTCCGGCTCGCTCGCGGCCCAGGACCGATAGGCATCGACAGCGACCGCCCGGACGAACGTTTCGCCGACGTTCGCGGTCCGTGTCTCGGTCCGCGCCCGCGGTCCGAACAGCGCGTCAAGGCTGAACTCGTCGGGGAACTCCACGAACAGATCGTTCGACGTCACCTGGATCTCTCGGCGGAGCAGACGACCCTCGGGTTGGAGCTCGATGAGGACGGCGGCGCCAAGCCGGCCCGAGACGGCGATCTCGCCCGTGCCCGCCGGCGCCGACACGATGAACAGGCCGGCCTGGTAGCCACCTGGCGCGGCGCCTGCGGGGACCTCGACGATCACCCGGATCGCCGCCTGGCCCTTTGGCATGATCCGGAGCGAGGTGACGTCCGTCCGAACCCAGTCGGTCACCGCGAAGGTGCTCGCCGCAGTCGTGCGGTCGTCGATGAGGAAGTCACCCACCCCGATCCGCAGTTCAAGGGGTGCGTCGGCCTGGTTGAAGACCGTGACCGACGCGACCGATGTCTGGCCGGGCTCGGCTGCGACGACGACCCGCGACGGGCTGACGGCGAACGAGACGCCGTCGGCGGCGGCACTCGCCTCGGCCGCGAAGATCGCGAGGACGAGACCGAGGGCAGTGATCAACCCGCGACGGCGTACGGACGGACGGGCCCGCCGCCGATGCCGGGCCGGATGGACACTCTGCACTGGACGCTCCTGAAGGCCGCTCCCGGAGGCGCTCGGGGAGCGCCTCCGGGAGTTCGGGTGAGCTACGGGCTGGTGGCGGTGAACAGGAGGACGGTCCTGTAGTCCAGGCCGACCGGATCGCTGAACAGGGTCTGGAGCTCGTACTGGAGATAGGTGTCCACACCGGCCGCCGGGGTGCCGGCGGCGGCACTGGCAAGCGACGCGTTGGTGTCGCTCATCGCTGCGTACGCGGCGCTTCCGGGGGTGGCCGGGCCCGGGTTGATGCGCCAGCCCATCCGGCTGACCGGCACCGTGTTCGTACCCGAGGTGAAGAATTCGTCGTCGCCCGGGCCCTCATCGAGCCCGTTGGTGCCGATCGACTTGACGGCGAGGGACCAGCCGCCATTGGACTTGACGTTGGCGACCGTCGCCCCGACCGCCGTCGTGGCGGCAGCGGCCGGCGACACGGAGCCGAAGTCGATGCTGGCCGGGGTGACCGACAGTTGCAGCGTTGAGGCGACGTCGAACAGGACCGTCTGCTGGGTGTCGACCTGCGCGTTGACCGACGAGGTGGCCGCCGTCGCCGTCGCCGGCGCGGAGCGGTTGTTCGCCCCGTCGATCGCCTCGAGCCAGTAGAAGTACGTCGTTGCGGCCGTGAGCCCGGTGTCGGCGTAGCTCGCGGTCGTGTTGTTGTTGATCGTCTGGATGAGCGCGGCGGACACCCGCGTGTTGACCGTGTTCCGGAACAGCTCCTGGCGCGCGGTGTCACCCGAGGTCGACGGGGTCCAGGCGAGGTTGATCTGGGAGCCGCCGGCCGGCGTCGCCGACATGCTGGTCGGTGCGTTCGGTGCGGTCGTGTCGGCCACGACGGTGAACTGCCCGACCATCTTCGACGGGTCCTGCGTGGCCGCGTTCGCTTCCGACGCGCTCGAATGGAGCGAGCAGTAATAGCGGTAGCCGCCCGCGACGGTGAACGCCCGCGAGTACGTCGCGCTGCCGGTCAGGATCGGGGACACGAACGCCGTGGCGCCCGCGGGGATGTTCGCGGACGTCACGTCGTGGGTCCCGTTGACGTTCTGCCAGACGATCGTGTCGCCCTGGTTGATATTGCCCAGGTTCTGCGGGGCGAACAGGCGGTTGCCGGAGACGGGTTCCAGCTGGACGTTGAACGTTGCCGCGGCGGCCGGCCCAACGAACGGCGGCGCGACCGTCATCAGCAACGCGGCGACGACGGTCCCGACCGCCAGCCGCGAGCGCGAGGTCGTTCTCATGGTCTCTTCTCCTTATCGACTCATGTCCCGGCTGCACGCCTACGTTGCAGGGGCGCCGGCCTATCCAGAACTCTCTCGGCTCGGAGCCTCCACGCCAACCCGTCCGTCCGGCCACGCGAGCCCCCCCGTTCGGTGACCGAACGTCGGACCCCCCGGGCCATTCGGCACGTTCGAACGCATGCTCGGCCGGCTGAACGAGGGGTCGATCGCTCCCGCACGAGTGCTTGGCGCGGCAGCCGGCTCGCCACACCGCGGGTTGGTCCTGCGGCCTGCGTGAGCGAGCGGCGATCTATCTCGCGCCGATCCAGCCCAAGGGGTTGTCCATCGTCGGCAAGCCAGGCACGGGCAGCCCACGACAGCCACGTTCACGGCCGTCAAGCCCGGCGAACGTTCGATCGTGTGGCGGTCGTTGCCTGGCGCACGGCCTCATCGAATCAACCCGTGGCGCATCCCGTAGCCGACCGCCCCTGCGCGAGACGTGACACCCAGTCTGGCGTAGAGCTCCTTGAGATACCCCTTTGCCGTCGACTCCGAGATCCCCAGATCGTGGGCCAGCTCCTTGTTCGCGCTGCCGGCCGCGAGGGCGCGCAGGAGCTGGAGCTGGCGTGGCGTCAGCTGGATGGGACGCTCGTCGACATCGCCACTACCGGCGACGACGTGGCGCGCGAGCAAGGGCTTGGCCAGCTCCGGCTGGACGTACACACCGCCGGAGACGGCCGCGGTCAGCGCCCTGAGGATATCGTCCCGGGGAGCGCTCTTGAGCAGGTACCCGGACGCGCCCAGCGCCAGCGCCCGGTCGACATGACCCGCGTCATCGTGCATCGTCAGGACGACGATCGGGACCGTGCGACCCATGTCGTTCAGCGCAGTGAGGACGTCCAGGCCGCTCGTTCCGGGCATCGTCAGGTCGAGCAGGACCACGTCGCACTCGACACGATCGAGCAGCTCGAGCAGCTCCTGCCCGTTTCCGGCCTCGCCGACGATCTCCACGGTGCTGTCCCCGCGGAGCATCCAGCGCAGGCCCTGGCGCACCGCCTCGTGGTCGTCCGCGACGAGCACGCGAAGCCGATCGCTCATCCGAGGCTCCTCGGGATCTCGACGGTGAGCCTGGCCCCGCCAAGGCGGCTGCGCTCGGTTCGGACCGTGCCGCCGAACCCGGTCACCCGTTCGCGCAGGTAGGCGAGGCCCAGGCCGCGACCCTCGCCTGCGGGCCCCTCGGGGCGCCAGCCGACGCCGTCGTCGTCGAGCGACAGGCGGATCGCGCGATCGTCCGATCTGACGAGGACCCGAACCCGGGTCGCCCCGGCGTGCTTGCGCACGTTGAGCAACCCCTCCTCCGTCGCCCTGAGGATCACCAGCTGGGCTTCGGGTGTGTGCAGGTCAGGCTTCCCGAGCATGCGCACCCCGACCGCGACCCGGGTTTCCTGCCCGAAACGCGCCACCGCATCCTGAAGCGCCGCGGACAGGCCGACCTCGTCGAGCGCCATCGGCCGGACGCGATTCATGAACGCCCGCAGCTCCCGCTCCGCGTCGCCCACCAGGCCCTCGAGCGCGACCAATTCTTCGCGTGCCTCCTGCGTGAAGGCCTCGCCGCGAGCCGCGATCCCGCGGATCCCGTACAGGATCCGGATGAGCTCACCGGCGAGCGTGTCGTGGAGCTCGCCGACGAGGAGGCGGCGTTCGTCCTCGTGGGCCTCGACGATCTTGCGCAGCAGGTTCTGGCGCGCCAGGGCCGCATCGCGTACCTCCGCATAGAGGGCCGCATTCGCCAGCGCGGCGTCGAGGCTGTTCGCCACCGCGCGGAGGATGCGCTCGTCATCGTGGCTCAACGGCTGCTGCTCGCGCTCTGCCACGAGCCACGAGCCGTCGCGCAGTCGATGCTGGAACATCCCAGCCTTGCTGTGGGCCGCGGCCTCAAGCGAGATCCGGGACAGGCCGAGGGCCCGCTGGACGCGCGCTGCGAGCCGGGCGAAGAACTCGGGTGGTTCAAGCGACGAGGCCAGTGCCTCCGCCGCGCCGACGAGGACGGCGAGCTCTTCCGCGCGGCCCTCGGCGACCGCCCGGTCGCGGTTGATCGACCGCACCGATGCCATCACGAGAAGGACCAGAAAGACCAGCAGCACGGTCACCCCGGATCCGATCGCCAGCCAGGTCGCGACCGTGATCCGGCTGAGGGCGCCCTCCATGGACGTGACATCCTCGTAGATCTCGAAGACCGCCAGCGTCTGCCCGGACTCGTCAGGGACCGGGATGTAGAACTCGACCAGGCGATCGTAGACCCGCTCGAGCGTGTTCTCGGGATCGCCGAGGTCGGTCACCTCGACTTTCACGCCTCCGGCCAGGACCTCATCGATGCTCGCCCGCACGTCGGGGAAATGCCGGCCGATCAGGTCGCGCGCGTCGGAGTACAGGACCACTCCGTCGAGCGACCAGAGCTTCACGCGGACGTGATCGGCATCGAGCAGGGCCCGATCGACGAGGCGGTCGGTCGCCTCGATCTCCGCCGCCGACAGGGGCTGTCCGGCGAGATCGGGGAGCGAGGGCGCCAGCGCCGCCACGGCCGCCTGGAGGCCCCTGGCCTCGGCATCGAGCAGGTGACGCCTGATTTCGACATTGATGAACATCCCCAGCGCGACGGCGATGGCAGCCGATGCAACAACGCCCGCGAAGGCAACTCGCCCGCCGGGAGGCAGGGCGTCCCACATGGCGCCGAGAATCCGCGGAATGCCGATCCGCCTGAAGGTGCGGAGCCGGGCCGCGAAGATTTGCTGGGCCGACGTGATCACGATGCGATGAGCCTCGAGGATGCGGTCTCGTTGGGCGCATCGTGGGGACTGTGCCTTCCGTACCGGTAGTGCCGAACGGCCCTGCCACCGCCTGCCGTCGAGTGGTGACGACGACTACCGAACCGCCCGGCAAGCCCGCCGCCGACTACGACGACCCGGCCGCCCGCGAGGCGCTCGTCGACTCCGTGGGCCGCGTCGGCACCGTGCTGCTCGGCCGCGATCGATGGTGGGCACCTCTCGGTCTCGCTCGCCGAGGCCCAACGTTCCTCGCGACGGTCCTCGTCCAGGACAGACGGTGCGACCGAAAGGCCGGCGATTGGCCTCCCCGCCCTGTCGGTCCTCGGAAGTCAACCGGCGTGATGCAGATCGCCCGTCAGATAGGGGCGCAAGCTCCACCCGACAGCGCGGCCAGGGTCACAAACCCGGTGGCGACGACCCCAAAGACGCCTAAGATGGTGCCCGTCGCGAGGCCGATCAGCTGTTGGTGACCTGGAACTCGGCCGACCAAGGAGATTGCTGCGAGCGTCGCCCCGATGTATGCGAAACCGGCGACAAGCCCCGACCGGATGGCGAGCCCGCCGATCTCCAAGGATGACGGAGTGCGATCGCAGCCCACCT
Source organism: Chloroflexota bacterium (assembly GCA_919901745.1). GTDB lineage: Bacteria > Chloroflexota > Limnocylindria > Limnocylindrales > CSP1-4 > CAKKPP01. The sequence continues at coordinate 18,163 of CAKKPP010000014.1, read as the reverse complement.
GCGTGACGTTCGACACAAACCACAGTGCTACGCCGACGGCGATCGCTAGCCCAACGATCGCCAGGGCCGCATAGCCATACGAGCGCGGCTCGACGCGAGGCACGGTTGTTGCGGCGAGACCCGCAGCGAGGGCTGCGAGAGGCACTGTAACAACCCACCCGAACAGCGCTCGATCGAGGTTCAGCGGGCCCACAACCAAGCTGCTGACCCACGCCAATCCGAGGACGATCCCTGGTAGAGCCATCGCAAGAACGAGCCGTCTCGACTGACTCACATTCGCTGGAGCAGAAAGGCGACCCTCACGGGACACGGATACCCTCCCTCGAGACATCCGCATAGACATTCTGGCGGCCGTCGGCATCGAGGACACAAATCACATCGTTGTAACTGCGGAATCCGAGCACGTTTGGCTGAGAGGCCACCAAGACCTTTGTTTCGCCCTCGAACACGACGACAAATGCCGGTCGATCGTCGCTCGCTAACCCCGGATCCACCGATCCACCTCGCCTGAGAGGCGCGGAAGCGACGAATCAGGTGCCCTTCTGAACTGGGAAGATGGCGTTGAGAAGACCCATCGACCCGGAACAGAGGAGCACCTGATTGATGCGATCATCGCACACCCTCGACCGTCTCGATGTGGCCTTCGATGACGATCGTCTGGTGGCCGACGCCGGGCTCCTCCTGCCAGCCACCCTGGCCCAGCACCTCGGCCTGAAGGGTCTCGTTGACAAGCACCTTGACCTCGGGGCCGGGGCCGGTCGGGCGAACGTTGGCGACAAGCTCCTGACCCTCGTCATGTCGGCGCTCGCCGGCGGCGACTGCATCGACGACGCGGACGCGCTCCGGTCGGGCGGGACGGAGCGGGTGCTGGGCTTCCGGGTGAAGGCAGCGTCGACCCTGGGCACCTTCCTGCGGAGCTTCCGCTGGGGCCACGTCCGACAGCTCGACCGGGTCAGCCGCGAACTCGTCGCCCGGGCCTGGGCAGCCGGCGCGGGTCCGGGCGCGGCTCCCTTCACGATCGATCTCGACTCCACGATCTGCGAGACGTACGGGCTCAAGAAGGAGGGGGCCACCGGGTTCACGTACACGAAGGTCCGCGGCTATCACCCGCTCCTCGCGATCGCCGCGGGCACGGGCGACGTCCTGATGGCGAGGCTCCGGGGTGGCAACGCGAACAGCGGTCGGAGCGCGGGGCACTTCCTCGGTGAGACCATCGGCCGGGTCCGCTCCGCGGGCGCGACCGGGCAGCTCACGGTCCGGGCCGACAGCGGCTTCTATGCCCACGCCGTCGTCGCGGTCTGCCGGAAGGCGGACGTCCGCTTCTCGATCACGATCCGCCAGCACGCCTCGATCCGGCGCCTCATCGAGGCCATCCCCGACGACGCCTGGAGCCCGATCCCGTACTGGATCGATGGCGGCGCCGACGTCGCCGAGACGACGTACGTCCCGTTCGCACAGGAGAAGGACGCCGTGCCGGTCCGGCTCATCGTCCGGCGGGTGAAGCCGACCCCGGGCTCCCAGCTCGCGGCGTTCGTCCTGTACGACTATCACGCGTTCATCACCGACCGCGACGGCCAGATGCTCACGCTCGAGGCCGACCACCGCCGCCACGCCGAGATCGAGAACGCGATCCGCGATCTCAAGTACGGCATGGCCCTCAACCACCTGCCGTCGGGCAAGTTCGGCGCGAACGGGGCCTGGCTGGCGGTCCAGGTGATCGCCCACAACCTCGCCCGCTGGACGGCGCGTCTCGGTCTCGGCGCGGGGATCGTCACGACCAAGACGCTCCGCCGGCGACTGTTCGCCCTGGCTGGGCGGTTGACCCGCTCGGCTCGGAGGTGGAGGCTCCACCTGCCGGCGCGCTGGCCCTGGGCGATCGAGTTCAGGACAGCCCTCGCGCGGCTGCGAGGGATCCCGCTCCTCGCCTGACCGGGGCGCTGACGGCCCACCCGCCGCTCGGGGCTGGCGGGAGCCTGCGAAGAAATCGGCTCCGACCGCTCCACGGGACCGCACGAGTCACGCTCGGGTGTCCGTCGACCGTCGTTCACCCGGTCCGGGCCCGGTTCACGGCCATCGGCGGGTCACGTGGCCTCCATCGGGCCTCGTCGGGACGATCAGGCGCTCAGCTTCGGTGGATCCGGGCTAACTCGGGCGTTGTCCCTAGGAGCGGAAGGTAATCCCAGATTCTGGATGCGGCGCGAATTTCGAATGCAGCTGCCACGACATTGCTACTCTCGGGGCCACCTCCACAGGCGGCGATCCGTTCATCGGGAGTAGCCATCGCGATCGCAAGCACACCGAACGCAAGAAGAGGGACTGTGCTAGCGCGCAGAATCTGGGCGTGGCGGTTTCTCGTTGCCATTCTAGCGCTCAGTCCAGACGTTGAAGCTGGTGCCGGTCGTCACAACGCAATGATATGGAGCCGCCGGATTGAAGCGACAACTGCCGGCAAGCGACGTCCAGAAGAAGCCGCCGTTCTCAGCGTTCGCATAGTTCGTCAGAGTCGTGCTCAATGGGTCTCCGACGCTACCCCCAAGCGCGTCGCCATTATCCCAGGTCTCACTGAACCACCATGCACGCGTGGGCGTCCAGCAGACATTTGATTCAGCAACAAACGTCTTCTGGGTCGCGTCAACAAAGAACCGGTACTGGTTCGATTGGTGATAAATCTTGTAGTTATGCGCTGCTCCATTGTATCCAGATAGGAAGATCGGATATGGGACGCGATGACTTGACGAACCCTGGCACCCTGGCGCCGACTGGTCGTAACCCCAAGCGTAGAAGATCCGCATGGCGTCGCCACAAGAGGTGTTGCTGCCGTCTCGGCATTTGCCGATTCCGAGTTGGATGATTACGTCACCGCTCGAACCGCCGTCGCCAAGCGCAACCCATGCAAATGAGGAACTTAGCTCGAACAAGGTCGGACTCGTGCACATATGCAGGTCCTGCCCCTGGATCGTGCCGGCCACACCGTGCTTCTGATTTGCGTCGGCTTTCTCAACACCAGCAAAGTTCTGCGACTTGTTGGGGCTCGAGCAAGGTCCTGCGTCAGGTCCCGCGGCATATGCAACATGGGTGTACGTGGCGGATAACGCGATGGCCATGAAGCCTGCCGAGATTCGAACCACCCACGGCCTTGTATTAAAACCGAGGCATCAAGGAGGTTGTCCCCAATTCTGTTGAAGTAAGGCGGTCTTCATTCAATCATCGAGCTTTTCCCCCAGATGTCAAGGACGTAATCAACAGTCTGTCAACAGTCGGTCCAAGATAGATGAGCATCGGCGCAACCTCTGAACCTGAAGAGCCCTACACCACCCGTCCGGGGTTCAGGATGCCCATCGGGTCGAGGGCGGATTTGATCGCACGCATCACACGGACGGCGTCCTCACCGCGCTGGATCGGGAGCCATTCGCGGCGGGCGGCCCCGATGCCGTGCTCGCCGGTGACCGTGCCGCCCATGTCCAACGCGGCGCGGAAGATCTCGTCGCGGGTCGCGTGAGTCTTGGCAGCGGCGTCGGGGTCGTCGCGGTCGAAGATGAAGTTCGGGTGGAGGTTGCCGTCGCCGGCGTGACCGAAGGTCGCCACGCGGACCCCGTGGGCGGCGGCGATCCGGTCGATCGCCACGAGGAGCTCCGGCACCCGTGCGCGCGGCACGCCGACGTCCTCCATCCGGACGGTGCCCTGCCTTTCGAGCGCGCGCAGCGCAAGGCGGCGCGCCTGGCGCAGCCAGTCGGCCTCCGTCGCATCGGCGGAACGGATCGTGGAGGTGGTTCCCGCCGCGGTGCAGGCCGCCTCGGCGGCATCGAGTTCGGCAGCGGCGCCCGTACCGGGCGCGTCGGACTCGATCATCAGCATCGCGGCCGCGTCGCGATCGAGCCCCAGCTGATGCCAATCGTCGACCGCCCGGATCGTCTCGCGGTCCATGAGCTCCAGCGTGACCGGCACGAGACCACTGGCGATGATCCGCGCGACGGCGTCGCCGGCCGCATCGAGCGAGGCGAAGAACGCCAACAGGGTCGAGCGGGGCGGGGGCGCCGGGCGGAGCCGGAGGGTCGCCTCGGTGATGATCCCGAGGGTGCCCTGGCTGCCCACGAACAGGTGCGTCAGCGAGTAGCCCGCGACGTCCTTGATGTTCTTGCCGCCCGTCCGGATGACGCTCCCGTCGGCAAGGACGACCTCGAGTGACAGCACGCTGTCGCGCGTCTGGCCGTACTTCACGCAGCACAGCCCGCCGGCGTTCGTCCCGAGGTTGCCGCCGATCGAGCAGATGTCCTGGGACGCCGGATCCGGAGCGTAGAACAGGCCCTCCGCCGCGACGGCCGCCTTGAGCGCCGCGTTGAGGATCCCCGGCTGGGTCACGACGCACAGGTTCGCGTGGTCGATCTCGAGGATCCGGTCCATCGCGGTGAGCGCGATCGTCAGGGCGCCTTCGATCCCGGCGGCACCCCCGGACAGCCCAGAGCCCGCGCCGCGCGGCACGATCGCCACGCGATGCTCGGCGGCAAGGCGGACGAGCGCGGCGACTTCGCCGGTCGTCGTCGGCAGCGCGACGGCCAGCGGCAGGCCCGCCTCCATGTACGCGGTCTCGTCGTGGCGGTAGGACTCGCGATCGATCGTGTCGGTCAGGAGACGCACGCCGGGCAGGGTCGCCCGGATCGCCTCGACAAGCGCATGTCCCGAATCGTGTGCGACGCTCACGGCCAGAAGGATACGCATCGCCGCCGGCGCGTAGGATCGCCACCATGGTTCGCGGCCGAGCGCTCACGACCCTGGCCACCCTCGCCGTATTCGCTGCGACGGCGCTGCTAGTGGCTGCGCTGGCGCTCGCCGCAGGCTGGCGCCCGCTGGAGTCGGGCGGGACGCCGGCCGCCTCGACCTCGAGCCCGGCGCCGAGCGCGACCGCCCCACCTGCCAGCGAGACCGTAGCGCCTTCACCAACCCCGTCGGCCTCCCCGAAAACGACGCCCGCGCCCACCGACACCAGTCCCCCCGCGACGGCCCCTATCGTCACCCCCGTCCCGTCCGCGCCCGGAACCGCGAGCAGCCTTGACCTGTCGGCGTCCTACGACGTCGACCTGGCGCTCGACTACGGCACCCGGCGTCTCGACGTCGATGCCTCGATCAGGGTCGCGAACACCTCGAAATCCTACGTGGATCGCCTTGACCTGAACACGGTGGCGGCCCGCCTCGGCAACCTCCAGCTCGACGTCGCGACGGTCGACGGCGTGCCGGTCGACATCGAGATTCACGACCAGACGCTCCTTGTACCCCTTCCCGACGGCCTCGAGCCGGGCGAATCCGCGACCGTGCGCATCGCCTTTCGGTCCACGCTGCGCAACGGGACGGACGGATCGGACTGGCTGTTCACCAGGGCCAATGGAATCATTGACGCGTACCGCTGGCTGCCCTGGCTCAGCCGGGATGTCCCCTTCGACCGGCCGAACCACGGCGATCCGTTCGTCACCGCCGTCAGCCCGCAGGTGGTCGTCCGAATCACAACCGATCGAGCGATGATCCTGGCGACGACGGGCGAACGCATCGGTGCGGCGAGCGGCGCCGCTGGGCTGACCCAGACGTTCGTGGCACGGAACGTCCGCGACTTCACCGTGACTGCCAGCCCGTCGTATCGGGAACTCACCGGCGCATCGCTCGACGGCGACACGACGATCACCGTTTCGACCCTCCCCGGCGAACCTGCCGCGGCGATTCTCAGCGCCGCCAGGCGTGCACTCGCAGGATTCGAGGCCCTCGTGGGCCCCTACCCGTATCCCACGCTCGCGATCGCCCAGTCCGCCGGCGGCCTCGGTATGGAGGGCCCCGCGATCGTCTGGATCCCGGGCAGTGTCGCGTCAACGAACCTCGACTACCTGGTTCATCACGAGATCGCGCACCAGTGGTTCTACGCCCTCGTCGGCAACGACCAGGCTGCGCAGCCATTCGCCGACGAGGCAGCCGCCGACTTCCTGGCGCGACGGGTCCTCGGATCCCGGCGAGCGAGCCGTTGCGACACGACGCGCCTCGACCGCGATATCGCGAACTACTCGTCGGCCTGCTACTACGAGATCGTGTACATCCAGGGCGGGAACCTCCTGGACGACCTGCGCAAGCGAATGGGCTCGACGGCGTTCTTCGCCGGGCTGAACGCCTACATCGACGCCAATCGGTTTGCGCTGGGCTCGACGCAGGCGTTGCTCGATGCGCTCGACGCGGCCACACCGGATGACCTCCGCCCGGCGTACGCGGCGCGATTCCCGGGCCTCTGATGGGGCCTGGGACGAGGTCGTCAGCGCCCGGATACGCCCGCCACCCGGCGATCCGCGGCCAGCGCCTGCGGCATCGTGCGGAGCGACCTGGGCAGAAGCGGGCGCCAGCCGCGCAGTCCGGCGGTGAGCCAGGCAGCGACCGCGCGCTCGCGCAGGCCCCAGGCGAACCCGTAGTCGGCGCGGACCGACGGCGGCAGCAGGCCCACCGCCGGCCATAATGTCCAGGCATGGGCGACTCGCGGGACGCGATCCAGGAGGAGCCCGATCGCCGGGAACAAGGGAGCGAGGGGTGGCCTGAGAATGAATCCGGCCAGCTCGCGAGCCGTCGCTGAGACCCGCACCGGCCCTTCCGGACCGAGCATCCCCGCAACGTAGCCTTCAAACGCCTCGAGGTCGGTCGGCAGGAGGCTGTCGGGGATCCCGAACGCGCGTCCGATCGGCCTCGTTTCGGCGTAAAAGCGGGCACGTCGATCTCGGGCCAGCGGCTCGATCCACGCATCGTGCGCGGCGACGGTCGAATCGACGAGCGTCGCGTGGACCCACAGCGCGAGCTCGGGGTCACGCGCGCGGTAGCGAGACCCGTGGGTCGCCTGGGCCTCGGCGTCGCGGATCGGTCCCGTGATGCCCCGATGGAGCGCATTCAGGCGACGGACCTCGGCACGAGCCCTCCGCGTCGATCCGTAGACGATCGTCAGGTAGCTGCGCAGTGTCGCGGCGAGGCGGCGCCACGGATCATCGCGGAACGTCGAGTGCTGATCGACGCCCTCGGCCACGAGCGGGTGGGCAATCTGGAGCAGCAGCGCTCTCGGTCCTGCTCCAAGAAGGAGCATCGCCTCGCGATTGAGCCGCCAGGCTTCGCTGCCCGGGCCGTAGAGTCCGGGATCGGCGGCAGGCGCTCGGTCGAGGCCGCGCCGGAGCGGCGGTGCGACGCCCGTCAGCCGTCCCCGGGCCGTCGGCCGACCACCCACCAGGCCGCAGGAAACAGCAGGGCCACGGCGAGCAGCTTGATCGTATCGGTGAGCAGGAACGGCGTCAGGCCGTTGGCGATCGCGTCGCTCGGCGCCATCTTCGCGACGACGGCCAGCCACGGAACACCGATCGCGTAGATGACCGCGCTCCCCACGACCATCGCCCCGATCGAGCCCAGCAGGTTGCGGTCCCAGCCGAGTTCCGCGAGGCGACCCACGATGGCCCCGGCCACGATGAACCCGACAAGGTAGCCACCCGTCGCGCCGAGAACGATCGACAACCCACCTTTCCCCTCGGCGAAGAACGGCACGCCGACCAGCCCGATCAGCACGTACAGGCCGATCGAGGCGAAGCCCCGTCGAAAGCCGAGCGCACCGCCGACCAGAAGGACGCCGAACGTCTGGCCCGTGATCGGGACGGGCGTGAAGCCCAACGGGATCGAGATCCGGGAGGACAGGTAGACGAGCAGGGCGCCGGCCACGATCAGCGCCAGGTGGCGCGCCCGCACACTCATCCGCTCACCGACGCGGATCGGAACGAGGAAGTCGGCGATCGTGATCCCGCGCTCTGCGGCGGGCAGGCGATCCAACCTGGGCATGGCGATCGTCACGGGGGTCTCCTCGCGCCGTTATGGGGTCGGCGCACGTCGAGTCTAGCAGCGGCTACTCGAACTGGACAGCCCGAACGATCGGCAATCCGCTGGCGATCCGGGCCGGATAGTAGGCTGCGGCCATCGATGCCGCCACGCCGAGGACGACGGCCAGACCGATGGACCCCCACGGGAGCTCGGCCGGCCCGCTGAACCCGCCCGAGGCCCCGACGAGGACCGCGCCGGCCAGCAGACCGACGACGACCCCGAGGAACGCGCCCACGAGGCCGAGCACGCCGGCCTCGACGACGATCATCTGGCGCACCTGGCGTCGGGTCATTCCCGTCGCACGCAGCACCCCGATCTCACGCACGCGTTCGACGACGTTCATCGTCAGGGTGTTGACGATCCCCAGGGCGGCCACGAGCACGGCGATGACCGCCAGGGCGTCGAACAGCGCGAAGACCCGCCCCAGCGCGTCGCTGACGGCCCCCTCGATCCGATTGAGGGCCGCCGGCTCGAGGGCACGTTCGCGAGCCATTTCGTGGACGCTGGCTCGTGCGGCATCACCGGCGCTCGTCCCGGCAGCGGCGGCAAACCGCACCGCGAACACGTCGGCTCCGGCCACCCCGAACGAATCCACGGCGTCGGACCAGCCGACGAGGATCGTCTCGCCGCCGGCTCCGGGGAGCGTCCGCTCGGCGACCCCGGAGACGGTCAGACGTACCGTCCGCCCATCCCCCACCGCGAACGACATGAGATCACCGACGGTCAGCCCGAGGCGATCGGCGACACTCGCGGCGACAATCGCGGTTCCGCCCCGATCGAGCGAAGCCAGGGCAGTGGCGCGATCGCCGGCGACGAACGTCAGCCGGCCGTCCGCCAGCAGATCGGACCCGATGACCGCGGCCGCGTCCACCCGCGCTCCGCGGAGTGCGAGATCGAACCGGGCAATCGGCGTGACCCTCGCGACGCCATCAATGGCCGTCATCGACGCCTCAACGCCCTCGTCGAGGCCGACGGGACGGATCGATGTCAGCACCTCGTCGCCGGGAACCACGTCCTCGAGCCACGCTCCGGCCGAGCGTCGCGCGTCCTGGGCAACTCCGCCGATCGCCACGATCATCGCCAGTCCGATGGTCAGTGCCCCGAGGGTGAGGGCCGTTCGGCTTCGATCGCGAGCCAGCGATCCGCGCGCGAGCCGCTCCTCAAGCGCCAGGACGGCGGCGAACGGGATGCCGGCCAGGCGACCCAGGGGTCCCAGCAGGAACGGCGAGAGGAGCGTCGCTCCGAGGAGGATCGCGTACACCGCGAGCGAGGTGACGATCCCCGCTTCGCCCGCCGCGCGCGGCCAGGCCAGGAGCCCCACGACCGCCACGGCGGCGAAGACGACCACGAGCCAGCGCAGCCGCGCGCGGCGGGCCGGTGCGAGGTCGAGCCCTGCACGCAGCGCCTCGATCGGCGGGATCCGGCCTGCTCGCCACGCCGGCTCGAGCGCAGCCGCGACCGTCACGACCAGGCCCACGAGGAATGCCAGCGTCGCGCCTCCCAGGGGAAACGCGACGTCGTCGATGGGAATGGCGCCGATGGTTCGAACGTGGGCCGCGATGAGCGCGGCGAGGCCCAGCCCGATGAACACTCCCAGCGCGGCTCCGATGACGCCCACGATCAGGGCGCCGGTGAGCACGAAGCCCATGGCCTGGCGTCGAGTGGCCCCGGCGGCCCTCAGCAGGCCGAGCTCGCGAACGCGCTCGGACAGGGTCATCGAGAACGTATTGAAGATGAGGAACGCCCCGACGAAGAGGGCGATCGCCGCGATCAACGCCGTCGTCGCCTGGAAGTCCGCGGTCGACGCGCGAAGCGACGACGCCAGTTCGGTCGGCGTCGAGAGCACGTACGGTTCGCGGGTGAGATTGGCCTCGAGAGCGGCAATCACCTCGGTCGCGCTCGATCCCGCAGTCATGGTCAGGTCGACGCTGTCGACGCCCTCGGCGCCGAAGATCCGTCTTGCGGCGTCCATGGGAATGACGACCGTCCGGCCGTTTGAGCCGAGGATCGGCCCGTCGCCGTCGATGATGCCCACGATCCGGAAGGTTTCGGAGTCGCCGAGCGCCTGGATCGTGACCTCGCCACCGATCCCGTAGCCATCCTCGGTCGCCAGTCGCTCCGTGATCAGCGCCGTGGGCGCGTCGGGTCGGTCGATCGCCGCCCCTTCGGCCAGGCGCAGCGCGTGGACGCTGGCGTCGACGTCCGGTTCGATGCCGAGAACGGAGACCGGCGCTGGCAGCGCGCCGACGAACGCCACCGGACGACGCAGGTAGGTTCGTCGCTCCAGCGTGGACGCGGCTGCCTCGACGCCGCCGGTCGCTCGAATCGCCTGGATCGTCTCGGCGGACAGGCCGGCCTCCTGGAAGGCGGCCACGCGGAGGTCGGCGCGTCCGAGGATGTCGACGACCGTGCGGTCGACGGCGGCGTCGATCCCCGCGCTGGTGGCCAGCGACGCCGCCAGCACGCCGACCCCGAGCGCAATCCCGATGGCGGTCAGGACGCTGCGGACGGGTCGAGCGGCGAGGCTTCGCCAGGCGAGCCAGCCGAGCGAGAACGTGCCGCCCATGCTGGCGGCTAGAGGCCGAGCTGGGCGAGCCGGGCGATGAGCGGTGCCGCGTCGTGGACCGCCCGCCGGCCGAGGACGATCTCTTCGCGGATCTGCCCGTCCCCGATGACGAGGACCCGGTCGGCATACGCCGCCGCCTTCGAATCATGGGTGACGAGGACGATCGTCTGCTTTCGCGCGACGCACGACAGCCACAGCGCGTCGAGGATCTCCGAGCCTGTCGTGTAGTCGAGGTTGCCCGTCGGCTCGTCGGCCAGCAGGAGCGCGGGCGCGGTCACGAGGGCCCGTGCGACGGCGACGCGCTGGCGCTCCCCGTTGGAGAGCTGGTCGGGTCGGTGATGGGCCTTGTCGGCGAGATCGACGAGGGCGATGGCGTCCCGAACGCGGGTGGCCTGTTCGGCATCCCGCGATCCACCGGCGATCGTGAACGGCAGGGCGACATTCTCGGTGACGTCGAGCAGCGGAATGAGGTTGAACGACTGAAAGACGAATCCGGTCTTGTCGCGACGGAGACGGGTCGCATCCTCGTCCGACAGCTCGCTCACCACCTCGCCCTCGAGCACGACCTCGCCGCTCGTCGGTCGGTCCAGCCCGCCCAGCAGGTGGAGGAGGGTGCTCTTGCCGCTGCCCGATGGGCCCATGAGCGCCACGAATTCACCTTCCTGGACCGAGAGCGATACGCCGCGCACGGCGTCGACGTCGGTCTCGCCCAGCCGGTAGCGCTTGGTCAGATCGCGCGCCTCGAGGATGGCCGACATCAGGTGGACCTCCGTATGGGTGTGGGGCACGAAACCCGTGCCGTCGCGGCGGATCGTCGGGTTCGGGAACCGGTCACCTGGCATGCCATCTCGGGGAGTGTACCGGGGCGTCGAGAAGCGGGAGCCGGTTACCCGCCGAAGAAGAACCCGGTCACGGTGCCGACGATGGCCTGGTACAGCCCCGGTGCTGCCGGGGTCTGCTCCACGCGCAGGGGCGGTCGACGCTCAGCCAACCCTCCCGAACCCTGTCCGCCGATGCCGCGGCCGCCGGTCCCCGCTCCCTGGGTACGACTCGTCGACGCGGCCACGGCGGGCGGGTCGGCGGGCGGGTCGGCGGGCGGGTCGGATGGCAGGATCGCCGGATCGGTCGGGTCGGGCGTCGACGTCGGGTCGACGATCGGCGGTTCGGTCGGCGCCGGCGTCGGTGCCGGCGTGGGGGTTGGCGGCGGCGTCGGTACGGGTGTCGGTTTGGGGGTTGGCTTGGGGGTTGGCTTGGGGGTCGGAGCCGGCGTCGGAGCCGGTGGCGGAGGCGGTGGTGGCGGCGTCGGTGTCGCGGCTGCTCCGCACACGTCGACGAACAGGACGGTCCACATCTTCTTCCCGGTCGGGCCCTTGTATGCACCGATCCCGATGACGTCCCATGCCGTGCCGAGGATGTTGTTACGATGGCCCGCTGAGTCCATGAACATCTGGTGGACCGCGGCGGTCGCGGTGTCGTCCGGATAGTTGTTCCAGCCGATGTTCTCACCGGCCAGCTTGAAGCAGTAGCCCCCCTGCTGCATCTCGTCGAAGACCGAGTGACCGTCGGGCGGGATGGAGTGGCTGAAGTAGTCCCTGTCGATCATGTCCTTGCTGCGCGACCGCGCAAAGTTGCGCAATGCGCTGTCCACCACGAGCGCCTTCAACCCGGCATTGGCGCGGGCCTGGTTGTGCAGCGCGAGCAACTCCGCCTCGGACTCAGGGGAGAACGCGCCGGCGTCCCAGGCACCGACGGTCGGCGGCGTCGCCAGGCCGGCGCTGGTGAACAGCAGCGCAAGGGCGAGGGCGACGGTCAGGGTGTGCGCAGAGCGGTGAACCGGGATCATCCTGCGGAAGGCGCTGAGAAGGAGCATCAAGACGGGCGATCCCCAGTGGAGTCCACAGGGCCGTCCCGCGGATGTCAGGACCGTACCGTCAGAACCCGTCCCGGTCTGCGGTGCGATGGTCCCTCATCACCCTGCGATGGGTACCACGTTGTGAACAAGAGTCCAGCGCACCCACGCGCTCTGGGCCAGACCTCACCGCAGGGCCCGAATCAGTCCACCGGGCGGAAGGCATCGAGCGTCCGCCAGCCGATGATGCGCACCGCACCGAGGACCGCCACGGCAGCCGCGACGAGGAGTGACGCGGCGACGACCGAGGAATCCAGCTGGCCTGCGCCAAACTCGGCGTAGACGAAGAGCGGCATCGTCTGTGTGGTCCCCAACACGCTCCCGGCGAAGAGAATCGTTGCCCCGAACTCGCCGAGCGCGCGCGCCCAGGTCATGACCATCCCCGCGGCGAGGGCACCTCCGGCGAGGGGCGCCGTCACCGTGCGGAAGACGGCAATCTCGCCGGCGCCGTCCACGCGGGCTGCATCCTCGAGGTCCCGGTCGACCGCCCGAAAACCGGCTCGGGCCGCGCGCACGTAGAACGGCGCCGCGACAAACGTCTGGGCGAGGATCACCGCGACGGTGGTGAATGGGATGTCGAACCCGAGTGCCGCCAGCGGCTCGCCCACGACCCCGCGGCGTCCGAACACGAGGAGAAGCGCGAGCCCGGCCACCGCCGGCGGGAGAACGATCGGGAGGTCGATGATCGTCTCGAGCAGGGCAGAACCCCGTGGCCGGCGCCGCGCGAGGGTCAGCGCGACGGGGGTGCCGAGGAAGACCGTGAGCGCCAGGCTGACGGCCGTCGTGACGAGGCTGAGCTGGAGCGCGGCGAGCATGCCGGCGGCATCGAGCGGAGCGGCGATCACCCCGGCGATCCCGCGACCGAGGAGCACGACCACCGGCAGTCCGAGGAAGACGCCGAGCACCGCGGCCGGAACGAGCGAGGCGCGCGACGCCGCCCCGCCCCGCCGGCGGCCCCTCTCGAGACTCATGCGCCCGCCTCGAAGCCGAACTGGGCAAGCAACGCCTGCCCCTCCGGCCCGGCCAGCCACGCGAGGAATGCGGCCGCCTCCTGCGGACGGCGCGCACCGGCGAGGACGACCCCCGCATAGGTCACAGCGACGTTCGCGTCGTGCGGAATCATGATCGAGCGCACGTTCCTCGAGCCGAACGCGTCGGTCGCATAGACGATCCCGGCGTCACCTTCGCCCAGCTCGACCTTGGCGAGCACGGCGCGCACGTCATCCTCGCGGCTGACGATGTTGGCGATCACCGCGTCGCGATAGCCGGCCGGATACCCGGCGATGGTTTCGAGGTTATCGAGGAGTCGGGCGGCATAGGCCGTGATCGGGACGCCGTCGCCCGCGGCGATGACCTTGAACCCCGGCGTCGCGAGATCCTGCGGCGTCCCGGCCTGGACGTCCGCAGGTACCACGATCGCGAGCGAGTTTCGCGCGATGACGGTGGGCCGACCGGCGGCGAGACCGGCCGCCACCACCGCCTCCGGACTGGCCGTGTCCGCGGATAGGAACAGGTCGGCTGGGGCGCCCTGCTCGATCTGGACCCGGAGCGCCGTCGAGCTGGCGAAGCTCAGCCGGACGACGAGCCCCGGATGTGACGTCTCGAATCGCCGGGCGGCCTCCTCCACTGGAATGCGCAGCGACGCCGCCGCGAGAACCGTCAGCGGTGCGCCGGCCGCGGCGGGTACGCCGGATGTGCCGGATGTGCCGGACGGAAGAGCACACCCCGCCGCGACGAGCGCGGTCAGGATCACGGCGATCGAGGTGCGCACGGAGACGCCCAGGTCAGCGGCCCGGGATCTCGACGATCACGTTGGTCGCCTTGACCACGCAGACGGCCTCGCGCCCGACCTCCAGGCCCAGTTCGACCACGGCTTCGGCGGTCATCAGGCTGACCAGTCGATGCGGACCGCACATCACCTCGACGACCGCGGCAACGCTGTCGCGCTCGACGCGGGTCACGATTCCCTCGAAGCGGTTCCGGGCCGACTGGGCGACGATCGGCCGCGGAGACGACGCGTGGCGACGCTCGGCCAGGAGGCGGCTGACCTCGGTGATCGGGACGAGACGCTGCCCGCCACCGCTTCGGTGGGTCGTGAGGCGCCCGTCCGTTTCCCAGCGTCGGAGCGTCTCGACCGACACGCCGAGCAGCTCGGCGGCCTGCCCGATGCGGATCGCGTCGCGCGCCTGTCTCTGGTTGTCAGCCGTCATACCACGAGATGATCGCTCGATATTGCCGAATTGTCTAGAGATTTGTTCTCGTATGTGCAACGCCCGCGAACCCGGGCCGGCGGTCAGTCGCCGACGAGCACCCACAGGTGGGACCCGGCTCGGCGTGAGCGCGCCCCCGGCGCGAAGGAACCGGAGGATCGGCCGATACTCGACCCCGCGTTGCTCGCGACGGACGGCCGATTCCCGGGTACACTCGCCTCGCCCACGGCGCCCGACCGACGACAGGTCGGAGCGGGCGCGTGACGCGCGGTGGCCTTAGCTCAATCGGCAGAGCATCGGAATGTGGATCCGAAGGTCGCGGGTTCGAGCCCCGCAGGCCACCCCAATTCCCGCGCGGATCGCGTCTCCCGCGCGAATCGCGTCGGCTCAGCTCCGCCGTGACCCGGGGCGTGCAGCCCGGACCTGAGCGTCGCCTCAGCCCTCGATCGCCGGGATGGAAGCGTCCTGGATCATGACGAGGCTCTCGATCGCGTTTCGTGCGGACCGGGCTGTGTCCCAGGCGCGCCGCAGGGTGCGCAGCTCATCGGGCTCCACGCCGGACTGGACGCCGTCCACGTACGCCTGCCGGGCGGCCTCGCTCCGCTCCTCGGCCTGGTCGAAGTCGGACCGAAGTCCGTCCACGCGGGCTGCCTGATCGGCGACGGGGCCTTGGCCCGGCGAGTCGAGTCGCTCGGGGACTGCCGTCGCGTTCGGATTCTCCGTGTGGCTCATCGATTGGTCGATCGCGGTCGTCGTCATCCAGTTCCTCCTGCGGTTGCGGCGTTCGGGCGCGGACGCGCAACGACGACGGCGCGGAACCTCCCCGTCCATGGGGTGATTCACGAATGAAACGACCGGCAGGTCGATCCGGGATGCGAGTCCCGGGGGCCACCGCAGTGGTGGCGCGGCGCCGTCTGAGGCGTGTCCGTGTGGTCCCACCCTACCGGCGAGAGCCAGATCACGCTCTGAGACGTGACCCGATGCAGCCCGGGCGACCGTCCCACGCTTGCCCGATTCGACCGCCCCCGCCTACGATGGGTCTTCCCTGAACGCCAGCGGCGCGTACGGGGCCCGTCCAGGCGCGACGTTCACGTCGAGGCTGGATGCATGGGCCCGCGCTGCCACTGGGCCGCAGGAGGAGGTGCCGCCATGGCGAGCGTGACATTCGACCACGTGGTCAAGAGCTTCGGTCCGGTCCAGGTGGTCAGGGACATGAACATCGAGATCGCGGATGGCGAGTTCATGGTCCTGGTGGGGCCCTCGGGCTGCGGCAAGACCACTGCCCTGCGGATGATCGCCGGGCTCGAGGAGGTCACCGGCGGCAACATCATGATCGGCGACCGCGTCGTGAACGACGTCCCACCCAAGGACCGCGACATCGCCATGGTCTTCCAGAGCTACGCGCTCTACCCGCACATGACGGTCCGTGAGAACCTGGCGTTCGGCCTCAAGCTGCGCAAGATCGACAAGGCGGAGATCGAACGGCGGGTCAACGAGGCGGCGGAGACGACCCAGCTCACCGGCCTGCTCGAGCGCAAGCCCAAGGAGCTGTCCGGCGGCCAGCGGCAGCGCGTCGCGCTCGGCCGGGCGATCGTCCGCGAGCCGGCGGTGTTCCTCATGGACGAGCCGCTTTCGAACCTCGACGCCAAGCTCCGCGTCCAGACGCGGGCCGAGATCGCCCGGCTCCATCAGCGCATCAAGACGACAACCGTCTACGTCACCCACGACCAAGTCGAGGCGATGACGATGGGCCAGCGGATCGCGGTCATGAACGAGGGCATCCTCCAGCAGGTCGGCCCACCGCAGCAGCTCTACGACCACCCGGTCAACCGGTTCGTGGCCGGCTTCATCGGGAGCCCGTCGATGAACTTCGTCGACGTCAAGCCCACGGGGCGCGACGGCGCGGTCATGCTCGAGTCGGGAACGGGAATCACGATTCCCCTGCCGGGCCGGCTGGGGTCGGCGGTCCGGGACGCCAGCGCCGATGGGCTCGTGGCCGGCTTCCGGCCCGAGCACTCCGCGATCGGAGAGGGCGAGGCCGGCGACGCGAAATTCCGGGCGACGGCCGATGTCGTCGAGTACCTCGGCAACGACGAGCTGTTGCACGTCTCCGTCGGCGGTCAGGATATCGTGGCGATCGTCTCGTCCTCGAACCGGATCAAGCCGGGCGACGTCCTGGACTTCCACGTGCCGGGCTCGAAGCTCCACGTCTTCGACGGGAGTGGGCTGTCCCTGATCGGGCACGAACCGACCGCTCCGGCGTGACGTCGAGTGACGACGAGGCGGCCCGGGATCTGACCGAGACGGTCGTCGACTCGCGGGTCGTCCACCGCGGCGGGTATCTCGAGGTTCGCGTCGACCGGATCAGGCGCGCCGATGGTTCGGAGGCCGATCGGGACATCGTCGGCCACCCGGGGGCCGTCGCGATCCTCGCCATCGACGATGAGGAGCGGGTGCTCCTGGTGCGCCAGTTCCGGCTTGCCGCCGGGGGACCACTGCTCGAGATCCCGGCCGGTGGCCTGGACGTCGGCGCGGACGGGCTCACCCACGAGGACCCCGGGGCGGCCGCGCGGCGCGAGCTGGAGGAGGAAACCGGCTCGCGAGCGCGGACGTGGCGGCGGCTCGGATCGTTCTGGACGGCGCCGGGGTTTGCGACGGAGTTGATGCATCTGTATCTCGCCACGGGCCTCGAAGCGGTCCTCGCCGATGGCCGGTTCGCTCCCGACGAGGACGAGCGCCTGGAGCTGGTTCGGCTTCCCTGGCGCGAGGCCGTCGAGTTGGCCGAACGCGGCGCCATCTGCGACGCCAAGTCGATCGTCGGACTGTTCTGGCTCGCGCGGTTACAGGCGTCGTGGAGCGCACGTCCGTCGTAGCCGCCGCACAGGCGTGGAGAAAGCGGGCCCGGATCAGGCGGGGTCGGGACCGGCGGGGTTGCGCTGTCGCTCGGCGGACGTCATCCGGGCGAGGGCGCGTCGATAGAGGGTCGACGACGGGTCGAGGGCGACGGCCAGGCGCAGGTGCGTCGCGCCTTCGGCGACGCGTCCCAGACGCTTGAGGCTCAGGCCGAGCGCGTAGTGGGCGTAGTCCGCTGACGGATCGACCTCGAGGAGCGCCTCGAAGGTCGCTCGAGCCCGGTTCGCCTGCGCGGAGTTGAAGTACGCCCGACCGAGCGCCTCGAGAATCGAACCCTTGCCGGGCTCGAGGAGCGCGGCACGTTCCAGAACGATGGCCGCCTGGGCATCGTGCCGATCGCGCAGCAGCGCCGCTCCACGTTGCAGGAGTTCGTACGGGCTCTCGCGCTGGCCGGACTCACCACTCATGGGTCGATGGTGCCACGGTTGAATCGACGCTGCGCAGGGGATCGAGCCGACCGCCCACCGTCACGATCAGATCCGGCCTCGGACGGCCCATCGTCCACTACGATCGTGCGTCCCAAGCAACAGATCGCCTGAATCAACGGCCGCGCCGCCCGGCGCGTGCGGAGGGAGCGTCAAAATGTGGCTGGTTCGGCGGATCTGTTGTCTCACGCGCACTCGGCGGGCGGCGCACTCGCGGGGCGGCGCACTCGGCGGGCGGCGCACTCGGCGGGCGGCGCACTCGGCGGGCGGC
>CAKKPP010000013.1 GCA_919901745.1 Chloroflexota bacterium | reverse complement strand
CCGCCTCCGCTCCGGACGCGGTGCCTTGCAGAGTCGCCCCGACGGGGCCCGGCATGGAGCCATTGGTCGACGGTGCGCCGACTCGAGGCGCGCGATGTCCTTCGAGCGCCCCCGGGGAATGGCCGTGGCCCGCGTGCCCCGGTTGGGCACGACCGGGGCGATCCGTGGCGGGACGCTCGGGATTCTGGGCGGCGGCCGGTCGACGCACGCGAATCCGCCAGCCGTCCTCGCGAAGTTCGACCTCACCCAACCCGGTGGCCGCCAGGCGGGCGACGAGCGTCGGGAGGAGGTCGGACGTCAGCCGATCGACGCCGGCGTGGTCCGCGTCGCGCTCAGCGGCGGTCCGCGGCCGGTCGCCGCGAGGGGCGGAGTCGCGTTCGGGCATTCGCTACACCTCCTCGCGGGCCGGCGGTTCGTCGCGCCCGCGGCCCGGTCCAGGCACCTGAACCCCGGCCGGCCAGCGGCCCGGATCAAGCAGATCGCGGACGCGGTCGGCGAGGCCACGGCTCGGCGGCGCGGCAACCGGCGCCTCGGTCGTCTCAGTGTAGGCGCCGAGGGACCGGTAGCGCCGGTAGCGAGCTTCGACGAGGGATTCGAGCGAGATCGCGCTGAGGCGATCGAGCTGTTCGATGATGATCGCCCGCAGCCGACGAGCCGTTTCCGCGTGATCCGTGTGCGCGCCGTCGCCCGGTTCGGGCACGACGAGGTCGACGACCCCCAGCGCCAGCTGGTCGGCGGCCGTCATCTTCATGGCCAGGGCCGCCGTGGGCGCCTCGTCGGCCGTCCGCCACAGGATGGCCGCACAGCCCTCCGGGCTGATCACGCTGTACACGGCGTTCTCGAGCGCGATCACGACGTCTCCGACGGCGATCGCGATGGCTCCACCCGATCCGCCCTCGCCGGTGATGATCGCCACGATCGGTGTGCGAATGCGGCTCATCAGCCCGATGGAGCGGGCGATGGCCTCGGCGATTCCGCGCTCCTCCGATTCGGGACCGGGATGGGCGCCGGGCACGTCGACGAAGGTCACGATCGGCAGCCGGAAGCGCTCCGCGAGTTCCATGACCCGGATCGCCTTGCGATACCCCTCGGGGTGGGGCATCCCGAAGTTGCGCCGGATGTTCTCGTTGGTGTCGGCGCCTTTCTGCTGGCCGACCACGACGAAGCGCCGATCCTCGATCCGGGCGAGCCCGACGACCATGGCCGCGTCGTCGCCGAAGGCACGATCGCCGTGCAGCTCGACGAACTCGTCGGCCATGGCGGCCACGAACTCGAGGGTTCGCGGGCGACGCTGGTTGCGGGCGAGCTGGACCCGCGACCAGACCGCGCGTTTCGGGTCGGCGGCATCGGACGGCGGCGCTGCCGCGGTCCGATGTTCGGCATCGCGACCGCGGCCCAGCAGTCGATCAACCACGGGGGCTCTCCTCGGACTGGCCCGTGCCGGCGGCCGGCACCGGATCGGGTTCGCCGATCATGCGGTCGGCCAGCGATGACAGGAAGGACATCGGACGGAAGAGTGTCGGGCCGCCCTCGTCGGCTCCCTCCGCGCCGGCCGGGGCCGGGACGAGGAACCGGAGCAGGGCGGCGATCTCGGCCCGTGCCTCGGCTCGCTGGACGATCCGATCGACGAATCCGTGGCTGAACAGGAACTCCGTCCGCTGGAACCCGGGCGGGAGCTCCTGGGCGATGGTGCCCGCACTCACGCGCGCACCGGCGAACCCGATCAGGGCGTTGGGCTCGGCCAGGTTCACGTCGCCGAGCACCGCGTACGAGGCGAACACGCCGCCGGTCGTCGGATCGGTCATGAGGCTGATGAACGGCAGCCCGGCGGCCCGCAGCCGCTCCACGGCCGCGACCGTCTTCGCCAGCTGCATGAGCGCCAGGGTTCCCTCCTGCATCCGCGCGCCTCCCGACGCCGACACCACGATCAAGGGCATTCGCCCGGACGTGGCGTCCTCGGCGGCACGGGTCACCTTCTCACCGACGACGGCGCCCATCGACCCGCCCATGAACCCGAAGTCCATGACGCAGATCGAGACCGTGGTCCCCTCGATGGCCCCGATCCCGCGGATCGCGGCATCGCGCATCCCGGTGGCCACCTGCGCGGCGACGACGCGATCCGGGTACGCCTTCTGATCGACGAATCCGAGCGGATCGACGCTCTGCAGACCGGCATCGAGTTCACGGAACGAACCCGGGTCCAGGAGGACCTCGAGCCGGGCGGCCGCCGACAGCCGGAAGTGGTGGTTGCACGACGGGCAGACCCGGTTCGCCTTGTCGAGCTGCTTGTTGAACAGCATCTCGCTGCAACCCGGGCAGCGCGTCCAGAGGTCGGGCGGGTAGGCGTCCTTGCGCGGCCGGAACGAGGGGAGCTTGATCGGCATCAGTCCAACCTTGCCCGGGCCGCACTGACGGCGCGGGCGGCACTGACCGCGCGGGCAGCATTGACGGCGCGGACGGCGCGCGCCATCCGCGAGGCCGCCGGATGGTTCCGTCGCCAGGCGACCCAGGCAACGCCCGCGAGCGACAGGGCGGCGGACGTGATGGCGCCGCCGATCAGCAGGGGTCGGCCGGGCCTTCGCGGGTCGTCGAAGCCGGCCAGCCCGGCGAGCAGATCGGCCGTTGCCGGGTCGACGCCGCCTCGACCGATGCCGCCCAACGGAATGACGACACCCTCGGCGCCGGCCGCCGCGGGGAACCGAAGGGATGCCGCCAGGTCGGCGAGGCGCCTGCCGAGCCGCTCCTCGAACCGGAAGGACGGGTAAAAGTGCGGCAGGTCGAGGCCCAGGCGATGCGCGGCGAAGCGGACCTCCCCATCGAGCATCGCTCCGCCCCGACCGTCACCCGGCACGGGCGCGTGCCCGGCCATCGGCGCGTGCCCGGCCACCGGCGCGTGCCCGGCCAGCAGCGATTCGAGGTAGCGATCGGTGACCAGGGCGTCGACTTCGAGCGCGTCGCGGCCCAGGAAGGTCATCGGCTCCGGCCCCGCAGGTCGCGCCCGACCGAGCGCAGGGCGCGATGGATGAGGACCCGGATGGCGCCCTCGGAGCGGCCCATGACGCCGGCGATCTCGGCGGTGCTCATCTCGTCGACGAAGCGCAGGATGAGCGCCCGGCGGCGATCGGTCGGCTGGCGCCCCACGGCCAGCCATGCCGCGCTCCCCTCCTCGCGGCGAACGGCATCCCCCTCCACGTCGAGCGGGTCGGCCACGATCGCGGCGGCCTCGATCGGCGCCGTCGGCCGCCGGCGCACGGTGCGGCGCTGGTTGGCGATGGCATTGCGGGCGATCCGGAACAGCCACACCCGGAACGTCGACGCGCCCTCGCCGTCGGCCGGCCGCGCTCGCTCCTCGAACCGGTGGATGTTGGCGAGCGCGGACAGGAACGTCCGTTCGGTGGCGTCCTCGGCGGCGTGATGATCGCCGAGCTCGTAGTACGCGAAGCTGTACACCTGTGCCAGGTACCTGCGATACAGGGCGTCGAACTGGGATGGATCCCGACGGGCGGCCTCCACGAGCGCTCGATCGCGATCGAGGTGGGCGATCCGCGGAGCGGCAGCCCCTGCCGCTCCTACCTTCCTCAATCCCGGACGGGCCACGGCGTTACACCCCGACCCGAAGATGGACGATCTCGCCGGAGAGCACCGACCGTTCGCCGCCGTGCGCGTCGGCGTCCGCGACGACCAGCGCGCCGCTGAGCGAATCGACGCCCAGCGCGTGCACGGATTCCGTCCCGCGGTCGGCGGACTGCAGCAAGACCGTGCGGCCGGTGGTGAGCTGCCGATCCGTCCAGTCGGCCGCGTCGAAGCGGCCGGCTCGCAGCGCCTGGACGCGGGCTTCGAGCCTGCCCAGGAACGCGTCGAGCAAAGTCGCGAGATCGATCGGGCGACCGCCGGACGCCTCGCGCAGCGAGGTCATCGCGACGGCAAGCTCGGGCGGGAAGTCGGCCGCGGCCCAGTCGGCGTTGATGCCGAGGCCAATCACCACTCGCGGATCATCGCCGCCGAGCCCGTCGGTCTCGCCCAGGACGCCGGCGACCTTCAGCACGACGCGGGTGGGGTTGTCGGAGATCCGCGGTCCAGCGACGGCGCCCCCTGCGACCGCGCGCCCGTCGACTGCCTCGATCACGAGGTCGTTCGGCCACTTCAGGCGAACCGCACCATCCGCCAGCTCGGCGACCTCCTCGGCCGCGTCGGCCATGGCCAGCGAGGCGATCGCCGCGAGCCGCCAGACCCGGTCCGGGGCCAGCCACACCGGTCGAAACCCGAGCGACAGGAGCAGCGCTCGCCCGGCAGGCGCCAACCAGCTCCTCCCCGACCGGCCACGCCCGGCCGTCTGCTCGTCGGCCACGGCCAGGCAGACCTCGGGTGTGCCGTCGGCGAGCCACTCCCGGACCACGTCGTTCGTCGAACCGACCGCGGCGAAACGCTGCCGACGGGCGAGGAACGGCTGGTTCGCGCTCGACGTCGGAGAATCGACCATGGGGACGGCCGTCACGAGCGCATCAACCGACCGCCGCCGCGTCGACCGGATCCGGCTTCTCGAGCTCGAAGGCCCCGTGGAGCGCGTTGAGCGCGATCTCGAGGTCGGCCTCCGCGATCATGCAGGTGATCCGGACCTCGGACGTCGAGATCATCTCGATGTTCACCCCGGCGTCGGCCAGCGTCCCGAACATCCGCGCCGCGTAGCCCGGAGCGTTGTGGAGGCCGGCCCCGACGATCGAGACCTTCGCGACCGACGCGTCGGAGGTCAGCTCGCGGGCGCCGAGTGCGCGGACGATCGGTTCGAGGGTCCGCTTCGCGCTGGCCAGCTCCACCCTCGGCACGGTGAACGACAGATCGGTCGCACCGTCGTGGCCCACGTTCTGGACGATCATGTCGATGTTGATCCCGGCCTCCGCCAGCGGGTCGAAGACGGCACGGGCAACCCCGGGCCGGTCCGGTACGGCGACCAGCGTGACCTTGGCCACGTTGCGGTCGTGGGCCAGGCCGCGGACCTTGTTGCGCTGCTCCACGAGCGGATCCTCCTTGATCAGCGTACCCGGCGCGTCCACGAACGAGCTCAGGACCTCGATGACGACGTTGTTGACCCAGCCCAGCTCGACCGCCCGGACCTGCATGACCTGGGCGCCCTGCTGGGCGAGTTCGAGCATCTCCTCGTAGCCGATCACCGCGAGGTGACGCGCCGACGGCACGAGGCGCGGGTCGGCGCTGTGGATGCCGG
>CAKKPP010000012.1 GCA_919901745.1 Chloroflexota bacterium | reverse complement strand
GGGCGCCGAGGTGGGCGTCGGGGTAGGCGTCGGGGTAGGAGTTGGAGTGGGCGTAGGTGCCTTGGCAGGCGAGGGGGTTAGCACCAAGGTGGGTGTGGGCGCAGCGGTAGGCGCCTCGGTAGGGCCAAACGTCGCGATGTTCGTTGGGCTTGGGGAGACATCGACGCCTGCGTCTGGCGAAAGGCCACCGCCGACAGCCGTGATACCGACTAGACCGGCCACGACGACCGCGATCTTCTGTCGTCGCGATGCCTCGCGGAATGCGGTCCCGATGAATGACATCAGTTCGCCCCCCAGGGCATGGCCGGGATGTGCCAGATGCTACTCCGCGAGCACAACCTCGACGGGCACGCTTTGGCACTCGGAATACGCGCCGATGACGGACTTCTCGAGGGAGTCAACCGCCAACCCCCACCGGGCCTTCACGGCCACCCAGTTCGCGAGATACGAGCAACGGAAGCTACCGAGTGGCGGCATCCAATCGGCGGGGTCCTTGTCCGACTTGCTCGTGTTCGACCATGCCGATACGGCGATCAGAGACCAGCGAACCCCGAGATCGTTCGCGAACGATTCGCGGCGGGCAGGATCCCAGCCGGAGGCGCCCGAATCCCATGCCTCCGCCAGCGCAACGACATGATCGACGTCAAGGTCGCTCGGGTTGGAGAAGGTGAACCCGTCATAGGCACTCGACCACTCGCCTCCCGACAGGACGCATCCTGCCGAAATCGTTGGGGCGACGAGTGCCTCCTGAATCAATACTTCGCGGCCGGCGTCGCAGCCATCACCATCAGCATCGATCCAATGACGGAACAGTGAGCGGTCGTACCCCGTTCGGTCCTCCGCGGCGACCAGCAGAGTCGCGAGGACGACTCCAAGAGCGAAGGTGCCCGCCAGCGCGCTGGGCCGTTGTGTTGTAGGCGCCGAAGGTGTTGGACCTCGGCTTGAGCTCGGGCTCGGCGCCGGGCTGGCAATCGCGGTATCTGTAGGCGTAGGCTCCACCGCTGTCGGAGGACTTCGGAGGCTCCGAGACCCCGCGACGACGACCACGACCAGTGCCGACACGACAGCAATCAGCACCAGTCGACTGGATGGCGACAGATCCCGAAGCACGCGACTCCTCATGATTGTGGCAAGCGATGAGGTAGGCGCGGCAGAGGTAGGCGCTACGCCGTCAACCAAGTTGGTCATTCTGTCACGCCGCCGTTTCTCTGAAACTGGGGCGGCTGTACGCTGAGGCCGTGACCTCCCGCTCCGCGATCGTATCCACCTCGCCTACCTCGGGGCCGCCGAGCAAGACTCGTGGAGGCCCCTCAGGCGCGGCCTGACGGCCCACGGGCGGCGGATCAATGCGCGGTTCCCGGAGGGAAAGGCAATCAGACATCGAGAGGCGTCGAGCCCACCGGAGTTGGAGAGAGGATGAGTCGAGAGCGATATCGCGCCTTCATCGCCCACCACGAGGTGGCATGGGAGCTCGGCATGGCGGGGCTCGCTGTGCTGTTCGTCCTGGTTGGTCTGGCGAGCGACAACGCTGCCGGGGACCTGATGCCGACGTTGGCAGCGATCGACGCTGTGCTGACCGCGATCTTCCTCCTGGAGTTCGGTTCGCGTTTCCTCGCCGCCGTCGATCGGCGCGAATACCTGCGCGGCCACTGGATCGACCTCGCGGCGCTGATTCCGTCGATTCGCGGTGTTCGCCTGCTCCGACTTGTACGCCTCCTGCGCCTCGTTCGCGCGCTGGCGGGCATCTATCGCGCCAGCCTGCAAGTCGAGCGGTTGGCACGCCATCGCGGCCTTGCCTGGGTCTTCGTCGCTTGGTTCGGCGTGATGGCAATTTCAGCGACCGCGATGTATGTGGCCGAGAAGGGTGTGAATGCGGCCGTCGACTCACCGTTCGACGCCATCTGGTGGGGCGTCGTCACCATGACCACCGTCGGCTACGGCGACGTGTATCCAACAACGACCGAGGGCCGGATCGCCGCGATAGCCCTCATGCTGCTCGGGGTTGGACTCTTCTCGGTCATCACAGCCACGGTGACGAGCTTCCTCCTACGGTCGCCCGACCAGCCCGGCGCGGGCGGGATCGCCACTGAACTAGAACGACTCCATCACCTTCGGACGATCGGGGCCATCGATGACGATGAGTTCGCCGCCGCGAAGCAGCGCGTCGTCGACCGATAGCCTGATGACACCAGGGATCCGGTCCCGGACCTGCGATCCCGCGGGCCTGCGGCCAGCGGCGTCCGGGCAGACGAGGGGGCTTGCGGCGCCTCATCGCGCCGCCTTGAGGACGGTTTGGGCGAGGTGTCCCCGTTACGCGCGCCCTGGGTCGACGGAGTCGGGCGGCTCGGGCGAGGCCACAGGTGTGGCTACCTCGAGCTGGCTCGGAAGCTTGGGCGCAGAGGCGGTCCAGACCTTGAGGTCCTGCACGATCGCTCGGTAGAAGTCGATGGTCTGCCGTTTGGATTCGATGACGAACGAGCCAGGTACCTTGCCGCGCTTCGAGCCCATTTCATCTGACAAGGACACCCGGAACATCCGCGGTTCGCGGTGAGCGTCCGCGGCAAACAGGAGGCAGTCCGGCCTTTCGCGCGCTTCCCCGAGCGTCGCGGACACTGTCTCCTTGGCGTTCGGATAACGAACTTCGATACGGACGTTGTTGGGGGCCTCTTTGAGTTGTCGGACGATCCAGGTGATGCGGGTCTTCGCGCGGCCCTCGCGTGGAGCGGCGAGCTCAAGGCTCGTAGTCAAGAGCCTCGTGCGCAGGTCTGCCGAGAGGTCGATGGGAGCAGCTGCATCGGGGACACGGATCGTCGCCTCGAGTCGACCCTGATCGACGAGCGATCGGACCGCCACATCGAGTCGACCAGCAGCCTCGAGCTTCTTTGGCCACATCACCTCGACGTTGCGGCCCAGCGTTTGGCACAGCCCTAGCGCCAGGTATTGCACGAACTGCTCCCAGCGCGAGGCGACATCGCGAACCCCCTTGTCAGCGAGGCGCAGGGTGTGTTGGCGTGCGCCGTCGCGGACGGCGACCCAGCTGTCGCCCATGTCATCGAAGCCACCCGCACCCGCCTTCTCGTGGTCGAGGTAGGCGATCAGCTCGCCGACGATCCAGGCCTGGTCGGTGTCGGCAATGTGACGGTGCTCGTGCTGGACACGCGCCTCGGTCATGACCTGCCACCAGGACAGGTGCCGAAGCGCGACCTTCCTGGTCTTCTTGTTGTCGATCGGGACTGGGCTCTCCGTCGGGGAGGCGGTGATCTGGTTGCTGATCGTGAGTACCGCCGCGAAGCCGTTTGCCCTCGCGACCTCGAGGTACTTCTCGACCTGCTCGGTCGTTAGCGAGGCGCCGCCCGTCTTGACTTCAACGAGGCATACCCATCGCGTCTTGCCGCGCTCGACAACCACGGCGCCGTCCGGGATGACGGTTTTCTGATCCGCGTCAAGGAAGCGGACCTCGGTGAAGGTTTCGATTCGGCCAGCCGGTGCGTCGAGATGGGAGAGGAGCGCTTTGCCGAACTGCGGCACCGCGCGCATGACCGCGAGGAGCGACGAGGTTGCCCGTTGCTCCTGCTCGGCCTGACCGCCGATCCCCGTGGTGGGGATCAACCGTGCTTGATGCCACGCCTCTTCGGGCTTTAGTGCCGGCTTCGGTGCTGGCCTCGCGACTGCCATGATCTCGCCCCTCTCAGCATGCGCGGCCCTCGATGGACCCGGTTCCCGTACAAGAGTGACACGTGCGCAGCCCCTGTCCAGCGCCAGGACGATGATTGAACCGTACTGACTTCAGTGGAGACTCTGGCCTGCCCTGAGTTCCGCGGCGTCTGGCGGTCCGGGCCGACCGGGGGCGGTGCGTTGGACGCAACTTGACAGCACAACCACGCGTGAAAGGGGTCCCTCCGATCCCGCTCGGCGGCCAGCCTGGACGGCTCGGCCCTGGGCTGCCTCAGACGATGGCGGAGTACCGACAGCCGCACGGCCCCATGGCGGCGTCGACACAGGCTTCATGTGGTACCGAAGGCGAGACGATTTCAGCCTCGATCGAGACGACTCGGTCTCCGTCCACCACACACGCCGAGCACGGCCCCGTGTGCGAGTCGTAAGCGATGATCCGGACGTCCGTGACGTGGGCCTTCTGGAGCTTGCGAAGTTCCGCCTTCGAAGCCTCGCGGGCCACCGCCAGATAGGGCTTCCCACGCTCGACCAGTTCGTAGACCTGGGTTTCGAAGATTCTGGAGACAGCGCCCCAATCTGCGCGCCGCAGCGCGTGGAGGAGCTTCTGGTTCAGAGCCGCGCCGTAGATGTCGCGCGGCCCAAACTTCGGGTCCTTCGCCCTCATGTTCGCCTCGAGCTCGCCGTAGTCGATACCCATCCGATCGAGCGTCGCAGCAACGTCATGGCGCTCCGTTGCCTCCTCCGTCAGGGCAACGCGCCGTCGTACCCAAAACTGCCGTCCGCAGGTCGGGCACTTCCGGCCGCGCCTCGGCTGTCGGTCGAAGACGTGGCCGCACAGATACGGGCAGGCCGCGGATGCGGGTGCCGGCCGTTCGCGCGCCGTTGGACTGCCGAGCCATCGCCGGAGAAACTCCACCGGTGGATCGTAAACCCGACAGGCTGCGGCCGATGAGCTGCAGCCGAGCGGCGATCGCTCAAACCGAACGCCGGCGGACCCCGCCGGACACGTCCGAGAAAGCTCAAACACCGCTGAGGGCAACCTCATCCGGGTTCAAGTCCCGGCTCCGGCACCACGATTTGCGTTGACGGCGCGCATCATCTTGGTCCTTCTGGGCCCCATTGCAGGTCCCCTTCGCCGCCCCGGACGCGTCGCGGATGTATCTTGTAGGCGAGCGCAGCGTGACCTGCCCGGTCGGGGCCAGGCCCCGCCGGACGGGCTGCGCACAACCTGAACTGACGCCAGCCCGAGGGAGGCCGAAGTCAATGTCCCTGCTCCAGCGAGTCGAGCGGGTACGCCAAGCCGAAAACGCGAGGGCCGAAGCGGCGAAGGCCGGCCTGACGGTCGAGGCCGCAGCAACCGGCGCGACGGCCGAGGCCGCCCCAGCGGGCGCGACGGCCGCCGCCCCAGCGGGCGCGACGCCCGACGCCGCGCAGGCCGCCGCGATCGTTGTTAGTCAGCCTCCTGCTCCCCCAAGGCAGGCTCGGAGTTCTGCCCGCGACGAGTTGCTTCGCGACATCACCCTTCGAGCCCAGCACGAGTTCTCGCGAGAACACGGCTCCCGCCTCGACATCGCTCCGGACGCCCTGCGTACCAGGATCGAGGAGATCTTCGATCGGATCCTCGTGCAGCAGGGCTTCGCCGTCACGCGCGACGAACGCGTCCGCCTGGTCGACGAGATGCTCCAGGAGATCACGGGCCTCGGACCGCTGGAGCCGCTCCTGCTCGACAAGTCGATCACCGAGATCATGGTCAACGGCCCGCAACGGATCTATGTCGAGCGAGGGGGGAAGATCCAGCGCGTCGATGCGCACTTCATGAGCAACGAGCACGTCCGCCGGATCATCGACCGGATCATTGCTCCCCTGGGTCGACGCATCGACGAATCGAGCCCGCGCGTCGACGCCCGCCTTCCCGACGGCTCACGGGTCAACGCCGTCATCGCCCCGCTCTCGCTCGTGGGACCCGTCATCACGATTCGGAAGTTCTCCGCCACGCCGTTCACCGTGGACGACCTGGTCGGCTTCGGGACGGCGACGAGCGAGATGTTCGACTTCGTCCGGGCGTGCGTCGAGGCTCGCCTCAACATCTTCGTCTCCGGCGGCACCGGCTCGGGCAAGACGACGACGCTCAACGTCCTGTCGTCGTTCATCCCCGACGACGAGCGGATCGTGACGATCGAGGACGCGGCCGAGCTGCAGCTCCGCCAACGCCACGTCGTCACGCTCGAAGCACGACCGCCCAACCTCGAAGGCAGGGGTGAGATCACGATCCGGGATCTGCTGCGCAATGCGCTGCACATGCGCCCCGACCGGATCATCGTCGGCGAGTGTCGGGCCGGAGAAGCGCTGGACATGCTCCAGGCGATGACCACCGGACAGGATGGATCGCTGTCCACCGGGCATGCGAACAGCCCGAAGGACATGCTCCGGCGGATCGAGACGATGGTCCTCATGACCGGATACGAGCTGCCCCTCCGTGCGATCCGCGAGCAGATCGCGTCGGCCGTCGATGTGATCGTCCATACCGCTCGCCTCAAGGACGGCTCGCGCAAGATCGTCAACATCAGCGAGATCTACGGCGTCGAGGACGACGAGATCCTCATGCAGGACATCTTCGTCTTCGAGCAGACCGGCATCCGGGACAAGAAGATCGAAGGAACGCTCAAGGCGACCGGGATTCGCCCGACGTTCATGGGCAAGTTCAAGGCGCACGGGATCCAGCTCCCGCCTGGGGAGTTCGGCATCCCTGCCGAGGAAGTCGCCGCGCGAGCGGTGCCGGTCGGCCCCGGAAAGGGCGGATCACTCGCCGGTGATCAAGGACGGTCGCCCGATGAGTCGGGTGGCTCGTCGGGTCGTGGTCGGGCAGTCACGGCCGGCGGCATGGTCTACGTGTCCGGTGTCGGTCCCGTTGATCCGGATACCGGTCGGATCGTCAGTGCAGGGATCAAGGAACAGACACGCCAGTGCATGCGCAACCTCGAGGCGCTGCTTGGTGCCTCGGGAAGCTCACTCGAGAAGATCGTCTGGGCGAACTGGGCGTTGCGTGATCCAGCGGAGTCCGACACGTTCAGCGAAGAGTGGGTTCGCTGGTTCCCGAACGACACGCCCGTCGGGCAAGCCACCATGATGCCTCCGGCGCAACGCCGCGCCGGGTTCCGGGTCTCGATCGGGGTGATCGCCGAGGTTTAGGCCGTCCGCGATGTCGGGCGGCGGGTACGATGAGCGCCGATCTCGACCCGGCTCGACGACACGAGGAGAGGTGCCATGGACTCGGCCGCCGCCGCATCGATCCCGATCCTGTCCGTCCTGTCCTCGAAGGCGCGGGGCCAGGTCCTGAAGTCGGCGAGGGAGCGCACCTTCGCGCCCGGCGACGTCGTGGTCCGCCAGGGCGATCCGGCCCTCCACGTCTATCTCGTCACTGCCGGAACGGCCCGCGTGGAGCGGGACGGCGAGTCGTGGTCCGGACGGCTTGGCCCGGGAGAATTCTTCGGCGAGCTGGGGATCATCGAGGAGCATGGGCGAACGGCAACCGTTGTCGCCGAGGATGAGCTGACCTGCCTGCTGCTTCCCGCCTGGGAGTTCCGAGCCCTCCTCAAGGAGCATCCCGAGATGGCCCTCCCGATGCTCTATGCCGTGATCGCTCGTCTGCACCGTCGCGAGCGCCACGCCGGCTGAGACCGGAGGGCCATCGGGACCGGAGGGCCTATTGGCCGCCGAGAACGCTGAGCAGGTCGCTCGCCCGGTCAGTCCACGGGCGGCGGCCGTGGTCCTGGGCGGTCCGCCAGTCCGGGCCGGTCGCGAGGTCGGCGACCTCCGAGTACGCACGAGCCATGATCACCCACCTCGACGCATCCACGCGACCCGTGTCGGTCGGCGCCGGAAGGTCTGAGCCGGTGATCGCGATCAGGCCCAGCTCTCGCGCCCCGGCAGCGACGACGGCCTCGAGATCGAGGTAGCGATTCGAGACGTGGATCGCGACGACCCCGCCCGGCGCCATCCGATCCATGGACAGGCGCAGCGCCTCGACGGTGAGCAGATGAACCGGCACGGCATCCGAGCTGAACGCGTCGAGGACGAGGAGGTCGTACGCCGCGGGAGCCACGGACTCGAGGCCGAGCCGCCCATCGACGATCACGACCTCGACCGCGGCGGGCGTGTCGGCCAGGTAGGTGAACAGGGCCGGATCGCGGGCGATCGCCTCGACCGCCGGATCGATCTCGAAGAACTGGAACGAATCGCCGGGCCGTCCGTACGCGGCGATCGTGCCGACGCCGAGGCCCACGGCCCCGATTCGGAGCGGGCGCGGGTCCCGCTGGAGCGCGGTGATGACCTGCCCGAGGGGCCCTCCGCGGTGGTAGTAGCTCCGCGGCTCGTCCGCCTCCCCCGGCGCCGCATCCTGCATGCCGTGGATGGTCGTTCCCGCGTACAGGACGTGACGCCCGGGCGCCGTCTCGACGACCCGGTAGGTGCCGTAGAAGGTCCGCTCGATGAGGATGGCCGCCGGCTGGACCACGATGCCGACCGCCAGGGCCGCGGCTGCCAGCGGGGCGAACAGGCGCGGTCGCGAACCGACGAGGACCGTTGCCGCGACACCGGCGGTGGCGAGCGCGCGCCAGCCCTCGATGGCGGCCGGAAGCTGAAGCGCGACGATCGCGACGAGGAGGACGCCGGCCCCGTCGGCCGCGGTGAGCGGCCCGAGGCGCAGCCGATCCGCCTCGCGGCGCGCCGAGCGAACCAGCAGCACGCCCACCAGGGCCAACTCCAGCTCCAGCGGGATGGGCAGCACGACCGGCCCGATGACGGCGGCCCCGAGGCCGCCCAACGCCCCGCCGAGGGCCACGAGCAGCGTGTACTCGGTCAGACGCACGGGGGCCGGTCGGTCGATGGCCAGGGCGCCATGCAGCACGAGGCCGGCCAGACCCAGCGTGGCGAGGTGAATCGCGAACACGAGCTCGACCGGTCGGGCGGTGATCCCCACGAGGGTGATCGCCACGAGCGCGATCCCCGCGGGCAGGAGTCGATCGGCCAGCGCCATCCCGATCGGCGCGGTGCGGGCGTAGGCGAGGACGAGGGTGAGCAGGTAGATCGCCAGCGGCACCACCCACAGCAGCGGCACGGCCGCCACATCCGTGGACAGATGTCCGGTCGTGCCGACCAGCAGCGCCGCCGGGAGGGCGGCGAGGACGACCCAGCGCAGCCGGCTCCGGGCGCCCGGAGCCGGCTCACCTGACG
This sequence comes from Chloroflexota bacterium, assembly GCA_919901745.1. Classification (GTDB taxonomy): domain Bacteria; phylum Chloroflexota; class Limnocylindria; order Limnocylindrales; family CSP1-4; genus CAKKPP01. The sequence continues at coordinate 126,775 of CAKKPP010000012.1, read as the reverse complement.
CCTGGTCGCCTGGGGCCGAGTCGCCCGGGGCCGGTTTGCCCGGAGTTGGTGCCGGACCACCATCCCCGGCGGGTGCCGGCGCACTGGTGTCGTCGCGACCGGATCGACGGACCGCGATCGCCGCTCCGGCGGTCAGCACCACGAACGCGGCGAACCCCAACGACCACCAGCGGGCCTGCTCCGCGAGATCGAGGTTCGGCTCGATGAGCACCGGGTACGCCAGCAGGCCGAGCAGGCTCCCGGCGTTCGACGCCGCGTACAGGCGATACGGCTGAGTCCGGCCGCGAACCGCGAGCGACGCGAACCAGCGCTGCATCGTTGGTCCACTCGTCGAGAGGACCACGAACGGGAGACCGACGATGATCGCGAGCAGGCCGAACAGCCAGAGGGCGGTCGGGATGCCCGCAGGCGGGGCGGTGCCCCCGGGAAGCGCGACGGGCAGGACGACGAGCGGCAGCGCGGCGAGCACAACCTGCACCACGGCGTGCCGGCGAACGCCCAGCCAGCGGAGGGTCAGGTGGGCCCAGGCGTAGCCGGCGAGCAGCGCGGCCTGGAAGAAGACGAGCGACGTTGTCCACACCGCTGCGCTGCCACCGAATGTCGGGAGCAGCAGCTTCGCCACCAGCGGTTCGACGGCAAAGGCGAGCGCCGCGGACACGAACGCGGTCGCCACGACAAGCCAGCTCATCGGGCGATGACGTCCCCGTTCACGAAGTCCGACGGACCCACCACGATCCGCCCGCCCTGGACGACGATCGACGGCGTCGCGAGGGTGGTGAGATCGGCGATGGGATCTCCGTCCACCACGAGGAGGTCGGCCTGAAGACCCGGCGCGATCCGTCCAACCTCGTCGCCGAGCCCCAGGAGCTGGGCGGCGTTCGACGTTGCCGCCCGGATGGCATCCATCGGCGCGAGGCCGTGACCTGCGAGCAGGCTCAGCTCGCGCCAGGCCATGTCGGCGGTCACTCCGACCTCACCGGTGTCCGTCCCGGCCACGAGCGTGACGCCGACGCTCACGGCGGCCTCACAGGAGGCCCGGTGGCGCACCTCGATGAGCCGCTGGCGCTCGCGCTGGACGGGTGTGAGCCCATCGAGTGTTCGGTTGACATCCGTCACGATGAGCGTGGGGACGAGCGCGGATCCGGCCTCGGCGACCGCCTCGATGGCCGCCCGATCGGCGAGCCAGGCGTGCTCGATGCTGTCGACGCCGGCACGGGCGCAGCGCACCACCGATTCGCCGTCCTGTGCGTGGGCCATGACCCGGCGACCCAGGGCGTGCGCGACCTTGACGATCGCGCGCAGCTCGGCATCGTCCAGTTCCGGTCGGCCGAACACCATTCGTCCCGGTTCGTGGCCGGTTGTCGTCAACATCGCGGCCTCGGACGCGACGATCTTCACCACGTCGGCGCCGGCGTCGATGACCGCCTCCGTCGCACGGGCAAGGGCGTCGGGGCCGGTCGCCTCGAGGCCGAACGCGGCGCCGTGTCCGTCGACCGAGCCCACGGCCGTGCCGGCGGCCACGATGCGCGGTCCGGCGATCCTCCCGGCGGCGATCTCAGCGCGGAGCGCGAGTTCGAGTCCGCGGATGGAACCGGCTCCGCGGGCCGTCGTGATCCCGGCGTGGAGGGCCCGCCGCGCGTGCTCCGCGGCGGTCGCCAGGATCTCCTCGTCAGTCCGCGCCGCGATCGCCTGGAGCGAACCCTCGGCGGGGTCGAAGGTGTAGTGCGCGTGAGCATCGATCAACCCGGGAAGGAGCGTCCGGCCGCGGCCGTCGATCACTCGCGTGGACCGACCCGGTTCGGCCGCGAACTGGGCAGCCTCTCCGGGATCCACGACGACGGCGATCCGCTCGCCCTCGACCACGACATCGACGGGGCCCCTGGGCGGAGCGCCGGTCCCGTCGATGACACGGATCGCCCGGAAGACGAGTTGCACCGGGTCAGGGTAGCGGGTCGACCGGTATGCTCACCCCATGCCCGAGGCCAGCGTCCAGGTCCGCTACGCCCCGGCCAGCACGTGCTTCGGATGCGGTCCGGCCAACGAGCACGGCCTGCGGATCGGGAGCCACGAGACCGCCGACGGCGTACTCGAGGCGGAATGGCAGCCGGCGCCGCATCACGCCGCGTTCCCGGGCGTGCTGAACGGCGGGATCATCGGGACCCTGCTCGACTGCCACTCGAACTGGGCCGCGGCGATGCATCTCATGCGCGCCAGCGGGGCCGCGCGCCCACCCGCCTGCGTGACGTCCGAGTTCCACGTGCGCCTGGTTCGGCCGACCCCGACCGATCGGCCCGTCACGCTGCGCGCGTGGGTCGTCGCGTCCGGCGAGGACCGGGCGACGACCGAAGCCGAGCTGCGAAGTGGAGACGTGGTCACCGCGACGTGTCGAGGCGTGTTTGTCGCCGTCCGGCCGGGTCACCCAGCCTACGAGCGCTGGGACTGAGCGTCCCGTCGGGCGCGGTCAGACGAGGTCGAGGCGAGCCACTCCCTCGCCGAGGCGGCGACGCACGTCGGCGAGCAGTTCGCTGTCGTATGCGACGGCCTGCTTCAGCGGCATCGGCAGGGTCGCCCCTCCGGCGGCCGGGATGTGGACCACGACGGGCGTCTCACCGGGATGCTCGCGAACCAACGCTCTGAAACCCTCCATCGCCTGGACGATCCGATCGGCGGGAGCGCCGCCGAACCATACGTGGAGCACCTGGCCCGGGCCGGACCCCTCGAGCGGCCGGGTGGGTTCGGCCGCTTCGGCGGCGACGCGTGCGCGGGCCTCGTCGGGCAGTGCCGGATCGAGGTCCCACTCGGGTTCGTCTCCGGTCATCGCCGCGCGCACGTCTGCCGCGATCGGCTCGGCGGGGGCAATCTGGGGCAACTCGCTCGACCCCATCGTCGCCGACCGGCCGCGCAGCGGCGACACGGCCGGGACGGCCGGCAGGCCGGGGCCGACGGCGACGGGCGGCCGCGGCGTTGCCCCTGCCGCCCCGCTCGTCCTCTCGGGTCCGCCGAGGGGTGCGACAAGCCGGGTCCTGCCGGTCGAACCCCCGCCGCTCGAGCCGCTGCCGTTTCCGTTGCCGTTCCCGTTGCCGTTGACGCCGACCCCGACGGGCGGGCTCCCCCGCCGACGAGACCCACCACCTCGGTCGCCCTTGGCCACCTCGCGGGCGAACGCCTCCGCGCCGCGCGCCTCGGCCTCGTCCCAGGCGACGACGAGGTCGCCCAGGAGCGAGACCTCGTCGCCGCGATGATCGACCCGTCCCGCGATGAGCAGGATCGCGCCGTCCACCCAGGTGCCCAGCGTCTGCTCGTACGTACGGGGGAACACGACGATCTCGATGGCGCCCTGGAGATCCTCGATCGTCACGATCGCCATCGTGGCCTTGGCCTTGGTGATGACCGTCCGCAGACCGGTCACGATGCCGCAGACCACGACCCGCTGGGCGTCGAGCGATTCGTCGCGAAGGTCGCCCGAGTAGGCCGTCACGAACGGCCCGATCCGCTCGGCAACCTCGCCCATCGGATGCTCCGACAGGTACAGGCCGAGCAGCTCTTTCTCCCAGCGGAGGCGCTCCCGGGATGGAACCTCCGTCGCCGTCGGGAGCGGCGCCTCGAGGAGCACCGCATCGTCCGCCGCCATGTCGAACAGCGACGTCTGGCCGCTGATCCGATCGCGCTGGATCGCCTGCCCGGAGGCGGTTGCATCGTCCAGGCCGAGGAGGATCTGCGCCGGGTGCCCGAACGCATTGAGTGCCCCGACCTTCGCGAGCGACTCGAGCACCTTGCGATTCGATAGTCGGAGATCGATCCGCGAGCAGAATTCGGCGAGCGAGCGGAAGTCGCCGCCCTCATCGCGCGCGGCAATGATCGATTCGATGGCCCCCTGGCCCACGTTCTTGACCGCGAGCAACCCGAACCGAATCGCTGCACCGTCCACGGTGAATTCGAGGTGGCTTCGGTGGACATCCGGCGGCAGGACGTGGATCCCCAGCCGGCGGCACTCCGCGATGGCGGCCGCCACCTTCTCCTCGTTCGATCGGAACGCGGTCAGGACACTGGTCATGTATTCGACCGTGTAATTCGCCTTCAGGTAGGCCGTCTGGTAGGCGATCAGGCCGTAGCACGTCGCGTGGGCCTTGTTGAAGCCATACCGCTCGAACGGCTCGAACGCGGTGAAGACCTGGTCGATGGTCCGCGCCGCGACCCCGCGTTCGGCGGCCTGGGTCACGAACTTCTCGCGCATCGAGCGGAGCACGGACGATTTCTTCTTGCGGATCGCGTAGCCGAGCGTGTCCGCCTCGGGTCCGGTGAAGCCACCCAGGGCGATGGCGGCGGACATGATGTCCTCCTGGTACACGAAGATCCCGTAGGTCTTCTCCAGGTAGGGCTCCAGGAGCGGGTGCAGGTACGTCACCGGCTCCTGGCCGTGCTTGCGCCGGATGTAGGCGGGGATGTTGTCCATCGGGCCGGGGCGATACAGCGCGACCATCGCGGCGAGGTCGAAGACGGACGTGGGGCGCAGCTCCCGGATGTAGCGGCGCATCCCCGCCGACTCGAGCTGGAACACCCCGGTGGTTTCCCCGGACGCCAGCAGCTCGAAGGTCTTCGCATCGTCGAGCGGGATCGTCTCGAGGTCCACCTCGATGCCCCGCTCGGCGCGGATCAGGTCGACGGCCTGGCGCAGGATCGTCAGGTTCGAGAGGCCCAGGAAGTCGAACTTGAGCAGGCCGAGCGCCTCGATCGCGTGCATCTCGTACTGGCTCATCAGCCCATCCGAGTTTGTGGCGCGCTGGAGCGGCATCAGCTCGGTCAGGGGTTCGCGGCTGATGACGACCCCGGCGGCGTGCGTCGACGCGTTGCGCGCGACCCCCTCGAGCTGGCGGGCGAAATCGGTGATCCGCTTGACCGCGGGGTCCGCGTCGACCTGCTCGCGCAGCGCCGGGGCGATCTGGAGCGCTTCCTCGAGCCTGATCCCGAGCTGGTTGGGAACGGCCTTCGCGATCCGGTCGACCTCGCCGTAGCTGTGGCCCAGCACGCGACCAACGTCGCGGATCGCCGCCCGCGCGAGCATCGTGCCGAAGGTGATGATCTGCGCGACATGGTCCTGGCCGTACTTGCGGCTGACGTAGGCGATGACCTCCTCGCGTCGACCATCCTCGAAGTCCACATCGATGTCGGGCATCGTCACCCGGTCGGGGTTCAGGAATCGTTCGAACGGGAGCTCGTACGCGATGGGGTCCACCGGGGTGATGCCCAGCGTGTAGGTCACGATCGAGCCCGGGGCACTGCCGCGACAGGTGGTCTGGATCCCCTGCTCCCGCGCAAAACGGATGAAGTCCGCCACGATGAGGAAGTAGCCCGCGTAGCCCATCGACAGGATGACCCCGAGCTCGTAATCCAGCCGCTGCTGGAGGACCGCCGTGACCTCGCCGTAGCGCCGCGTCAGCCCGCGCTGGCATTCCGCGCGCAGCCACGACTCGACGGTCTCGCCGTCCGGCACCGGGAAATGCGGGATCCGGAGCTGCCCGAGCGGCAGGCGCACGTCGCACATCTCGGCGATCCGCTTCGACGCCAGCAACGCGTCGCGCTGGTCGGGGAACAGCGCCGCCATCTCGGCCGCCGATTTCAGGTAGAAGTCGCTCGACTCGAACTTCATCCGGCCCGGCGTGTCCAGGTTGTTGCCCGTCCCGACGCAGAGCAGGACGTCATGCGCCTCGGACTGGTCGCGGCGGACGTAATGGAGGTCGTTGGTGACCACGAGCGGCAGGCCGGTTTCAGGCGCGAGGCGGAGGAGCTGCTCGTTGAGACGGCGTTGCTCCGGCAAGCCGTGGTCCTGGAGCTCGAGGAAGAAGCGGTCCTTGCCGAAAATGTCGCCGTACTCGGCGGCCAGCCGGCGGGCGAGTTCCCAATCGTCGACCTCGAGTGCCCGCGAGACCTCCCCGTTGAGGCACGCGCTCAGCCCGATGAGCCCTTCGCTGTACTTGGCCAGATGCTCACGGTCGATCCGGGGCTTGTAGTAGTAGCCGTCGAGATGCGCGTCCGTGATCAGCCGGCACAGGTTCTGGTAGCCGACGAGGTTCTCGGCCAGCAGGATGAGGTGGAACGGCTGGGCGTCGGCCTTGCCTTCCTTGTCGGTCATCGATCGACGGGCGACGTAGGTCTCGACGCCGATGATCGGCTTGATCCCCCTGGCATTCGCGGCCTGGTGGAAGGCGACGGCGCCGTAGAGCGCGCCGTGGTCGGTGATCGCGAGCGAGTCGAACCCCTGCTGCGCGGCCGAATCGACCAGGTCCGTGATCCGACCCAGCCCGTCGAGCAGGCTGAACTCGGAGTGGACGTGGAGATGCGTGAAGTCGTTCGGGGCGATGGTCGTCACGGGAGGTCAATGGTAGCCCGCCACGGTAAGAACGTAGCCGAGACGGACGCCTCGACGTGACCCGACGGCAAGGTGGTCCTTCTCATGGGCCGTGCGGCCCTGCGCCGGCGGAGCCGCGTCGCCACCACCAACGCCACTGCCCACGCCCACGCCTGGACCGGTCACCGTGGAGTTCAAAGCGACGGAACTGAGCTTCGCTCCCGACACGGCGGAGGTCCCCATTGGGCGACCCATCCGGCTGGTCCTCGCCAACGACGGCCAGATTGAGCACGATCTCACCGTCGACGTCCTGAGTGTCAAGATTGTCGCGGCAGCGGGGACGTCGGCCGAGGTGACGGTGGACCCGATCGCGCCCGGGACGTACGAGATCTATTGCGCGGTCCCCGGCCACCGCGATGCCGGGGTGACGGCCTCCCTCGTTGTCAAGTAGTGCGTCGGCCAATCCCTGCCTGCGCCAGATCAAGGTTTCGGGCGCAAACTCGGCCTGCGACGTAGCGCCGAGGCACATGGCCCGGGCTCAGAGGATGTCCTGCAACCCTTGGAGCGCGACTCGCGTCGGCCACGGGCCGGGCCCCCGGCCGTCCTGTGGCCGCCCGAGGAGATAGCCCTGGCCGAAATGGACCCCGAGCGAACGGAGCGCTCCGAGCTCCTTCTGGGTCTCGACCCCCTCGGCAATCAGCTGGATCTTGCGCTTTACCGCGAAGTAGCTCATCCCCGCGATCAGCGCCTGGCGAGCGGGATCGGCGTCGATCCCGCGGACCAGGCCGATGTCGAGCTTCACTGCCTGGGGGGCGAGCTCGAGGATGTGCCGGAGGCTGGCGTAGCCGGCGCCCGCGTCGTCGACGGCGACGCCGACCGTCGGCCCGAGGGCCGCGAGCTCCCGACGGAGTGCCGCGTAGTCGTCGATCGCAACGTGCTCGGTGATCTCGAGGATGATCGGTCGTGTCTGGCCGGCGAGCAGCCGACCGAGATGGTCCGAGCGGACCATCTCGCGTGACACGTTCAGGCTGAGGTAGGCGGAGGACGGAAGAGCCGCCGTTCCAGCCTCGATCGCGGCCGTGATCGCCGCCGCCTCGAGCTCCGCCCCCAGTCCGGCCTGGGCCGCTGCGGTGAAGGCGAGATCTGCCCGTTGGCCGTCCGCGAACCGGGTCATGGCCTCATAGCCCACTACGGCGCCCGTCCCGAGATCGACGATCGGCTGAAAGAACGGAGTGAAGGCTCCGCTGTCGATCAGTCTCTCGATCGCCAAGCGGTCCTCGCGGTGCGTCGCATCGGCATCCAGCCCCGGGCCGAGAACGGCGGCTATCATCTCGGCGAGCTCGCTGAACAGGGCGAGCCGTCCGCTGAGCGCGACCGACGGGCGATCGATGGCGGCCGGAAGGCCCAACACGAGCAGCCCCAGCGGCGCATCAGCGCCCGGCAGGGGGACGTAGGCGAGATCGCTGTGCTCGCCAGCCCGGCCGCGCTGTCGTGCCGCCGAGCCCGCCTCCAGCCACGGGCCCTGCGCGGCCCGCTCGCGCAGGCGCATCCCTTCCGCCTGCTGGAGGGGGACGCCCGCGCGGATCTGCAATCGCACGTTCCCTCCCACGGCCAATGGCGTCGCTGCCCCGTCCGCAGCGAAGGTGAGCACCGCGATCGAGTCAAGCCCAAGGGCGGGCACCAGCTCCGCGACGAAGGATTGTGCCACGACCTCAGGCGACCGGTCCGGCCGCACCCTGCGGAGCACGCCTGTCAGCCGACGGCGCTCCTTCGTGGCTTGCTCGAACACATCGGTCAAGGCCGCATGGCTGCGCAGCTGGGCCTCCACCCGTGCGACGAGCTCATCAAGCGCGACGGGCTTGGCGAGGTAGTCGTCCGCGCCGGCCTCAAGCCCGCGGACGCGATCCTCCAGATCGGCCTGGCCGGTCACGAGGATGACCGGGAGCGTACGGGTCGCGTCGCGCGCGCGGAGGGCCCGGAGGACGCCGGGTCCGTCGAGCCTGGGCATCGAGCTATCAAGCAGGACGAGACTGACTTCTCGCTCTTCGAGCAGCTTCAGGGCGTTGACGCCGTCGTCCGCCTCGAGGGTCTCGTATCCGGCGTCCCGAAGGACCCGCGTGAACAGACGCCGCAAGTCTGGCTCATCGTCGACGATGAGGATCGGCCGGTGATCGCGGACCTCGGAGGCGGGGATCGGGTGCAGCATCATTGGGCGGCATCAAGGACGGCGCGCACGGCGCGCACGAGATCCTCGCGACCGTATGGCTTGGAGTGGAAGGCCACGCCCGACTCCGCCACGCCATGCTGGATGACAGAGTTCTCGGTGAAGCCTGAAACGTAGAGGACGCGCAACCCGGGTCGCTCGGCGACGAGCCGATCGGCGAGCTCGATCCCATGCATGCCGGGCATGATCACGTCGGTCAGGAGGAGATCGATCATGCCCGCGTACCCGGTGGCGAGCGCCAGCGCGTCCGGTCCGCCGGGCGCCTCGAGCACGGTGAAGCCGCTCGCCTCAAGCACCCGCCGGGCGTAGGCCCGAACGGATTCGTCGTCCTCGACGAGGAGGATGGTCTCCGATCCCGACATTGGCGCGGTTGGTTCATCGACGGCGCCGGCCGAGGCCCACGCCTGCACGTGGGCGCGTGGGATGTAGATCTTGAAGGTCGTGCCCCTGCCGGGCTCGGAATAAAGGTAGATCGAGCCGCCAGACTGCTTGACAATGCCGTAGACCGTCGCGAGGCCCATGCCGGTCCCCTTGTCGGGTCCTTTCGTCGTGAAGAATGGTTCGAACGCATGCGCCTGGATCTCGGGATCCATCCCCGCTCCGGTGTCCGAGACGGCGATCAGCACGTGTGACCCGGAGCTGGCTCCCGGATGGCTCGCGGCATGGGCGGCGTCGAGATCGACGTTCGCCGCCTCGATGGTGAGCTTCCCGCCCGTCGGCATCGCGTCGCGGGCGTTGACCGCGAGGTTGACGATGACCTGCTCGAGCTGGCCTGGGTCGACCGAGATGTGTCCGAGGCCGGGCTCGGGGAGGACAGACAGCTCGACGTCCTCGCCCAGGAGGCGCCGGAGCAATGGGGCGATCCCCTCAATGACCTCGCCGGGATCGAGGACGCGTGGCAGGAGGATCTGGCGCCGGCTGAAGGCGAGGAGCTGCCGCACGAGGTTCGCTGCCTGGTCGGCCGCCCCGACGACGTGGTCGAGATCGGGGCGGTTGGCATCGTCGGGAGCCAGGTTCCTGAGGACGAGCTCGGTGAACCCGCGGATCGCGGTGAGGATGTTGTTGAAGTCGTGGGCGATCCCACCGGCGAGCTGGCCGACGGCTTCGAGCCGTTGGGACTGGCGAAGCTGTGCCTCAAGCCGCTTGCGCTCGGTGATGTCCTGGATGATCGCGACGAAGACCGCCGGCGTCTCGTTGGGCAGGAAGTGGAGGCGCATCTCCACGGGGTACGTGGAGCCGTCCTTGCGGCGATGGATCGTCTCGAAGGCGATCTGGGCGCGCTCGCCGGTCCGGAGCGGAGCGAGCAGCATCTCGAACGACGCTCGCGTGAACTCCGGCTTGAGGTCCAGGGGCGTCAGCTCGCGCAGCTCGTCGATCGAGTATCCGATGTTGCCGAGCGCGCCGGCATTCATCGCGGCAAACCGCAGGGACTCGGCGTTGAAGATGTAGATCTCGCTCGCCACCTCGTCGAGCAGCCGCGCGAGCCGCGTCTGCTGGGCCTCGGCCGCCACCAGCTCGGTGATGTCCTGGGTCGTGCCGACGAACCGAATCGGGCCCCCGTCCGCGTCGCGGATGACGTCGCCGACCTCGCGGAGGGTCCGCACCGTGCCGTCGGGCCGGATGATCCGGTAGCGGATCTCGGTCGGGCCGCGCTGCGCGAGCGCCTCCCGGCTGGGAGCCGCCGTCGCACGGTCGTCGGGGTGGACGAACCCAAGGAACGTCTCGACCGTCCCATCGAACGTACCCGGTTCGATCCCGACGATCCGGTACGACTCGTCGGACCAGCTGAGCGCACCGGTCGTGAGGTTTCGCTCCCAGCTCCCGATGTGGGCGATCCGCTGCGCCTCGGCGAGGTTGCGCTCGCTCTCACGGAGCCGCTCCGCGGTATCGGTGAGTTCCGTGATGTCCTGGACCGTCCCGACGAGCCTGGCCGGAACGCCAACCTCGTCGCGGACGAGCTCCGCGCGTGAGGCGAGCATCCGGACCGTCCCATCGCCACGAACGATCCGGTGGCGCATCTCGAGTGGACGGCCGGATTCGACGGTCGCGTCCGTGTCGGCCTGGACGGCCGCTCGGTCGTCGGGATGGACCAGGGCGAGAAAGTCGCTGAGCGTGGCGACGCGCTCCGCGGGCGCTCCGAAGATCCGGAGCGCCTCGGCCGACCAGCGAAGGCGGTCCGCGGCGATGTCGAACTCGCCGCTTCCGATGCGGGCCATACGTTGCGCCTCGGCGAGGGCGGCCTCGCTGGCCATCACCTCGCCGCGGCGACGTGCGTCGCGGATCGCGATCGCGGCATGGGAAGCAAAGAGCTCGGCCAGGCGTTCGTCGATGAAGCTGAACTCGGCCGACCCGAGCTTCTCGGTGAAGTACAGGTGGCCGTAGACGGCGTCCGCCGTCTGGATCGGAGTCCCGAGGAATGAGCGCATCGGCGGATGGCCGGCCGGGAAGCCGCTCGATCGCGGGTCGGAGAGGATCTCTGGAGTCCGGATCGTCCTCCGCTCGGTGACCATCGCGCCGAGGAGACCCTTGCCCTCGGGCCAGTGGGCGATCCCGGCAATCTCGGTCCCGGTCAGCCCGTCGGGGATGAACCTGACCAGAGCCCCAGCCTCGATGACCCCGAGCGCCGCGTAGCGAGCGCCGAGCAGCGCGCGGGCGACCTGCACGATCTCGGCGAGGAGATCGTCGCCGGGTGCGGTGAGCAGGCCCAGGACCGAGGCGTTGAGCCGCTCGAGCCGGGCGATTTCAGGGCCGAGATCGCGGACCGTGGCGAGGATCCAGCGCGGCTCGCCCTCCCGCAACCGAACGACCTCGGCGGTCACCTCCACCTGGACCACCGTCCCATCGGGTCGCTCGTTGGGAAACACCTCGCGGAGCGTCCCGCGCTCGAGGAGCGAGGCGAGAAGGCCCGCGCTGCGCTCGCGCAGCGCGTCGGGGAGGATCGCGCCGATCGGCTGGCCGCGAAGCTCGTCCACGGTCCGCCCGAGGAGCCGTTCGTTGGCCGGGTTGAGGTGCTGGATCCGGCCCTCGATATCGAGGAGCGTTATCGGAATGTCGAGCAGGTCGAACGTCCGGGAAACCGACGCCAGCGAAAGAGTCACCCGAACCTCCGCCGTTCGTTGGCGACGAGCCGCCCCGAACTGGCCCACCGACCCGCGGCGAGGTCGGTCACGGACAACCCGATCCGGGCGGCGGCCTTCTCTTCATTGCGCGAGGATCGTCGCTCTGGTCGCCGGCGATCGGCCGGGGCGCTGCAGGCTGTTCTCTGACGTCAGTACCCGGGTCCGCTTTCTGCCGAGCACGGGTCGTCCGGCGATGGAGACGCTCGCCTGGCGGGGAGCTCGTCCGGTGCACGCGCATGAGGCTCATCTGTTGGGTCATCCCGACGCCGGTCCCTCGGCATGGATCGGTCATCGTGAGGCGCACAACGTACCACTTCGTCTTCCTGGAATCGCGATCAACGGGTCGATCGTCCCCAGCTACCGGCGCTTGCCACGCCTGGATCACGCCGGAACGGTGGGCCCACCCACGGGACGCGGCGGTCGCCCGAGCCGTGCCTTCGAGGCGATCCCGGCGCCTGCCGAGACTGCTGCCCTCGCTCCAGCGTACGCCCGAGCTGGCGCAGGACGTCCGAAGAGATAGCCCTGACCGAGGCCGACGGTGAGCGCCTGGAGAGCGGTGCGCTCCTCCCTGGTCTCGACCCCCTCCGCGATCAGAATGTAACCCGTCTCTTGTGCGAAGTGCACCAGTCCCGCAACGAACGCCCTGCGGACCGGGTCCTGCCCGATCGCGCGCACGAGGCCGATGTCGAGCTTCACGAAGTCCGGGCGCAGCTCCACGATGTGGCGGAAGCTCGAGTACCCGGCGCCCGCATCGTCGGCCGCGAAGCGAACGGACGATCCAAGCCGGTCGATGGCGCCGCGGAGTGCCGGATAATCGTCGACCGGCGCGTGTTCGGTGATCTCGAGGACGACCGGCGCACTCGCTCCGAGCAGGAGACCCGCAAGGCGGTTGCCCTCGAGCACGAGCTGGGGTGACACATTCAGGCTGAGGAACCCATCGCCCGGGAGTTCCCGGGCGGCGGCGATTGCCGCGGTCAGAGTCGCCACCTCGAGCTCCAGGCCGAGCCCGACGGCCGCGGCTTCGGCGAACCGACGGTCTGGACGCACGCCATCGGCGAAGCGCGTGAGCGCCTCGTAGCCAACCGTCGTGGCGGTCGCGAGATCGACGATCGGCTGGAAGACCGGCGTGAAGGCCTGCTCCTCGATCGAGCGCCTCACGTTGAAACGCACCGTGTCGTCGCGCTGTCGCTCCTCGATCCCGGGCGCGAGGAGGGCGGACGCGATCGAGGCGAACGCCTCGAGCGCCGGCACGCGGCCGGCCAGACGGTCGGCCGCGTCGAACCCCGTCCCGCCGGCAGCGAGCAGTCCCAGCGTCGCCGACTCCGATCGCAGCGGGACGAACGCGGCGGCCGTGAAGCCCGCCTCGACGAGAGGTCTTCGATACGTGCCCACGGACCGCTTGATCGACAGGGATTCGACCCAGGTCCCCTTCGCCGCCTGTCGGCGGAGCATGGTCGAGTGGCCGGTCGGGATGGGCACGTTCACCGCCAACCCAAACTCGATCGGCACGGACAGTGCGAGCGGAACGACGATGCCTCCGACCCCGAACGCGAACAGGGCGACCCCGGCGAGATCGGGCAGCGTGGCAAGTTCGGCACAGACGGCCGACGCGGTCGCCTCCGCCGACTCGGCTCCCGTCAGCCGCGCGAGCCCCTGAGCGACCGACCGCCAGTGCGCCTCGACCTCGACCAGCGCGTCGCTTGTGGTCCGAACCTTGGTGGTCAGTTCGAGGTTGCGCGCCCGCACCACGGCGTGGAGCTGGCGGGTCCGGATGAGGTTGCGGGTGCGGAGAACCACCTCCTCGACGTCGAACGGCTTGATCAGGAAGTCGGTCGCACCACCCGTCAGGGCGCGCGAGCGGGCCTCCCGGTCGACGTCGCCGGTCAGGACGAGGATCGGCACGAAGTCATCCTCGGGGATCAGCTCGCGGAGGGCCGCGAGGACTCCGAACCCGTCGAGCCCGGGCATGTGGAGATCGAGCAGGAGCAGGTCCGGTTCGCTGGTCTCGATCGCGGCCAGGGCCGCTCTCGGGTCGCTGAACGAGTGGACGTCCTCGAACCCGGCGCGGCCGAGGAACCGCTCGAGCAGCCGCAGGTTCGCCGGCTGATCGTCGACGAGGTAGACGCGCGCGCTGAGAATCGGGTCGATCGTCTCGTCCCCGACATGGCGGGTACCCGCGCGGACAGCGGGACCCGTGCCGTCGTCGCCGACGATGGTTGTGGACACGCCTGGTGAGATTCCTCGTATTGCCACCGCGGCACCATACGCCGAAGGAGTACCGGCGGACCATGGCGCGATGGTCATCCCCGACGGAGCGGGCTCAGCCCTCGCTGCGCACCTTCATTGGTCCCCGAGCAGCCTGTCCACGAGCTCGAGGAAACCTTTGACATCCAGCGGTTTCGTGAGGTATGCCGCTGCGCCGCGGGCGGTGAGGCTCGCGATCTGGGAGTTCGTCGCATCGGCGGAGACGATGACGATCGGGATGTCGCGCGTCTCTGGATAGCTCTGCAGGCGGCGCAGGATCTCGTCGCCCGGCGCGTCCGGCAGATGGAGGTCGAGGAGGATGAGATCGGGCCGGTGCTCGCGGGCGAGATCGGCTCCGACGCGCCCCTGCGTCGCCGTCACGAGCACGATGTGCGGCCGGCGGGCGAGGATCCGCTCGACGAGCTTGAGGTTCGAGAAGTTGTCCTCGATGTAGAGGAGCTTCCGGGTCCGGCCCGGGCTCGGCCCGACGCTCGCCGCTGCGACCGGCTCGCGGCCCGATCGTCCATTTTCGTATCGTTCGAGCGCACCCTCGACAAGCCCGAGCTCGACCCAGAACGTGGCGCCCCGATCAAGTTCGCTTTCGACCCCGATCGTGCCCCCCATCGCCTCGACCAGCCCCTTGGATAGGGCGAGCCCCATGCCCGTTCCCTCGACCGCGGTCTGGTCCGCGCCGAGGCGCTCGAACGGCCGGAACAGAAGATCGAGCTGGCCCGGTGGGATCCCGTAGCCCGTGTCGCTGATCGAGATCCGCAGCCGGTCGCCCTCGACGACCGCGCAGGCAGCCGTGACCGAGCCGCCCTCGCGGTTGTACTTGACAGCGTTGGCGAGGAGGTTGACCAGGACCTGCCTGAGTCGCTGTCGGTCGGCGAGGACGTGCATCTCGCAGCCGGCCGCGCTCGGGTCGAGCGTGACCGATCGGCCGTCGGCGAGCGGCGCGATCAGCGCGATGGCCTCCTTCAGGAGATCGGCGACGTCAACCGGCTCCGGCGAGATCGTCATCTTGCCGGACTCGATCCGGCTGATGTCGAGGACCTCGTTGATCAAGTCGAGCAGATGGCGTCCCGCCCGGCTGATCTGCGCCACACTGTCGCGATTGTCGTCGGACAGCGCATCGAGCTCGATGAGTTGGGCGAAGCCGAGCACGGCGGTCAGCGGCGTCCGCAGCTCGTGGCTCATCCGCGACAGGAACTCGCTCTTGGCAAGGTTCGCGCGCTCCGCCTCGGCCCGCGCCTCCAGGGTGGCCGACTCGGCCGCCTTGCGCTCGGTGATGTCGATGATGCTGGCAAGGACCAGGAACCCATCTTCGCTTCTGACGGGATTGAGCCCGATCTCGATCGGGATCTCCCGGCCGTCCCTGGTCGCTCCATAGAGGTCTCGGCCCACGCCCATGGCCCGAGCGCTTGGATGGGCGACGAAACCGTTCCGGAGGGCGGGGTGCCCGTCACGGAACCGGACAGGGAGCAGGATCTCGAGCGGTTGGCTGAGCAGCTCAGCCTTGGCGTAGCCGAAGAGCTGCTCTGTCTGATGGTTGACCATGACGATCGTGCCTGCCTCGTTCACCACGACGATCGCATTGGGCGCCGACTCGAAGACGCGACCGAACGTGTCGACTTCCCACTTCCGTACCGTGATGTCGCGCGCGGTCGCGTAGACGTAGCCACTGTCGGGCGCTCGGCTGCTGGTCCACTCGATCGTCCGGTAGGACCCATCCCGATGCCGGTACCGGTTGACGAAGGAGAACGTCGCCTTGTCCTGCTCGACGATGGCGGCAAACTCGGCCAGGGTCTCCTCCCGATCGTCGGGATGGACGAACTCGATGAACGGCCGTGCGGCGAGCTCTTCGAGACTCCAGCCCAGGATGCGCGTCCAGGCCGGATTGAGACGGCGGAAGAAGCCGTCCGGCGACGCGATCGCGAACCCGTCGTTCGAGATCTCGAACAGACGGGAGAGCTCAAGCTCGCCTGAGAGCTCAAGCTCGCCTGCTGGCTGCGGTGCCCCGTCATCAGCGGTCATGAAAACAGGCTCCGGGACAAGGTCCGACGGCTACGGCTGGATGTTTCGGTTCACCCGGAACAGGTTGGCCGGGTCGTACGTGGCCTTGAGCGTCGACAGGCGCGTGAAATTGTTCCGGTAGGACTCCGCGGTGCGCTCGTCGGCCTCGTCCTGGGTCTGGAAGTTGATGTAGTTGCCACCGGTCGAGAACGGCTTGAGCGCTTCCCACGCGCTCCTGACCCACCGGCGGTGATCATCGCCGGCCGGGTCACCCTCGCGCCACGTCGCCTGAATGACGCAGGCAAATGCGGCCTCGCGGTTGCCCACCGCTCCATCGTCCTCGGCGTGATCGTTGAGCGCGCCGGCGAGATGAAACAGAACGATCTGGTTCGCCGGCGCCGTATTGCCGACGAACTGCGCCTTGTAGGTGTCGAGGACGCCGTCGCCGAGACCCGGGAGGAACTCCGACTTCCAGTAGTAGTGCATTCCCTTCGGCTGGGTCGCATCGAGCATGGCCTGCTGAGCGACATATGGCTTGACCTTGATCACGTCGGCCCACGGCTCTCCAAAGGATCTGACCTCGGCCAGATCCGCCGACGCCTGTTCCGGGCTCCCGGAGTGGCACACCACGAACGCAATGATGGGTGTCCCGTGGGCCGCCTCGGGCAGCCACGGGGCGGGCGGCGCGTTGCGCATCAGGGCGGCCATCGTCAGTTCCCGCGGCGCGGATTCGGTGACCCTTCGAAAGAGGTCCAGGACGCCGTCGGCCTGGCTCGCCGGCCAGGCGATCAGGCCGGCCGTGACGTCTGGGCCAAGCGCATGGAGCCGATAGACGAACTCGGTGACGACGCCGAAGTTGCCCCCGCCGCCGCGTAACGCCCAGAAGAGGTCCGCGTTGGTCGTCCGCGAGGCGCGCCGGATCGTCCCATCAGCGGTCACGATCTCGACCTCCTCGAGATCGTCGACCGTCCACCCGAATCGACGGGTCAGGTAACCGAACCCGCCGCCGACCGTGAGACCGGCCGTGCCGGTCTCGGAAACGAACCCCAGCGTGCTGGCCAGGCCGTGTTCCTGCGTGGCCCGATCGACGTCGCCCAGGGTGCACCCCGGACCCACCCGCGCCAGGTTCGCAGCAACGTCCACGCCGACGTTCTTCATGTTCGACATGTCGAGGGTGACGCCGCCAGCGGACAAGGCGAGACCGGCGATGTTGTGCCCGCCGCCCTTGATCGACAGTTCGAGCTGGTTGTCGCGAGCGAAGTCGACGGTGCGCACGACGTCCTGGGCACTGCGAGGCCGGACCACCACGGCCGGCCGCTTCTTGATCATCCCGTTCCAGAGGAGGATCGCCTCGGCAAACCCGTCATCGTCCGGGTAGAGCAGCGAACCCTCGAGGCCGGCCGCGAAGGCGTCCAGCTTCTCCTTCGAAACCTGACGTGGGCCGCCCGCGAGACCGTTGATCATCAGGTTCGTCATTGGACGCTCCATTTCTTGGCGCCGGATCGGTTCGGCGCGGCGCGGCTGCGCGCGGCTGCGCGCGGCTGCGCGCGGCGCGGCTGCGCGCGGCGCGGCTGCGCACCGCAGCGGCTCTACGATACGACGATGACCGACGCACCGCGCGCCGACGACGGATTCGGGAACCTGATCGAGCGAGCTCTCGAGCGGCTGCCCGAGGCCTTCCGGGACCGTCTCGGTTCGGTGGCCATCGTCGTCGAGGACGAACCGTCGCCGGCACAGCTGGCGTCCGTCGGCGCTCGCGGGCTCTACGGGCTCTACCAGGGCGTTCCCCGCACGGTCTGGGGTGTCGATAACGCGGCCGTCCCCAGCAAGATCACCATCTTCCGTGGTCCGCTGGTCCGGGCGAGTCTCTCGGAGGCTGCGCTTGCCGCGGCGGTGGAGGACGTGGTCCACCACGAGATCGCCCATCACTTCGGGATCAGCGACGGTCGCCTGCGCGAGCTCAAGAGCGAGGGGCGCGCGCGGTGATCCCCGAAGAGGTTGTTGAAAGGCGGGAGTCTCGCGGCTCGGTCGGGCGTGTTGTGTGGCGATCACGGTCGGCGCCACGCGTGGCCAGCGCGATGGGTGGCCGGAATGCCGCGCGGGTCGTGATCGCCTCGAGGAGGGGATCCGTGTCCGCTCCCGTCGATGATTGCTCCCAGCAATCGGATCGGCCGTCAGCGAGCGTGACGGGTCACCGATTCCGACGTTCTGGGTGGAGTGCCACGCTCGCTGGGGCCCAATTTGATTACTGCGGCCAATCACAGGTGCATGGACGTCAGGGCGAGTCTACGCATCGGGACGTCAGGGCGAGTCTACGCATCGGGGCGGCGAGGGGGCCGGCGGAGAGGGCCCAGCCGCGAAACAGGGTCGGGTCGTTCAGGGTCTTCTTGTCGTCTTCGGTCTCGTACCCCCCGCGACCGCTCAGGCTCCAAGAAGACGCGCCACCACCGGCTCGATTCGATCGACCCAGAGGGCGTACTGCGCGCCGCTCGGATGGAGGCCGTCCTCGGCGACGAGCGAACGATCATGGGCTGCCAGCAGCGACAGGTCGTGGATGTCGACATGGGCGATGTTCCGCGCGCCGCTTGCCGCGGCAAGCACGGCGTTGAGCGTCCGGATCCCCGCCGCGCGCGCGACGGGCTCGCCGTAGGCGCGACCGGCCGGCGTGACCGTGTAGTCGGGTGTCGATACGGTGAGCAGGCGGGCTGCGGGGAGTCGTGCCAGGAGCGCATCGAGGATGATCGCCAGGTTCGCGGCGTACCGATCGGCGGTGATGCCGCGGATCACGTCGTTGACCCCGATGAGCAACGACGCGAAACCGAATGAGATCTGGTCGAGCCTGGGCAGTTCGTCACGGACGACGTCACTGCTGGTGAAGCCGTCGACGCCCATATTGACCACCGGCGAGAGGTCGATCCCTCGCGTGCGCAGGCGATCGGCCAGCTGATTCGGCCAGCGCCAGCGAAATTCGACCGATGTTCCGATCGTGTACGAATCGCCCAGCGCGACCCATGGGACCGGGATTTCGCCGTCCGCGTCCCGCACGCGGTCGCGAGCTGCCTGCATCCATGGAGTATGGGCGTCGGGCGAGGTGGCCCCTGCGGGGAGACACGAGCGTCGCGACGCCCTATCCTGTTGGGGCGCGCCATCGATGTCGGGTACTTGCCCGCGAGGCTCCCCATCGCTAGGATGCGCGCCAATGGTCGCCCGGAGCGACCGGTTCGTCGGCCGAGGCGATCCACGGGCAGCCGCCCGAAACGGACGCACGGCCACGACAGTCTGGAGGAGGAAGCATGCGCACCCGCTCCATCGGGTTGTCCCTGTTCGCAACTGCGGCGATTGTCGTCGCGGCCTGTACCGGTGGTGGGACGCCGGCACCCGCGACCCCGGCACCCGTCACCCCGGCACCCGTCACCCCGGCACCCGCCACCCCGGAGCCGAAGGTCTGGAAGATCGGCGTCGTGACCGACGTGGGCACGCTCGACGACAAGAACTTCAACCAGTTCAGCTGGGAAGGCGCCCAGAAGGGCGCCGCGGCCATCGGCGGCGAGGCCACGGCCATCGTGACCGTGGCGTCCGCCGACTACGACAAGAACGTCCAGTCGTTCGTCGACCAGAAGTTCGACATCATCGTGACCATCGGGTTCGCACTGGCCGATGCCACCGCCAAGGCGGCCAAGCTCAACCCGACGGTCCAGTTCATCGGCGTCGACCAGGCTCCGTGCCTGACGGGTGCCGGCGATCCGGACCCGACCTTCACGGATTGC
The DNA here is from genome assembly GCA_919901745.1 of Chloroflexota bacterium. Taxonomy (GTDB): domain Bacteria; phylum Chloroflexota; class Limnocylindria; order Limnocylindrales; family CSP1-4; genus CAKKPP01. The sequence continues at coordinate 107,062 of CAKKPP010000012.1, read as the reverse complement.
TCGGGCGACATGGCGACCCTGCTCCCGAACTTCCAGGGCCTCGTGTTTGCCGAGCAGGAGCCCGGCTATCTCGCCGGGATCGCGGCCGCGAGCATCACCACGAAGAAGGTGATCGGGGCCATCGGCGGCGCGGCGTTCATCCCGCCGGTCGTTCGCTATATCAAGGGCTACATCAACGGCGCCCATTCGGTCGATCCGACCATCCAGGTCAAGGTCGCGTACGTGTCCGATGACCTCGGCAAGGCGTTCAACGACCCGGCCGGCGGCAAGGCGTTCGCCACCCAGTTCATCCAGCAGAATGGCGTCGATGTCCTCTTCCAGGTCGCCGGCAAGACCGGCAACGGCGTCCTCGCCGCGGCCTGCGACGCGAACATCTACGGCGTCGGCGTGGACGTCGATCAGCACGAGTCCACCCCCGAGACCGCCAAGTGCACCGTGACCTCGGCCGAGAAGAAGCTCTCGATCGCGGTCGAGCAGGCGATCATGCGCGTCGGCGACGGCAGCGCCAAGGGTGGCATCATCGGCAACGACGCCAAGAACGACGGCATCGGCCTGTCGAAGTACTACGAGTTCGAGTCGATGTTCTCGAGCGACGCCCAGGCCAAGATCCAGGCGGCGTTCGACGGCTTCAAGGCCGGCACGACCGATCCGTGCGCTCCCGCGAACTGCACCGATCCGTTCGAGTGATCCATCCGGATCGCTGAACCAGCGTTCAGTGATGAGCGGGCCGAGCCCTCGGGCCGGCCCGCTCATCGTTTACCATCCGCGGAACATGGCCAACGGCGCGCCCGGGGCGCGCGAGGGACGCGAGGGACCCGAAGGACGCGGAGGACCCGGATGACCGGATCGGAGCACGTCGCGGCACCGGCCCTGGAGATGCGCGGGATCACGAAGCGCTACCCGGGTGTGCTCGCGAACGACCGCATCGATCTCGATGTGCGCCCCGGCGAGATCCATGGGCTCCTCGGCGAGAACGGCGCCGGCAAGTCCACCCTGATGAACATCCTGTACGGCCTCGCCGTGCCGGATGAGGGAGCCGTCCTGCTTGACGGGCAGGAAGTCCAGATCGACTCGCCGGCCGATGCGATCCGCCGTGGGATCAGCATGGTCCATCAGCATTTCATGCTCGTGCCGGTGCTCTCCGTCGCCGACAACATCCTGCTCGGCGAAGAGACGATGGCCAACGCTATCTTCCTCGATCGGACCGAGGCGCACCGACGAATCGACGAGCTTGCGCAGCGATTCGGGTTCGAGATCGACCCCGAGGCCCCGGTCGGCAGCCTGTCCGTGGGTTCCCAGCAGCGCGTCGAGATCCTCAAGGCGCTCTACCGCGAGGCGCGGATCCTCGTCCTCGACGAGCCCACGGCGGTCCTGACGCCGCAGGAAACCAAGGAGATCTTCGCGGTCCTCCGCCGCCTGGCCCAAGAGGGCCACAGCATCGTGTTCATCAGCCACAAGCTCTACGAGGTCCTCGAAATCGCCGATCGGATCACCGTCATCCGGCGCGGGCGCGTGGTGGGGACCACCACGCCGGCGGAGACGGACGAGGAGCAGCTCGCCGAGATGATGGTGGGCCGCGAGGTCCAGCTCACCGTCGACCGCGGCGAATCGTCGCCCGGCGAGGCGGTCCTCAAGGTCGACAACCTCGTCGTTCGCAACGAGCGCGGACGCGAGACCGTCCATCGGGTCAGCTTCGAGGTCCGCGCGGGCGAGATCCTCGGGGTTGCCGGTGTGGCCGGGAACGGGCAGGACGAGCTCGTGGGCGCGATCACGGGTCTCCGGCGGGTAGCAAGCGGGACCGTGACCCTGGGCGGGAGCGACGTCACCGGCCACTCGCCTCGGGCGATGCACGAGGCTGGACTCGCGCACGTGCCGGGTGACCGCCATCGCTTCGGCATGGTGATGTCCTTTCCGTTGACCGACAACCTCGTCCTGACCGACTACTACCGCGCGCCCTTTGCCAGGGGCCCTGTTCGCGACGAGGCCGCGGTCGCGGAAGCCGCCATCGGGCTCATCGAACGGTTCGACGTGCGCACGCCCAGCCCGTTCGCGGCTGGATCGACGCTGTCCGGCGGCAACCAGCAGAAGCTCGTCGTGGCCCGCGAGTTCAGCGGCGACGTCCGACTCCTCGTCCTGGATCAGCCGACGCGAGGTCTCGATGTCGGCAGCATCGAGTTCATCCACCGCCAGGCGCTCGCCAAGCGCGACGGAGGGACGGCGATCCTGCTCGTCTCGGCCGAACTCGACGAGGTCCTCGAGCTCTCCGATCGGATCGCCGTGATGTACCGGGGGGAGATCGTCGCGGTGGTCGACGGCCGAACGGCGGTGAAGGAAGACATCGGCCTGCTCATGGCGACCGGCGGCCGGGACCGCGACGGGAGTCCCGCGACCGGCCCGGGGCCCGCGTCGACGACGGGATCCGTGGCATGACCGGGCCCGCCGGGGAACCCACGAACCAACCGGTGCCGCCGGCCGAGGAGGCCGAGGCGGTGGAGGCTGCCGACGGCGCTCGAGCCGCCTCGGCGCTGCGCCGCGCATGGGCGCTCGTGGTGGTCCCGCTCGGCGCGGTCATCCTTGCGATGCTCGTCGGCTCGATCGTCATCCTCGCGTCCCAGGTGTTCATCGGTGTCGAGATCGACCCGACCCTGCCGCTCGTGGCCTACTGGGCGATGATCTCGGGTGGCCTGGGATCGTTCAACGGGATCGTCGAAACGATGGTCCAGGCAACGCCGCTGGTCCTCGCCGGTCTGGCCGTCGGTGTCGGCTTCAAGGCCGGCCTGTTCAACATCGGCGCGCAGGGCCAGTTCCTCATGGGAGCCCTCGCCGCCGCGTACGTCGGCGGGCAGCTCCGCGATCAGCCTGCGCTCGTGGCGGTCTCTCTCGCGGTCGCGGCCGGCGCCTTCGGCGGCCTCGTTTACGGGTTCATCCCCGGCGCCCTGAAGGCATTGACCGGCGCCCACGAGGTCGTGACGACGATCATGCTGAACTTCGTCGCGATCTCGATCAGCTCGTACTTCGTGTCGGGTCCGCTGCGCGCCCCGCGGTCGCCGTTTGCGCAGACCCTGGACGTGGGGAACGCCGAACTGATCGTCCTGTTCGGGCGCAACGGGCACGTCGGCATCTTCTTCGCGCTGCTCGCGGTACCGATCATCTGGTGGCTCCTGTGGCGGGCCAAGCTGGGCTTCGAGATCAGGACCGTGGGCGCCAACCCGGACGCCGCCCGCTTCGCCGGGATGCGCCCACGCCGCCTGATCGCCCTCACGATGGCCCTGTGCGGGATGCTGGCAGGGCTCGCGGGTTCCGGTGAGATCCTCGGCCGGGTGGGGCACCTGACCGCGCCGTATGCCACCAATGTCGGCTTTGACGCCATCACCGTTGCCCTCCTCGGACGTGCCAACCCGGTTGGGATCCTGTTTTCCGCCCTGCTGTTGGGCATGATGAAGGCCGGTGCCGGGCAGATGCAGATCCAGGCCGGCATTCCGGTCGAGATCGTGGACGTGATCCAGGGCCTCATCCTGCTGTTCCTCGCGGCCGAGATCATCGTCCGGCGGCTGTTCAGGATTCGCGAAGCGCGCGTCGGGCTCGAGGAACTCGCAACGGTCACCCGGTCCTACGGCGAGCGGTCCGCCTGATGGACGCGCTGGTCATGTTCCTGTACGACATCCCGCTCCTGGGACTGCTGTTCCAGTTCGGGGGTTACGTCATCTCGATCCTGCCGACGACCGGTCCGATCTTCCTGTTCGCTGCCGCCCCGATCGCCCTCGGGTCGCTGTGCGGACTCATGAACGAGCGGTCGGGCATCGTCAACATCGGGATCGAGGGGATGATGCTGACGTCGGCATTCGTGTCGGCCTATGCGGCGTCCCTGATGGTCGCGTCGGGGGCCACGGTCGGTGGCGACGCGCCGTTCGGGGCAAGCACCCCGCTGATCGTCGGGGTCCTGGCGGCGATGATCGCCGGGATGCTCGTTTCCAGCCTGCACGCCTGGCTGACGATCACGATCAGGACGGACCAGATCATCAGCGGCACCATCATCAACATCACCGCCCTCGGCCTGACCAGCTACCTGAACCAGATCCTCTCGAAGGCATCGCCGCCGAATGCGGGGACGTTCCAGCCGTTCATCGTCCCCGCGGACATCGTGGAGCTGCCGGTGATCGGATGGTTCATCAACGCGATCCTCAACCAGCGCCCGATCACGCTCTCGATCATCGTCCTGGTGATCGCCATGCAGATCCTCCTCTTCCGCTCCCGCTGGGGGCTGCGCACCCGAGCCGTCGGCGAGCACCCCAAGGCGGCCGAAACGGTCGGGATCGACGTCATCCGGCTGCGCTACCGGAACGTGATCCTGGGCGGGATCTTCGCCGGGCTCGCCGGGGCCTCGCTGGCCCTCGAGTCGGCCGGGTCATTCCAGAACAACATGACCGTCGGGCGCGGATTCATCGCCCTCGCGGCGCTGATCTTCGGTCGCTGGACCCCGCTGGGCGCGTTCGGCGCAGCGATCCTGTTCACGGCGTCCGAGGCGCTCGAGCGGTCCATCCGGTTCGTGCCGCCCCCGGGCCAGCTCGGCGAGATCATGATCGGCATCCCGCTCCAGGTGTATGGTGCCCTGCCCTACCTGATCACGATCGTCGTCCTGGCCGGTTTTGTCGGCCGGAGCACGGCACCCGCGGCGGTGGGCCAGCCCTACGAGCGAGAGCGCCGGCACTAGCCGGCCGGCCAGGGCATGACGGCCGAGGAGCGAGCTCGCGCACGCGACGTTCTCGATCTGCAGGAGGGCCGCGGCCCGGTCGCGGTCCTCGACGACACGGGCGTTGCCGACGTTCTGCGGGCAGCCCGGCGGATCGCCGTCGTCGGGTGCTCATCGCGACCGGATCGGCCCTCGTTCACGGTGTTCCGCTATCTCGTCCACCAGGGCTACGAGTGCGTGCCCGTCAATCCGCGCGAGCGGTCGGTGCTGGGGATTCCCGCGTTCCGGACGCTGGGCGAGGCGGTGGACGCGACCGGCCCGTTTGACATTGTCGACGTGTTCCGGCGCTCGGAGCTCTGCCTCGAGCACGCTCGCGAAGCGGTGGCGGTTGGCGCACGCTGCCTGTGGCTCCAGCTCGGCGTCGTGAACTGGGAGGCTGCCGCGGTGGCCGCCGAGGCGGGACTCCTGGTCGCCATGGACCGCTGCACCGCGATCGATCACCGGGCCCTGGTCCGGGGCTGAGCGCTGGTCCGGGGCTGAGCCCGCGCTGCCGAGCTCCGCGCCGAAGCCTCACGCGGAGCCCCACGGCGAGTCGCTGCACTGCCCCGTGTGCAACCGCGACGTCGAGCGCGCGGCTCGTCACCGACTGCTGCGCCACCGGACGACGCGAACGCGCCGGCTGCACCTCGGAGTGTGCGTGTCTGACCCACATGCACGCATGTGTGTGCACCGGGACCGTGTCGCCGGCCCACGTGCGTCGGCCGCGTACGGCCGTCGGCCCACGGCAGGAACCGGGTCGTCGATCCTGCCGCGGTTGCACGCCCCGGCGTGCACCGGGACGAACCGCGTGCTACCCCCCGGCGACACGGACGCGGGACGCACCGCCGGATGCAGGCGGCGTCAGCCGGGGACTGCGAACCCCGCGAACACGAGGACGAAGCCCACGATCGCGATGGCGGCACCAACCTGGGCCCGACGACGAAGGATGGCCATGGCGATGGAGGCACCCGATGTAGAGGTGTCGCGCGCGCCGCCCCGCCATGCCTCGTAGCGGGCGACGTTGCGGTCTTCCTCGCGGAGCGCCTGGTAGCGCGACCACGGCCCCCGCGCCCGCTGATAGCCGAACGCGATGAGGGCGACGCCGCTCACGATCAGGACGAGGTTGATGGCACCCATCGTCAACCGCCGACCTTGTCGCCGGGGACGTCCAGGCGCGCCCTCAACGTCGACTGGACAAGCTCGGCCCGGGCCTGGCCGCGCGTGGCCTTCATGACCTGACCGACGAGGAACCCCACGGCCTGCGCCTTGCCGGCAGCGTAGTCGGCAACCGCCGCCGGGTTCGCCGCGAGCACCTCGTCGACGACCCGGTCGATCTCGGACGCGTCCGAGATCTGGTGAAACCCGCGGGCGGCGATGATCTCGCCCGCCGGGCGTCCCGTGGCAACGTGCTCGGCGAGGACGTCCTTGCCGTTGGCCCCCGAGATCGTGCCACCGGCGACCTGCCCGACGATGTGCGCGAGATCGCCGGGCCCGACCGAGATGGGGCCTTCCGCGGCGTTGCGCAGGCGGAGGTATTCCCCGGTGACCCAGTTCGCGACCGCCTTCGCGTCGAGGGTCGCGTCGAGCCTCGCGTCCGCGGCGAGCGTCGCCTCGAAGAGCGTGGCCGCGTCCGGGTCGGAGACGAGGACCTCGGCGTCGTAGGCCGACAATCCGAGCGCCTCGCGATACCGGGCCCGGCGCGCGGCCGGAAGCTCCGGGAGCCGCCTCCGGATCTCGGCCAGCCACGCCGGCTCCACCCGGAGGGGCGGCAGATCCGGCTCCGGGAAGTAGCGGTAGTCGTGGGAGTCTTCCTTGGAGCGCATGACATAGGTCTCACCGCGATCGTCGGACCAGCCGCGGGTCTCCTGGGCGAGCGTCTCCCCTGCGTCGAGCGCACGAGCCTGCCGCTCGACTTCGAAGGCGATCGCTCGCTCGACGGCGCGGAAGGAGTTCATGTTCTTGACTTCCGTGCGGATCCCGAAGGGCTCCGTGCCCCGCGGCCGGAGCGACACGTTGGCCTCGACGCGCAGCTGACCGCGCTCCATGTCGGCATCCGACACCCCGATCGAGCGGAGCAGCAGCTGCAGTTCCTCGGCGTAGCGACGGGCCTGCTCCCCGGTTCGCAGATCCGGCTCGGTCACGATCTCCATGAGGGGGGCTCCGGATCGGTTGAAGTCGACCAGGCTCACGCGACGTCCCTCGGTGGTCGTGGCGTGGACCAGCTTCGCCGTGTCTTCCTCGAGGTGCGCCCGGCGGATCTGGACGGTCGCGGGACCGTCCGACGTGTCGAAGGTCAGCGAGCCGGCCGACACGAGCGGGAGGTCGAACTGGCTGATCTGGTAGCCCTTGGGAAGGTCGGGATAGAAGTAGTTCTTGCGATCCCAGCGGGTGGCCTCCGGCGTCGTGCCACCGATGGCCGCACCCGTCGCGAGGACGTGCTCGACCGCGCGTCGATTGATCGTCGGCAGGGTCCCCGGAAGGCCCAGGCAGACCGGGCAGACGTGGCTGTTGGGCGGGGCTCCGTCATAGTCCGTCGAGCAGCCGCAGAACATCTTCGAGGCGGTTCTGAGCTGGCAGTGAACCTCGATCCCGATGACGGCTTCGTAGCGGTCGAGGGCCGAGGTCGAACCCGCTCCCGGTGCCACGCCCGCTCCCCGCGCCGTGGTCACGCTCCCGTCTCCGGTCGCGCCCGCGTGACGAACCGCCCGATCCGCCGGAGCGCTTCCTCGAGTTGTTCGTACGACGTCGCATAGCAGGCCCGGATGTGACCCTCGCCCGAGGGCCCGAACGCCGAGCCCGGTACCACCGCCACGCGCTCCTCGCGCAGCAGGCCCTCGGCGAACGCTTCCGATGACAGGCCGGTGGACGTGATCCTGGGAAAGGCGTAGAACGCTCCGCGCGGCTCGAACGTGTCGAGACCCATGGCATTGAACCCGTCGACGACCAGCCGGCGGCGTCGGTCGTACTCGGCGCGCATCCGCTCGACGTCCGCCTCGCCGTCGCGCAGCGCCGCCAGCGCCGCATCCTGGGCCATCGTCGGCGCCGACATGATCCCGTACTGGTGGACCTTGACGATCCCTTCGAGAATCGCAGCCGGAGCCGCCAGGTACCCGACCCGCCAGCCGGTCATCGCGTACGCCTTGGAGAAACCGCCCATGAGGATCGTCCGCTCGCGCATCCCGGGCAGGGCGCTCATGGCCCGGTGGCGGTACGTCCCGTAGACGAGGCGGTCGTAGATCTCGTCGCTGTAGACGAGCAGATCGTGGCGGACGGCGATCGCGGCCAGTTCGTCTAGGACGGCGTCGGGCAGGACGGCGCCCGTCGGGTTGCACGGGTAGCCGAGGAACAACGCCTTGGTCCGCGGCGTGATCGTCGCCTCGACCGCGGCCGGATCCAGGGCGAAGCCGTCCTCGAAGCGAGTCGCGATCATCCGCGGCTCCCCGCCCGCGAACACAACCGCCGGGATGTACGCCACGTACGACGGTTCGTGCAGGAGGACCTCGTCGCCGGGGTCGCACGTTGCGCGCAGCGCAAGGTCGACGGCCTCCGAGGCGCCCACGGTGATCAGCAGCTCCGTCGCCGGGTCATAGTGAACCCCGTAGCGGCGCTGGAGATGCTCGGCGAGCGCCCGCCGCAGCTCGATCGTGCCGTAGTTCGACGTGTAGTGGGTGCGACCCTCGCGCAGGCTTTCGACCCCGGCCTCGACGATCCCGCGAGGTGTATCGAAGTCCGGCTCCCCCACCCCGAGGCTGATGACGTCGTCCATGGTGGCCAGGATGTCGAAGAACCTGCGAATGCCCGACGGTGGGACGGCGCGGACCCGGGCGCTGAGCGCCCGCTCGGCGAGCGGTGGGCGTGCGTGCGTCGTCGTCATCGGGCGAGCGCCGGGTCGGAGAGCGCCGTGCGGGCCGCGGCCAGCCGTTCGGCGGGAGCCGGCGTCGCCGGGTCGTCCGCCAGGCCGAGATCGGTCGGCTCGAGGCCGCGCCACGCGGCATCGGCCGTGATCGCCTCGTGCGCCCGCGCGAGGCGGAACAACGTCGGCTCGGACCACGGTGCGCCGATGAACTGGAGGCCCACCGGCAGGCCGTCGGACAGCCCGGCCGGGACGCTGATCCCGGGGAGACCGGCCATGTTGACGGGGAGCGTGCACGCATCCGAGAGGTACATCGCGACCGGATCGTCCATGCGCGCGCCCATCGGAAAGGCCACCGTCGGCGACGTCGGCGCGACCAGGGCATCGAACCCCTGCGCCCAGAGTGCGTCAAAGTCCGCCTTGATGAGCGTCCGCACCTTCTGGGCCTTCAGGTAGTACGCGTCGTAGTAGCCGGCGGAGAGCGCGTAGGTGCCGAGCATGATCCGGCGCTTCACCTCGGCGCCGAACCCCCGGCCGCGGGTCGCCAGGTAGTTCCCGAGCACGTCGCCGTCACCGAGCCTCGGCCCGAACCGGATCCCGTCGTAGCGGGCAAGGTTGGCCGACGCCTCGGCCGGGGCGACGATGTAGTACGTCGCAAGACCGTAATCCGTGTGAGGAAGGCTGACTTCCTCGACGATGGCTCCGGCGGACTCCAGCGACGCCACGGACTCGCGCACCCGGGCCTCGACGCCCGGCTCCATGCCGGCCACGAAGTACTCCCGCGGCAGGCCCAGGCGCCGGCCGCGCAGCCACGCCGCGGCCTCGTCATCGCCTGCCGGCAGGTGGAGCAACTCGTCCGGCACCGGAACGGGCGCCGAGGTGGAGTCCCGCTCGTCGCGGCCGGCGATGGCATGGAGAAGCACGGCGGCGTCGCGGGCGTCGCGGGCGAACGGGCCGATCTGGTCGAGTGAACTGGCAAACGCCACGATCCCGTAGCGGCTCACCCTCCCGTACGTCGGCTTCATCCCGACGATTCCGGTGAGCGCCGCGGGCTGGCGGATGGATCCCCCGGTATCGGTGCCGATCGAGAGCGGCGTGTGAAAGGCCGCCACGGCCGTCGCCGATCCGCCGGAGCTTCCTCCCGGCACGCGGTCCAGCGCCCACGGATTGGCGGTTGGACCAAACGCGGAGTGCTCCGTGGACGAGCCCATCGCAAACTCGTCCATGTTGGTCTTGCCGAGGATGACGGCCCCGACATCGCGCAACCGCTCGGTGATGTGGGCGTCGAACGGAGCCCGGTAGCCCTCGAGGATCCGCGACCCCGCTGTGCACTGGCCGCCGCGCAGGGAGACCAGGTCCTTGAGCGCAACGGGTACGCCGAGCAACGGATGGAGCGCGTTGACGGCCTCCGGCCCCTTCGCTCGCGCGTCAGCAAGACGGCGGTCGGCTCCGTCCGCGTCACCGAGCGCACGGTCACGATCGATCGACAGCCACGCGTTCAGCGCGCGATTCTGGCGCTCGGCGAGGTCGAGGTGAGCGGCGGCCAGCTCACGGGCGGTCACCTCGCCGGCGCGCAGCGAACGCGCAAGCTCGTGGGCATGCAGACGCGTCGGATCCGGCGTCATCGGACAAGCGTGGAGCGACGAACGAGCGCGGAGCGACGAACGAGCGTGGCGCGATCGCTCACTCGGCGTCGCCGCCGAGGATCGCCGGCACGACGATCTGTGCGCCGTCGTGCTCGGCGGCGTTGGCCAGGACGTCCGCCACCGGCATCGAGGCGGTCACGACATCGTCGCGCAGGATGTTCTCGAGTTCGATCGTCTGAGCCGTCGGTGGGATGCCCTCGGTGTCGAGGCCGGCCAGGATCGCGTACTGCTCGAGGATGTGGTTCAGCTGACCTTCGAGGCGCGCGAGCTCGGCGTCGTCCAGGCCCAGACGGGCGAGGTGGGCAACGTGCACGACATCGGCACGGGACAGGGTGGCCATGGCGCCGATGATACCCGGACGGCGCCCACCAACCGCAGGCGGGGCATCGTGGCCGCTACGATGCATCGCATGATTCCGACCACGATCCGACCGATGCGTCCGACCGACGTTGCTGAGGCGACAGCCGCCATTCTCGATGCCGGCTGGGGTGATCGCCGCGAGTTCTTCGACTTCGTCAGCGTCCATCCAGAGTGCCGTCCGGTCGTCGCCGAGCGCGACAACGTCGTGATCGGCACGGGCGTGGGGACGGTCAACGGCACGGTGGGCTGGATCGGCACGATCTTCGTGGTCCCCGGGGCCCGTGGCAACGGCCTGGGTCGCGCGCTGACCGAGGCGGTCCAGGCGGAGCTGGCCACGGCCGGTTGTCGGACGGAGGTGCTCGTCGCCACGGCCATGGGCCGGCCGATCTACGAACGGCTCGGATTTGAGATCCAATGCTGGTATCGCACGGTCGAGGCGCCCGGTCTCGACGTGGACGTTGCGGCAGCCGAGGACCCGGACCGCGGGCGGATCCGCCCGTTCGCGAACGGTGACCTGGCCACGATGGCCCGGCTCGACGCCGCGGCGAGCGGAGAGGATCGGGCGCATCTGCTGGCTGCCTTCGCAACGGCCACGTCGGCGAGCTGCCTCGAGCGACCCGACGGGAGTCTCGCGGGCTTCGTGGTCCGGGCCCCGTGGGGCGGCGGCGCCACGGTCGCGGTGGATCCCGAGGACGCCCTCATGATCCTCCAGCACCGGCAGCGCGGGGCGGGACCCGCTGGGCACGTCAGGGCAGGCGTGGTCGATCTCAACCTGGACGGGCTCGATCGTCTCGAGCGGGCCGGCTGGACCGAGGCGTGGCGGGCGATCCGGATGATCCGTGGGGAACCACTGCGCTGGCAGCCGACCCAGCTGTGGGGCCAGTTCAATCACGCGCTCGGATGACGCGACGCCGTCCCATCGGACGTGAACCCTGCGCCGAACAACGTAGGTCGCATGGGGACCCACCGCAAGCCCGCGACGGACCACGGTGCGATTCAGGGTGGAGGCCCGCGGGCTGAAGCTGAGTCCGTACCGACCCGTCCGAGGCACCCCACGCTGCCCATGTCCCTCAAGGCGCCCAGCCTCCGCCGCTCTACGCCGCTGCTTCCGCTCGAGGCGACCCCCGCGCGGGAGGCCGTGGTCGGCGCGCCGGACACGATCGAGGTCGCCCTCCCGACATGCGCTATCTCGCGGTTCGTCGCGGCGCTCGCCTCGTCGGACCACGATGCGCAGCCCGCTGGAGCCCGTCCGACCCGGTTCGACGCACCGTCCGTCGGGACCGTCGAGCGCGTCCTCCGCTCGGCGCTGGCCGACGCCGACGCAACCGGTACGCCCCGCGTGCTCCACTCGAAACCGGGCCTGTACGCGCCGGAATACTGGCGAATCGTCGTCCTCGGAGCCGACCCTGTCGCGGTCGGCCTTGTCACACGAGCGGTGCGCGGAACCTCCTAGGCTGTTCATCCCAGGCTCCCGACCTGGGAGCGCCGGCAGCGCTGGCAGCGGCGAGCGCCGCTCGAGCCTGCGCCAGGTGGATCCGATCGTGTCCGGCAATCAGCCGGAACGACAGATCGAAGCTTTCCGGGCCACGCTCTCGGTGCAGTCCGACACGCTGTCGTTCCTGTTCGGTTGATCGACGCCACAGGGCCAGGTTGGCCGCACGCATCGCCCCGAAGAACGCGAGCAGCTCGTCCGGGTCATCGTCGATGTGATGGAGCCGGGCGACCCACAGGGCCTGGTCGTAGCCGATCAGCTCCGGTCCATCGTGCGCGATCGTCCAGCGATAGCGGCCACCGTAGACGACCTCGGCGTCGACGACGTGCCCGATGCACTCGATCACCGACCACTCGCCGGGCTCCGGGCGCTCCCGAAGCGCGGACCCGGCCGCATCGAAGAGCTCGCGCAAGGTGCCCGGCGTCGTGGCCTGGGCATCGGCGGGGTCATCGTTGCCGAGCGCCGAGAGCAGATACTGCTGATAGGCGGCCGCCTCGGCGACCGGATCAGGGACGGGGGTCATGGATTCGCCTCCTCACTGTTCATCGGTGGACCGGTCGACCGGGATCGTCCCATCGAGAAGCCGACGAAACGCCGTCTCGTCGAGCACGGCGACGCCGAGCTGCTCGGCCCGCGCCAGCTTTGAGCCTGCATTCGCCCCCGCCACGACGTAATCCGTCCGAGCCGACACCGAGCCGGCGACCTTGCCGCCGGCCGCCCGGATTGCGGCCTCTGCGGAAGCGCGGTCGTAGCCGACCAGCGTCCCGGTGACCACGAGGGTCCTGCCGGTGAGCGGGCCTCCCGCCGCCGCACGTTGCGGCTCGGGGCGGTGGGGCTCGATCCCCGCTTCGACGAGGTCGGCGAGAACGCCCCGCGTCGCGTCGGCGGTGAAGTAGGCGCGAAGACTTGCCGCCACGGTCGGTCCGATCCCGGGGACCTCCGCAAATTGCGCTTCATCGATGTCGGGCAGCGCCCCGGCGACCCGCCCGAACCAGCCGGCGGTCCCGCCCATGGGCTCGTCGTCACCGGGTGGGATCCGGCCGGCGATCCACGTGGCGAGATCGATCGCAGTCGCCTCACCCACCTGCGGGATGCCCAGGGCGTTCACGATCCGGGCGAGCGGCCGACGCCTGGCCCGTTCGATGGAGGCCGCCAGGTTCTCGGCGCTCTTCCGCGCGAAGCGATCGAGCGATTCGAGCTGGTCGATCGTCAGCCGGAAGATGTCGCCACGAGATCGGATGAGACCGCGCTGGAGGAGCTGCTCGAGGACCACCCAGCCGGCCCCCTCGATGTCCATGCCAGCGCGCCCCAGGAAGTGGGCGTACTCCTGTGCCACGCGGGCCGGGCAGGCCGGGTTGGGGCAGTAGTAGCGGACGGCGCCCTCATCGCGGACGACGTCCGTTCCGCACACCGGGCAGGCAGCCGGCATCTCGAACGTCCGCTCGGTCCCATCCCGGCGATCGAGGACCGGTCCGACGACCTCCGGGATGACGTCACCGGCCTTCTGGAGGATCACCGTATCCCCGATCCGCAGATCCTTCCGGCGGACCTCGTCGACGTTGTGAAGGGTGGCCCGGGCGACGGTCGATCCGGCTACCTTCACCGGGCGCAGATGGGCGACCGGCGTCAGTGTCCCCGTCCGTCCGACATACGGCACGATGTCCTCGAGGACGGTCACCACCTGCTCCGGCGGGAACTTGTAGGCGATGGCCCAACGGGGGGCCCGGCTCACCATGCCGAGGCGGTCCTGGAGCGCGAAGTCGTCGACCTTGACCACGACGCCGTCCGTTTCGTACGAGAGGCCATGGCGAGCCTCGCGCCAGCGCTCGGTGAACGCAATCACGCCCTCGATATCGAGACCGGGAGCGCGTTCGGGGTTCACGGGGAAGCCGAGCGCTTCGAGTCGATCGAGCGCCGCCGACTGCCTTGCGACCGGCCTCGTGGCATCGTCCTCGACCAGCTGGTAGATCCACGCGGACAACTTGCGCGAGGCCGTGATCGTCGGATCGATCTGGCGCAGGGATCCGGCGCCGCTGTTGCGGGCATTCGCGTAGAGCGGAAGTCCGGCTGCCTCGCGCTCGCGGTTGATCCGTGCGAACTCGGCCCGCGGGATGAAGACCTCACCGCGCGCCTCGAGCGACACCGGCTCGGACAAGCGCTGCGGGATGCTCGCCACCGTCCGCAGGTTGGCGGTCACATCCTCTCCCGTCGTCCCGTCGCCGCGGGTCGCGCCCTGCACAAACCGGCCCCGCTCATAGCGCAGGCTCACCGCGAGCCCGTCGATCTTGAGCTCGGCGACATAGGCCAGACCGGGAGCCGGCTCGGGCGCAACGGGCAGCCCGAGCGCCCGGCGTGCGCGCGCGTCGAAGGCGCGCAGCTCGTCGTGATCGAATGCGTTCCCCAGAGAGAGCATCGGTCGCCGGTGGCGGACATCACTGAAGGCCGCGGACGGCGTTCCGCCGACCCGGTTGGTCGGCGAATCGGACGTCGCCAGCTCCGGGTGGTCGCGCTCGAGTTCGACCAGCTCGCGAAAGAGGGCGTCGTACTCGGCGTCCTCGATCTCGGGCGCGTCGTCCTCGTAGTAGAGCCGGTTCGCCCGGGAGATCCTGGCGACGAGATCGGCATGACGGGAAGCGGCGTCCGCCGCGCGCTCCGTCACCGAGAGAGATCGTCCGCCAGGTTGGCGCGGGTGATGCCGGCCATGTACCGGAGGTCGAGCATCGTCATCGCAATCATTCCGGCATGGTAGGCGGAGGCGACTGGATCAGCTCCACGGGAACGGTGAGTGGCTCACCGGATGGAGGGCGCCCACAGCGAACCGGGCGTATCGAAACGGCTCCAGCAGGCCCTGCCGCTCGCCGAGGAGCTCCTTCGCCACCAGTGCTCCGACGCCGATCATCTTGTAGCCGTGGTTCGAGTCGGCAATCATGTACACGTTCTGGTGGAACGTGTCGAAGACCGGGAAGCTGTCGGGCGTGAACGCGCCGATCCCCCCGGTCGGCGCCTTGCGGTAGAGCGGGCGCTTGCCGACGAACCGCGCGTGGCAGTGGGCCAGGGCGGCCGTCCACATCCGCTCGAACTCCGGGGTGACGGTGAACTCGCGGCTCGCCTCGCCATAGGGATCGACGGCCACGGACGCGGCCGGTTGCTCCACGACCCAGGGCATCGCTCCGCCCTGGATGCCGCCGAAGTTGACGTCCGGCTTGTAATAGATGCCCCATAGCTCGTCCGTGATGAGCGATCCGTCGATGTCGTCGAGGAGCGGCGCATCGGTGTCGACGTGGATGACCGGCGGGAGCTTGCCGGCGTCGGTCAGCAGGGACCGCGGATCGACGCCCAGCGTGCCCTCCTGGAGACACCAGTACGTCCAGGTTGGTCGATCGTAGGCGCGCCCGTCGCGGCCCAGGACCACGGTCGTGTCGGGCAGCTCCAGCATCGACCAGAAGTCGCGGACCCACGGCCCGGCGGCAATGACGACCTGCTCGCACTCGATGTCGCCTTGGTCGGTCTCGACCGCGGTCACGGCCCCACCGGACCGGCGGAACCCCGTGACGCGGACCGGTGCATGGATCTCCACGCCGTGGGCCGCACCCTTCTCGCGCAGGCCGCGGAGCGACGGTCCGTTCTCGGCGTAGCCGCCGCGCTTCTCGTGGAGCACCGCGGTGATGCCCTGCGCCTGCCAGTCGCCGAACATCGCCTCCATGTAGCGCCGGCAGTCGGCCTTGCCCTCGACGAGGACGGACTCGTACCCGATCGCCCGCTGCTCCTCGGCGATCTGCACGACATCTCCGCGCATCACCTCCGGGGCGATCTGCAGATACCCGACCGAGTGGTAGTGGAACGCCTCCGGGTCCGACTCCCACACCGCGACCGAGTGGGCCATCAGCTCGCGCATCGCCGGCTGGAAGTAGTTGTTGCGCACGACGCCGCAGGCGATCCCCGACGGTCCGGCGCCGACACCGGTCTTGTCGAGGATGACGACATCGCGGCCCGAACCGATCCCGCGCGCCTCGAGCTCCGCGGCGAGGTGCCACGCGGTCGACAGCCCATGGATGCCCGCACCGATCACGACGTACCGAGCGCTGGGCGGGAGCGTCACGCAGAGATCTCCGTGGGTTGGTCGAGGACGGCCGCGTGGAGCCAGTTCGTGAACAGGGCACGCCCGTGGTCGAGCATCGCCGGTGCGCGGCCGGCGATCTCGGCGATCAGGCGGGGCGTCGCCCCCGGTCCCAGCGTTCGCTCCAGCGATTCGGCGTAGACCGGCACGGCTGCCCATGCGATCGCCATGTCGCGCGAGACCTCCAGGTGGAACTGCAGCCCGTACGCTCGGCCGGTGCGGAATGCCTGGTTCGGGTACTCGGCAGAACTGGCGAGCAGAACCGCGTTCTCAGGGAGATCGAAGGTATCGCCGTGCCATTGGAGCGTGGGCATGACTCGTGGCAGCCCGGCAAAGACCGGGTCCGCGAGCGCAGCCTCCGTCAAGGTGACGTCGAGAATCCCCACTTCGGGGGCCGGCCCTGGGTACACGCGTGCGCCCAAACTGGACGCCAGGAGCTGGACGCCGAGACAGGCCCCCCAGAAGGGCACGCCGGCCCCGACGGCGTCGCGGATGAGGCGCTTCTCTGCGACCAGCCAGGGGTGATCGCTTTCGTCGTTGACGCTCATGGGGCCGCCCATCGCGATGATCGCGTCGAAATCGCGCCAGTCGGGCAGTGAGCCACCTTCGTCCAGCTCGATCCGCACGATCTGAGCCCCCATCTCGAGCAGGACGTCCTCGTACACGCCGGGCGGTTCGCAGGCAATGTGCTGCAGGACCAGGACGCGCAACTCATTCAGTGTCCCGATGGCCGTTCCCAGCCCTCCATGGTCGCCGGCTTCCAGTCCTCGCCGACCGATTCCGAGCCCTCGACCCAGGGACCGAGCATCGGTTGGGCAAACTTGGCGTGCTTGCGCTTGAGCTGGATCCCGTACGAGTTGCCGGCCGTGAGATGCGCCATGAGCACCTTCCGCGCGACCTCATCCTCGCGACCGGACGGGATCGCGAAGTGGATCTTGATGAACGCGTTGGAATAGCGATCGAAGACGGCCGGCACCCCGTCCTCCTGGAGCAGATGGATGTCCTCGAGCCAGTTGATGTCCTCGCCCGGGGTCAGGGCGAGCAGGTCGATCCCGTCGAGGAGGGCGATGTCCTCCTGGTACGGGAACCGGTGTCCGGCCAGCTCTTCGGCGTCGATCTTGCCCCCGTGAAAGCGACCCTCGCTCATCCCGCGTTCCTCACGACCTGGTCCGTCTGCTCGAGATGGGAGGCCATCATCGCGCGAAGCTCCTTGAGCATGTTCTGCTCGGTAACGCCCGGGATGTACTCCGTGCCGGCGAGCGGGACCTTGGCCATCGCGGCGGCCTCGACGGTCAGCGCGCAGAGATCCTCGGGCTCCAGCGAGTGGACGTTCGTCTTGCCGCACGCCCGGGCGATCATCTGGAGCTCCATCGTCATCGCGGTCAGGAAGTTGTAGACCCGCAGCGCCGCCGCATCCACCTCGAGGCGCTTCCGGAGCTCGGGATCCTGCGTTGCGACGCCGACCGGGCAGCGCCCGGTGTGGCAGTGGTAGCACTTGCCTGCCGGCACCCCGACCGTGCCCTCGTAATCCGTGACACCGGGGATCTCCTTGTTGCAGTTGAGGGCGATCAGCGCCGAATGGCCGATCGCCACGGCCGTCGCGCCCAGGGCCAACGCCTTGGCCACGTCGGCCCCGTTGCGGATCCCGCCGGCGACCACGAGGTCGACCTCGTCGACGAGGCCGACGTCCTCGAGCGCACGGCGCGCCTCGGGGATCGCGGCCATCAGCGGGATGCCCGTCTCCTCGGTCGCGATGTGCGGACCGGCCCCGGTGGACCCCTCCGCGCCGTCGAGGTAGATGATGTCCGGGCCGCACTTGGCGGCCATCCGGACGTCGTCGTACACGCGCGCCGCGCCGAGCTTCAACTGGATCGGGATCCGGTAGTCGGTGGCCTCGCGGACCTCCTGGATCTTCAACGACAGGTCGTCGGGGCCGAGCCAGTCCGGATGGCGGGCCGGTGAGCGCTGGTCGATGCCCGGCGGCAGCGAGCGCATCTCGGCAACCTGTTCGGTCACCTTCTGGCCCATCAGGTGCCCGCCGAGACCCACCTTGCAGCCCTGACCGATGAAGAACTCGCACGCGTCGGCGAGCATCAGGTGGTGCGGGTTGAAGCCGTACCGGCTCTGGATGTTCTGGTAGTACCACTTCGTCGAGAGGTCGCGCTCCGGCGGGATCATGCCGCCCTCGCCTGAGCAGGTCGCCGTACCGGCCATCGAGGCACCCTTCGCCAGCGCCATCTTGGCCTCGATCGAGAGGGCCCCGAAGCTCATCCCGGTGATGTAGATCGGGATGTCGAGTTCGATCGGGTTGCGCGCGAAGCGAGCACCCAGCACCGTCTTTGTCTCGCACTTCTCGCGATACCCCTCGATCACGAACCGGGTCAAGGTGCCGGGCAGGAACATCAGCTGATCCCAGTGCGGGATCGGCTTGAACATCGAGAAGCCACGCATCCGGTAGCGACCGAGCTCCGCCTTCACGTGGATGTCGTTGATCACATCCGGCGTGAAGATCCGGCTCTGGCCGAGGACGCTGCTGGGGGACGGCTGGTCATCCATGGTCGTCACCTGCCTTGGGCTGCACTACAGGACGAGCTTCCGCTCGGCGGGCTCGAGGTTGTCGTAGTTGTAGAGCTGCTTGCCGCACACGAACTTCTGGAACGACGACGGCTTGTCCATGCCGTAGATCCGGAACTTGCGGTCGATGAACTCCGTGTCGGCGTCGGTCCATTCGCCCTCGATGCAGTCGATGCCGAGCGAGGCCACCCGGCCGCCGACATAGATCGTCCCGTCGTACATCGAGTCGCCGAGGCTGGGTCCGGCGTTCCCGCAGATCACGATCCGGCCGCGCTGCATCATGAACCCGGTGACCGCTCCGGCGTCGCCGCCGACGAGGATCGTGGCGCCCTTCTGATCCACGCCGGTCCGCGCCCCGACGCTGCCCTTGATCACCAGGTCGCCGCCCCGGATGGCAGCACCCGTCAGCGAGCCCGCGTTCTTCTCGATGACGACGACGCCCGACATCATGTTCTCGCAGACCGACCAGCCCACGCGGCCCTCGATGATCACTTCCGGCCCGTCGATGACGCCCAGCCCGAAGTACCCGAGGCTGCCGGCAAAGCGGATCTTGCAGCGCTGGAGGATCCCGACACCGATCGAGTGCTTCGCCCCGGGATTGAGCACCGTGACGTCGCGAACACCCTGTTCGTAGATGAGCCAGCGGAGCTCCAGGTTGATCTGGCGCGTCGTCAGCTTCGCCGCGTCGAACACCGCGCGGCCGGCGTCGATCTCGGAGACCTTGGGCACCTCCGCGTGCGGCTCGGCAAGACCGCGCGCGTCGTAGGTGATCCGCCGGGAGCCGGAGCTGCCTACCTGGTCCACACGAGCACCTGTCGTTCGTACGGGTCGGAGGTATCGATCTCACGGTCGAGGACCGCCCGGATCGCGATCTCCTCGGAGGCCATCACGACCATGTCGTCCGATTCGTAGAGGACGAGCGGCTTGGCCGCCATCTCGTCCTTGGCCACCCCGAGCGAGTCCTTGGTGACCGCCATGTAGGTGAAGACGCCATCGAGCTCGTCGAGGCTCTCCTCCATCGCGTCCTTGAGGCCGGACCCATTGGCCATCTTCTCGGCCAGGTAGACCGCGATGATCTCCGAGTCGCACTCGGACTGGAAGCGATGCCCGGAACGCTCGAGGCGACGGCGCCATTGGAAGTAGTTCGTCAGTTGTCCGTTGTGAACCACCGCGACATCGGCAAACGGGTAGGCCCAGTAGGGGTGGGCGCCCGAGATGTCGACATCAGATTCCGTGGCCATCCGGACGTGCCCGATCGCGTGGGTTCCCTGGAAGCCGCGCAGCTCGTACTGGCTCGCGACTTCGTTGGCGTCTCCCAGATCCTTGACAATCTCGAGTGACGTGCCCAGGGACAGGACCTCGCAGCCGGGGATGTCCTCGAGATAGTCGGCGAGGGTCTTGAGGTCGCCGTTGTAGCGCACCACGGCGCGAAACGCGTACTCGGTCTCGGCGTCGATGCGATCGATCGACG
Source organism: Chloroflexota bacterium (assembly GCA_919901745.1). Taxonomy (GTDB): domain Bacteria; phylum Chloroflexota; class Limnocylindria; order Limnocylindrales; family CSP1-4; genus CAKKPP01. The sequence goes on along the minus strand of CAKKPP010000012.1, from coordinate 86,820 downwards.
CACCGATCTCCCGCAGGCGCGCCTCGACGCGCGCGCGGTTCCGCTGGAGGCGCGCCCGAAAGTCGAAGTCGCGGGGATCGTTCGCGTCGGCCAGCTTGAACCGGATCAGGGTTCGTCCGGTCGGCTCGCCGAAGAGCGCGTAGCCCGTCGAATCCGGGCCACGATGCTTCATGGACTGGAGCATTGCCGTCATCTCGGTGCCGACGTCGGACGTCTGGTTGCGATGAATGATCCCGGCGATGCCACACACGCTGGCCGTCCTCCAGTTGGGTCGATCGTCAGGGCAGGATGTCGAGGTACGTCTCGATATCCCACTCGGTCACGGTCGACAGGAAGCGCTCCCACTCGTCGCGCTTGTAGTGCATGAAGACGCGATACATGTCGCCGGGGAGCGCCGACTTGACGACCTCGTCGCGATCCAGGGCCTCGAGCGCCTCCCCGAGGCTGAACGGGATCTTCGTTACCTGCTTGCCGCCGGCGATCGCGTCGTAGATGTTGCGCTCCTCGGGCTCGCCAGGATCGAGCTTTCGGTCCAGCCCGTCGCGCATGGCCGCCAGCAGTGCGGCGAACGAGAGGTACGGGTTGACGGCCGAGTCGACCGAGCGGTACTCGAATCGTCCCGGGGCGCTCACGCGGAGCGCCGTGGTCCGGTTCTGGAAGCCCCAGTCGGCGAAGACGGGCGCCCAGAAGCCCATGTCCCAGAAGCGGCGATACGAGTTCACGGTCGGGGCGGTGATCGCGGTGAGGGCCCGCATGTGCTCGAGCACCCCGCCGGCCGCATGCAGACCGACGATGCCGGGCATCTGCGGATCGTCGCCTTCCGGCATGAACAGGTTGTCCTCGCCGCGCCACAGCGAGAAGTTGTGGTGGCAGCCGTTGGCCGAGACGCCCATGAACGGCTTGGGCATGAAGCACGCGAACGCGCCCATCTCGCGCCCGACCTGTCGGCAGATCTGGCGGTAGGTCGTGAGCCGGTCGGCGGTCAGCTCGGCCCGGTCGAACATGAAGTTCAGCTCGAGCTGGCCCGGCGCATCCTCATGGTCGCCCTGGATCATGTCCAGGCCCATCGCCTTGCCGTACTCCATGACCTTGTGAATGAGCGGCTGGAGCTCCGAGAACTGGTCGATGTGATAGCAGTACGGCTTGGTCATCCCCTCGACCGTGGGCTTCCCGGACGAATCGACCTTGAGCCACATCATCTCGGGCTCGCAGCCGATCCGCATGTGGTAGCCGGTGGCCTCCTCGAAGGCCGTGTGGATCCGCTTGAGGTTGCCGCGCGCATCGGACGTCAGGTACGCGCCGCCATCCACTTCCTCCTCACGGCCGCGGAAGAGCGTGCAGAACACCCGCGCCGTCCTGGTGTCCCAGGGCAGGACGCAGAACGTGTCCGGCTCCGGCATCCCGACGAGCTCGCGCGCTTCCGGGCCGTAGCCGATGTAGTTGCCCTTGCGGTCGGTGAAGAGATTGGCCGTCGAGCCGTACACGAGCTGGAATCCGCTCGCCGCGATCCGCTCCCAGTGCGCCGACGGGACTCCCTTGCCCATGATCCGCCCCGTGACCGAGACGAACTGGAAGTACATGTACTCGACGCCGGCCTTGTCGATCTGGCGACGGACGTCGCGGATGGCTGCGTCGCGCCCGTCCTGGTTGACGAACGCCTCCAGGTCGGTCATCGCCACCTCGGCCTCCTCCAAGCAATGCTCCGGTCGGACTGACCGCAGTTTGACGCATGGGAAACACCGACGCAAGGCTGAGCTGAGCCGCAATCGAACGCGACCCACGGACCGCGAGACAGAGTTTTCCTGCCATTCTCATCGGCGTCGCTGGATCCGACGGTTGCGCCACGGCGCGGCGCGTGTGACCGAACGTCCGCCGCGTGACCGAGCGATCAGCCGACCGTGTCGAGATTCGCCAGGCTGGCCAGCATCGTCTTGCGCCCGACCTGTGGATCGCGGAATGCGACAACGACCTCCTCGTCGGTGCGAGTGAGCTTGGAGGTCACGACGATCCCATCCCCCCAGCGGGCGTGGCGCACGCGGTCGCCATCGCGGAATCGGCGCTCACCGGGAACGATGGGGCGCTTCGCGGGCGCCGGGCGGGCGGTTCGGCCCCGCATCGTGCCCGCATGGTCCTCGCCGTCCGCGTCGAGATGATCGCCCGCGGCCGATTCCCCATCGCCAGCGGCTCCGTCCCAAGGTTCGACGTCCCCTCCGGGCGAGCCGGATCGTGCCCCCCCGGCAAACGCGGATCGGCGCGCGGCAAGGTCGCGCGCCGGTCGGAACGCTGTCCCGTTCCGAGGTGCCCCGGGCGTGCCGCTGCCCTCTCGGAAGGCCCCACCGGCGCGCCCGGGTCGTCCAAATCGGCTCGTGCGGCGGGCTCCGAAGACGAGATCGAGATCCAGCGGACCCTCCCCGGCCCCGTCAGGGTCAGCACCGAGCTGCGGGCCGACCATGAGCTCGGCCGGGATCTCCAGGAGGAACCGGGACGGCACGGACGCCTGGCCCATCCCCCAGGTCGCCCGCCGCCACGCATGCGACAGGTACAGCCGGCGCTTGGCGCGGGTGATCCCGACGTAGGCGAGCCGCCGCTCCTCTTCCAGCTCTTTCTCATCGTCGAGGGCACGGCTGTGCGGCAGGAGGCCCTCCTCGAGCCCGGCAATGAACACGACCGGGAATTCGAGCCCCTTGGCGGCATGGAGGGTGATCAGGGTCACGGCGTCGGCGGACCCCTCGTAGCTGTCCTGATCGGCCACCAGGGCCGTTTCCTCGAGCAGCCGGTCCAGCGCGTCCTCGGGCGACAGGTCGTCGTAGCGCGTCGTGACCTGGCGCAGCTCGAGGAGGTTTGCCCAACGCTCCTCGCCGTCCTCGCTGCCGTCGGCCAGCATCGCCCGGTAGCCCGTGCGCTCGAGCACGGCGTCGAGGAGCTCCGGCAGGGCCAACTCCCCGATCAGGGAACGCAACCGGCGCACCAGGGTGGCAAAGTCGGCCAGCGCGGCGCGAGCACGGGCGGCGATGGCCGGCACGTCGCCCGCCGCGGCGCGTTCGATGGCCGTCCATGTCGAGAAACCATCTCGCGCCGCCACCTCGCGGAGGCTCTCCAGTGTTCGCTCGCCGATCGAGCGCGACGGGACGTTGATGATCCGCTCGAAGCTGACGACATCCACGTCCGAGCGGATCACCCGCAGGTACGCCAGGGCGTCCTTGACTTCGCGCCGCGAGTAGAACCGCGTGCCGCCCACCAGCTGGTAGCGCAGGCCGTAGCGCAGGAAGGATTCTTCGATCGCGCGCGACTGGGCGTTCATCCGGTACATCACGGCGATGTCCTGGGCGCGCGTGGACGCCGTGTCGTCGTCGGCGCGCCGGGTCAGGACCGATCCCCGCCCGCCGATCAGGCCCTCGGCCTGGCGCGCGATCCACTCGGCCTCCTCCTCCTCGTTGTAGGCCTCGAACCGCTGGATGGGAGCGCCGCCGGCGGTGGCGGTCCACAGCTTCTTGTCCGTGCGCCCGGCATTGCGCGACACGACCGCATGGGCCGCGTCGAGGATCAACTGCGTCGAGCGATAGTTCTGTTCGAGCTTGACGACCGTGGCATCCGGCCAATCGCGTTCGAAATCAAGGATGTTCCGAAGGTCCGCGCCGCGCCAGGAGTAGATGGACTGGTCGTCGTCACCGACCACGCACAGGTTGCGATGCGCGGCAGCGAGCGCCTTGACCCACAGGTACTGCGCCCGGTTCGTGTCCTGGTACTCGTCGACGTGGAGGTAGCGCCAGCGGGCCTGGTACCGCTCCAGAACGGCCGGTGCCTCGTCGAAGAGGCGGACCGCCTCGAGCAGCAGGTCGTCGAAGTCGAGCGCGCCGACCTCGCGCAGCCGCGCCTGGTAGCGCCGCGCGAGGGTCGCGACGACACGCTGGTGACGATCGATCGCGTTGTCCGCGAGAAACGTCGCGTCGAGCATCTCGTTCTTCGCCCGACTGATGGCGCCCAGGACCGCCGATGGGCGAAACTCGCCGGTCGCCGGCAGGTCCTCGTCGCGCAGGAGCTGCTTCATCAGGGCCTGCTGGTCGTCGGTGTCGTAGATGACGTACCGGCGATCGATGCCGATCGCCTCACCTTCGCGTCGAAGCAGGCGGGCGCAGAGCGCATGGAACGTGCCGGCCTCGACCTCGCGACCGCGTTCGCCGACCAGCGTGATGATCCGCTCTCGAAGCTCGCGTGCCGACCGGTTGGTGAAGGTGACGGCGAGGATCTTCCACGGCGCAACGCCCTGGACGCCGATGAGGTGCGCGATCCGGTGCGCGAGCACCCGCGTCTTGCCACTCCCGGCACCGGCCAGGATCAGGAGCGGCCCGTCGGTCGTCGTCACCGCGCGCGCCTGCTCCGGGTTCAGGCTGGCGACGATCTCCTCGGCGCGTCGGGCGGCCGCTGCACGGTGGGCGATCTCCGCGGCCTTGATTGCGGCGGGATCCAGCGGAGCGGCCGCGTCCGCCGGATCCGCTGCGGCGTCGCGCAACCAGTCCGGTTCGAGCGGCGCGCCCGACACCTCAGGCAGGTCGTCGAGGTGCGTGCCGATCGGCTCCGGGGTGCCGAGCGGCGTGCCGCGGCGACCGCCGCGGGGGGTGGTGGGACTCACGTGCCCATTGTAGGTCGGGGCGCTCGACGCGACCTTCGGCGATCCCTCGGCGAGGCGGCTACGGAACGGACGGGAGACCGAACGGGAACGGCAGATCGCCCGGCTCACCGACCTGGTCCGCCGGTGGCGCCTCGACCGTGATCGATTCCCCCCACGCCGACAGCGTGAGCAGCAGCTCGAGCGTCGCCGACTCGCCGAGCACGACGTCCGACTCCAGCGTGACCGGCCGAAGGGTGTCCTTCGCGACGTTGGCGAAGATGACGATGGGCCCGTCCAACGACCCGGACCCGCTGTCGGGTCCCGGCGATGCCGCGCCCGGCAGTCCGAGCAGCCCCGACAGCGCCCCGAGATCCGGCAGGCCGAGATCGATCGCGGAGGGGTCGACCTCGATCCGGATCCGGTAGCAGCGCCCGCCGGCGCAGTCGACATCGTCGACCTTCGTCGCCGTCACCGACGGATCGTTCAGAAGGTTCGTCAGCCCGGCGAGTGACAGGGGGCCCGGGGATGCGTCCGGACTCGGCGCGCCGCCGGAATCGAGGGGCACGTACTTCGGTCCGGTCAGGCTCATCTTGAGGTAGGCACGCCCACCCGGGGCGAGGAGTTCGCCGGTCAACCCCAGGAGCGCCGGGGCCGCGAACGTCACCTTCGCCTTGCCGCCTGAGATGTCGAGATCCGCGGTCAGCGTCGTGCCTTCGAGGAGCATCGGGCGGGCGGACCCCGTCCCGAGCAGGTCCAGGGCGATTGCCCCCGACACATCGAGCTGCAGCCGAACGGTCTTCGCGGCGTCCAGTTGGGCAACGGCACCGTCGAGGATCTCGCGCGGATCGGTGAGGTCGGGCTTCGATGCACAGGCGCCGGCGACCATGGCCAGCGTCACGATCGCGGCAGTCAGCGAGGCACCCCGAATTCGACCCACGAGCGAAGGCTCGGGGTTCGGTCGCCGGGTGTCAACCGTTCCGGACGAGGCGAGTACCATCGGACCCACGTGAATGCGTTGTCGCAATCGAATTCGACCTCCGGCCAGCGATACCTCCTGCTGGCCGACATCTCCGGCTATACGTCGTTCCTGGCCGGTGTCGAAGAGGCGCACGGCGTCGACTTCAGCGGCGGCATCCCGGCCGGCTACACCGTGCTCGGAGAGCTCCTGAACGCGGTCATCGAGGGCGTTCAGCCGGAGTTCGAGGTCGCCAAGCTGGAGGGCGACGCCGTCTTCGCCATCGCGAACGCGGACGCCCTCGATGGACGGGGCGAGGCGGTGGTCCGGGCACTCCAGGGCATGTATCGGGCGTTCGTCGAGCGGCGATTCGAGGCTCGGAGCGCGCGGGACCACGTCTGCACGGCCTGCCCGGTCGTCTCCAACCTGGACCTCAAGGCCGTGCTGCATCGGGGCGTCGTCGTGACCCAGACGGTCGGATCACATCGCGACGTGGTCGGCCCTGCGGTCAACGTCGCTCACCGCCTTCTGAAGAACACCGTGCATGCCCGGATCGGCTTTCGTCCCTACCTCTTCCTCACCGACGTCGCCGCCGCCGGCCTCGGGCTTCCGGCCGCGGGCCTGGAGCACCACGAGGAGTACCCGGACGTGGGCAAGATCCAGGGTCGGGTCGTCGACCTCGTCGTCTCCTGACCGAGCCGGTGGACGCGCCAGCGTCCGCGGAATCCGAACGCCCGAGCCGTTGCCGGCCCGGGCGTTCGAGTGACTGCGTGACTTCGGACTAGAAGTCCATGTCCCCGCCGTGGCCGTGGCCGCCGCCGGCGGCCGCCTTCTCCTTCTCCGGGATATCGCTGATGAGCGTTTCCGTCGTCAGGACCATCGCCGCGATGGAGGCCGCGTTCTGCAACGCGGAGCGGGTAACCTTGGCCGCATCGACGATGCCCTTGGCGAACATGTCGCCGTACTCGCCCTTGAGAGCATCGAAGCCCTCGCCGGTCTTCATCCCGCGGACCCGCTCGACGACGACCTCGCCACGAGCACCGGCGTTGTCGGCGATCTGGCGGGCCGGCGCCTCGAGCGCCTTGCGGACGATGTCGACACCAACCGCCTCGTCGCCCTTGAGCTTGAGCTTGTCAAGGGCTGGAATGGCCTGGAGGAGCGTGGTGCCGCCGCCGGCGACGAGACCCTCTTCGACGGCTGCGCGGGTCGTCGAGAGTGCATCCTCGATCCGGTGCTTCTTCTCCTTGAGCTCGACCTCGGTGGCCGCGCCGACCTTGATCACGGCAACGCCGCCGGACAGCTTGGCAAGGCGCTCCTGGAGCTTCTCCTTGTCGTAGTCCGAGGTGGTGTCCTCGATCTGGGCCTTGATCTGGGCCATGCGACCCTTGATCTGATCGGGCGAACCCTCGCCGTCGATGATTGTCGTGTCGTCCTTGGTGGCAACGACCCGACGGGCCTTGCCGAAGTCCTCGAACGTCACGGAGTCGAGCTTGCGCCCGACCTCTTCGCTGATGACGGTGCCGCCGGTCAGCGTGGCGATGTCGCGGAGCATCTCCTTGCGGCGATCGCCGAACCCCGGGGCCTTGACGGCCAGGACCGAGACGGTGCCGCGGAGCTTGTTGACGACCAGCGTCGCGAGCGCCTCACCGTCGATGTCCTCGGCGATGATGAGCATCGGCTTGCCCTGCTGGACACCCTTCTCGAGCGCCGGGAGCATGTCCTGGACGCTGGAGATCTTCTTGTCGGTGATCAGGAGGAGCGGACTCTCGAGGACCGTCTCCATCCGATCGGGGTTGGTCACGAAGTACGCCGAGATGTAGCCCCGGTCGAACTGCATGCCCTCGGTGTACTCCTTCTCGAGGCCCAGGCTCTGGCCCTCTTCGACGGTGATGACACCGTCCTTGCCGACCTTGTCCATGACCTCGGCGATGATCTCGCCGACTTCCGGATCCGCGGCGCTGATGGCGGCGACGGCCGCAATCTGCGCGCGGTTGTCGACCGGGCGGGCCTGCTTGGCGATCTCGGCCACGATGACCTCGACGGCCTTCTCGATGCCGCGCTTGACGACCATCGGGTTGGCGCCGGCCGTCACGACCCGAAGGCCCTCGGCAACCATGGCCTGGCCGAGGACGACCGCGGTCGTCGTGCCGTCGCCGGCAACGTCGTCGGTCTTGGTCGCGACTTCCTTCAGAAGCTGCGCGCCCATGTTCTCGAACGGGTCGTCGAGCTCGATGTCGCGAGCGATCGTCACGCCGTCGTTGGTGATGGTCGGTGAGCCAAACTTCTTGTCGAGGACCACGTTCCGGCCCTTTGGCCCGATGGTGACCCGGACGGCGTCGGCGAGACGATCGATGCCCCGCTTGAGCGAACGACGAGCGGTCTCGTCAAAGATGAGTTGCTTAGCCACGCGGTATGTCCCTCCTGGAACGTTGAAATGTCAGCTGAGGCGGTCGGGCGAACTGCGCCGGGCCGCTGGACGTCAGTCCTCGACGATCGCCAGGATGTCCTTCTGGCTGACGATGAGGAGCTCCTCGTCGTCGATCTTGAACTCGGTTCCGGCGTACTTCGCGTAGAGGACCTTCTGGCCCTCCTTCACGTCGATCGCCTCGCGCTTCCCGTCGTCGAGGGTCCGGCCGGGACCGACCGCGATGACCGTTCCCTCCTGGGGCTTCTCCTTGACGGTGTCGGGCAGGACGATCCCGCTCTTCGTCATCTCTTCACGGGCCGTCGGCTTGACGACGACGCGGTCGCCCAACGGGCGCAGCTTGGTCGACGATGCAGTGGCAGTTGCCAACGTGCGTTCCTCCTCTGGCGACGGCTCGCGGCCGCCGATCCATGTGGTTCGATCGCTCAGCCGATCCTCGATCATCCGATCGGGCGACGGCGACGATCTCCCTGTGTTGAGCGCCTCGCGAAGGCCGCGATCCGGTCATCCGGGCCGACGCTCCGGCCCGGGCGGATCACCCGACCCGCTCGCATTAGCACTCTCGATGTGAGAGTGCCAGAATGCTAGCGCCAGCCGCCTGCTGCTGTCAAGAAGGTACTCGTCCAGTACGTCCGTTTCGCTCAGGGAGCGGCGATCGCGATCGTGATCAGGGTTGGCTGGACGCTCAGGGCGACGCACCCGTCGCCGTCGTAGCCGACGATGAACGACACGTAACTCTCGAAAGCTTCCGTCAGCAGGACCTGCCGGACCGGGCCGCCGATCCCCGGCTGGTCACGCGGGCCCACGTAGACCAGAACCCCCGCGTCGTCGACGTGAAGCATCCCTTCGAAGCGGACCAGGATGTGATGCTCCCCCGCGACCTCGAGCGGAAGGCCGCTCGCCCCCTCGGAGAACGGCGGCTCGACGCTCGAGACCGTGAGGCGCGGGCGAAGCGGGGAACCAGGACTGGGGACAAGGATGAAGCCGACCAGGTCGCCGGCGGTACCCGGTGCGACGGAGACGTTGGTCAGCCGTTCGCTCGCAACGAACCCGGCGTAGTCGACGGGTGGGCAGGTTGGATTCGGTGTTGCGGTCGGACTCGCGGTTGGCGACGCCGTGGGGTCGGCACCGGCAGGCGCGCTGGATTCAGGGGCCGCGTCCGAAGGCTCGACGGGGCTTGGCGATGCAGGCGCTGCGCAGGCTGCGAGGACCAGCGCAAACCCGAGCAGCCAACTGACATGGCGATGACGAACCCTCGACATGCGATCCGTGTTCATCAGGACCTCCCCGGTCGGTGGAACACGCCGTCGTAGGCGGCCACCAGACCGTCGCCCAGTGCCTCCGGCGTCGTTCGACGTCGATCGGCCACCCACCCCGCTGTGACGCGTACCCAGCCGGGTTCGTTGCGGCCGCGCGGGGCGCCCGGCGGGGAGAGGTACGGAGAATCGGTTTCGACCATGAGGCGGTCGCCGGGTACGAGCGTGACGACCTCGGCCGACGATTCCTCACCCTGGCGGAACACCAGCCCGGAGAAGCTGATCGCGACCCCGAGGTCGAGCATGTCCCGAGCGTAATCGACAGGCCCGGAGAACGAATGGATGACGGCCGGCGGGCGCCCGCCGAACGATGTCAGCCGGGCATCGTCCCCGAATCCGGCCGCCTTCAGTTCGGCGAGGAGGGCGTCCTGCGCATCCCGCGTTCCGGGGGCCGAGCGGCAGTGCAGGATGGCCGGCTTTCCGGTCGCCAGCGCGAGTGCGAGGTTGCGCCGCAGGTTGTCGAGCTGATCGGCGATGGGCGAGAACACGCGATCGTAGTCCAGGCCGGTCTCCCCGATGGCCACGACCCGCGCATCGGTCGCCCACGATTCGATCGCCGCCCACTCCGCCGCCGGGACCTTCGCCGCGTCATGGGGATGGACGCCGACCGCCGCATCGAGCCACGTCGTTCGAGTGCTGAGCGCGAGAGCCGCCTCACTCGACCAGGTGTTCCAGCCGGGGACGAGGATTCGCTCGACGCCTTCCCCATGCGCCCGCTCGATGACCGCGTCCCGGTCGTCGGCAAACCGATCGACCTGGAGGTGGCAGTGGGAGTCGACGAGGCGCACCTCTCGATGGTAGCCCGGCGCAGGGCGTCCGACGGGCTCGTGGCCCGGCGCGGGGCGTCCGACGTCCGCCGATCGCGGGATCAGCCCGGCGGCGGCTCGATGTCGAGACGCGGAAACAGGGGCTCGGGCTGCCCGACATGGCCGGCCGTGGCGGCGTGGGCGCCCCAGCGGAGCTCGTCGAGGATCGCGGGCCCGCCGTTCCCGTCCGGGGCGTAGCCAAACCCGAAGCCCAGCTGCAACATCACGCGCGGTGCCGTGTTGGGCAGGAACGGAGCGGCCGCAAGGCCCACCAGCCGGCAGGCCTCGACCAGGTCGCCGAGGACGGCCTCCAGGCGCGCCTCGGCCTCGCGGTCACCGGCCTTCGCCGCCTTGGCGAGGACCCACGGCTGCTCCGCGTCGACGACCTTGTTCGCGCCGGACACAAACTCCATGAGCTCGGCGAGAGCGTCGTGGAGCAGATGGCCTTCCAGTCGCTCCACGAACCGGTTCAGCGTGTCGTGCCAGCCTTCGCCGAGGGGCGATTCGTCGTGCACTCGTGGGGCGGGCCGCCGTCCGTCGAGGTACCGGTTGGTCATCGAGACGGTTCGGTTGACGAGGTTCCCGAAGTCGTTGGCGAGGTCGGCGTTGTAGCGCCGCACGAAGGACTCCCAGGACACATCGGTGTCACGGTCGAAGGCGACTTCGCGGAGCATCACGTAGCGCGCGCCGTCCGTGCCGAGGGCGGCAACCACCGCGTGCGGGTCCAGGAAGTTCCCGCGGCTCTTGCTCATCCGCTCGCCCTGGACGAGCAGCCAGCCGTGCACCCAGACCTTGCGCGGCAGCGGGATCTGGGCACTCATGAGCATCGCCGGCCACATGACCGTGTGGAGGCGGTTGATGTCCTTGCCGATCACGTGCAGGTCGGCGGGCCACCAGTGAGCGAACGCCTTCGGGTCGTCGGGGAAGCCCGCGCCGGTGATGTAGTTGATCAGGGCGTCGAACCAGACGTAGACCGTCCCCGCCCCCGGATGCCACGATCCGTCCTCGCGTTGGGCCCACGTCCCGTCGGGCAGGATCGGGAACGGGATGCCCCAGGTCGCGTTCTGGCGGCTGGCGCTGAAGTCCTCGAGCCCGCCCCGGATGAAACCGAGCATTTCGTTCTTGCGAAACTCGGGCTGCACCCAGTCCGGGTGCTCCGCAAAATGCCGCTCGAGCGCGGCCTGGTACTTCGAGAGGCGGAAGAACCAGTTGGTCTCGCTGAGCCACTGCAGTTCGACGCCAGGGTGGTTGGGGCAATGGAAGCCCGACGCGTCCTCGATCAGGTCGCTCCTGGCCCGGAATCCCTCGTTGGGGCAGTACCAGCCCTCGTACGTCCCGAGGTAGAGGTCGCCGTTGGCGTAACACCGCCGAATGACCTCGTGGACGGCCCGCTCGTGGTCGGGGTCGGTCGTGCGGATGAACCGATCGGGCGAGATTCCGAGGGCGTCCTCCGCATCACCGAACAGCGCCACCATCTCGTCGACGAACGCCCTGGGTTCCTTGCCCTGCTCGGCGGCGGTCATCGCGATGTTCACGGAGTACTCGTCCGTGCCGGTCAGGAACCGCGTGTCGTCGCCCTTCATCCGGTGCCAGCGGGCCAGCACGTCGGCGCCGACCACCTCGTACAGGGTGTGCAACCCCGGTCGATTGTTGGCGTAGGCGATCGCGGTGGTCAGGTAATAACGATGGCGGTCGGGCATGGGAGATCGATGGTAGCAGGCGGGCCCGGGTGGTCGGCATCGGGCAGTGGTCGGCATCGGGCCCCGACCGTGGGGCGCCGCGACGGGACCAGGCACTCCTGGACGGGGCCTCAGTGCCGGAAGTGCCTCGTACCCGTTACGAGCACTGCAGCGCCGGCGGCGTTCGCGACCACGGTCACCTTTGCGTCGTTCAGGGAGCCACCGGGATGGACGAACGCGGTCACGCCGGCGTCCAGGCAGGCTTCGACGGCATCCGGGAACGGAAAGAACGCGTCCGATGCGCAGACCGCACCGCGGAGGGCGTCGTCGCCGGCGATCGATCGGGCCTTGGCCACGGCCTGGCGCGCCGCGTCGACACGGCTCGTCTGGCCTGATCCGAGCCCGATGAGCGCCCCGTCGCAGACGAGGACGATGGCGTTCGAGGTGACCCCGCGGACGAGCCGCCACGCGAGATGGAGGTCGGCGCGCTCGCGGTCTGTCGGCTCGCGGCTGGTGACGGTCATCCACCCGCTCGGATCGTCCTCGACGGTATCCGGCGTCGACACGAGGACCGCGCCCCCGGCCGTTCGGATTGACGCCGTCCGCTCGGGCCATCCGGGTGCGCTGTCCAGGGCGACATCCGGGTCGACAATGAGCCGGAGGTTTGGTTTGGCGGCCAGGACCCCCAGCGCGTCGTCGTCGAACGCCGGTGCCACCACCACCTCGAGGAAGATGGCGACGAGCGCTCGCGCCACCTCGCCGTCGACCGTGCGGGTGAGCGCAACCACGCCACCGAACGCGGAGACCGGGTCGCCGGCGAGCGCTGCGCCCCAGGCCGCGGCGAGCGTCGGACGCTGGGCCGCGCCACACGGGTTCATGTGCTTGACGATCACCGCGGCCGGGCCACGCAGTGTCCGCGCAAGCGCCGCCGCCGCCGACGCGTCGAGCACGTTGTTGTAGCTGAGCGCCTTGCCCTGGAGCGGCGGGTCGAAGGATGCGAAGGGTCCTGCGCCGCCGGCTCGGCCCGGCCGTCGATAGCGCGCAGCCCGCTGGTGCGGGTTCTCGCCGTAGCGAAGCGTCTCGACCTTCTCGAGTTCGATCGTCAGGCTCTGCGGGAAGGGATCGGAGGACGTGGGCAGCCCCGGCTCGTCCGGAAGGGTCAACCCGGCTTCGTGGAGGTGGCAGGGCAGCTCCGCTGCGATCCGCGCGTCGTAGGCAGCCGTGTGGCGAAACGCCTCGATCGCCAGGGCAGCCCGCAGTCCGGCCGGCACGCTCCCCTCCTCCGCGAGGACGGTGAGAACGTGCGCATAACGGGCCGGCGAGGTCACGATCGCGACGCTGGCCTGGTTCTTCGCGGCGGCGCGGATCAGGGCCGGGCCGCCGATATCGATCTCCTCGATCAGCTCGTCCAGGGCGATCCCCGGCCGCTCGGCGGCGGCGCCGAACGGATAGAGGTTGACGACGACGAGCTCGAACGGAGCGATCGCCGCAGCCATGAGGGCCGCCCGGTGTGCGCTCGATCGCCTGTCGGCGAGGATTCCCGCGTGGATGCGCGGATGGAGTGTCTTGACGCGCCCGTCGAGCATCTCGGGGAAGCCCGTCACCGCGGCCACGTCGGTCACGAGCATGCCCGCCTCTCGAAGCGCGGCGGCGGTGCCTCCGGTGGACACCAGCTCGAAACCGCGTGCGACGAGCCCACCGGCGAGATCCGCGAGCCCGGCCTTGTCGCTGACCGAGAGCAGTGCGCGGCGCGGAACGGGGAGTCCGCCATCGGCCGTCGCCGCGTCGACGACGACATGCCGGCCGATCACGGACAGGGCGCCGGCGAGCAGGAGCGCCGTGGCCCGCGGCAGGAGGCGGTGCTCCACCGCCCGGATTCGCTCGTGCAGGGACGCCTCGTCGTCACCGGCGAGGATCGGAACCGCCTCCTGGGCGACGATCGGCCCGCCATCGAGCGTGTCGTCCACCAGGTGCACGGTGCAGCCCGTCACGGCCACGCCGTGAGCCAGCGCGTCGCGCACCGCGTGCGCGCCCGGGAATGCCGGCAAGAGCGACGGATGCGTGTTGAGGATCCGGCCACCGAACGCCCCGAGCACGCGCGCGCCGACGATCCGGAGGTAACCGGCCAGGACGACGGCATCGGGCGCCACGGCCAGGAGGGTCTCGGCCAGCGCGTCGTCGTTCCCGCCGGGGATGAGCGCCGTCTCGATCCCCTGCTCGGCCGCCCAGTCGAGCGCCGGGCACGGTCGGTCGGCGAATACCAGGACGATGCGTCCGCCGATCTCGTCACGTGCTGCGGCGGCACCAAGTGCGCGGAGGTTGGACCCAGCGCCCGACACGCCCACGGCGATTCGACGGCCGTCGCTCATTCGATGCGGCCCTCGGTGTAGCGCTCGCCGCCCGGCTGACCGATGTCGACCACGAGACCGATCTGGTGCGCGGCTACGCCCGCAGCTGCCAGCCAGGCGGAGGCCACGTCGGCCGCCGCCGGAGCCACCGCGATCGCCATCCCGATCCCCCCGTTGAACGTGGCTCGAAGTTCAGCGTCGTCCAGTCCGCCGAGGGCGCCGAACAGGCGCATGACCGACGGAATCGGCCAGCGTGACGGGTCGAGCCTGGCCCCCAGGGAGGGAGGGAGCATCCGGGCGACGTTGCCGGGAAGACCGCCCCCGGTGACGTGGGCGACGCCCCGCAGCTCGTGGCCGGCCTCCTCGAGGGCGGCCCGGAGCCCCAGGACGGCCCGAGCGTAGATCCTCGTCGGCGTCAGCAGCACGTCGCCGATCGTTGCCAGGGCGTGCTCGGGCTCCACCGTCATCGCGCGATCAGCGGGCTCGTCGCCGAGCGTGCGCCGGAGGCGTTCCTGGTACGGCTCGCCCAGGTTCACGTCCCAACGAGCCAGGAGCGCCCGAACCAGCGAGAACCCGTTCGCATGCAGGCCCGATGACGCCAGGCCGAGGATCGTGTCGCCACCGCGCGGTGCCGTCGCGTCGATCAGGCGTTCCCGCTCGACCACCCCGATGCACGTGCCCGCGAGGTCGAATGCGTCCGGGGCCATCAGCCCGGGGTGTTCGGCCGTCTCGCCGCCGACAAGCGCGCAACCGGCCTGCCGGCAACCCTCGGCTACCCCGGCCACCAGCGTGGCGACGACGTCCGGGTCCAGCCTGCCGACGGCCACGTAGTCGACGAAGGACAGCGGCTCAGCACCGCTGCACACGACATCGTCGGCGCACATCGCCACGAGATCGATCCCGATCGTGTCGAACCGGCCGAGCGCGCTCGCGATCGCCGTCTTCGTGCCGACGCCGTCGGTCGAGGCGACGATCAGCGGTTCGCGATACCCGGCAGGAACGGCCACCGCGCCGCCAAAGCCGCCCAGGCTCCCGACGACTTCCGGCCGATGGGTCGATTCGACCGCGGCGCGCATCAGCTCCACCGCACGCTCGCCGGCCGCAACGTCCACCCCGGAGGCGACGTAGGCGTCCCGGCCGGCTCGACCCGGTCGGCCCCTGGATCCTGGACCGTCAGCCACGGCTGGCGACGGGCTCCTCGAGGAGGAACTTGCGGCTCGCCACATCGTACGGGACGGGTTCCGGATAGCGCCCATCGAAGCACGCGAAGCAGAACTGCTCGTACGGCAGCTCCAGCGCGGCGAGGACACCGGGAATCGAGAGATAGCCGAGCGAATCCGCGCCGATGAATTCGCAGATCTCCTCGGGCGAAAGCCTGGACGCGATGAGTTCTGTCGAAACCTGCGTATCGATGCCGTAGAAGCAGGGATGGAAGATGGGCGGGGCGCTGATCCGGACATGGACCTCCGCGGCGCCGGCCTTCCTGAGCAGGGCCACGATCTGCTTGGTCGTCGTCCCGCGCACGATCGAATCGTCGACCACGGTCAGGCGCTTGTCGCGAACCACTTCACGCAGCGGGTTGAGCTTCATCGTCACGCCCCGGTGACGCAGCGTCTCGGATGGCTGGATGAACGAGCGCCCGGTGTACCGGTTGCGGACGAGGCCCTCGCGATACGGGATGCCCGACGCCTCCGCGTAACCGGCCGCGGCCGGAGCGCCGGTATCGGGAACGGGCATGACCAGGTCGGTCTCAACCGGATGTTCGGCGGCCAGCTGCATCCCCATGCGCCGGCGGACTTCGTAGAGGTTGCGCCCCTCCATGTACGAGTCGGGCCGCGCGAAGTAGATGAGCTCGAAGACGCACAGCGCCGGATCGGCCGTCGCGTAGCGGACCGATCGCGGGGTCATGCCGGCCTCGAGGATCACCAGCTCTCCCGGCTCGACGTCGCGCACGAAGTCCGCGCCGACAATGTCGAGGGCCGTCGTCTCCGACGACAGCACCCACGTGTCGCGTGCCGCGTCGTCCTCCCACAGGCCGCCGGCCTGCTGCGTGGCCGGTCGTTCGCTCGAAGCCGGGATGCGCCCCAACACGAGCGGCCGGAACCCGTGCGGGTCACGGACGCCGACGATCCGTCGCTCATCGAGAACGACCAGGCTGAAGGCACCGCGCACGCGCGGCAGGACCCGCAGGAGGGCCTCGACGAGATCGCCGGCCTCCTCGTCGGCAAGCAACGCGGTCAGGAGTTCCGTGTCCGTGCTCGCCGGGAGCCGGGCGCGACCACCCGGCAGTTGATCGAGCAGCTCCCGCGTGTTCACGAGGTTCCCGTTGTGGCCCACCGCGAGGGCGCGTCGTGGGCCCAGGCGGAACGTGGGCTGGGCGTTCTCCCAGACCGTCGAGCCGGTCGTCGAGTAGCGGCAGTGGGCAATCGCCAGATCGCCGCGGAGGCTGGGCAGCCGGCGTTCATCCAGCACCGAGCTGATCATGCCGAGATCCTTGTAGACCATCAGCTGGCTCCCGTCGGACACCGCGACACCGGCCGATTCCTGGCCCCGGTGTTGCAGCGCGAACAACCCGAGCGCCGCGACGGCCGCCGCGCTGACCTCCGATCCGGGAGGAACCGAGGCCCCGAAGACGCCGCACATCGTCAGTCCACCTCGTCCCAGCCAAGGGCGCGCCCGAGACCGCGCGACCATGCGTGCTCCAGGTCGGCGAGCGAGACGTCCAGGGCGTCTGCGACGTGGGAGCCCCGGCCTTCTGCCGGACCGGTCGCACCGCCGTTCCCCAGATCGATCAGCAATCGATCGCCGCCCGCGACGCCCAGTTCGTCGACCGGCAGGCCGTGCTGCCGCGCGAGGAGCACCAGCGCCTCCAGCCGGCGCGGCCGGCACGTGACCACGATCCGGCTGGGACTCTCGCCGAAGAGGTCGGCGGCCGGGGAGCTGGCGACGGGAATCCGCAGCCGGCCGCCGATCCCGCCCCACATCGCGGCCTCGGCCAGGGCGACGGCAAGACCGCCACCGGACACGTCCTGCGCCGACGCGGCAAGCCCGCCCGCGACGGCCTCGCGGATGAACCTCTGGAGCGCCGCCTCGCGCTCGAGGTCGAGGACCGGTGGTCCATCGCCGGGCGCCGCCCCGGCGAGGCGGGCGTACTCGCTCCCGGCGAGCCCGGGAACAGCCTCGCCGACCAGCACCACGCTATCGCCCGCCTCGACGAACGCCGGGCCGATGAGGGTCGCGATGTCGTCGAGGATTCCGACGACCCCAATTTCGGGCGTCGGCAGGATCGCGCCGGAGGCGGATTCGTTGTACAGCGACACGTTGCCGCCGGTGACCGGCAGGCCCAGGGCACGGCAGGCATCTCCCAGGCCGCGCACGGCCTCGGACAGCTGCCAGAAGGCCTCGGGTCGTGTCGGATCGCCGAAGTTGAGGCAGTTCGTCACGCCGAGCGGTCGCGCGCCCGTGATCGACACGTTGCGCGAGGCCTCGGCCACGCTCAGCGCGGCTCCGAGCCATGGATCGATGCCGCTCACCGGGGCGTTGGCGTCGGTGGTTGCCACGAGTGCCTTGGTCGTTCCCTT
The DNA here is from genome assembly GCA_919901745.1 of Chloroflexota bacterium. Lineage (GTDB taxonomy): Bacteria > Chloroflexota > Limnocylindria > Limnocylindrales > CSP1-4 > CAKKPP01. The sequence goes on along the minus strand of CAKKPP010000012.1, from coordinate 69,101 downwards.
CACGCGCAGCACCGCCGCGCCGCGCCCGGGCCCGGCCACGGTGTTGACCTGGACGGTCGAGTCGTACTGCTCGAAGACCGGGCGACGGGACGCGAGATTCGGCGAACCCAGGAGGGCGAGGAGCACTGCGCCGGGGTCCATGCCGCGCTCGGGCAGACCATCGCTGGGCCATTCAGGGATACCGGGGGCCGGTGCGGCCCGTGCGTGGACCGGCGCCGCGCCGATTCGGTCGTGGACGATGGCGTCCGAGGTGAGGGCGGCGGCGGGGATGCGAGCGAGCTCTCGCGCGCCGGCCGCTGCCGCGCCGCTGTCGTCCAGCCCGCCCTCCACGATCGCGATGTCGCCATCCGCGGTCACCCGGCCGATGACCGCGCAGGGCAGGCCCCAGCGCGCGCACACCTCCCGTACCGCGGCTTCGCGGTCCGGTCGGACAACCGCCAGCATCCGCTCCTGCGACTCCGAGATCATCACCTCGTAGGCGGCCATGTCCGGCTCTCGACGAGGCACCGCATCGAGGTCGATGAGCATTCCGGTCCCGGCTCGATCGGCCGTCTCCGAGGTAGCACAGCTGATCCCGCCGGCTCCGAGGTCCTGGAGCCCTTCGACGAGCTCCCGCTCGATGAGTTCGAGCGAGGCTTCGATGAGCAGCTTTTCGGCAAACGGGTCGCCCACCTGGACGGATGGGCGCTTCGAGGGGTCGTCGTGCGTGAACGTCGAAGAGGCGAGGACCGATGCACCCCCGATCCCATCGCGGCCGGTCGTCGATCCGAACAGGATGACGAGATTGCCCGGGCCGGGAGCGGCGGCGAGCGTGAGCCGACGCTCGTCCAGGAGACCGATGGCCATCACGTTGACGAGCGGATTGCCCTGGTATGAGGGGTCGAAGACAAGCTCCCCGCCCACCGTCGGGACGCCGACGCAGTTGCCGTAGCCGCCGACCCCGCGAACGACGCCATCGACGAGGTGGCGTGTCCGGACATCTCCCGGATCGCCGAACCGGAGGGCATCGAGGACGGCGATGGGCCGCGCCCCCATCGTGAAGATGTCCCGAAGGATGCCGCCGACACCGGTCGCCGCGCCCTGGTATGGCTCGACCGCACTGGGATGGTTGTGCGATTCGATCTTGAACGCGACGGCCAGCCCGTCACCGATCGAGATCACGCCGGCATTTTCGCCGGGTCCGGCGACGACACCCTCGCCCTGGGTCGGGAGCGTGCGCAGGAGCGGCTTCGAGCTCTTGTACGAGCAATGTTCGCTCCACATCACGCTGAAGATCGCCAGCTCGAGATGATTCGGATCTCGGCCGAGGCGATCGCGAATCGCGTCGAGCTCGTCGTCGGTGAGCCCGAGGGCCCGATGGAGCGGCACGGCGGCGGAGGTCACCGCGGCGGAGGCCGCGGTGAGGGTGACCGGCATTGTCAGCGCCCGCTCCCGGCGCCGACGCCTGCTGCGGCGACGTTGGGGTCCGCCACGCGACCGGACGCTCGCCCCGCTGCGGCCGCCACGAACGAGCGAATGATGCCGGCGCCGTCGTCGGATCCGAGCAGCCCCTCGGCCGCACGCTCCGGATGCGGCATCAGACCGGCGACGTTGCCCGCCGTGTTCAGTACGCCGGCAATCGCCCGCAGGCTCCCGTTCGGGTTGTCGGGGTGGCGTGCCCCATCGTCGGCGCCGACCGCCGCGCCGTCGCCACCCACGTAGCGAAACAGGACCTGCCCGTCACGCTCGAGCTCGTCGAGCGTCGCGTCGTCGGCGAAATAACAGCCCTCGCCGTGGGCGATCGGCATCCGGAGCGGTCGCCCCGCGATCAGGCCGGCGGTGAACGGCGTGTCCACGCGCTCCGCGGCGATGTGGACGTCGCGCCCGAGGAAACGCAGGCCGCGGTTCCGCAGGAGCGCCCCAGGAACGAGTCCGGCCTCGGCCAGGACCTGGAACCCGTTGCAGATCCCCAGGACCAGGCCGCCCCGATCGGCGAACGCGGTCACGGCGCGCACGACGGGTGAGAACCGGGCAATCACACCGGCGCGCAGGTAGTCGCCGTAGGCGAAGCCCCCCGGCAGGATGACCCCATCGATCGCGTCGAGCGACGCCTGCTCGTGCCACAGTTCGACCGGTTCGGCGCCGGCCAGGGACAGCGCATACATGGTGTCGCGGTCGCAATTGGAGCCCGGGAAGACCACCACCCCGATCCGTGCCGGCACGTCAGCCCTCCCCGGCCCCGATGCTCAGCGTCGAGGATGCGCCGGCGATCTCCTCGACCACGTACGCCTCGATGAGCGGGTTGGCCAGGAGTTCCGCGGCCAATCGCTCGACGACCGCCCGCGCGGCGGCCGCATCGACGGCCGCGACCGTCAGCTCGACCCGTCGGCCCACGCGTACGGCGCTCACGCCCTCGATCCCAAGGTGTCCGAGGCTCCCCTCCACGGCCCGGCCCTGGGGATCGAGGATGCCCGGCTTCGGGGTCACGTTGACGGCAAATCGATGGGTGCTCATGCGGCGACGACGTCCTCCTCGAGGTAGCGGGCGAAGCTCGCCCCGGTGATTCGCTCATAGGCCTCCACGTAGCGGGCGCGCGTCCCGGAGACGACGGCCGCCGGGAGCGTCGGACCGGGCGATGTCTTGTCCCAGTCGAGGGTCTCGAGCCAATCACGCACGAACTGCTTGTCGAAGCTCGGCTGGGGGCCGCCCGCGCGATAGGCGGCGGCGTCCCAGAACCTCGACGAGTCCGGCGTGAGGACCTCGTCGACGAGCAGCAACTCGCCCGTCGCCGGGTGCGTCCCGAACTCGAACTTCGTGTCGGCGAGGAGGATTCCCGCCCGCTCGCACGCTGCCGCCCCGTGGCGGTACAGCTCCAGGGCGATGCCACGCACCCGTTCGGTGAGCTCTCCACCGACGAGGTCGATCATCGCATCGAGATCGATGTTCTCATCGTGCTCGCCCGGCGCCGCCTTGGTCGCCGGCGCCAGGATCGGTTCGGGCAGGCGGTCGCCTTCAACCATCCCGGCCGGCAGGCGGTGGCCGCTCGTAACGCCCGTCGCCAGGTAATCCTTCCAGCCCGACCCGGCGAGATAGCCGCGAACCACGACCTCGACCGGCAGGACGTCCGCGCGGCGGACGAGCATCATCCGGCCGCGCAGGTCCGCCTCCCGGTCCTCCTCGACGGTGCCGCGCGGGACGGACCCGGGATCGACGTCGAGCAGGTGATTCGCCACGATGTGCCGGGTTTCATCGAACCAGAACCGCGACAGGCCGGTCAGGATGCGGCCCTTGTCCGGGATCGACGTGGGCAGGACGACATCGAACGCCGAGAGCCGATCGGAGGCGACCAGCAGCAGGCGATCGTCGTCCACGCGATACAGGTCGCGAACCTTGCCGGAGCGGACCCAGGTGGCCGCGGTCATCGCGGCGCCTCACTCCCCGGGCTCAGGCTGTCGAGCCTCGCGATCACCGTCCCCGCGTGGCGCAGCGTTGCGGCGTCGTCGAAGCACGCATCGAGGCGCTCGAGGGACAGCTGCGGGGCCACCGCCGGGTCGATCGCCACGAGGTCGCGCAGGGGGCGACGCTGGTCGGCCGCCAGCAGTGCGGCCCGCTGGACGACGGCATACGCGTCCTCGCGCGACAAGCCGGCCTCTTCGACGAGGGCCACGAGAACGCGGCTCGAGGCATGCAGGCCGAGGCCGCGCTCGATGTTCTCGCGCATTCGCTCGGGCCGGACGATCAACCCCTCGATCAGGGTCGTCATTCGGACCAGCATGTAGTCGAGGAGGATCGTCGCGTCGGGCAGGATCACCCGCTCGGCCGAGGAGTGGCTGATGTCACGCTCATGCCACAGGGGCTGGTTCTCGAAGGCCGTCTGGGCATAGCCGCGGAGGAGCCGCGCGAGGCCGGCGATCCGCTCGGAGACAATCGGGTTGCGCTTGTGCGGCATCGCCGACGAGCCCTTCTGGCCGGCCCGGAACGGCTCCTGAACCTCGCCGATCTCCGTGTGCTGAAGGTTGCGAACCTCGGTCGCGAACCGTTCCAGGCTCCCGCCGAGGATGGCGATGGCGGCGAGAAACGCCGCATGCCGGTCGCGCTGGACGATCTGGGTACTGACCGGGTCGACCTTCAACTCGAGCTCGGCGAGAACTTCCGCCTCAAGATCGGGATCGAGATGGCTGTACGTGCCCACCGGGCCCGAGATCTTGCCGGTCGCCATCTCGTCGACCGCCGTGGCCAGGCGGGCTCGGCCGCGATCCACCTCGAACGCCCAGCCGGCCAGCTTCAGGCCGAACGTCGTCGGCTCTGCGTGGACGGAATGGGTCCGACCCATCATCACGGTGTCGGCCTCGGCCCGTGCTCGCGCCACGAGGGCAACGATCAGCCGATCCGTGCCCCTGAGCAGGAGGTTCCCCGCTTCCCGGAGCTGGAGAGCCAGGGCGGTATCGACGACGTCACTGCTCGTGAGGCCGAGATGGAGGTAGCGACCTTCGGGCCCGACCGACTCGGCGACCTGGCTCACGAACGCAATCACGTCGTGGTCCGTGGTTCGTTCGATCTCGGCGATCCGATCGACGTCCACGCGGGCGTCGCGCTGGATCGCGACAATGGCCTCCGCCGGGACGGTTCCGCGGGCGACCTGGGCGCGGGCGACCGCGATCTCGACCCGGAGCATGTGACCGAACCGCCTCTCGTCCGTCCAGACGGCCCCCATCTCGGGGAGCGTGTAGCGTCGGATCATCCGATGGCTGCCAGCGTCGGCGCCGGAGATGCGCCCGGCAGGTTCGCCGCGATATCCCTGCGCCTCTGGAGCCCGGCGAAGGAGATCCGGTCGGCCGCCGCTTCGGCGCGAGCGCGTGCGTCCGCGAGGTCCACGCCACGACCGACGATCGTGAGGACGCGCCCACCGGCCGTGGCGAAACGGCCGTCGGATGCGAGCACGCTGCCCGAATGGAAGACCAAGGCGTCGTCGCCGATCGTGTCGAGGCCCATGATGGCGTCGTCCCGGCGCGGGGCGGCCGGATAGCCGGCGGCGGCCAGGACGATTCCCACCGCCGCGCGATCGACCGTCTGCACGATCGGGTCCAGCAGCCCGAGACCGGCGGCCGTCCGGCCGAGTTCGCCGCGCGCGGCGGCCAGCAGGAGCGGCGCCAGGGCCAGCCCGAGGCGCGGGAGGATCACCTGTGTCTCGGGATCGCCGAATCGAGCGTTGCACTCGAGCAGGCGCGGCCCATCCGCGGTGAGGATCATTCCCGCATACAGGGCACCGACGAAGCGCGCCCCGCGCCGCTCCAGCTCTCCGAGGATCCGGCGATGCACCGTGTCGAGCAGAACGGTCGCCCGCTCGGTCGAGAGGTCCGGCAGCGGGCTGTAGGCGCCCATGCCGCCGGTGTTGGGTCCCTCGTCGTCGTCCAGGAGGCGCTTGTGGTCGCGGGCGGGGGGCAGACCGATGGCGACGCGACCATCGCACAGGGCGATCAGGCTGGCCTCCGGGCCCACGAGGCGCTCCTCGACGACGACGCGCGCGCTACCCGGCGCCTGTTCGGCGCCGGCTCCGAAGATCGCCGTCAGCTCGGCCTCCGCTTCGTCGGCGCCCGCACAAACCGTCACGCCCTTGCCGGCAGCAAGGCCGTCCGCCTTGACGACAACACCGGCCGTTCCATCCATCCGGGCAGCCAGCCCGCGGGCATAGGCGACGGCCGGCGCCGGGTCGGAGAACGCGCGCCCCTCGGCCATCGGGACCCCGGCCGCCGCCGCCACGTCGCGGCAGAACGCCTTCGACGCCTCGATCCGGGCGGCCGCCGCGGATGGGCCGAACGTGGGGATCCCGGCGGTCCGCAGGGCGTCGGCGACGCCGGCGGCCAGCGGTGCCTCGGGTCCGATGACGGCGAGCTCGATTGCCAGCTGCCGAGCGAGTCGGACGAGACCGCGGGCATCGAGCGCCGCAACCTCGGGATGCGTCTGCACACGTGGCTCCAACGCGATGGCCGCACTGCCCGGTGCCACGTGGATCGTGTTGACACCGGGCTCGCCGGCGAGCTTCCAGGCCAGCGCATGTTCCCGGCCACCGCCGCCGACGACCAGGATCCGGGTGGGCGTCATGCGCGTTCCGCGTTCATGCCAGCGGGGCAGCCGGCCGGTGCCGCATCGGGCGCCAGGCGCGCTCGATGGTCTGCGTGCGCTCGGGCCCGACGGACACGAGGACAATCGGGACTCCGGCATGATCCTCGAGCGCCGTGACGTAGCGGCGGGCGTTCTCGGGAAGGTCGGCCAGCGAGCGGACACCGTGGATGGGTTCGGACCAGCCCGCGAACTCCTCGAAGACCGGCTGGGCCCGCGCCAGCTCGATGGCGCTCGACGGCCAGTGCTCGACCCGGCGGCCATCGATGTCGTACGCGACACACAGGCGGATGGGATCGAGCCCCGACAGGATGTCGATCTTGTTGAGCATGATGCTGCTGACGCTGTTGACGGCGACGGCATAGCGCAGCGGTACCGCGTCGAACCAGCCGACGCGGCGCGGTCGGCCCGTCGTCGTGCCGACTTCGTGGCCGCGCGCGGCGATTCCCCTGCCGATCTCGTCGAGCAGCTCGGTCGGGAACGGCCCGGACCCAACCCGGGTGGCATACGCCTTCATGACGCCCATGACTTCATCGACCTGGAGCGGTCCGATCCCACCGCCGGTGCACGCGCCTCCGGCCACCGGATTCGAGGACGTGACGTAGGGATAGCTGCCGTGATCGAGATCGAGCAGGGTTCCCTGCGCCCCTTCGAGCAGGACGTGATCCCCCCGACGCAATGCGTCCTGGACGAGCCACGTGGTGTCGTCGAGGTGTGGTCGAAGCCGTTGGCCCCAACCCAACCCCAGATCGACGAGCCGGTCGAGCTCGAACGCCGCTTCACCAAGCGACGCGAGCAGTTGGTTCTTGTCGGGCAGCGCCCGGCCGATTCGCTCGCGGAGAACGGCTTCGTCCAGCAGATCCTCCATGCGCAGGCCGATCCGCCATGCCCGGTCGCCGTAGGTCGGACCGATTCCCCGTCCGGTGGTCCCGACCTTGGCGCCGTCGAGCCGCCGCTCCATCGCCCGGTCGAGCGCGACGTGATACGGCATCGTCACGTGGGCGCTGCGGCTCACCCTGACCCGCGCCACGTCGATGCCGCGACCGGCCAGCATGTCCAGCTCGCTGATCAGCGTCGCCGGGTTGACCACCACGCCGTTGCCGATCACGGAGGTGATGTGACGGTACAGGACGCCCGATGGCACCAGATGGAGCTTGAACACTTCGTCGCCGGTGACCACGGTGTGGCCGGCATTGTCGCCACCCTGGTAGCGGACGACCATGGCGACCTGCTCCGCAAGGAAGTCGGTCGTCTTGCCCTTCCCCTCGTCGCCCCACTGGAGGCCGACGATGACCGTGGCCGGCATCAGCCGCGAGACCCTGCGGCCGCCGGATGCGGACAAACGAAAAGGCCCCCGGTCGAGGGACCTGGGACCCGGATAGACTTCTCCCGCGTCACCCTGTCGGCGTGCCGACGGGTTGAGTCAGGCTGGTCGCTCGCACGCCTCACGGGACGTCCGACGCGCCGTCGATGCGCGATCGCTCATCCTCCTGCCCCGACCACCCGGCGGTGCGTCCTGGGGGCGGCGGGAGTATACCAGTCCGGACCGGGATCCGGCCGCCGTGTCGGTCCTCGATCCCGGGCCTCGGCCTGCGCAGGCTGAGGGGCAGCGCTGACCTTTGCGACGGCCCACAAGGACCTTCTTCCCCCCCGGAAGGCACCACGCGATCGGTAGCCTTTCCCTCGTGTTGCGCTTGCTGTGGTGGCCGGCGGCCATCTCTCCCGCCGTGGTCGCGGCTGCTCTGCTCTTGAACCCGGCGATCCTCAACGAATTCGTGGGTGACCGGTCCACCGAGATTGCGATGGCCATTGCCACCGCGATGATCGGGGTCTGGCTGACCGTGGCGATCACGCTCGGCTACGTCCGGCTCCGGCTGCGACCCCTGATCAAGGCGACCGAACGGATCGCCGCGGGGCAGGAGGGCGTCACCGTGCCGGTTCGCGGCGTCGGCGGGCACGTCCGCCTGGCGCGCGCCATCAACACGCTCTCGGGCGCCATGTCGTCCGCCCGCGAGGCGGCAACCATCGACCGCCTGACCGGAATCCCCAGCCGGCAGGCGCTGCTGGCGAACCTGTTCACGGAGGTCGACCGGGCGCGACGCTACGGTCGCCCGCTGTCCGTCGCCTTCCTCGACATCGACCACTTCAAGTCGGTCAACGACACCTACGGCCACGCCTTTGGCGACATCGTCCTGCGCGGCGTTGCGCAGGCCATCCAGGAGGCCATCCGGGCAACCGACACGTTCGGTCGCTACGGCGGCGAGGAATTCATGCTCCTCATGACGGAGACCGATGTGGACGAGGGCGCCCAGCTCGCCGAGAAGCTGCGCCTCCTGGTCGCCACGCAGTCGTTCCAGGTTCCCCGCGGCCCGGCCCTGTCCGTGACGATCTCGATCGGAATTGCCGGCGGCCCCGGCTCGCGCATCCAGGTGGACAGCCTGATCCGGGACGCCGACGCGGCCATGTACACGGCCAAGGCGCTCGGGCGCAACCAGACGTTCGTGTTCGCCGAGCCCGATGAGGACGCACGGGTTCCCCGCTCCCCGATCTCGGCCGCCGGTCGGGCGCGAGCGATCGAAGTCGGGCGCGCCGCCCGCGAAGCTGCCGCGGCGGCACTGACCGCCGTGATCTCGCCGTTACCCCACTACCGCGGCCAGCCGTCGGCGCTGATCGCCTCGATCGTCACGACGATGGCCCAGCAGCTCGACCTGCCCGAGATGGAGGTCGACCGGATCCGAATCGCCGCGCTCCTGCATGACGTCGGCAAGGTGGCGGTCCCCGTGGACATCCTCGAGAAACCCTCGGCCCTGACAACGGCCGAGTGGCAATCGGTGGTCCAGCACCCACGGATCGGCCAGGTGATCCTCGACCAGGCGACGATGCTGCGCGATGCCGCGCCGATCATCCTCCATCACCACGAACGGTTCGCCGGCCACGGGTATCCCCATGGTCTCAGCGGCAGCGACATTCCGCTGGGTGCCCGGATCGTCTCGATCGCGGACGCCTACGACGCGATGACCCATGACCGGCCGTACAAGGCGGCCATCAGCCACACCCAGGCGATCCGCGAGCTGCGTCGCCACGCCTCGACGCAGTTCGATCCCAACCTCGTCACGATGTTCTGCGACCTGTTCGCCGACCACCCGCCGGCCCCGGATCCTTCCGTCCTCGCCATGAACGGCGACGTGCACGATCCAGTGGCCCGCACCCGGGCGGTCACCCGGCAGCGGACGCCGAAGAGTGGAGCGGATACGGCCGCCGGCTGACATCGTTTCGGGGCGCCGCGATGAAGGCGACGATACGTGCGCGATAAGCAGGCCCTCGTACGATGGGGGTGCCCGCCAGCACCGCCGGCCTCGCCGACCGCCGAGCCCGCCACGCCCGCTCGCCGGGGCCGGCACCCCGATCCCAGCCCGCTGGTACGCTGGCCGGCGTGTCCATGACCATCCCCGACGACGCGCCCGAGGCGACCGCGCGGCGCGGACCCGCGACGTCCGTGCGATCCCGGCAGCTCCGGTGGGCGGCACTCGACGCCGTCGTACCCGGGATGGGACATCTCGTTGCCGGACGCCGCCGCCTCGCGATCCTGTTCAGCGCCCCCACCCTCGTGGTGCTTGGCGTGCTCGGGGTCATCGTCGCCGCGAACGCGCCGGCGCGCCTCGCCGCCGAGGCGGTCAACGCGCTGGCGGTCCTCCTCGTGGTCCAGGCCATCGTCCTCGTGTGGCGCCTGCTGGCCGTCACGTCCGGGTTGCGGGCCGCATGGCTCGGCCGGCGCCCGAGAGCCCAGGCCCTCGGCGCGGCGGCGCTCATTGCCCTGGTCGTGGGTCCTCAGGCCTACCTGGGCTACGTGACCAACGTCGCCCGCGAGGAGGTGGACCGCGTCTTCAGCGGCGAGACGAGCGGAGCGTGGCAACCGCTCGGCCCACCACCAACGGTCCTGCCCTCGGCTTCGACGGGGGCGGCGACCACGAGCCCCTCGCCCAGCCTCTCGCGGACGGCGGCGCTGCCTCTGCGCCCCCGGGTCAACGTCCTCCTGATCGGGATCGACAGCGGTGCCGGGCGGTCGACTGCGGCCACCGACACGATGATCGTCGCCAGCCTGGACCCGGTCAGCGAAACGGTCTCGATGGTCTCCATCCCACGCGACATCGTCGACGTCCCGCTGCCCGATGGCAGCCGGTACGCGCCCAAGTTGAACGGGCTCGACGCCGATGCACGTCATCATCCGTCGCGCTTCCCGGGCTCCGATGGATCCGGCCACGACGTCCTGATGGCCGCCGTCGGAACGCTCCTCGGCCTCCGGATCGACAGCTATGCCGCGGTGAGCCTCGGCGGCTTCGTCCGGGTGGTCGACGTCCTCGGCGGGGTCGACGTCTCGGTGTCGCGCTCGCTGTGCGATCCGGGCTACGACGAATACGGCTTCAGTCGCGGCTTCTCGATCGCAGCCGGCCTGCGCCACCTGAGCGGATACCAGGCGCTGGCCTACGCGCGAATTCGGCAGGCATCGGGCGAATCCGACTTCACGCGGGCGGCCCGACAGCAGGAGATCATCAGCGGGCTGCGCGATGCCGTCGTGCAGCGCGGCTTCGTGAGTGACCCGATCGCACTCCTCCAGGCCGTCGGGCGATCGCTCCAGACGAACGTCGCTCGTGAGCAGCTGCCGGACCTGGCCGACGCAATGGCGCGGGTCGACCGATCGCGCACGTACCGGGCCGTGATCAGTACGCCGCTCGTCCATTCCAGGTTCGACGCCCGAGGATCGATCCAGGTCCCGGACGTCGCCGGAATCAGGGCGCTGGCCGCGAAGCTCTTTCCCCCGTCGGGAACCCTGCCGGCCGCCGAATTCGCGGTTCCCCCGTCGGCGACCAGGGGTGGTGGGTCGGGCGTCGGCAATTGCCTCGCGCCCGCACCGCCGCCGCCCGCACCGCCGCCGCCCGCACCGCCGCCGCCCGCACCGGCGCCGACCGCCGAGCCGCCCGCCGAGCCAACCGCCCCGCCAACGCCCGCACCGCCGACCGCCGAGCCGACAATCCCGCCAGCGCCCACCGCCGAGCCGACAATCCCGCCCGAACCGTCCCCCCAGCCCAATGCGCCACAGGCCCCGCCCCAGCCACCGCCAACCCACCCCACCCCGAGCCCCAGTCCGGCGACTCCGGCTCCCTGACGCGTCGGAGCGTCGTCGGCGGACCGTCGAGCGCTGTTGGTGACACGGAACCTGCCGGACAACTCCGCGGTAATGGGCCGTAGATCGCTCCGGACTAGGGTTGCTCCTGCCTGCCGATCAACGCCCGCCGGACGCAGGGTCGGCCCGATTCCCGTCGGCCGACCAGGAAGGAGCACTGTCGACGTGAACAAGGTCCTGTTGACCGGCCGCCTGACCCGCGACCCCGAGATGCGCAGCCTCGCCAGCGGCAAGACGGTCACCCAGTTCAGCCTGGCGACGAACGAATACGCCGGCGCCGGCAAGGAGCGCGCCGAGTACCACAACATCGTGACGTGGGATCGCCTCGCCGAGATTTGCGGTCGCTACCTCGGGAAGGGGCAGCAGGTCGCGCTCGAGGGACGAATCCAGACGCGGAGCTGGGACGACGATCGCGGTCTGCGCCACTGGAAGACGGAGGTCGTCGCCGGCAGCGTCGAGATGCTGTCGGGTCGTCGGAAGAAGGACTACGCGGCCGAGTCCGCCGCAGAAGCTCTCGTGGCCCAGGCGACGCACCTCGGCGTTGAACCAGGGTCGGAGGGGGATGCCGACGCCGATGCGGTACCCGCCGATGAGCCGCTCACTGACGACGCGGGGGCCGCCGTCGCGGCCTGACGTCTTTCACCCCTGACCCGGCGGCGCGACCCCTCCTCGCCGCCGGGTCGCGCCCGTCAGGTTGCGGGACTGTACAACGCGCGACGGGGCAGACCGGTGGCGGCGGCCACGGTTCGCGCTGCCTCGGCCCGCCCGGCGCCGGTCGCGATGAGACGGTCCACCTCGGCACGCGCGATCCTCAGGCGCTCGTCCGTCTCCTGGCCCGCGTCGCTGGCCGCGTTCAGGGAGCGTGCCGCTAGCCCGACGATGAGCACGAACTCTCCGCGGGGCGGGATTGCACCGTCCCGAGCCCGCGCCGCCAGCTCCCCGAGCGATCCGCGCTCGACCGTTTCATGGATCTTGGTCAGCTCCCGGCATGCGGCACCGGGCCGGCCATCCGCGCACGCTGCGGCGAGATCGGCCAGGGTCGCCGCCACACGTCCCGGCGCCTCGAACAGCACCGTGGCACGGTCATCGGCGCCAATGCGCGCAAGCCGCTCGCGTCGATCCCGTCCGGATCGCGGGAGGAACCCCTCAAAGGCCCAGCGCGGGCCGGCGATCCCGCTGGCGGCGACCGCGGCGAGCACGGCCGATGCGCCGGGAATTGGCACAACCACGCCGTCCTCGGCGGCCCACGCGCGGACGAGGTCGTCGCCGGGATCGCTGACCCCGGGCGTCCCGGCATCGGTGATCATCGCGAGGTCGGACCCGGCCCGGAGGTGGTCGAGCAGCTGCTCCCGGCGCGCCGGCCCACTGCCCGCGTGAAAACTCACCATCCTCGTGGTCAGGCCGTGCCGATCGAGCAACCGCCGGGAGTGTCGGGTGTCCTCGGCCGCGATGAGCGGCACCGCGGCAAGGACCTCGAGGGCGCGCAGGGTCACGTCGCCCAGATTGCCGATCGGTGTGGCGACGACATACAGGCGCCCGCGCACGGCTTCCGTGGGAGCGCTCAACGTCGCGCGGCTCCAGGCCGCCGCCGTGGATAGAGGTAGTCGACTCCGGCGGTCCGCGGACCGAGCTTTGCGACGGGCGGGACCTGGCGCTTGAACTCCGACCCGGCCACCATCCGATCGACCCGCTCGATCCACGCGCCGTCGAACCCCATGGCCACGAGCTCCTCGGTCGACCGCCGCTTGTCGATCCGCCAGAACAGCAACCGGTCCAGCTCCGGGTAGGCGAACCCCGCCTCTGCCTCGTCGGTCTGGCCGGGCCACAGGTCGGCCGAGGGCGCCTTCCGGATGATGGCGTCGGGCACGCCGATCGCCGCTGCAACCTGGCGGACCTGGCTCTTGTACAGATCGCCGATCGGGTTGAACGCGCACGCCGAGTCGCCGAACAGCGTCGTGTACCCGATGAGCGCTTCGGTCTTGTTGCCGGTGCCGACGACCAGCCCGCCCCACGTCACCGACCGGTCGTACAGAACGGTCATCCGCATCCGGGCCATGACGTTGCCGCGGCGAAGGGCACTGGCCTCGCGCTGACCCTCGAAGAACGGATCCACCATCGGGCTGATGTCGACCACCTCCGACGCGCAGCCCAGCCGCTCCACAACGGTCTCAGCGTCCGACCTCGAAGCCGGCGACGAGGTCCGATACGGCATGAGCACGCACAGGAGCCGTTCGGGCCCGATCGCCTCGGCCGTCAGGTAGGCCACCAGTCCGGAGTCGATCCCCCCGGACAGGCCGAGGACCGCCCGCTCGAACCCGGCCTGGCGGAGCTGGCCGCGAATGAAGTCGGCCATGACCCGGCGGGCCACATCGGTGTCGATGGCCAGTTCGGGCGGGAGCTCGAACCCCCGATCCTGGTCGCCACCAGCGCCGTCCATCGCGGGTGTGCGTTCGCTCATCGAGCCGGCTCCGGGGCACTGTCCAGGCCTGGCCCGGACCCCGCCTCCGCCGTCGTGTCGTCGGCCAATCCCGCCCGTTCGGACACGATCCGCCCAAACTCGCGCACGACGAGCTCGGGACGCTCGTCCCTGAGGAGCGGCAGGGCGATCCGTTCGCGCCGGATGTCGGCCAGCGCGATGTCCACGGTGAACAGGCCCTCGTCGTACAACGGGGCGCTCAGCACGGCCTGGCCGGATGGTGCGATGACTTCGGAACCGCCCCAGAAGGAGATCGATTCGTCGACTCCCACCCGATTGCAGAACACCACGAACGATGTCGTCAGCTGCGCGTAGGTGCGCATGAGCGACCGCCACGACGACGCCGTTCCGAGGCCCACCTCGTTCGTTGCCGCCAGGTCCCGGCCGGGCGAGGACGAGACGTTGATGAGCAGCTGGGCGCCGTCAAGAGCCAGGAGGGCCGGGACCGACAGGTGCCAGAAGTCCTCGCACACCGCGATCCCCAGCCCGATCCCCAGGCGCGACGGCGTTGCCCGCAGGGAATCGCCCGCGGCGAAGAAGCGTCGCTCGTCGAACAGGCCGTAGGTGGGCAGGTAGAGCTTGCGGTGAACGTGGCGGATCGCCCCGTCCTCCAGCAGTGCGGCGCTGATGAAGAGGCGATGATCTGCCGATTCCTCGACGAAGGACACCACCGCCGACATGCCGGACGTCGCCTTGGCCAGCCGTGTCAGGCGCGGGTCGTCGAGGCGCATCGCGACTTCGGCGGCCAGGTCCTGTAGCAGGTAGCCGGTGAGGCCCAGTTCCGGGAACACGATCAGGCCCGCCCCGGCACCACGCGCCTCTCCCAGAAGCGCATGGTGACGCTCGAGGTTCTGGCCGAGTTCACCGAGCTCCGGGGCGATCTGGGCCAGCGCGAGCCGCAGGCTGTTCACGTCGCGAGCATAGCGGCTCCCGTCGAACCCGCCGGTCTGCCGGAGCGTACCAAGATTGTGGGTGGCAGAGCACCGATGACGGTGCTAGGCTCCGCGCACCCGGACACGGCGGTTCGCCGCATGCCCGGAAGTATCCGCGCGCCTATCGAGGACCGGCAGCGTCGGGGATCTGGCGAATGAGAAGGAGGAGTTCAGCGCATGTCACATCCATCGAGGTGGACGTCGCGGCTTGCCCTGGTGGGCATCGCGACGCTTGTGTTCGCCGCCTGTACGGGCGCCGCGACGCCCAGCCCGAGCACGCCGACGGCCCCGCCGGACGCGACACCCGTTACGTCCGCCGCACCGTACGACGGCCTGGCTTACCCGGAGACGGGCGAGGCCCCGTGCGGTGTCGGCGACTACACCGGCAATTTCAAGAAGGTCACCGCCATCGACGCCAAGACCGTCGAGTTCCAGCTGTGCGCCCCGGACGTCGCATTCCTGGCGAAGATCGCGTTCAGCGCCTTCGGGATCCAGGACTCCGACTACATCGCGGCCCACATGGGCGACGGCTCAATTCTCGACCAGCCGAACGGAACCGGTCCGTACAAGCTGAAGGCGTGGGATCGCGGCAGCCGCCTCGTCCTCGAGGCCTTTGACGGCTACTGGGGCGAGAAGGCCCTTGCGCCGAATGTCGAGTTCCGCTGGAGCGACGAAGCGGCCCAGCGGCTCCTCGAGCTCCAGTCCGGCGCCGTCGACGGCATCGACAACCCGGGTGCCGACGACATCGAGACCATCAAGAACTCGGGGAGCCTGGCGTTCTTCGAGCGCGAGGGGCTGAACACCCTGTACCTCGGCTTCAACACCACGATCAAGCCATGGACGAACCAGAAGATCCGCCAGGCGATCGCCATGGGCGTCGACCGACAGCGGATCGTCGACAACTTCTACCCGCCCGGCTCGGAGGTGGCCAGCCACTTCACGCCGTGCGCGATCCCGTTCGGCTGCGAAGGCAACGACTACTACACCTTCGACGCGACGGCCGCCAAGGCGCTGCTTGCCGAAGGGATGGCCGAAGAGGGCATCACGACCCTCACCACGAAGATCCAGTTCCGCGCCGCGGTTCGCGGCTACCTGCCGGATCCGCCGCAGATCGCGACCGAGGTCTCGCAGCAGCTCAAGAACAACCTCGGCATCATCGCCACGCCGGAACTCCAGGAGTCCGGGGCATTCCTCGACGCCAACAGCGCAGGAACCCTCGAGGGGATCTTCCTGCTCGGTTGGGGCGCCGACTACCCGGATACGTCGAACTTCCTCGACTACCACTTCGGGCCCGGCTCGGGCGTGAAGTTCGGGAAGCCGTTCGACGATGTTGCGGCCGCAATCCAGGAGGGTGGTTCCGCGTCGGCAGACGCCGATCGGGCCGCCGCGTACGGAACCGCGAACAACCTGATCAAGGAGTACGTTCCGGCGGTCGTCATGATCCACGGTGGATCCGGGACCGCCTTCCTCGCCGACGTCACGGGCGCCCACGCCTCGCCGCTCAGCACGGAGCTGTTCTCGGTGGTCGATCCGGGCGGTCGCGACACGCTCGTCTGGATGCAGAATGCCGAGCCGCTCAGCCTCTACTGTGGAGACGAGTCGGACGGCGAGACGCTTCGCGCGTGCGAGCAGATCAACGAATCGCTCTATGGCTATGAAGTCGGTGGCACCAAGGCCATCCCGTCCCTGGCCACGGAGTGCACCTCGAACGCCGATCTCACGGTGTGGACCTGCACCCTCCGCGACGGTGTCAAGTTCCACGACGGAGCCGACCTCGACGCCAACGACGTCGTCGTCAGTTACGCCCTGCAGTGGGACGCCAACCATCCGCTCCACAAGGGCCGTTCCGGCGCCTTCGAGTACTTCCCAGGCCTGTTCGGTGGGTTCCTCAACCCGCCGCCGCCGGCCAGCTGACCTTTCGTTCGCAGTACGAGAACGAGGGCGCCGTATCCACGGCGCCCTCGTTCCCTATCCCGCCCACGGCGACCGACGCCCAACGTTTGACCAGCCCCCGAACACGGTGACGTCGCAGCGATGATCCAGTTCATCCTCCGCCGCCTGATCGTGACCATCCCGGTTCTCTTCGGGATCGTCCTGATCGTGTTCGCCACGTCGCGCCTCATCGCAGGCGACCCGTGCCGAGCGGTCCTCGGCGAGCGCGCGACGGACGCGGTCTGTGAACCGTTCATCAAGCGGTACGGACTGGACAAGGCGATCGTGCCCGGCCTCTACCGAGAGGATCGAGAGCTGCAGTTCCGGCCGGCGGATATTCCGGCAACCCTCCTCGACAACCAGTTCGCAGCCTATCTCGGCGGCCTCGCGCGAGGGGACCTCGGCGATTCGATCAAGTTCTCGCGCCCCGTCGCGACGCTGCTCATCGAGCGCCTGCCGGCGACGATCGAACTCACGATCCTTGCCCTCGCCCTCGCGATGCTGGTCGGCATCCCGCTGGGTCTCATCTCGGGTTATCGGCGCAATTCCGCCGTCGACGTGGGGACGATGGCCTTCGCCAACCTCGGCGTGTCGATTCCCGTGTTCGTCCTCGGTCTCAGCCTGGCATTCGTGTTCGCCCTCGTGCTCAAGGACACCCCTCTGTCCCTGCCGCCCTCAGGGCGATTGAGCTCCGGGATCGCCGTCGTCCCGCTCGCCACGACCTTCGGCCTGGAGTCGCTCGACGGCCCGCTCCGCGCGCTGCTCGACTTCTTCTCGGGTTTCTTCGTGCTGACGTCGCTGATCACCGGTCAATGGGCGGCCCTGGGCGACGCCCTCCGCCACCTGATCCTGCCGGCCGTCGCCCTCGGGACCATCCCCCTGGCGATCATTGCCCGGATCACCAGGTCGAGCCTCCTCGAGGTGCTCGGCCAGGACTACGTTCGAACGGCCCGGGCCAAGGGGCTCCGTGAGCGGACGGTCGTCCTGCGCCACGCCACCCGGAATGCGCTGCTACCCGTGGTCACGGTGATCGGCCTGCAACTGGGAGCCCTGCTGTCGGGCGCCAT
This sequence comes from Chloroflexota bacterium, assembly GCA_919901745.1. GTDB lineage: Bacteria > Chloroflexota > Limnocylindria > Limnocylindrales > CSP1-4 > CAKKPP01. Next base: position 51,413 of record CAKKPP010000012.1, on the reverse strand, counting down.
CCTGACCGAGACGGTGTTCAACCTGGCAGGCGTGGGTCGCAGCGTCTACGAGGCGATCACCGGCCGCGACTACGTGGTGATCCAGGGCTTCACGATCGTGATCGCGTTCATCTACGTCGGGGTCAACCTGATCGTCGACATCTCGTACACCTACCTCGACCCACGGGTCCGCCTGCGATGACGGCATCCAATGACTCCCCCGCCATGGTCACGGCCGATCCGCTCGCCGCGACACATCCGGCCAGCCTGTGGCGCGACACCCTGGGCGGCATCCTGCGTCAACGCTCGGCGATCGTCGGCCTGGCGATCCTGACCCTCCTCGTGGCGATGGCCGTCTTCGCCCCGCTCATCGCGACCCATGACCCCACCCAGACGCTGCTCGGGTTCGAGGAGGGCGTGGCCAAGCGATCGGCGCCGTGCATCCATGCGTTCGGCTGCCCCGAGACGGAACCGGAGCACTATTTCGGCACGGACGGCAATTTTCGCGACGTATTCAGCCGGGTCGTCTTCGGGACCCAGACGTCGCTCACGGTGGGGTTCACCGCGATCGGCCTCGCAATCCTGTTCGGCACGATGATCGGCGCCGTCGCGGGTTATGCGGGAGGCTGGCTGGACAACATCATGATGCGGATCATGGACGTGCTCCTGGCCTTCCCCTCGTTGCTCCTGGCGATCATCATCGTGACCGCCCTCGGCCAGGGCCTCATCAACGCCCTCCTGGCGATCGGAATCGTGTCGATCCCCGTCTATGCCAGGATCGTCCGATCTTCGGTCCTCTCGACCCGCGAGGCCGACTATGTCACGGCGGCCCAGGCGCTCGGCGAATCGACGTCGGGGATCCTGCTGCGGCGGGTGCTCCCCAACTCGATGACGCCGTTGATCGTCCAGGCGACGCTCGGCATTGGTGGGGCCGTCCTCGAGATCGCCGCCCTCGCGTTCGTCGGCGTCATCGGCAACCTGGAGACGCCCGAATGGGGCTCGATGATCGCGCTCGAGCGGAATCAGCTCTTCCTGGCCCCCCACATCATCCTCGCACCGGGCCTCGCCATCACCCTGACCGTCCTGGGGTTCAATCTCCTCGGCGACGGCCTCCGCGACGCCCTGGATCCGCGATTGAACCGATGACCGGCCCAGACGCAGAGTCCGCGACCGTGGAGGACATCGCCGCGCCGGCGGCTGCCGGCGAGCGCCCCCGTCGAAGCCGCCCCCGCGGCGGCGGGCGGATCCTCGAGGTGCGTGGCCTGCAGACGTCCTTCCACACTCGCGACGGCGTCGTGCGCGCCGTCGACGGCATCGACTTCCACGTCGACCGGGGCGAGATCATGGGCCTCGTCGGCGAGTCCGGCTGCGGCAAGAGCGTGACCAGCCTGTCGATCATGCGCCTGGTGGGTCCGCCGGGGCGGATCGATGCCGGCGAGATCATGTTCGACGGGCGGAACCTGCTCGAACTCTCGGCCAATGAGATGCGCGAACTGCGTGGTGATCGGATCAGCATGATCTTCCAGCAGCCGCAGAGCTCGCTGAACCCGGTCTGGGATGTCGGTCGCCAGATCGGCGAGGTCCTCGAGATTCACCGCGGCATGAAGCGCAAGGTCGCCCGGTCGCGGGCGCTGGAGCTGCTGCGCATGGTCGGGATCCCCGATCCGGAACGACGGCTGGCATCGTTCCCGCACGAGATGTCGGGCGGCATGGCCCAGCGAGTGATGATCGCGATGGCCCTCGCCTGCGAGCCCGAGCTGCTCATTGCCGACGAGCCCACGACCGCGCTCGACGTGACGATCCAGGCCCAGATCCTCGACCTGATGCGCACCCTCCGCGACGAGACCGGCACGGCGATCATCCTCATCACCCACGACCTCGGGGTGGTCGCCGAGATGTGCGACCGCGTGGCGGTCATGTATGCCGGCGAGATCGTCGAGCAGACGGACGTCCGGACGATGTTCCGGGAGCCCGCCCACCCCTACACCCGGGGCCTGATCGGCTCGATTCCCGTCGTCGGCGAGATCAAGGACGACCTTGCCGTGATCCCGGGCGGTGTCCCGAACCTGATCGACCTGCCCCAGGGTTGCCGGTTCGCCCCGCGCTGCGCCGCCCGAACCGAGCACGACGTGCGGATCGCGCTGGACACGCATCCGCGCCTCCTGCCGTTGTCCGACGGCCACGAGGTGCGCTGTTGGCTCTATCACGACGCGGCGGGGCGGATCATGGAGCCGCCGCTCGACCGGCGCACGGACGGGTCGTCATGACCCCTGCGAACGCTCCGAAGCCCGGCGAGCGGGCCGCGGCTGGACCGGCCGGCGCCGGCCACGCCCTGGTCGAAGTTCGTGACCTGTTCAAACACTTCCCGATCAAGGGCGGCGTCCTCCAGCGAACGATCGGGACGGTCCAGGCGGTCGACGGCGTGAGCTTCGACATTCGCCGGGGGGAGACACTCGGCCTGGTCGGCGAATCCGGTTGTGGCAAGACCACCGTCGGGCGGCTCCTGCTTCGCCTCCTGGACCCGACCTCGGGAACGGTTCGCGTCGACGGCGACGACATCACGAAGCTCAAGGGCGCGGCCCTCAAACCCTACCGGCGCCGAATGCAGATCATCTTCCAGGATCCGTACGCCAGCCTGGATCCGCGCACGCCGATTGCCGACAGTATCGGCGACGGCCTGCGGATCCACGGCCTGGGCACTGCGCAGGAGCGCCGACAGAAGGTCCGGAAGATGATGGACCTCGTGGGGCTGGCGAGCTACCACGCGCGCCGCTATCCCCACGAGTTCTCGGGCGGGCAGCGCCAGCGGATCGGGATCGCTCGTGCCCTCGTGCTCGAGCCGGACCTCGTCGTCTGCGACGAGCCGGTTTCAGCCCTGGATGTGTCCATCCAGGCGCAGGTGCTCAACCTGCTGAAGTCGCTCCAGCGCGAGCTTGGACTGACCTACCTGTTCATCGCTCACAACATGGGCGTGGTCGAACACATCTCGGATCGCGTGGCCGTGATGTACCTGGGCAAGATCGTCGAGGTCGCCGAGCAGCGCCAGCTGTTCCGGGATCCGGAGCACCCGTACACGCAGGCCCTCCTGTCGGCGATTCCGGTTCCCAATCCCGAACTCACGCGGCACCGAATCATCCTGACCGGCGATGTTCCGTCGCCGGTCAATCCGCCCTCCGGCTGCCACTTCCACCCTCGCTGCCAGCTCCGCGATTCGCTCGGCGGGCCGAGCATCTGCACCACCGACGAGCCGCCCCTGATCCGGCTGGGCGAGGAGCATCACGAGTGCGCCTGTCATTTTCGGGGCGCGGCGGGTGAGGCCAATCTGGCCAGCATCGGCCATCCCACCTGAGGGCTGCCGGACCTGACGCACGCCCGACCTGACGCCCGCCTTCCCGTCGGCAGGCGACTAGAGGTTCAGGTTTCGCTGCTGCAGAAGCGCCTCGGGGACGAGCTCGGCGAGAATCGCTCGTGCCGGTGCGTACGCGGTCAAACCCTGAGCGAGCTTGCGGCTTCCCTCTTCCACGCCGTTCGCGTCACCTGCCGTGATCGAATCGCGCAGCTGGGTCGCCCCTTCGAGCATCAGGGGATAGGCCGTCCGGAGGTGGCCGGCCAGGACCGCAGTCTCGTCCCACTCGGCGAGGTGATCCACGCTCAGCGTGAGGTCGCTGAGAACCGGGATGAGGCCGTCCGCGGCACCCCACATGGCCGTCACGTCGCTCGCGTCGGCGGCCGTGATGAAATCGCGGCCCGCCTTGGCGATCTCGCCGTCGATGCCACCGAGCTTGATGACGGCGAGGACCGCCGTCCCCGGCCATCGTGACGGCTTCGGCACGGCGCTTCCGTCCGGTGCGGCGCTTGCGCTGGGACCCGGCGTGGTGCTTGATCCACAGGCGGCCACGAGCACGGCGAGGACCACGGCAAGGACCAGCGGGACGCTCGACGATCTCGCACGCCGCGCGGTGCGAGACGCCGTCACGCCGGTTCGGAAGCGGCCGGCGCGATCGCCGGCTGGCTGGCGGCGACCGCAACGACCGCGGCTGAGGTGACGTCCTCGGCGAAATGGCAGGCCACCTGGTGGCCGGACTGGAGGACCCGCAGTTCCGGCTCCTCGGTCACGCAACGTTCGGGATTGCCCAGCTTCTCGCGCAGCCAGCATCGGGTGTTGAACCGGCACCCCGGTGGCGGAGCCACGGGCGACGGGACGTCGCCGGTCAGGACGAGGCGTTTCTTGCGCCGGCGAGGATCGGGCTCGGGGATCGCCGAGAGGAGGGCGATCGTGTAGGGGTGACGGGCGTTCCGGTACAACTCGGCGACGGTCCCCAGCTCCACGATCCGGCCGAGGTACATGACCCCGACCCGGTCGCTGAAGTACTGGACGACGCTCAGGTTGTGGCTGATGAACAGGTACGTCAGATTGAAGTCCCGGCGAAGGTCGAGGAGCAGATTGAGGACCTGGCTCTGGATCGACACGTCCAGCGCACTGACGGGCTCATCGCAGACCACGAACTCGGGTTCGAGGGCCAGGGCGCGGGCGATCCCGATCCGCTGGCGCTGGCCACCCGAGAATTCGTGGGGATAGCGCCGCGTGTACTCGCGTCGCAGACCAACCGTCTCCAGGGCATCCTCCACCTTGGAGTCGCGGGTCTTCCGGTCGGTCAGGCCCTGGGCCAGCAGGCCCTCGCCGATGATGTCGCTGATCGGCATGCGCGGGTTGAGCGATCCGAACGGGTCCTGGAAGATGATCTGCATCTTTCGCCGCAGGGCACGCAGCTCGCCCGCCGGGAGGCCCGTGACGTCGCGACCGCGAAACGTGACGGTCCCGGCGGTCGGCTCCACGAGTCGCAGGAGCGACCGGCCCAGGGTCGTCTTGCCGCAACCGGACTCGCCGACGAGGCTGAAGATCTCGCCGGGCTGGACGTCGAAATCGACGCCGTCCACGGCATAGACCGTGGCCACCTGTCGCCTGAGCAGTCCACCGTGGATCGGGAAGTGCTTCTTGAGGCCCTTGACCCGCACGAGAGGCTCACCGGCCGCCATCGGCGTCGTGGACGTGGTCATCTCGGTCATCGGGCCGCGGCCCGGGCAACTGGACTCATGCCGGCGCATCCCTGATCGTGCCGCCGACACGCATCGCGTCGATGTGCTGCTGCAGGGCGGCCCCCCGGCGGCTGTCTCCGGCGCTGGTGTGGAGATGACACCGGGCCAGCCGGTCCGCGCTCCCGACCCGGGAGAGGGGCGGAGCCTCCTCGTGGCACAGGTCCCAGGCGTACGGACAGCGGGGCTCGAAGCGACACGCCGGCGGCAGGTTGAACGGCGAGGGCACGACGCCCTTGATGACGGACAGCCGGCCGCCTCGCTTCTCGACGCTGGGAATCGACTCGAGAAGGCCCATCGTGTACGGTGCGCGGGGGTCGAGCAGCACCTCCTCGACCGTCCCCTGTTCGACGACCTGGCCGGCGTACATGACGACCACGTGGTCGACCATCTCGGCGACGACGCCCAGATCGTGGGTGATCAGCATGAGCGCCGATCCGGTCCGCTGCTGGATCGCCTTGAGCAATTCCAGGATCTGGGCCTGGATCGTCACGTCGAGCGCCGTGGTGGGCTCGTCGGCGATGATCAGCTTCGGCTCGCAGGACAGCGCCATGGCGATCATCACGCGCTGGCGCATGCCGCCCGACATCTCGTGCGGGAACTGCTTGATCCGTGATTCCGGGCTCGGGATGCCGACCAGCCGAAGGGCCTCGATGGATCGGTCGGTCGCCTCCCTGCCGCTCGTCTTCAGGTGCAGCCTGACCTGTTCCGCGATCTGCTCCCCGATCGTGAAGACCGGATTGAGGCTGGTCAGCGGCTCCTGGAAGATCATGGCCATGTCCTTGCCGCGGACCTTGCGCATGACGTTGAGCGGGATGCGCAGAATCTCGCGTCCGTCGAACCAGACCTCCGATTCGGCGCCGATCTCGGCGGGCGGGATGTCGAGCAGCCGCATGATCGTGAGGGCGGTCACGCTCTTGCCGGAGCCCGACTCGCCGACGATGCCGATCGTCTTGCCGCGCCCGACCGAGAAGGAAACGCCGTCAACCGCCGGGACCGTTCCGTCGAGGACCCGGAAGTAGGTTCGCAGGTCGCGCACCTCCAACAGGGTGTCGCGATCCGGTGGCGCGCCGAGCGGCGGCGTTGCGCTGATCGTCTCGGTCATGCGCGCGACCTCGGGTCGAAGGCGTCGCGCAGGCCGTCGCCAATGAAGTTCACCGCGAGGACGGTCAGGATGATCGCCATGCCGGGGAAGAGCGGCCACCACCAGTTGCCGAGCGGAATGAACGTCAGGGCGTTGCTGAGGATGTTGCCCCACGTGGGGGTCGTCGGGTTGACACCGAACCCGAGGAAGCTGACGAAGGCCTCCCCGATGATGTTGCCGGCCACGATCAGTGAACTCGACACGACAATCGGCGAGAACGCGTTCGGCAGGATGTGCCGGAAGATGATCCGCCGATCGGTGACCCCGACAGCGCGCGCCGCCTCGACGAACTCCCGCTCCCGGATCGACAGGAACTGGCTGCGCACGAGGCGTGAGATCCCCATCCAGCTGAACAGCCCGAAGATGACCACGATCAGGATGACGTTGCCGTTGCCGAAGAACCGGCTGGCGACGAGGATGACGAAGAGCACCGGCAGGCTGAGCATGACGTCGACGATCCGCATCAGGAAGTTGTCGACAAACCCGCCGACAAATCCGGCGATCGAGCCGACGATCGTCCCGATGACCACCCCGATGAACATGCTCGAGAAGCCGATGAACAGCGAGGTGCGCGCGCCGTTGACCACGAGCCGGAAGACATCGCGCTGGAGACCGCCCGTCTCGCCGAAGAAGTGCTCCGCGGAGGGGGGCCGCCCCTCGTAGACGATCTTGTCCGGGAGCGGGATCGTCGCGAAGTTATACGGCAGGAGCAACGGTCCAAGGACGGCCACCCCGATGAGGATGCCGAGGATGGTCAGGCCGAGCAGGGCGAGGCGGTGGCCCTTGAACTTGCGCCAGGCCAGCTGCATCTGGCTGAGCGACTCGAGGCCAACCTCGTAGTCCTGGCCGGCCTCTTCGGCCCGCCGAACGAGATCGGACGCAACCGCACCCTGTGGCTTCCGTGAATCAGTCATGGGATCGCGGCCCTCAGAACTTGATCCGCGGATCGATCACCGCGTACGCCACGTCGGCGAGCAGGTTGGCCAGGACCACGAGGGTCGCGGAGATCAGCAGGACGCCCATGAGCACCGGATAGTCGAACTGGTTCGTCGCGGCGATCGTCAACCGCCCGATTCCCGGCCACGAAAAGATCGTCTCGGTCACGATCGCACCCGTGAACAGGAACGGGATCTCCAGGCCGATGTTGGTGACGACCGGCAGCATCGCGTTGCGCAGCGCGTGCTTGAACGTGACCGTCCGGCCAGGCAGGCCCTTGGCCTTGGCGGTGCGCACGTAGTCCTGGTTCAGCGCTTCGAGCATGCTGGCGCGCACGAACCGGGAATCGCCGGCGATGTTGACGACGACGAGCGTGAACACGGGCAGGATCAGGTGCCAGCCCACGTCCGACAGGGCCTCGAGCGGTTTCTGGCCGAAGTAGACCCAGTACTCATCGCTCCCGAACGGCGGCGACAGCCTCGTTTCGGTCATGCCTCCCGCCGGCAGGATGTTGAGGCCGGGACCGCTGAACAGAAAGATGAGCATGATCCCCAGCCAGAACGTGGGCATGGCGAACCCGACGTAGGCGAAGACGGTCGCGGCCTGGTCGAACAGCGAGTAGCGGTGAATGGCCGCATAGACCCCCATCAGAATCGCCACGACGAGCCACACGAAGAGGGCCACACCGGCCAGGATCAGGGTTGGCAGCGCCGCCCGCACGATCCGCGTGTTCACCAGCTCACCGCTCGAGATGGAGAACCCGAAGTCCCCGTGGAGCACGCCGTTGGTGGCGCCGCTGATCGGGGTGGGCAGGAAGTTTGGCCACCCGGTCTCGCCGATGAAGACCTGCAGGCCCACGTTCTCAGGATTGCAGAAGCCCATCCAGCGGCAGTACTGCACCGGGATGGGCTGATCCAGGCCCCAGGCTTTCTTGAACTTTTCCTTGATCTCCTCGGTGATCCGCGGGTTCTGGTTGAACTTGGCCGTCGGGCCACCAGGGGCGGCGAGGAGGATGCCGTACACGACGATGGTGATCCCGAACAGGACGGGGATCGCCTGGATCATGCGTCGGATGATGTACTTCGTCATCGGACCACCACCGTTTGATGAGGCCTTGGACAAGGTCCCCGAGGTCGCGCCGGCGACCCGACGAGGATACGACTCGGGGCGCCCGCGTGGCGGGCGCCCCGAGTCAGGTATCGCTTGAGCGGTCGATCTGACCCCGTCGAGGTCAGCTGGACCTGCCTACCCCTTGACGAACCAGTCCACCGCGTTCCACGTCGGGCCGGCCTGGGTCGGGTTCGCGAAGAAGTTCCCGATCTTCGGAGCATGGAGCTCGACGTTCTTGCGGTAGTACAGCGGGATTTCGATGATGTCCCGAACGTAGATCACCTGGAACGTCTCCATCGCGTCACGAATGACGGTGAAGTCGACGTTGTCCCGGACGGCCTCGAGGGCCGTATCGAGATCGGTGCTCTTGACGGAAGCGTCGTTCCCGCCGTTGGGGTTCAGCTGCGAGCTGTGGTACGTCGAGAAGCCACTGTTCGGGTCGAACGACGACGAGAACGCGTGCTCCGCGATGTCGAAGTTGCTGTGCGCCAGGACGCACGGCGTCTCGCGGGTGGACTCGTTGTAATCGGCGAAGATATCCGCCGGCGACACCGCGTTCACGACCGTTTCGATGCCCACGTCCCGGAGCCACGCCGCCCCGAGGGTCAGCGTGTCGATGCGCACCTGGCGATTGGTGGTGCACAGCTCGATCTTCAGGCGGATGCCGTCCTTCTCGCGAACGCCATCGCCGTCGCCGTCGACCCAACCGGCGGCCTCGAGGGTCGCCTTCGACTTCTCGGGATCGTACGCCGCGGCCGGCTGATCCGAGAAATACCACAGGCCGGGCAGGATGTTCGTGTTGGCCAGCTGGACCGAATTGCCCAGCAGGCGCTCGTTGATGGCGGCCTTGTCGATGGCCGTGGACACGGCCTGCCGGACCGCCGGATCGGCGACCGGGCAGAGCGCACCACGATCGGTCACGGCGGAGTTCTGCGAGCAGCCACCAACGTTGGTTGCCGCGTCGAAGTCGCCGAGCGCCGACCAGTTCGGGCGCCAGAACTCGTAGAGCAGGGCCGGAATGGCCGACACCTGGTCGCCGAGATCGGTGACCTTGACGAGGTCGGAGTCCTGCAGGTCGGTCGCGAAGTCGACCTCATTGCCGCGGTAGCCGGCGATCATCGCGTCGGCATCCGTGTACCACTTGAAAATGAGCGTGTCGAGGTGGGCCGCCTTGCCCGAGATCGTGCTCGTGTAGTTGGTGTTGCGCTCGAGGCGCAGGTCCTGACCGGGGGTGACGCTCTGGAACTTGAACGCACCGGACACGGGCAGGCTGACAATCTCATCCGGCCGCATGCCGGCGCCGGCGACCTGGTCGGCCACCGCGATCTTCGAGAGGAAGTGCCGCGGGAGCGGAGCGACCTGGAAGGTCAGGTACGACGAGTAGATCGTCTTCCAGTGCTGGACGATCTCGGTCGGCGACGCGCAGTCGTATGCCGTGATGTCCTCGTATCCCTGGGTGATGACGCCGACATTCTCCGGATCGAGGACCCACTCCCACGCGTACTTGAAGTCGTCGCAGGTCAGCGGAGCCCCGTCCGACCACTTCAGGCCGTCGCGCAGCTTCCAGGTGATCGTCATGGCGTCGCCGCCGTCACCGGGAACCTTGACGCCGCCGTTGTCGGTCGTCGGGATATCGGCCGCGAGATCCGGAAGGTACTTGTAGTCGTGCGCGGCGACGATCAGGCTGGCCCACACCGCGGACGCGACGTTGGCCTCGGTGACCTGGCCCAGGTAGAACGGGTTGAACTGGGTGGCTTCCTGCCAGTCGCCGATGATCAGAGTGCCGCCGTCGGTCCCGGCCTCAACCTTCGAGGCGTACTCACTGTTGAACAGCTCGACCTCGTCGGGCGGCGTGGGCGTGATCTCCGGCGTGGCCGGTGGCGGGGTCGCCCCCGTGGTCGGCGAAGGGGTCGCCGCACCCTGGCACGCTGCGAACACGATCGCCGTGGTCGCAAGCAGGCCGAAGAGACGTTTCCGCATCAATGATCCTCCAATGTGGCTCTCGCCATCTCCCACTCTCCAGACAACCGCTCCGGCGGCGTCCTCCGCCCGACACCGAGTGGTACTCGTCGGAAACGGGGGTTTTGCGCGCACGGGTGAGCAGCGGCGTCTGCGCTGCCCGGTACTATGCGGACCGAGCCCATACGTGTCAACTCACGTCACGGGTTCGACCCGTCGACTGTGTCGGACTCACCTCCTTGGCTTCTGGCCTGATTCCATCCGGCAACCATCGCTGTCCGGAGGTCGCACCGATCTCGATGGTCGCGGACGGCCGAATGGCAACACGCTGGGCCTGCTGGACGTAGCGCAGCTCGATCTGACCCACAAATCGATCGAGACGGGAAAGACCCGACGGCTCCTGCGACGCAGCCCACCCGGCGGCCGTCCCCGACATCGTCAACGGGCCGACGGCCATTGCCACGACAAGGGTGCTCGTGATCAGCCCGATGACGCTGGCACGCGCACGCCACGCGGCCTCACGGCCGCGCAGCTGCGAGGCCTCGATCCGCGCGCGCAGGCGCGGCCACATCTCTGCCGGTGCGTCGACCCGCGTCGAATCGCGGGCCCAGCGCTGGATCCTGATGAGGACGAGGGCCGTCTCGGTCGCCTCGGCTCGGCACGCCCGGCAGCGTCGCACGTGGTCCTGAGCCGCGACTCCCATCTCCGCGGCGACACCCGCCAGCCCGGATTCCCCGGCGGCGTCGAGCCGCAACTCGACCGCCCTGAGGACATCCGGCAGGTACTGGCGGCAGGCGTCGCCTCGGCGCCTGAGGCGCTCAACGGCGCTCATGAGGGTTCCCGCTCGAAGGCCGGGGCCATTCCGGCCGCGCCATCAACCGGCGATTCGGCTGCGAGGTGGGTCCGCAGCGCATGCACTGCGTAATGGAGGCGCGATTTGACCGTACCCAGGCGACACTCGAGCGTGGTCGCCGTCTCCTGCAGGCTGAGCCCTTGAAGGTAGTAGAGGACGATAACGCGGCGCTGCTTCTCGGGCAGCGCCGCGATCCCGCGCCGCACGGAGCGCCGCAACTCGGCGTGTTCGGCCAGGGCGTCGGGCTGGACTCCGCCGTCCATGAGCATGGCAGCCGTGCCGTCGTCGATGGGTTGGGTCAGCAACCGGCGACGAGCGTAACGGGAATAGCACAGGTTCAGGGCGACCCGATTCAGCCAGGGCAGCGGCGAGACTTCGAGGCGGAGCACCGCGCGGTGACGGTAGGCGCGCCCGAACGTGTCCATCAGGACCTCTTCGGCGGCCCCCCGATCGCCCATGAGCCCATAGGCGGTCCGAAAGACGTTCGATCGGTAGCGCTCGAAGAGAATCTCGAACGCGTCGAGGTCGTCGGCCTGGATTCGCCTCAACAGCTCGGCGTCGGATGGCGGGCTCGTCGGGTCGGCCGTCAGGCCTCGCTGCTCGTCCGTCGGTTCGATCCTCGGCTCAGGCGAATTCGATCCCCACTGACCATACGCCTTATTGAGCGCCGAGGTTCATCCTCGGCTCCTCGTCAATCCGGGCAGGGCATCTCCGCGCCGCGCATGGGACGCCAGCGCAGGTTCGGCTGCCGGGCCGCCATCGCCTCGTCGAGACGGCCGACCGGCGAGGTGTGCGGTGCCGACCTGACCATCTCCGGGTCCGTGCGCGCCTCGTCTGCGATCGCGATCAGCGTGTCGGCAAACGCATCCAGCATCTCGAGCGATTCCGTCTCGGTCGGCTCGATCAGCATCCCCTCGTCGACGATGAGCGGGAAGTAGATCGTCGGCGGGTGATAGCCGAAATCGATGAGCCGCTTGGCGATATCCAGCGTGCGCACCCCCGTGTCCTTCTTGATCGTCGACGCGGACGCGACAAATTCATGTTTGCAGGCGCGATCGTAGGGAATGTCGAAGGCGTCGCGGAGGCGGTGCTTGAGGTAGTTGGCGGCCAGGACGGCGTCGTCGGTCACCTCGCGCAGGCCCGTGGCGCCGTGGGCCAGGATGTACGCGTAGGCCCGGACGAGAACACCCGTGTTGCCCACGAACGAGCGGAGCCGGCCGATCGACGTCGGCCGTTCTCCGGTTCGCTCGAGGCGGTATGACCCGTCTTCGTCGCGCAGGACGCGCGGCGCCGGCAGGAAGGGCACCAGGCGCTCCCCCACCCCGACCGGCCCGGCGCCGGGGCCGCCGCCGCCGTGCGGCGTCGAGAACGTCTTGTGGACGTTGAAGTGCATGACGTCGAAGCCGGCTTCGCCGGGCTTGAAGCGACCCAGAATCGCGTTCAGGTTGGCGCCATCCATATACGCCAGCGCACCCGCCTCGCGGACCGCATCGAGCAACTCGCCGATCCGCGTCTCGAAGAGCCCGAGCGTGGACGGATTCGTGATCATGACGGCGGCCGTCGTCGGCCCGAGCGCCGACGTGAACGCGGCGATGTCCACGCCGCCGTCGGCCGCTGATGGAATCGTGATCGTGCGGAAGCCGGCCATGGAGGCCGTCGCCGGATTGGTCCCGTGCGACGAGTCGGGGACGAGCACGTCCATGCGCTCGAAGTCGCCGCGGCTTCGGTGGTAGGCGCGGATCATGAGGATCCCGGTGAGTTCGCCCTGGGCGCCGGCCGCCGGTTGCAGGGTCACGGCCCGCATCCCGCTGATCTCGGCAAGCGCCGACTCCAGGTCGTGCAGCAGCTGCAGAGTGCCCTGGGCAACCTGGTCGGGAACCATCGGGTGAAGCTCGGCGAACCCGCGCAGCCGGGCCGCCCACTCGTTCAACTTGGGGTTGAACTTCATCGTGCACGAGCCGAGCGGATAGAAACCCGTGTCCACGGCGAAATTGAGATGGGACAGGTTGACGTAGTGGCGAACGACCTCTGGCTCGTTCAGTTCCGGGAGCGCGGGCGGCTCGGACCGCCGATGCGCGGGCGGGATCCGGTCCAGGGCGTCCTTTGGCGGATGTGGAATCTTGCCGCCGCCACGGCCCGGGCGAGATCGCTCGAACAGGGTCGGCTGGAGGCGCGGGCCGGTGACGCTCATCGCCCGGCCATCCGACCAGCGGTCGAGACACCGCTCCCATCGATGGCGACCGCGGCCTCGATGGTCACCGGCGAACGCCCCCCGAGGACGTCGGCGAGGGCCGTCGCAAATCGGGCGATGTCGGCGCTCGTGGTGATCTCGGTCGCGCACACGAGGAGGGCGTCGGCGACGCTCGGGTCGGTCGGTTCGACGTCGGCCAGGACCAGCCCGCCGAGGATCCCCCGGTCGAGCAGGCGGCGATGCACGGCCCGGGCATCCGGGACGCGGATCGCAAACTCGTTCAGGTAGGGCGCGGCATGCAGCCGCTCGATCCCGAGCGCCGCGAGCGCAGCCTCCAGCTCGGATGCCCGGGCCGCCCCGTTTGCGGCCACATCGCGCAGCCCGTGGGGTCCGATCGTCGCCAGGTAGATGCTGGCCGCAAGCGCCAGGAGGGCCTGATTGGTGCAGATGTTGGACGCGGCCTTGTCGCGCCGGATGTCCTGTTCGCGCGCGCGCATCGTCATCACGAAGGCGCGCTGGCCGCGGACGTCCGTGGTCATCCCGACGAGGCGCCCGGGGATCTGCCGGACGAGCGGTTCGGTGCACGCGAGGATCCCGAGATAGGGGCCGCCGTACTGCGGGGCGATGCCCAGCGGCTGCCCCTCGCCGGATGCGATGTCGGCGCCGTAGACACCGGGCGGCTCGAGCACGGCCAGCGACACCGGCTCCACGACGGCGACGAACAGGGCACCGGCGGCATGGGTCAGCGCGCCGATCGCCGACATCGACTCGAGCAGGCCGTAGAAGTTGGGCTGTGCCGCAAGAACACCGGCGACCGGCCGCTCGGGATCACCCAGGAGCCGCTCGAGCGCATCGAGGTCGGTGGTCCCGGCGTACGGGCCCTCGGCGACGAGCGGGATCTCATCGAGCTGGAGGCCGCTGCCGAAGTAGGTCCGCATCGTCTCGCGGTAGTGGGGATGGACGGCGTGGCTGACCAGGACCCGCTCACGACGGGTCGCGCGGCAGGTCATGAGTGCGGCCTCGGCCGTCGCCGCGGCCCCGTCGTAGTGAGACGCGGACACGATCTCCAGGCCGACGAGTTCGGCGATGAGCGATTCGTATTCGTAGATGCTCTGGAGCGTGCCCTGGCTGACCTCCGGCTGATACGGCGTGTAGGCCGTGTACCACTCACCGCGCAGCAGCATCTGGTCCACGGCGGCCGGCGTGTAGTGGCGGTAGACACCCGCGCCCAGGAAGGAGACGAGGTCAACCCGGTTCCGCGCGGCCAGTCCGCGCAGGCGCGTCGCGAGCTCCAGCTCGGGCTCGGGATCGGGCAGTCGAAGGGGGGAGGCTCGGAGTGCTTCCGGGATGTCGAGAAACAGTTCGTCGACGCTGGACAGGCCGAGCGCCGTCAGCATCCGCTCCCGGTCGGGCGCGGTGTGCGGTCCGTAGGGCATCGACCGGCTACGCCTCTGCGCTCAGGGCGTCGTATGCCGCCGCATCGAGGAGCGCGTCCGGCTCTCCGGCATCGGCCAGGCGCACGCGGATCATCCAGCCCGTTCCGAACGGGTCCTGGTTGACGAGCTCGGGCTGGCCCGACAACGCATCGTTGGATGCAACCACCTCGCCGGACAGTGGGGCGAACAGGTCGCTCACCGCCTTGACCGACTCGACCACCCCGAAGACCGCCCCCTGTTGCAGCGATGAACCGACGGCCGGTAGCTCGACGTACACGATGTCCCCGAGCTGCTCGGTGGCGAACTGGGTGATCCCGATCGTCGCTGAATCGCCCTCGACGCGGACCCACTCATGGTCCTTGGTGTAGCGCAGGTCCGTTGGGTTCATCGAACGCGGAGACCTCCTCAAGGCAACATCGGGCGGGCGAGGTGGATGGCCGGCCGACACACCGTGACCGTCGAAACCGGCGGTCCAGTTGATCAGCGCTGCCGTCGATAGAACGGGAGCTGGACGACTTCCGCGGCAACCGGCTGATCGCGGATCTCGACGGCGACCATGGTACCCGGCTCCGCGTCGGACGGCGCGATGTAGGCCATCGCGATCGCGTGGCCGAGCGTCGGCGAGTGGGTTCCACTGGTCACGACTCCGGACACGCGATCCCCGACCAACACCCGGTGCCCATGCCGGGCGATGCCCCGGCCCGTCACGGACAGGCCGACGAGGCGCCTGGTCGGCTCATCGCGGTTCGCCTTCTCCAGCGCCGTGCGGCCGACGAAGTCACCCGGCTTGTCAAGCTTGACCGTACGGCCGAGGCCGGCCTCATACGGATTGGTGGCCCGGTCCAGCTCGTTACCGTACAGCGGCATCCCGGCCTCGAGGCGCAGGGTGTCGCGGGCACCCAGTCCGCACGCCATGACGCCGGCGTCGCTCCCGGCGGCCGCCAGGGCGTTCCAGACAGCCTCGCCCTTGTTCCAGTCGATGAAGACCTCGAAGCCGTCCTCTCCGGTATATCCGGTCCGGGCAACGAGCGCCGGAATGCCGGCGACGGTCCCTTCCCCAATCGCGTAATAGCGCAGCGCGTCGAGGGACACCGTCGTCAGCGGAGACAGGACGGCCGCTGCGCGTGGTCCCTGGATGGCGACCAGGGCCGTGTCGAGGGACCGATCGTCGAGGACGGCCGCATACCCGGCGAGCCGGTCCGCGAGCTCGTCGCTGACGACCGCGGCGTTGGCGGCGTTGGCCACCACGAGGAAACTCTGTTCGGCCAGCCGGTACACGATGAGGTCGTCGACGATGCCGCCGTCGGATGCACAGAGCATGGAGTAGTGGGCACGCCCGATCGCCAGGGCCCGTGGGTCGCTGATCAGCGCGTGGGCCAACCCATCGCCGGCACCGGCTCCATCGACGAACAGCTCGCCCATGTGCGACAGGTCGAACAGCCCGGCTCGTTCACGAACCGCCCGATGCTCCTCGAGGATCCCACCGTACTGGACCGGCATGAGCCAGCCCCCGAACTCGATGAGGCGGGCTCCCAGTGCCCGATGGATCGCGACGAGCGGCGTCTGGCGCAGATCGGGGTCGCCGTCGGCCATCCTTCAGGCGCCCGCCTCGCTCGGAGCGACCCGGCCCGAGCGCCCGGCGGCCGATGCCAGTCGCTCCCCGACGACAACCTCGGCGCGGCCGACGAGGCCCCGCTCGGTCTCGAAGCTGAGCAGGCGCTGCGCATCACCGAAGGGCATCCAGCGGACGTCGGCGAATTCGTGATCGTGCCGATCCAGATCGCCGCCGATCGGATCCATCAGGAAGTAATGGACGGTCTTGTTGATCCGCGTTCCGTGCTGGACGAACGAGTACTCGATCGATGGGAGGCGCTCGACGATCTCCACGTCGAGGCCGCTCTCCTCGCCGACCTCCCGAAGAGCGGTCTGCTCGACGGTCTCACCCGACTCGGGCGTGCCCTTGGGAAGGGTCCAGGTGACGCCGTGCTCGCGACGGCGCATGCCGACGACGATCTCCGGCCCCCCGTCCCCGATTCGAACGACGATCCCGCCGGCGGATGTCGCGGTGACCGACCTCAGCCGGGCCACGGCGCCGTCGCGGCGCTCAGCTTGCGAACCGGCCCGGTCCGCGCAGCTCGAGTCCAGCGATAGGCAACGGACGGACGCGGTCCGCCCGACGTGAGCGGGCGCGGCGCGGCCACGTGCAGCGAGCGCCCACTGGCGCGGAGCCGCTGGAGCGAACTCGGCTCGGCGTGACGGAGGACCGTCACGCGGGTGGGGGCGGCCTGAAAGCTGCTCTTCGGCAGGCCGAGGCGGCGCTCACGTGCGCGCGACGACGGCTGAACGAAGCGGGCTTTCGGCAGGATGGCGTAACGGGCCGCGATGCTGTGCTCCATGGGCGCCAATGGTACCGCGTCAGCCGGCGCTTGCAAGCGATCTTCGCAGTTCCGCCGATACCTCCGGTGCGAGCAGGCCCCGCCCCACCGCCAGATCGATCTCCCGCTCGGCCGCGGCACGATAGAGCGGGAGGACCGCGGGCGCCGACGCCCGGAGCGCGGCGAGATGCGCATCGAGCGTTCCGACGTCGCCGCGGGCGATCGGTCCGGTCAGGGCACTGGCGACGCCCAGCGCACGGGCGTTTCCCAACGTCTGCTCGATCAGGCGGCCGTAGATCGCCATGGAACCCGCCTCGTCGAGGCCCGCCACCTTGCCAAGCTCGACGATCGCGTCGAGGAGCGCGACAAACCCGCCCGCAGCCAGGACTGCCGCGGCGTGGTAGGCCGCCTTCGAACCCGGAGTGAGACGGACGGGCACGGCGCCGAGCGCCTCAGCCATCCTCGCCAGGAGTGCGGCGAGGTCGTCGTCGCCTTCGATGGCGATGGTGGCTCCGCGCAGGGCCGTCACAGCCCGCTCCGTGTCCGCGAATGAGACGAGCGGATGGAAGGCACCGACCTGGGTTCCGGCGGCCATCGCAGGGAACAGGACCTCGGCGCCGAGGGCCCCGCTCGTGTGGATCATGGCCTGCCCGCTGTACAGGCGAAGCGAGGCCGCAAGAACCGCGATGGCATCGTCCGGAACGGCAACGATGATGAGCTCGACCTCGTCGACGAGCGCCGCGGCCTCGGCGAACGCGCGCGCCCCCGGGACGGCGGCGCGGAAGCGCTCACGGCGCCCGGGGTCCCGCGAAGCGACGGCCGCGACCGGCCAGCCCGCCCGGCCGAGAGCGACACCGAGCGCTGTGCCCACGGCGCCGGCCCCGACGATCCCGATGACCGGCGGAGAGCCAGGTTCACTGTGCCGGTGGGGATGGTCGTGGTCAGGCTTGGACCGATCGTCGCGGTCGTCCCTGGTGCGCGACGGATCCAGATCGATCCCGGATGCCGCCAGCTCGGCGAGGGCTTCGGCCCGCTGCGGATCCTGCGGATCCTGTGGATCGGGGCGGACCACGCGGCCGGGAACGTCATCCGGCCACGCCTTCATGACGTGCCGGCCGCGCGAGGCGGCGGCTCGCAGTACGCTTCCATGCGACGAGTGTACCGACGATGAGGAAGGACGGACGCGTGCCCCGAGTGGATCCCTTCGGCGCCCGAGCCAGCCTCGGGGCTGGGCTGCCCGACCACTTCAGGATCGCAGCCCTGGCCGACCGGATCGATCTCGATCGGACCCCGGTCACCGTCAAGATCCTGCTCGAGAACCTCCTGCGAAATGCGGGTCGGGGTGCCGTCACCGAGGCTGACGTCGAGACGCTCGCGGGCTGGCACCCGGGCGCGGCCGCTGCAGCCCCCGATCGAGAGATCCCGTTCTTGCCCTCCCGCGTCATCCTCCAGGACTTCACCGGGGTCCCGGCGATCGTCGACCTCGCGCTGATGCGCGACGCGATGGCCGACCTGGGCGGCGATCCCAGCCTTGTCAACCCGCTCGTTCCGGCCGACCTCGTCATCGACCACTCCGTCCAGGTGGACCGGTTCGGGACGCCCGGCGCCTTCGCCTTCAATGTCGAGCGCGAGTACGAGCGCAACGGAGAGCGCTACCAGCTCCTGCGCTGGGCCCAGACCGCATTCCGCGACCTCCGAGTGGTGCCGCCGGGCACCGGAATCGTCCACCAGGTGAACCTCGAATTCCTGGCGACCGTCGTGACGGACCGCGACGATCCCGATGGCGACGGGCGGATTGCCTTCCCCGACACGCTCGTCGGGACCGATTCACACACGACGATGATCAACGGCCTCGGTGTGCTGGGGTACGGCGTCGGCGGCATCGAAGCGGAGGCGGTGCTCCTGGGCCAGCCGCTCTACCAGCCGCTCCCGCGGGTGGTCGGCGTGCGCCTCCACGGAGAGCTGCCGCAGGGATCGACGGCAACGGACCTCGTGCTCGTCGTCACGGAACTGCTTCGCGCGACCGGAGTGGTCGGCGCCTTTGTCGAGTTCGCCGGGGACGGCCTGGCCGGCCTGTCACTCGCCGATCGGGCCACGATCAGCAACATGAGTCCCGAGTTCGGGGCGACGGCGACGCTGTTCCCCATCGACGAGGAAACGCTCGCCTACCTCCACCTGACGGGACGATCGGCTGCGCGGGTCGGTCTCGTCGAACGGTATGCGAAGGCCCAGGGCCTGTGGCGGACGCCCGGACACGCTCCCGAATTCGACCAGGTGCTCGACCTGGACCTGGCGTCGGTCGCGCCCTCGGTGGCCGGTCCACGGCGGCCGCAGGACCGCGTGATTCTGCCGGACCTGCCGGCGAACTTCGTGGCCGCGTATCCGCAGGTCCGCCCCGACGCGGCGGCCGCTCGCCTGACCTCCGAAGGCGGCGTGAACGGCTCGTCGGAGAACGGCGGCGTGACGATCGAGACGGCGTCAGGACCGGCCGTCGTCCGGCACGGTTCGGTGGCCATCGCGGCGATCACGTCGTGCACCAACACCTCCAACCCGACGGTGATGGTCGGCGCCGGGTTGCTGGCCCGCAACGCCGTTGCCCGTGGGCTCCGGGTCGGTCCCACGGTCAAGACGTCGCTGGCCCCGGGGTCGAAGGCGGTGACCGGCTACCTCGAAGCGGCCGGCCTGATGGATCCGCTCGAGACGCTGGGATTCGCGCTTGCCGGCTACGGCTGCACGACGTGCATCGGCAACTCGGGCCCGCTGGACGATGCGATTGCGCAGGCGATCGAAGACCAGGACCTGGTGGTTGCGGCCGTGCTCTCGGGGAACCGCAACTTCGAGGGTCGGATCCATCCCCTCGCGCGAGCCAGCTATCTCGCCTCGCCCCCGCTCGTGGTCGCGTTTGCCCTGGCCGGCCGCATCGACATCGACCTGTCGACCGAGCCGCTCGGCTTCGACAGCACCGGGCGGCCCGTCCATCTGGCCGAGATCTGGCCGGCGCCCGACGAGATCCGGGCCGTGATCAACGCATCGATCGATCCCGAGCTCTTCCGCCGCACCTACGCCGATGTCTTCGAAGGCGACGATCGCTGGCGTGCCCTGCCGATCCCCGCGGGCGATCGGTACGCCTGGGACGCCGTTTCGTCGTACATCGCGAAGCCGACGTTCGTTGACGGCCTCTCCGCCGATCCTCGCCCACTCGTCGACATCGTGGAGGCCCGGGCGCTGTGCGTCCTGGGCGATTCGGTGACCACGGACCACATCTCGCCGGCCGGGTCGATCGCCCCGTCGTCCCCGGCCGGACGGTGGCTTCTGGCACGTGGCGTCGGCCCCCTGGAGTTCAACTCCTACGGCGCACGACGGGGGCATCACGAGGTGATGGTGCGCGGGACCTTCGCGAACATTCGCCTGCGCAATGCCCTGGCCGGTGGGCGGGAGGGGCCGTTCACGATTCACCTGCCCGACGGCGAGGAGATGTTCATCTTCGACGCCTCGGAGCGCTATCGAGCCGAGGGCGTCCCGCTGATCGTGCTGGCCGGCCGGGACTACGGCTCCGGGTCCTCGAGGGACTGGGCGGCCAAGGGGCCGTCGCTCCTGGGAGTTCGCGCGGTGATCGCCGAGAGCTACGAGCGGATCCATCGCGCCAACCTCGTCGGAATGGGGATCCTGCCGCTCCAGTACCTGCCCGGCGAATCGGCGGCGTCACTCGGGCTCACCGGCCGCGAGACGTTCGCGATCCGCGGCCTCGCCGGCCTCGGTCCCCGGGCGCGGGTGCCCGTCGATGCCCGCGCTGAGGACGGCGCCGAGCGCACGTTCGAGACGATCGCCCGCCTCGACGGCCCGATCGACGTCGACTACCTGCGCCAGGGCGGGATCCTGCCGGCGGTCCTGCGGAAACTGGCCGCTTCGAGCTGAGACCCCGTCACCGACCCGGAGCGTTCATCGCGAGCGGGCTCAGCTCACCACCGGCGAAGGCTCGGCCCCCGGGTTCCGGCCAGGCGCAGGGAGCCGAGTCGGTCGTGCGGAGATCGCGGTCCAACGTACGTCTGAAGCCGGCGAGCGATGTCCCGGTCCTCGCGAAGCCGCTCGAACAGGCTGGAGACCGTCTTCCACCAGCCGATCATCGGAGACACCATCCTTCTCGTTCATCGCGCCGAGCGCGCGAGTGAACAGAAGACGCCCGACCATGGCGTTCGGTTACGGGGACTGGGACGGTGGTGGGCGATACTGGGTTCGAACCAGTGACCTCACGGATGTGAACCGTGCGCTCTGACCGGCTGAGCTAATCGCCCGGGAGCGGCATGATACCGCGGGATCGGATCAGCGGAGCAGGTCCGGCCGGCGCGCAGCCACCGCGGCCCGGATGCCGGTCGCGAACACCTCGATGACCTTCCTGCGGCCCGTTCCACCCGACACGAGGCGCAGCGAGGTCCGCGGCACACCGAGTTCGGCCGCGATGACCCGGAGGAGGGCCTCGTTGGCCGCGCCGTCCACGGGTGCGGCCGCAACGCGAACTCGCAGCCTGCCCTCGACGACGCCGTCGATCCGATCGGCACCGCCGCGCGGCGTCAGCAGGACGGCGATGCGCACCGTGTCGGGATCCTTGCCACCCGCCATCTGGCGGTCGCTAGGTGAGCGCCCGGACGAAGACCCCCAGAATGAGCATCACCACGAGCGGGCTGAAATCGATCATCCCGGTCTGCGGCATGAGCCGGCGGACGGGCGCCAGGATCGGCTCCGTGATCTGCATGAGGAACGCCCCCGCCCGAGTCCGCCCCTGAGGGTCGATCCACGACATGATGACCCGACCCAGGATGAGCAGCCACAGGGCCAATACGAAGAAGCGGAAGAAGTTGGCGATGAACGCGACACCCATGAGTTGAGTCTAGCAGCGCCCGCACCGGGCGGACGGCGTCGACAGGGCGGGCGGCATCGCGGCACACCTCCCCGCCCTGGGCGTCACCTTCTCAGCCGGGCCGCGCGCCGAACAGGGCGCGACCAACCCGAACGATCGTGGCCCCCTCCTCGACTGCCACGGCGAAGTCATCGGACATCCCCATCGACAGCTCGGGCCCAAGCTCGGGATGGATCGCGCGCACGCGCCGGGACAGGTCGCGGAGGGCGACGAAGGTGGGTCGGGCGGCCTCGGGATCGTTCGTCAGGTGTCCCACGGTCATCAGTCCGCCGATCCGGATGTTCTCGAGGGTCAACAGGTCGCCAAGCTCCCGTTCCAGGGCGGCCGGAGCGAACCCGGCCTTTGCCGGATCCGCGTCGACGTTGACCTGGACCAGGACCGGGAACGGGACTCTCGGCCGGACCTCACCCGCGATGCGATCCAGGCGACGCGCGAGGTCGGCCGAATCGACGGTCTGGATCCGGACGAACGTCTCGATCGCGCGACGCGCCTTGTTCGACTGGAGCGGCCCGACCAGCTCCCAGGTAGCACCGGGGACGAGGGGGGCTTTGGCGACCCCGTCCTGCACCCGGTTCTCGGCCAGCCGATCGAGGCCGACGGCGACGGCGTCGCGCAGCCGCTCCGGCGCGACGGTCTTGGATACGGCCAGGAGCTGTACGTCGAGCGGATCGCGGCCGGCGCGCGCGCACGCTCCGGCGATGCTGGCAAGGACGGCGCGATGGCGCGCCGCGAGCGCCTCGACCGCCTCGTGTTCGGGCCGGCCGGCACCCGCGTTCATCGGGCCACGGGACCCGCCCGCGTGACTACTTCCTGCGGAGGAAGCTCGGAATCTCCAGGTCGTCGGCGTCGTACGCGGCGCGCTTGACCGGCACCGGTTCCCCGACCGAGCGCATCACCGGTGAGCCGACCGCGGCCGCCGCATCGTCGCGCTTGCCCGGCGCCCCGGGCACGCCCGCGTCCGACAGCTGGGTGCGCTCGCGCTCCATCTCGGCCAGGTAATCGCGCGGCGTGCGCGACGCGGCACCATCGCTGACCGTGGCCGAGGTTCGTGATGTCTCGCGCCGGCGCGTGCCGTCGAAGCCCGTGGCGATCACCGTGATCATGACCTCGTCGCCGAGCCGCTCGTTGAAGCTCGTGCCGAAGATGATGTTCGCCTCCGGATCCGCCGCGCCGCGAATTTCCTCCGCGGCCTCGGTGACCTCGTACAGGCTCAGGGTGGATGAGCCGCTCACATTGAACAGGATGCCCTGCGCGCCGGAGATGTTGACCTCGAGCAGCGGGCTGGCAATGGCCTGGCGGGCGGCCTCGAGCGCCCGATTCTCGCCGCTCGCGCGCCCGATGCCCATGAGCGCCGAACCGGCGTCGCGCATGATCGCGCGCACGTCGGCAAAGTCGAGATTGATCAGGCCCGGCATCGTGATGATGTCGCTGATCCCCTGGACGCCCTGGCGGAGGACATCGTCCACGACGCGAAAGGCGTCGAGGATCGAGGTATTCTTCTGGACGACGTCCTTGAGCCGGTCGTTGGGGATCGTGATGAGGGTGTCGACCTTCGACCTGAGTTCCTCGGCGGCCTTCTCGGCGACCAGCCGGCGCTTGGCACCCTCGAACCCGAACGGCTTGGTCACGACGCCGATCGTCAGGGCGCCGGCCTCCTTCGCCAGTTCCGCGACGATGGGTGCCGCGCCGGATCCGGTCCCACCGCCGAGGCCGGCGGTGATGAACACCATGTCCGAGCCCTCGAGGGCCGCGGCGACCTTGTCGGAATCTTCTTCGGCCGCGCGTGCGCCGATCGCCGCGTCGCCGCCTGCACCCAGGCCGCGCGTGACCTTGTCCCCGATCCTGATCTTGTGCGGCGCATCCGACTGCAGCAGCGCCTGGGCGTCGGTGTTGCAGGCGATGAACTCCACGCCCATCATCTCGGCCCGAATCATCCGGTTGACGGCGTTGCTCCCGCCCCCACCGACACCGATGACCCGGATCAGCGCGAAGTTCTCGGAATCGGATCGCAGGCCCATCGATGCTCCTCCGCAGGCCCTCGCGGGCCGGTTTGTCCGGTCGTCAGAACCTCAGGCCCCGGGGTGCCCTCCCGGGCAGCGTACGTCAGGGGCGCCAAGGTTTCGGCGAGTCTACCACCGGGTTCCCATAGGAGCGCGCCGAAGTGGCCGGCCGCGTTGATTCGGGTGCAAGCTCGCGGTGCGTCGGCGCACCACCGTTCCGCTCCGGGGACACCACGGTTCCGCTACGGGAAGATGTTCCGCAGGGCGTCCCGGATGCGGCCCAGGCCGCCCATGGCCGGCGCTGACTCGTAGCGCGGGGTGTCGCCGCTGTTCAGGCTCTGGGCGCCCCACTGGAGGAGGCCGATCGCGGTCGAGTAGGACGGGTTGAGAAGCGTCTCGACGAGACCCCCGACGCTGCTCGGGCCGGCCACTCGAACCGGCATCTCGAGGACCTCCCGGCCAAGCTCCGCGGCTCCGGCCAGCTGCGATCCGCCGCCCGTCAGGATGACCCCGGCCGGGAGCATCCCCGCTCCGGCACTGCGCAACTGGTCCGCGAGCAGCTCGAACGTTTCGCGCATTCGCGCCTCGATGATCTGGGCAACCTCCATCCGGCTCACCGTCCGTCCGGCTTCCTCGCCGAGCACGGACACCGAGATCTCCTCATCGTCGCCGACCGCCTTGAGGTCGCATGTGCCGTGCCGAATCTTGAGTTCCTCGGCGACGCCCAGGCTGGTCTTCAGCCCGATGGCGAGGTCGTTGGTGACGTTGTTGCCGCCGACGGGGATGACTCCGGTGAAGAACGGCGATCCCTCGTTGAACATCGCGAGGTCGATCGTCCCGGCTCCGATGTCGGCCACGGCCACGCCGAGGTCCTTCTCGGTTTCGTTGACGACGGCCTCAGCCGAAGCCAGGGACGAGGCCACGAGCTCATCGATCTTGACGCCGGCCGCGGCCACGCACTTCGAGAGGTTCTGGATCGCCGTCGCGGACGCCGTCACGATGTGCGTTTCGACCTCGAGTCGCAGTGCGCTCATCCCCAGCGGATCCTTGACACCCTCCTGGCCGTCGACGATGAAGCCGCGCCGTTCGACGTGGAGCACGTCACGATTGGACGGGATCGAGACCGCCCGGGCGACTTCGACGGCTCGGTTGATGTCCTCGCGACTCACCTCGCGGTGATGGGCGGTGACGGCCACCTGGCCCTTGGAGTTCTGGCTCTCGACGTGCTGCCCGCCGACGCCGACGAAGGCACGGTCGATCTTCCAGCCGGACAGCCGCTCGGCCCGCTCGACGGCGTCGGCGATGGATCGGATGGTCTGGTCGATGTTGACGACGACGCCCTTCTTCAACCCGGAGGACGGGACGGTCCCGTGGCCCATGACCGTCAACCGCCCGTCGCGGCTGACCTCGCCGATGAGCGCACAGACCTTGGTCGTTCCGACGTCGACCCCGACGAGCACCGCTTCTCTCTCCACGATGTCAGTCCGTCTCCCGTCCGTATCCAGCAGGCCGAAGCCTAGATGAAGTGGCGCCGGATCAGCGCCACGTTATTGAAGATCCGGAATCCGAAGTTGATGAGCGCCACGAGGTACAGGTCCAGCCCCAAACGATCGCCGATGAACGTCAGGAGCACGGCAACGATCGCGTTGGTCACGAAGCCGCTCAGGAAGATCCGATTGTCGTAGACCCCGTCCAGTTCCGCTCGGACGGCCCCCAGCACCGAATCCAGCGCGGCGAGAATCGCCACGGCCGAATAGCGGCTCAGCTCGAAGCTGACATTGACGTTGAGGACGAGCCCCGCCAGGACGCCGACGAGGAGCCCGGCCAGGGGCAGGAGCACCGAACGTGGCCCTCTCTCCAGTGCGGTTTCCCGCAAGGCTACTCGACCGGCGAGGTGCGCGCCACGCGGGATCGCTTCGGGTCGCCGGCGGATCAGCGCGGATGCCGTCGTGCCTCACGGCTCGATCGTCTCGCGCGGCAGATACGTCCCGACCTCGGCGCTGGCCAGGATGATCCGTCCGACCGTGGCCTCGCGGTCGGCAAGGAGGCTGCGCAGGAGGCGCACCTGGCCCGGAACGATCTCCGGCGTGCGCAGGCTCGGCGTGTAGAAGCCGAAGATAGCCGTCCAGCTCGTCGGTTCGGTGAAGACCACGAACCCGTTTGCGTCCGTCATCGCCACGTGGAGCCCGTCGGCGACGCTCCCGACATCGGCGGGCACCACGGTGGCGAGGCGGGTCGCCGCATCGAAGTCCACGGGATCCAGGCGCGACCCCGGTCGGAGCGTCCCGGCCGATGACGAACGCTCGTCGAGAATCTCGGCCGAGACGCCGACCGGCGGCGGTGCCCCTGGATCGAGGGTCACGAAGAGCGCGCCGGACGCATCGACTAGGTACCCCACCTCGCCGACTCGCCAGATGAGGATCGGCACGCGCTCCACGACGCGGACCACGAGCGTGTCGGGGAGGCTCACCTCGACGCGTGCGTCCAGGACCGTCGGCAGGGTCCGGATCTGTTCCGCGAGCGGCCCGGTCTGGACCTGGAACAGGTTCTCACCCGGCGCCACGGCAAGGGCGGCACGCACGGCGGCAGGCGCGGTGTACACGAGTTGGTCGATCTCCACGCGTTCGAACCGAAAGGCCGTCGATACGCCAACGCCGTAGATTGCCGCGCCGGTCAGGAGCATCCCCAGGAGAGCGCCGGCACGAGCCGGGGAGAGGCCCGCCGAGGCACGTCGGATCGGCCGATCGCGACGGGCATGGCGGCCACGAACGTGGGGCAGCTGCCCGCTCACCGGCCTCGTTCCACGGTCATCGCGGCAGGTCCGCCGGGAGGAGTGGTCCGCTGCGTCGCTCGGCCTGGCGCTCCAGCGCCAGGGAGACGATCCGCTCGCACACCGCGGCGAAGTCATGACCGCCCTCGGCCATCAACGCCGGGAACAGGCTGATCGGCGTGAACCCCGGGATCGTGTTGATCTCGGACAGGTAGATCGAGTCGCCGGCCAGCAGGAAATCGATTCGGGCGAAGCCCTCGGCGCCGACGGAGCGGTAGGCGTCGCGGGCCAGCTTGCGCATCCCCACCCGCATCGCGGCAGGCACCTCCGCCCGGGTCGCCGTCTCGGAAAGCCCGGGCGTGTACTTGGCTTCGTAGTCGTAGAACTCGTGCCCGGCGACGATCTCGCCCGGTCCGTACTGCTCGATCGTCGCCGGGTCGTTCCCGATGATCGCCACCTCGAGGTCGCGGGCCCCCACGAGGTACCGCTCGGCGAGCGCGAGGGAGTCGTGCCGGAAGGCCAGGTCGAGGCCGGCACCTCGTTCGTCGGGGCCATGGGCCAGGGTCATGCCCACCGAGGATCCGAGGCGTGCCGGCTTGATCATCAAACGTGGGTCGCCGGTCCCCGCGGCGAAGGCCTCGAGTTCGCCGAGCACGCCGTCGGGGTCGCGCCGCCAGCGGTCCGCCCGGATCTCGCGCCAGTCGACCACCGGCAGCCCGAGGCCGCGCCACAGCCGCTTCGTCAGCGCCTTGTCCATGCCGAGCGCCGACGCGGCGATCCCCGAGCCGGTGTAGGCCACCTCTGCCGCCTGGAGCAACGCCTGCACGGTGCCGTCCTCGCCGAAGGGCCCGTGCAACGCGATGAATACGACCGGCGCCGGATCCGCGGCAGCCAGGCGATCCACGGCATCCCCCACGGACAGCGGCCCGACGGCCCCAAGGGTGGCGGGGTCGTCATAGGCGGACTGGGGCCGTCCGTCCCGGCGATGGCCCGGGGGCAGCCACCACCACCCTCCCTCGAGGTCGATCAGGACAGACCGGACTGCCCGACCGGCGTCGGCCAGGGCATCGGCGATGGCGGTTCCGGACACGATCGACACGTCATGCTCGGCGGATGGCCCTCCCAGAAGAACCACGAGCGGCGGGCGTTCGACGGTCACGGTGTGATCTCCCAGTCCGTCCAGTCCCCGACGAACTCGACCTCGAATTCGAGGCGAACGCCATGCTGGTGCTCGACGACCGCGCGGACGTGCTCGGCCAGGCGGCGCACGTCGGCGGCTGGTCCGCGCTGATCGTTGACGATGAAGTTCGCATGTTTCTCGGAAACCGACGCCCCGCCCATCCGGGTCCCCTTCAGCCCGGCGGCATCGATCAGGCGGCCCGCCGAGTCGCCCGGCGGGTTACGAAACACGCTGCCGGCCGAGGGGATCCCGAGCGGCTGGTGCGCCTGCCGCCAGCGCCGGATCGCATCGAGACGAGCCTTGATCTCATCCGGTTCGGCGGGCGTGAGGCGGAAGCGGGCCCCGATCACCACCTCTGCCGGTCCGATCGCGGCAAGGTCCGGCGGCGCATCCGGCGGGACGTGCTTGAACCGGCTGTCACGGTATGCAAACCCGAGCTCATCCAGCGGAAGGCGAACCTCGCGCCCGTCGGCGAGGATCGCGTCGGCGGACTCGACGACCGTGCGCATCTCTGAATCATGCGCCCCCGCGTTCGCCCACACCGCGCCGCCGACCGTTCCCGGGATCGCCAGCCCGAATTCCAGCCCGGACAACCCGGCCTGCTGCGTCTCCGTCGCCGCCCGGGCCATCGGCACCCCGGCTTCGGCGTGATACCGATCTCCCTCCAGCCTGGACCCCTCGGCCCGAACCTGGATGACGAGGCCACGGATTCCGCGATCGCTGATGACGACGTCGCTCCCCCGCCCCAGCAGGACGTGCGGCAGGCCGCGGGCGCGGGCGAATCGAACAATCGCTCGCAACTCGAACCCGTTGTGCACGGTCAGGAAGAGATCGGCCGGGCCGCCGACGCGCATGGTGGTGAAGCGCGCCAGCGGTTCGTCACGGGACGTCTTGACCCCGATGCGCCGCTGGATCTCCGTTCCAAGAGCGATCGGGTCGAACGGAGCGGCTCTCCCGGCGGAGGCCATCACGCGAACACTCCCCGCGAGCGTCGGTCGACCGTTGCGGCGTCGGGCAGCGGGCGCCGCTCGGCGAGCGCCAGGACGAGGTCCGCGACGGCCTCGGCGGCGTACGGCCGACCCAGCGCGTGGGCGGCGGCGGCCATTCGGGCGTGAGCGTCGCGATCGTCGAGGAGGGCGGCGGCTTCAACCAGGGCATCGGCGTCAAAGGCCTCGTCCTCGATCAGTCGCGCGGCACCGGCACCGACCATCGCCAGGGCATTCGCCTTCTGGTGCCCCGCCGCGTGGGGATACGGCACGACGACAAGCGGGAGACCGAATGCGGCCGTCTCGGCCAGGGTCGAGGAACCGGCGCGCCCGATCACGAGATCTGCCGCGGCGAGGGCGGCAGTCATCTCCTCGCGGAGGAATCGGTGCGGCCGGTAGCGGGACCGTCGGCCCTCGGGGAGCGCTTCACGGGCTGCCAGGGCTGGCGCGTACCCCGCGTCGCCGGTCACGTGCACGATCGTTGCCCGCTCCACGAGCCTCGGGAGTGCCGCAGCCACAGCCTCGTTGAAGCGGCGCACGGCCTGGGATCCCCCGAAGATCAGCAGCAGGGGCTCGCCCGGCGAGACGTCGAGCGCTGCTCGCGCGCCGGCTCGCTCGGTGCCATCACGGGATCGGATCGGCGTACCGGTCACGAAGCACGACGTCCCCGACCCTGCCAGCGTCGAGCAGGTCTCCGCGAACGAGACGGCCAGGACATCGGCCAGGCGCGCCGTCACGCGAACGCTGCGACCTGGGACGACGTTGCCGTCCCAGAGGAGGACGGGGATCCGCAGCGCCGCTGCGGCGAGGAGCGTCGGGATCGCCACGTAGCCACCGGTCGTGAAGATCGCGGCGGGCCGCTCACGGACGAGGATCGCGGCCGCCTGCGGGACGGACGCGGCCAGCCTGAGCGGGTCCAGCACGAGATGCGCATCGTGTTCCACCGAACGGAGCGATCGCAGGGCAAGCCGGCGAAGCGGGATTCCGGCCGCCGGGACGAGGTCCGCCTCCAACCCGCGATGGCCGCCCAGCCAGGCGAGCTCAGGGGCGCTCGGACGGGCGCGCAGTGCTCGGGCTACGGCCAGGGCCGGGTAAATGTGCCCGCCCGTGCCGCCGCCCGCGATCAGCAGACGCATCGTTCCAGGTCCCTCGTTCGACGGTTTCGCGCGAGATCGCCAGCAGGATGCCGGCGGCCGCAAAGCTGATGGTGAGCGACGAGCCGCCCGCACTGATGAACGGGAGGGTGATCCCGGTGACGGGGACCAGCGCAACGACGACGGCGATGTTGATGAATGCCTGGATACACAGCCACGCCGTGATCCCGGCCGCCAACAGGGCGCCGAAGGTGTCTGGAGCTCGCAACGCCGTGCGAATCCCGGCGTATGCCAGCAGCACGAACAGGCCGATCACGACGGCCGCCCCCACGAACCCGAATTCCTCGCCGATGACGGCAAAGATGAAGTCGTTGCTGGCGTTCGGCAGGAACAGCCCACCGGTCAGGCGGCTCTCGCCGAGTCCCGCCCCCAGGATGCCGCCGAGCGCGAGGGCGAGAAGCCCCTGGATCGTGTGGAATCCCTTGGTGTCGGGGTAGGCCCAGGGATTGAGCCATGCCTGGATCCGTTCGATCTGATAGCCCCGCAGCCCGACCGCAATCGCCGCCGTCACCGCAAGCATCGCGAGGACGGCGAAGTGCCACAGGTTGGCCCCGGCCACGAAGAACATCGTGAACGCCGTGGCCATGATGACGGTCGTCGTCCCGAGGTCGGGCTCCCGGAACACCAGGGCGGCGATCGGGAAGACGATCAGCAGGAACGGGAGCGTTCCCGACCGGAACGTCTTGATCGCGCCACCGCGACGGGCCATCCAGTGCGCGAGATAGATCACCAGGGCGAGCTTGGCGAATTCGGCGGGATGCACCGCAGGCAGGCCGCCGATGATGAGCCATCGCGCGGAGCCACCGACGACCTTGTTCAAGCTGGGCACGAACACGAGCACCAGGAGCACCAACGACACGGCGTAACCCGGCACCGAGACCAGCCTGAGATAGCGATAGTCGAAGCGCGAGATGACCAGCATCGCGACCAGCCCGACCGCCGCCCACTGGATCTGCGGCCCGACGATGGCCATGGCATCTCCAGAGGGTCCCAGGAGGGCGCGCATCGCCGACGAGGAATAGACCATGAGGATCCCGATGGCGCCGAGCGCCACAACGGCGATGAGCACGGCGTAGTCGGGGGCATGACGGTCGCGTCGAACGCCGCTCCTGGCAACCGCCACGGAGCGTGCTGGACGAGCGGTCGAGCCGGCAATCGGACGCGCCCGAGGGCGCACCTGAGGTGCGGGTAGCGCGCGCGGTTCGGCGTTCATCGAGCAGCGCCTCGAGCACGTTCACGGGCCAGGGCCGCAGCCGCGGCCCGGAATGCGTCGCCGCGAGCCGCGTAGTCGGCGAACATGTCGAAGCTCGCTGCCGCCGGGCTGAGCAGAACGGTCGCCGGACCCTCACGCCCACCGGCCAGCGCGTCGCGGGCGATCGCGTCGGCAACGGCGACGGCCTCGTCCATGGAGCCGGCGCGCTCGACGCGCGCCAGGCCCGCCTCGGCAAACCGTTCGGCGAGCGCAGGCGCGCTCTCTCCGATCAGGACGGCGGCGATGGCCCGCCCGGCAACCACCGCCGGCAGATTGCCGAGGTCCACGCCCTTGGAGCGGCCACCGGCAATCAGCACGATCGGCGCCTCGAAGGCCCTCAGGGCGGCGATGACTGCGTCGGGTTGGGTGCCCTGCGAATCGTTGACGAAGCGAACGCCATCGATGGTGCCGATCGTCTCCAGGCGATGCTCGACCCCCCCAAACGCGCTGGCCGCCCGACGGATCGCGTCGGGCGCAACGCCGAAGAGCAGGGCCGTGCCGATTGCGGCCAGGGCGTTGGAAATGTTATGCCGCCCGGGGACCGCGAGCTCATCGACAGGCATGATCCGCCCGCCCGAAGCCAGCGCGGCCGGGCCGCCGCCGGCAAGCGCGAGTCGCTGGACGCCGGCCGCCACGATCCAGCCGTCGACGACGCCGAGTCCACCGGGGACGGGTCGATCCACGCGGTACGGCACGACGGCGGCCGTGGCCAATCCGGCGTAGTCCGCCACGATCGGGTCGTCGAGATTGAGGACCAACGCGCCGTCGGGCTGAACGAGTTCGGCGAGGCGGCGCTTGACCCGACGATACGCGTCGAGGCTGCCGTGGCGATCGAGGTGGTCGGACGTCACGTTCGTGTAGACGGCGACGGTCGTCCCGCGTGACAACGTCGGCAACTGCAGCTCGCTGAGCTCGATGACCACCCGGTGGTCCGGGGTCAGCTCGG
Organism: Chloroflexota bacterium; assembly: GCA_919901745.1. Taxonomy (GTDB): domain Bacteria; phylum Chloroflexota; class Limnocylindria; order Limnocylindrales; family CSP1-4; genus CAKKPP01. The sequence goes on along the minus strand of CAKKPP010000012.1, from coordinate 19,133 downwards.
GCAGGCGCTCGACCAGGGGCAGGCCGATGTTCCCACCGAGGACGACCGGATGCGACGGATCCGCGCCGAGCACAGCCGCGGCCAGAGACGAGGTCGTCGTCTTGCCCTTCGTGCCGGTGACGCCGATCGTGGGCGCCGGGCAGAGGCGCAGGACCAGGTCGGGTTCGGAGACGACGGCGGGTACGGATCGGTTGTTGCCGGTCGCACGGGCCGTGACCAGCGCCGCGAGGGCCGTCCGAAGCCGGGGTTCGGTCGTCGGATAGTCGGGGTTGATCGACGGCGACGTCAGGACGAGGTGGCTCCCCGACCAGGCGAGCGAGGGATCGACGTCGGGCCCGGCCAGCAGCCGGATCGGCCGTTCGCCGAGCGCCGCGATCGCGGCGCCCAGCTCGGACGCCGGACGTCCGTCGTAGATCGTCACATTGGCTCCGGCGTCGACGAGGAAGCGGGCCAGGGCGATGCCGCTTCGCGCGAACCCGAGCACGGTGACCGGGCGTCCGGCCAGGGCGCCGTTCAACACATCGTGGAGCGTCAGCCGATCCAGATCGATCGGGCCGCCTGTGTGCGCTGGCTCTCGATCGATGGCCATGACGGTCATGCCAGGCGGTTGATCGAGGCGAGGAAGAGGGTCACGCCAAGGAGCCCGGCGAGAATGGCCACGATCCAGAAACGGAGCGTGATCTTCTCCTCGTCCCAGCCGGCCAGCTCGAAGTGATGGTGGATCGGCGACATGCGGAACAGCCGCTTGCCCTTGCTCATCCGGTAGTACGCCCGCTGGACGATCACCGACCCGGTCTCGACGACAAAGATGATCCCGATCAACGGCAGCACCAGGATCTGGCCGGTGATCAGGGCGATGACCGCCAGCGTGGCGCCCAGCGACAGGGACCCCGAGTCGCCCATGAAGATCTGGGCGGGATGGACGTTGAACCACAGGAACCCCAGCAATGCCCCAATGATCAGGGCACAGAACAGCGCGAGGTTCGGTTGAGTCGGCACGTTCAGGAGCGCGATGAGCATGAACGCGACGAAGGCGAAGATGAGCGTGCCCCCGGCGAGCCCATCGAGCCCGTCGGTGATGTTCACCCCGTTGCTGGCGGCAATGATCGCGAATGCGGCAAACGGGATGTACACGAACGGCTCCACGGCGACATCCCCGGCGAACGGCACACGGATGCCGGTGATCCCGTAGGTCTGCTGGATCTGGTAGGCCACGACGCCGGCCACGACGACCAGCCAGAGCATCTTCTGGCGCGGCGTGATCCCCTCCCCGGTTCGTGCATTCAGGTAGTCGTCGAATGCGCCGAGGATGCCGACGACCAGGAGGGTGAGGAGCGGCGGAATGATGCCGCGCTCGATCTGGTCTCCGCGCAGCAGGCCGTAGGTGACGAGCACCACCACGACGACGAGCAGCCCGCCCATCGTCGGCGTCCCCTGCTTCACCTGGTGCGATTCCGGACCCTCGAGCCGGATCTGCTTGCCGATCCCCGCGGTTCGTAGCACGCGCGTGTAGGGCGTCATGAGAATGACCACCAGGGCAAAGGCAAGCAGCAATCCCTGGATCAGTTCGACGGTCATCGTGAGGGACCGAGCGCATCGCGAAGCCCGACGACGAGCCGGTCGAGCGCAATGCCACGCGACGCCTTCACCAGGATGACATCGCCCGCGCGGAGGCGCGGGAGCAGCGCGTCGAGGGCCCCGTCCGCATCGGGCGCCGCGAGCAGGCGACTCGAGGGGAGTCCGCGCGCGAGCGCACCCTCGATGATCCCGGACGCGCCGTCGCCCACGACGAGGAGCAGATCGGCGACGTCGGCCGCCGCCGCCCCGACGCCACGGTGGCCGGCATCGTGCTGCGGGCCAAGTTCCAGCATCTCCCCGAGGACCGCCACGCGCCGGCCGGGCAGGCCCGCCAGGAGCTCCAGGGCCGCGATCATCGAACCGGGCGAGGCGTTGTAGGTGTCGTCGATGACGGTCACGTCACCCAGACGAACAACCGTCGCGCGGTGCGCTGCCGACCATCCTTCGGCCAGCCCTTCGACGACGGTATCCAGGGACAGGCCGGCGGCATGACCGACGGCCGCCGCCGCCAGGGCATTGTGGACGGCCATGCGGCCGAGCGTTGGAATCGTCGCCGCGATGCGCTCGCCGTGCAGCGCAAGGGTGAAGCGCATGCCCCCGAAACCCGCCGATGTGACGTCATCGGCGTGCACGGCCGCGCTCGCCGCGAATCCGTAGGTCAGCACGTCCGCGGCCGTCCGACGCGCGAGCCGGAGCACCCGCGGATCGTCGGCGTTGAGAACCGCGGTCCCGTTGGCCGGGAGGGCCTCCACGAGCTCGCCCTTGGCGGCTTCGATTGCCTCGATCGTCCCCATTCGTGAGAGGTGGACGGGCTGGATCGTCGTGACGACGCCGATCTGGGGTCGGGCGATCCGGGCAAGGTCGGCGATTTCGCCCCCGGTAAACATGCCCATCTCGAGCACGGCCGCCTGGTGCTCGGGACCAAGCCGGAGGAGCGTCAGCGGCAGCCCAATCTCGTTGTTCTGGTTGCCTTCGCTGCGGAGCGCGGTCATGGACCGACCGAGGACGGCGGCGATCGCCTCCTTTGTCGACGTCTTGGCGATGCTCCCGGTCACGGCAACCACGAGCGGACTGAATCGGGTGCGCCACGCAGCGGCGATCGCCTGGAGCGCCCGAATGCCGTCGGCGACGCGGATCACGCTCACGTTGCCCAGGAGCGACGCGTCAGCCGGAGGTCGGGTCACGATGACGGCCGTTGCCCCCGCTGCGATCGCGGCACCCAGGAACGCATGTCCGTCCGTTCGCTCGCCCGGGATGGCGATGAAGATCTGGCCCGGCTCGATGCGACGAGAGTCGACGGCTGCACCGAGGATGGGTTGATCGGATCGCTGAAGGAGATGGCCGCCGGTGGCTCGAACCACGTCGTCGACGCTCAACGGCGTCGCGGTCGCGCCTCGGCGGGCCGAGCGTGGCGGCCGGGCGTCGGTCACGGAGGTGAGTGTCGCACAGGCCATCGTCAAGGCGCGTCGCCGGCGCCGACCGGGGAGGGGCCATCCCCGGACGACGACTGGCGATCGGCGGCCTGCGGGACCGGGCTGGGCGGGAGCTCGGGCAGCAGGCCGGGGGTCTGGATCGCGGTCGTGGCGATCCGCCGGAACAGCTCGAACGAAAACACCGGCATCTCGGCTCGCCCCTGACGGATCACCTGGCGCGCCTCGTGGATCCTGACCGCCACGATGAGGTCCGGATGCCCGGCTCGGCGACCGATGAAGCCGATGAAGGAGTAGTTGAACACGTTCACCTTCCACGCGCCGCGCCCTTCGTGCGCCGACGCATCCCAGATCTGGGCGGTGCCCGTCTTGCCGCCAACGTAGTAGCCGGGCACCAGGGTCCGATCGCGATAGAAGTCGACCTCGGTGACCACCCGGTTCATGAGACTCAACATGGTCGGGCTGAGCGCCGGATCGAGCACCTCGCGGCGTGGGGCGATCGGCACTTCGGTGTCGCCCACCGCCTTGACCACGTGCGGCTGGACCAGGGTGCCGCCGTTCACCATGGCCGCGAAGGCCACGGCAAGCTGCATCGGAGTCACGGCGACACCCTGTCCGAAGGCGCCGTTCGCCAGATCGATCTCCTGCCATTGCGTGATGGTCGGGTCGCGCACCAGCCCGGCGACCTCGCCGGCCACGTCGATCCCGGACTTCTGGCCGAGGCCAAACCTCGTCCACGTCTCGTGGAGGATCGCCGAGGACTCACTGGTGGTTGCCCCGAGTTCCAGCGCCACCTTGGCGGCAACCACGTTGCGCGAATAGGCGATCGCGTCGCGGAACTCGATCTTGCCCATGCCCTTGCGATCGGCGTTGTCGACGCGGGCCGTGCCCCCGTCGAGCGAGAGCGACCCGGTGTCGGTAAACACGGTCGAGGGCGTCACGGTGCCCTGCTCCAATGCGGCCACGGCGGTCAGCATCTTGAGCACGGATCCTGGCTCATAGACCTCGCTCACAACCGGGTCGATAAAGCGTCCCGGATCGGTCGCCGCGATCGCCCTGTAGTCATTGCCCGAGTACGACGGGTACGTCGCCTCGGCATAGACCTCGCCCGTGTACGGATCCAGGACCACCGCGGAGGCACTGACCGCATCGTCGGCGATCCACGTCGCAAGGAGTTCCTCCTCGATCGCCAGCTGAAGGCCCGCGTCGATCGTCAGTCGCAGGTCGATGCCAGGCATGCCCTGCTGCAGGATGGAGTCGCTCTCGGGTACCAGGCGCGAGGAGATGTCGCGACGCGCATCGACGATGGTCGGCGCTCCACCGAGCACGTCCTGATACCGCTGCTCGACGCCGTACTGCCCCATCCCCTCACGGTTCACGAAGCCCAGGAGGTGGGCCGCCAGGGTCGAGTCCGGACCTCCGCCCTCCTGCGGGTAGATCCGCATCGGCTCGGGTTCAAGGGCGACCTGGGGCAGCGTTCCCTTGGCAATGGCCGCCCGGATCGCCTCCGAGCTCGCGGGCCCGACGTCGCGCGCGAGAATCACGTACGGCTTGTCCGACGCCATCCGCTCGATCAGCGCGGCCGCCGCCTCACCGTCCAGACCAAGGATCTCGTTCAGCCTGGTCGCGACGTCGTGGCGCACCTTCGACGAAAGCCTCGTCGGAGCGGCCACCAGTCGATCGCGGTCGACGCTCGAGGCGAGGACCACCGTGCCGGTCCGGTCGTAGATCGCCCCGCGTCGACTGGGAAGCTCGACCCGAACAGTCGTCTGGCGCACGGCCTCTTCCGACAGATCGGCGCCGCGCACCACCTGCCAGTACGCCAGGCGCAGGGTCAGCGCCGCGCTGACGACGATCATCGCCAACAGGAGGAAGATCAGGCGACCCCGCGAATCCGTACGACCCAGCATCGTGTCGACTGCCCGTCGCCTAGCGCGCCGGGAGAATGATCGATGGGCGGAGCTGCCCCAGGCCGGCGTCGAGCCCGAGCTTCCTGATCGCCGAATCGTGCCCAAGCCGGCTCAGGTCGGACTCGACATCGGCGAGACGCGCCTGGAGGCGTGCCTGCTCGCCTGCGAGCCGATCCAGCTCATAGCCGGTCGCCGACACGCGCACGGTCTGGGCAAGTGAGAAGAACGCCAGGACGAATGCCACGACGATACCGACCAGCGCCACGTCGACCGCTGTGGACCGATACTTGACGCGGCGGGCAGAACTGGGCCTGCGCGGCAGGGCCGGCGCTTCGACCCGACGCGGACGGCGGGGCAGGAGGATGGACCGAGGGCGCGCGCCCTCATAGACGGCCATCAGTCGATGTAGCCGTAACGCAGGCGGGCGGATCGCGGGTCGACGTAGGCGAATGCATCGGCGGGCGAGGCCGCTCCGAAGTCGTCGTACCCGAAGTCGCTCGCCTGCGGGGCGTGTTGACGCTCCGTTCGTTCGCGCAGCTCGTGCTGGCGACGACCGTATGACTTGCGCCGACTGTTCTGATGTCGCTTGCTCACGGGGTCCTCCTCCTCCGAGTGCGTGCGGCCGGCGGGAACATCCCGCCGCGCGTTGCGGTACGTGGTTCCTGATCGGCTAGGCTGCGAGCCGCTCGGCAGCCCGCAGGCGCGCACTCCGCGCGCGCGGGTTCAGTGAGAGTTCAGAAGCAGTGGCCGTCACCGAGCGCCGGGTGACGATGCGCAAACGGGGCTCGCGGCCACACACGCAGATCGGCACCTCGGGCGGGCAGGTGCATCCCTGCCGTTCTGCCCGGAAGAAGCGCTTGACGATGCGGTCCTCGAGCGAGTGGTAGCTGAGGACGACCAGCCGTCCGCCGGGTCGAAGCAACATCACGGCAGCACCCAGGGCGGCCTCGAGCGCCTCAAGCTCCTCGTTGACGGCGATCCGCAACGCCTGGAACACGCGCGTCGCCGGATGCACGCGACGACGGCCCGGAGCGCGACTCGGCGCCACCCGCTCGACGAGCGCAACCAGCTCCTCGGCGGTTGTGATCGGTGCCGTCGATCGCGCGTGGACGATGGCCCGGGCGATCCGGGCCGCAAATGGTTCCTCGCCGTACCTGCGGAACAGCGCGACCATCATCGCGACATCGAGCGTGGCCAGCAGGTCGGCCGCGGGCACTCCTCGGCTCGTGTCGAACCGCATGTCCAGTGGACCGCCCGTGCGGATCCCGAACCCGCGCCCGGCATCCGCGAGTTGGAAGCTCGACAGGCCGAGGTCCATCAGGCAACCATCGACGGCACCGAACCCGGCCTCCTCCGCGACGGCGGTCAGATCCCGGAAATTGGCCTGGCGAAGGACGATGCGATCCCCGAACCGCGGGCGGAGGCGAGCGTCGACCCTGGCGATGGCCGCCCCATCGGCGTCGATGCCGAGGAGGCGGCCATCAGGATCGGACGCCTCCAGGATCCGCTCGGTGTGCCCACCGCCGCCGAGAGTGGCGTCGATCTGAAGGCTGCCGGGCGCAGGTGCGAGCATCTCGAGGACCTCCTCCACCAGCACCGGCAAGTGCCCTTCCTTCATTTCTCCTCCACGACCGGATGACGGATCCCGAGCGGACCCTGGAAACGCATGTAGTGCGCTAGATCCCCAGCCCTTCGAGGGCTTCGGCAAGCCGCGCGGGATCAGCGAGCGCCCGGCTGTACTCCTCCCAGCGATCGGGCGCCCAGATTTCGGCGTGATCGCGCGAACCTACGACGACGGCGTCTCCGGCGAGACCCGCGAACTCACGAAGGTAGACCGGGATGACGACCCGGCCCTGGCGATCGAGGTCTGCCTCGAACGCTCCGGCGAAGACATAGCGCTGAAAGAGCCGGGACCCAGCGTCAGAGATGGGCAATCCGGCGACTTTCGCCGCCAGCTCGTCCCAGCCCCTGCGGGTGTGAATGGCCAGGCAGGAGTCCATCCATCGGGACACGACGGCGCCCGATTCGAGCTGCGCTCTGAACTTCGAAGGGACGGCCAGCCGTCCCTTCTCGTCCACCGTGTGCCGGTACTCGCCGGTGAACACTTTCGGGCGTCCCTCTTGTGGGGTGCGGTGCCGCCGCCTGGTACGGCGGGCGATCGATCGGGCGGCGGAGCGGCTGCAGCGATCGTCGCAGGATTCCCCACTTCAACCCACTTCGTGCCACTTGCCTGCATTCTAGCGCACAGAACGCTCCCGTCAATGGCGAAATCGCGGCAGACCGAATCGGCTGTCAAGGGACATCAGGAAGTGCACGGCCACGGGCACGAGATCTGGACGGGCGCGGACGCGGAACCTGGACGCTCATGGCCACGAGATCTGGACGGGTCGCCCGCGGTTGCTACTTCCCCAACACGGCCGAGGCGAGCATTGCGCGCAGTTGCGCTTCGGTGGTCGCGAGGTCGGGCCCTCGCAGGCAGGCGACCACCCAGACGTTCGACAGTGGAGTCGGCTGCCCGATCGGCACCCAGACGCTGATCGTCTCGTCAGCCCCGATCTTGGCGCACGAGCCCGGGCGTTCGGTCTGAAGTCGGGCGTTCTCGCCGTTCATGGCAATGGCCTCGCCCGCGCTCGGCCGCGGATCGAGGATCCGTGACGTCAGCCAGTTCACGAAGACTCCGTTTGCCGAGAGCGAAGTGAGCGGCCAGGCGCAGGCCCGCCCTTGCGCGTCCGGTGGGTTGGCAGTCGCGTCCGCAGCCGTCGCGCAGGCCGCGAGCACTGGATCCGTGCTGAGGTAGATCAGCGGTCCGTCGTTGATGGGGTTGTGTTGGTTGGGCTGCCAGCGTGTCCACTGTACCGGCCGCTCGAACGAGATTCCGTTGGCGGCGTCAGGCACGGTCGTCGCGACCGAGGGTGAGTCCGAGGGCGCGTCCGTCGGCGAGGCCGTCTGCAGGAGGGTGTCCGTCAGGGTCGTCGTGGGAGCCGGCGCGCAAGCGGCCAGCGAGGCGGCGGCGAGTGCCAACAGGAGGAAGCGTCGCGAGCGGCGAGGCATGCTGCGTCCGGCAATCAGCGGGTCGGCGGCGGGAGCACCAGCAGGCGACCGGCTTGCAGCGACTCGGTCCGAAGCTCGGGATTGAGGGCGTACACGGTCTCGAGAGGAATCCCGAAGTAGTTGGCAATGCTCGAAAGGTTGTCGCCTGTCCGGACGGTGTAGATCCAGCAGTCCGGCTTGTCGGGACACGGCTCGAGAAGCGCGTAGCGGTCCGAGCGCGGTGTCGGGGTTGGCGTCGGGGTTGGTGTTGTCGTCGCGGCCGGGACCGGCGTGGGCTCGAGGTCGGGTGATGCCGCTGGCGTGACGTCGATCGTCGGTTCCGGTGAGGCCGGTTCCAGCGTCGGGCGTGTCGACCCGCCGAGGATCGCGGCCGTCGTCGCCGGTGGCGCGACGGGCAGGTCGAGCCCACCGCGGGCGGCGATGAACGCAAGCGAAGCCGCGGACGTTGCGGCCAGCAGGAGGACCGCCGCCAGGATCGGCGTCGTCAGGCCGCGTCGTTGATGACCCGGTGGAATCCGGTCGGCGGCCACGAGCGACCCGCGGAGGTAGCGGGCACATTCGCCATGCGCATCCGTCAGGCAGGCCAGTTCCTGTTGACGATTGGATTGGGGTCGCGGCTCGCCGAAGGCGTCGCAGCGGTTCGCCGCATCCGGTCGCTCGATCGGGCGAGCCAGGCGACCATCCGGGCCCTCGGACCGCAGGAACGGGCAGACAGCCGGATCCGGTGATCGAAACTCGAGGTCGGCGATCCACGAAGACCCGCCTTCGGTTCGCACGTTCATGGGCGATGTCGATGGGACCGCCCCGGCCCGGCTTCGTCGCCCCCGCGGCTGATCGGTTGCGTCGCCCACCCATCCTCCATCGCCCGGTCGACCGTTGATGGTGCCCGAGTCTAGTACCTTCTGATCGTTGCCGTCTCCAGGGCTGGGTGCTAGGCTGCGCGGCCGACAGCAGGATGGCTGCTGCCGACGCACCGAACCGAGGACACGAGAACCCACGATGGCCCTGCCACTCCCGGTGGTCCAGCCCGAAGAGGACCCCTACCGCCTGGCGCCACATCGAATCCGACGATGCACGTTCCGTCGGGTCATCATGGTGGATCCGGGCGAGGATCGCGTCTACGACGTCGAGTGCCTGTTTCCGGATCGGAAGATCCCGATACCCCTCGGAGATCTCCAGTCGGCACTGCCGATCTGCAACGCCTGCACGGCCCCGCACATCTTCCGCCCCGACGAGGATTGACCCGGCCAGTCCGGCGCTGGTTCCGCGCGCACGCGCGGACCATTCGAGTGCCGATGGGGCGCCAGCGAGGCGACCTGTAAGCCGAGTTCTGTCACGCGATTGCTCGCGTGGATGGCCATCCATCTGGGGCCGCCGGTTACCCGACGGCTCGTGCGGCCGACCCGAGGGCTGGGCAGCGCACCTCTCCCCCGGCGAACCGGGTTGCGCCCTCCTATTTGGCCTTGCTCCGGGTGGAGTTTGCCCGTTTCACTCCGCCCGACGGCTTTCACCGTCGCGCGGCATCGTCACTGTGGCACTGGTCCTCGCCTCGCGGCGGACGGGCGTTACCCGCCACCCTGCGCTGTGGAGCTCGGACTTTCCTCACGCCGACCGGCGAACCGGGCGACGCGCGGCCATCCGGCCGTCTCGCTGACCGGCCGATTCTACCCCGAGACGAAGTCGAGACTGCCCTGGGTGCCGACCAGGCGGAGCGACCCGCCGCCGACCTCGATCCGGTCGACCACGAGGAGGGCCTCGAGAAACCGGCTCTCCTGTTCGCCCACGGCGCCGCCACAACCGATCTCGGTCATGACGAGCTCGCTGAACGAGATCCGGTCGCCGCTCAGCTCGAACATCCCGCCGAAGGTATTGCAGCCCGTCGTTCCACTGATCCGGTCGCCGTCGAAGCGGATCGTCGGTGTCGCCTCGGCCAGTACCGCCCGCCCGGCGACCGCAACCGCCCGCCAGGCCGTCCCGTCGATTGCGGCCTGGCCCGGGCCCGTGCCCGGGCCCGGAACGACCTGGCATCCGGAGGCAATCGACGCAACGACCAACAGGAGGGCGATGCCGACGGAGGCGCGACGGTGGGGTGAGCGCGGGCGGTGCATCCCCTGCTACCGGCCGACCCCTGGATCGGGTCGGAGCACCAGGTCGGCGTCCGAACCCGACAGGACGAGGAATCCGTCGGTCCGGATCGCGACCGTCACGGCCGAACCGAGAATCGCGATGAACCGGGCCTCGACGTCGCCGGTGGCACCGACGCAGCCGATCTTGGTCATCGCCACGCCCCGGATCTCGATGCCGGATCCGCGAACGATGGCCCCGCCTTCATAGGCGTTGCAGCCCGTCGAGCCAGTGATCCTCCCGCCGTCGAACGCTGCCGTTGGTTCACTGCCTGCAGCCGGAGCCAGCCCGCCGACATCGACGGCGCGCCACCCGGAACCCTCGAGACGCGGTGCCCCGGCCCCCGGCAGCGCCTGGCAGGACGCGACGACGACCGTCAGGGCGATGGCCACCACCCCGATCCAGGATCGGCGCGTTGGGCGGCGTACGGCTGGTACCACGGCGACGTGACGTCTGCGCGGCGCCTCAGGTTCCCGGGACGGAGCCCGTGGCCGGGGGTCGCACCACCACGCTGGCCGGTCCGCCCGCGGCGACCCGATCGATTGCCGCATTGGCCAGGGCGTCCGCCGCCCCGTTCAGGGCCCGCGGCACGTGCGCCGCGGACCAGGCTTCCAACCCGCCAAGAAGCCGACGGCACTCGGCCCACAGCGGGATGAGCTTCGCGTCCTTGACGCGCCACCGCCCGTGAAGCTGCTCGACGATGAGCTTCGAGTCCAGGAGCAGGTCGACCTGCCGCACGCCGAGTTCATCGGCCAGCGCCAGCGCCCGCACGACGCCGGTGTACTCCGCGACGTTGTTCGTCTGGTGCCCGAGGAATTCCGATATCGACGCGTCCGGTCGGGCGCGTGGGTCGAACGCGTCCGGCCGCGACCGATCGATCAGGACCGCTCCGAGCGACGCCGGTCCCGGATTCCCGCGAGCGGCGCCATCAGTCCGCACGACGACGGCCCGCATCGGTACCGGGCCGATCAGCTGGAACCCCCGTCCGACGTTCCGCCGGGACCCGTCGGCAGGACTGGCAGTTCGGCGCCGGCGGCCGAGCCGGGCCTGCGACCGCGGAGCGTTCGCCAAACGATCTGGATCGGGTCGTAGAACTCGTCGGCAACCCGTTCCTTGAGCGGGATGATCGCGTTGTCCGTGATCTTGATGTGCTCGGGGCACACTTCGGTGCAGCACTTGGTGATGTTGCAGTACCCGATCCCACCGGCGTCCTTCAGGTACTCGCGGCGATCGGCCTGGTCAAGCGGGTGCATCTCCAGCCCGGCCGCGCGGACGAGAAAGCGCGGCCCCATGAAGGGCCGTTCGGTCTCATGGTTGCGGAGGACGTGGCACACGTCCTGGCACAGGAAACACTCGATGCACTTGCGATACTCCTGGACCCGCTCGATGTCCTCCTGCTGCCAGCGCCACTCGGACTGTGGCACATCGTCGGGCGGCTTGAAGGGCTCGATCGTCGCATTGACCGCGTAGTTCCACGAGACGTCGGTGACCAGGTCGCGGATCAATGGAAACGCCCGCATCGGCTCGACCGTGATCGGTTGGTCGAGATCAAAGTCGGAGAGCCGGGTCTTGCAGGTCAGGCGGGGCCGGCCGTCGACCTCGGCGCTGCACGATCCGCACTTGGCGGCCTTGCAGTTCCAGCGGACGGCGAGGTCCGGCGCCGCGTGACCCTGGACCCAATGGAGCGCATCGAGGACGACCATCCCCTCCTCGACGGGGACATCGAATTCCTCGTAGCGACCCGGCTCGTTCGGCTCGCCCCGGAAGACGCGAAGATGTGCGGTATCCATCGATCCCCTTCTCGTCAGTGAGCGGTGCCGAGCAGCGCGCGCAGCTCGTCGGGCACAGTGGGGAGCGATGACGTCGAGACCGCCATGGTCCCATCCTCGGCGCGAGCCACCACGCTGTTGAGGCCTCCCCATCGGGCGTCGTCGGTCTCGGGGTGATCGAGGCGGCTGTGCGCGCCACGGCTCTCGGTGCGCTGTCGAGCGCTTCGCGCGATCGCTTCGGAGACGGTAATCAGGTTACGAAGCTCGAAGGCGAGGTCCCAACCCGGATTGAACGACCGTCCTCCAGCGACCTGGACTCGCTGCCCTCGCTCCCGCAGCGCGGCGAGCTGCGTCAATGCCTCGTCCAGGTCCGCCTGAACGCGGAAGATCCCCACGAGCGACTGCATGGTGGCCTGGAGGTCGCGCTGGATCGCATAGGGGTCGTCGCCGGAAACCCGCTCGAGTGGTGCGGCAAGTTCACGAGTGGCCTCCCGCACGTTCACGGGATCGACATGGGGGAAGCCCGCCTCGCCGGACGGCTGGTTGATCGCGTGGCTCGTGGCGCCGGCGCCGGCGCGGGCACCGAAGACGAGCAGGTCGGACAGGGAGTTGCCGCCGAGTCGGTTGGCCCCGTGCATCCCTCCGGCACACTCGCCGGCGGCGAAGAGACCGGGCACCGTCGTCGCTCCGCTGTCGGGCTCGACCCGGATCCCTCCCATGACGTAGTGCGTGGTCGGTCCGACCTCCATCGGTCCCTTCGTGATGTCGACGTCGGCAAGCTCCTTGAACTGCTCGTACATCGATGGCAGCTTGCGCCGGACGTGTTCGGGCGGCAGGTAGCTGATGTCCAGGTAGACGCCGCCGTGGGGCGTCCCGCGGCCCTCCTTGACCTCCGTGTAGATCGCACGCGCCACGTTGTCCCGGGTGGACAGCTCGGGTGGCCGGCGGGCATCGGTCCGGCGACCCTCCGACAGGGCCGTTACCCAGCGAGTTGCCTCCTCGTCCGTGGCGGCGTATTCGCCCCTCCGCTCATCGGGGAGGTACTTCCACATGAATCGTTCGCCGTCCTTGTTGCGCAGGATCCCCCCCTCGCCCCGGACGGCCTCCGTCACGAGGAGTCCACGGACGCCGGGCGGCCAGACCATCCCGGTCGGGTGGAACTGGACGAACTCCATGTCGATCAGTTCGGCACCGGCCTCGTACGCCAGCGCGTGGCCGTCGCCGCTGTACTCCCAGGAGTTCGAGGTGACCTCGTAGGCCTTGCCGATACCGCCGGTCGCCAGCACGATCGCCTTGGCCCGGAACAGAATCGGCGAGCCTGTCGCACGCCAGTACCCGAATGCGGCGGTTGCTCCGGCACGCCCGGTGATGAGGCGGGTGATCGTCGCCTCCATGTAGACATCGATGCCGGCCGCGACCGCACGATCCTGGAGGGTGCGGATCATCTCGAGTCCGGTCCGGTCTCCGACGTGCGCCAGCCGCGCGTGGCTGTGGCCGCCGAATGGCCGCTGGAGGATCCGTCCGTCCGGGGTCCGGTCGAACACGGCACCCCAGCGCTCGAGCTCGTTGACCCGCGCGGGCGCTTCCATGGCATGGAGCTGGGCCATCCGCGCGTTATTGAGGTACTTGCCGCCGGCCATCGTGTCGCGAAAGTGCACCTGCCAGGAATCCGCGTCGGCCACGTTGCCGAGCGCTGCGGCGACGCCTCCCTCGGCCATGACGGTGTGCGCTTTACCGAGGAGCGACTTGCAGACGAGCCCGACGCTCAACCCCGCGGCCTTGGCCTCGATGGCCGCCCGGAGGCCGGCCCCGCCGGCCCCGATGACGACAACGTCGTGGGAGTGCGTCTCGAGGTTCGTGACAGGTGGCATCGCGACCTAGAACCGGATCGCCGGGTCGGTGATGACCCCAAGAGCGAGCAGCCGCACGTAGACGTCCGCCAGCGAGACCGAGATGAAGCTGACCCATGCCCAGGCCATATGGTGCCGATTGAGGGCGGTCAGGCGCTGCCAGACCGAGTGCTGGGCCCGCTCACGCCGCGTGCACGAGAAACAGTCGAGTCGACCGCCGGCGAGATGGCGGAGTGAATTGCACGACATCGAAAAGCCCATCAGCAGGACGACATTGACGAAGAAGATCACGCTTCCGAGGCCCAACCGAACGCGGCCTTCCGGAAACAGGGAGCCGACGGCATCGACCCACAGGAAGAAGAGCGGGACAAAGGCAAGGTAGAGGAAGAACCGGTGGAAGTTCTGGAGGATGAATGGAAGCCGGCTCTCCATCGCGTAGCGCTTGTGGATGGTCGGTTCGCCGACCGCGCATCCGGGCGGATCAGCGAAGTAGAACCGGTAGTACGCCTTCCGGTAGTAGTAGCACGTCGCCCGGAACCCGAGTGGGATCCAGAGGATGAGCAGGCCCGGGCTGATGAACGCGGGGAGCCAGCCAGGCGCGATCAACGGAGAGAACAGCGGCGAGAGGTATCCGTCCACCTCGTAGGCCGTGCCAAACAGTGGCGTCCACACGATCCCGGAGAAGAAGAGGTACCCCGCCAGGGTCGTGAACAGGATGCCCTGGACGCCGGGTGCGATCCACCAGCGGTCGCGACGGTTGGTGGCGAAGAGGCCGGTCCGTGCGGTGCCGGGTGGCTTCCACGGCGTCCGGATCGTCGTCATCGGGGGGAGTCGTCCTTTCCTGCGCGTCGTGCCTTCTGGCCCGGACGGACGAACTTCCGGTGCGTCACGCCGCCGCCAGCGATGCGAGCCGAACGATGATCGCATCGGCGAACTCACTGGTCCCGGCCGTCCCGCCCAGATCGTAGGTGATGGTCCGACCCTCGGCGATGACGTCCCGCACGGCGGTCTCCACGCGCTCGGCCACGTCGGGGTGACCCAGGTGGCGCAGCATGAGCGCCCCGGACAGCATCAGCGCCGTCGGGTTCGCCTTGTTCTGGCCGGCGTACTTCGGCGCTGAGCCGTGAACCGGCTCGAAGACCGCCGCCTCCGTCCCGATGTTCGCCCCGGGCGCCACGCCCAACCCGCCGACGAGCCCCGCCGCGAGATCGCTGACGATGTCGCCGTAGAGGTTCGGCAGGACGAGGACGTCGTACTGCTCGGGCTTCTGGACGAGCTGCATGCACATGTTGTCGACGATCCGGTCCTCGAATTCGATGCGACCCGCGTAGTCGGCGGCGACGGTCCCGCACGCCTCCAGGAACAGCCCGTCGGACAGTTTCATGATGTTGGCCTTGTGGACCGCGGTCACTTTCCTGCGGCCATTCGCGACCGCGTAGTCGAAGGCGAACCGGGCGATCCGCTCCGAGGCGGCACGGGTGATGATCTTGATGCTCTCGGCGGCGTCGGGACCGACCATGTGCTCGATGCCGGCGTACAGGTCCTCGGTGTTCTCTCGGACGATGACGAGATCGACGTCCTGGTAGCGGGTCTCGAGGCCCTTGATCGAGCGGGCCGGGCGGAGGTTCGCGTAGAGCCCCAGCGCCTGGCGGAGGGTCACGTTGACGCTCCGGAAGCCCTTGCCGACCGGCGTCGTGATGGGACCCTTGAGCGCGACCTTGTTGCGCCTGATCGAGTCGAGGACGTGCTCGGGGAGCGGCGTACCGTACTCCGCGATGCACGCCTCGCCGGCGTCGACGACCTCCCACTCGAAGGCGACGCCTGATGCGTCGAGGACGCGGCGTGTCGCCTCCGCCAGCTCCGGTCCGATGCCGTCGCCGGGGATCAGGGTCACTCGATGGGCCATGCCGCCATTCTATCCGCGTGGGCGCTTCCGGCGCCGTTCCACGCTGTCGCTCCGACGCGCCTCAAGCGCTTCGCGGCGGGCGTGGCCCGATTTTGGGGCCGCTAGTTCGGTTCGATTTGCACCAGGCACCACTCGGATCCCGACCGCGGAAACGCTGATCTCTGGTGAGGTCGCCTACGAGCGGTGACCTGCCGCGACCCCTGCGTGGAATGCTTCGACCTGAGCCTGATTGTCCAGGCGTTCAACGCGCGCGTGCGCCCACGTCCCGTCCGCGCTCATCCGTGAGTAGCGCTCCCGGACCGGGCCGTGGCGGGTCCAGGCCCAGACGATGATGTTCTTCTCCGGCCGCGGGTCGAAGAAGTTGCTCCAGGGCTCCCTGTTGCCGTTCCACAACGTCTCCCGGGTGGCGGCGCGTCGGATCGTCCTGGCAATGACCCTCCGCATCACTGTTGATCGGGGCAGATCCAGCCAGACGATCGTATCCGCCTCCGGCCAGACGACCTCGGCCACCCCGTGGCTCGCGTAGTTGCCATCGACGACCCACCTGTCGCCGCGCACGAACTCGCTGACCCGCCGCCGGAAGTCCTCGTCGGGCATCGGTGTCCAGGCGGGCAAGTGAAACAGGGAGTCCAGCTCGAGATGGGGAACGTCGAGGACCGACGAGAGCCGGCGGGCGACCGTCGTCTTGCCCGAGCCCGAAACACCGATCACCGAGACGCGCTTCATCCGGCTGCAGTGTCGCATGCCAACGCCGATCCCTGCGTCGCGCGCCCGAAGGGTCGGGGTCCCACCCGAGATGACCCGTTGCTCGTGGGTCATCGACGCAGGTGTCACGAGGTTCCGATCGGCCCGACGCCCGAGCGGGTACCATCGCTGCGCATCCGTACTGAGGCCCGATGCTGGGCAGCCACGCACAGGAGCCAACCTGCCCGTGAAGATCCAGGAAGCCGACGCCAAAGGACTGCTCCTGGAGCAAGGGCTCCCGGTGCCCGGCTGGGAGGTCGCGCGGACGGCGGCCGATGCCAGGGCGGCCGCGGAGCGGGCCTTCGAGAGCGGCGCGAGCGCCGTCGTCATCAAGGCCCAGGTGCTGGTCGGTGGACGAGGCAAGGCCGGAGGCGTCAAGCTGGCCGGCTCGGCGGACGAGGCCGAACGGGTCGCCGGCGCGATCCTGGGGATGGACATCAAGGGCATCACCGTCCGCAAGGTGCTCGTCGCGGCGGCCGCCGACATCGCGAAGGAGTTCTACCTCTCCGCGGTCCTCGATCGCGCCGCCCGACGGATCCTCCTGATGGGTTCGGCCGAGGGCGGGGTCGAGATCGAGCAGGTCGCGGCCGAGCGGCCCGAGGCGATCGTCACCGTCCATGCCGACCCGCTCCTCGGCCTCCGCGACTGGCAGGCCCGCGAGCTCGCATTCCGGATGGGCCTTGGTACGCACCTCAAGGCCGCCGTCGGGATCGCCAAGGGGCTCGTCGCGACGATGCTCGCCAACGATGCCGACCTCGTCGAGATCAACCCGCTGGCGATCGTTCGTGAACGCGACGCGAGCGGGAGCATCGGGGAGCAGCTCGTCTGTCTCGACGCCAAAGTGACCCTCGACGACTCGGCACTCCCCCGCCACCCCGGGCTGGAGGCGCTCCGGGACCTCGACGAGGAGGATCCCACGGACATCGAAGCGCGGCGCGCGGGGATCAGCTTCATCAAGCTCGACGGCACCATCGGCTGCATGGTCAACGGGGCCGGTCTCGCGATGACCACGATGGACCTCGTCAAGCGGGCCGGCGGCGAGCCGGCCAACTTCCTCGACATCGGCGGCGGCGCGCGAAGCGACAAGGTCGCCGAGGCGATGCGGCTCATCCTGGCCGACCCGAAGGTCGATGCGATCCTCGTCAACATCTTCGGCGGGATCACACGCGGCGACGAGGTCGCTCGCGGGCTGATCGAAGCGCGCAGGCAGCAGACGCGGGACGTGCCGATGATCGTGCGGATCGTCGGAACCAACGCCGACGAGGCGGGTCGATTGCTCCGAGAGGCCCGCTTCGAGACCGCCGAGTCGCTCGACGACGCCGCCGCGAAGGCCGTGGCGGCATCCCGGGGAGCGGCCGCGTGACGGCGGGGCGGCCCCGGCGATGAGCATCCTCATCGGGCGCGAGACGCGCCTCCTCGTCCAGGGCATCACCGGGCGCGAGGGCGAGTTCCACAGCCGGGCGATGGCCGAGTACGGGACGAACCTGGTGGCGGGGGTCACGCCTGGCAAGGGCGGCCGAATAGCGATCGACGGCACCGTTCCCGTGTTCGATACCGTCTCGGAAGCTGTGCGCCAGACGGGCGCCAACACCTCGTGCATCTTCGTGCCGGCCGGCGGGGCGCCCGACGCGGTCCTCGAGGCCGTCGGCGCCGGCATCGCGACGATCTTCTGCATTACCGAGGGCATTCCGGCGCTCGATATGGTGCCCGTGGTCGAGGCGGTCCGGCGGGCCGGCGCCCGCCTCATCGGCCCGAACTGCCCCGGCGCGACCTCCCCCGGCCGGGCAAAGGTCGGGATCATCCCGGGCTCCGTCCATCGCGAAGGCCGCGTTGGCGTCGTTTCGCGCTCCGGGACCCTGACCTACGAGGCCGTGCAGGCGATGACCGATGCGGGCGTCGGCCAGTCCACGTGCGTCGGGATCGGCGGCGACCCGATCATCGGGACGACGTTCCTGGACATCCTGAAGCTCTTTGCCGCCGACGATGAGACCGATGCGATCGTGCTCATCGGCGAGATCGGCGGGGCGGCCGAGGAGGAGGCGGCGGCGTGGGCCGCCGAACACCTCGCCCATGTCCCGAAGGTGGCGTTCATCGCCGGCCGCACGGCACCCGAGGGCAAACGAATGGGCCATGCCGGCGCGATCATCTCGGGCGGCTCCGGCACCGCGGCCTCGAAGGTCGCCGCGCTCGAGGCGGCCGGCTTCCGCGTCGCCGGTTCCCCCACCGAACTCCCGGCGCTCCTCCACGACGCGGGCTACCGGGGCCAGGCCTGAGAAGGAGGGTGACGCCTGATGGGTACCTTGATGGATCTGGTCGCCGGTGAGAGCCAGGAGATCCTGCTGGCAATCAGCGTCGAGGACGTCGCCGGCCTCGACGACCGCGGCCGTTTCGACGCCCACCTCGCCCTCGGGGCCGGTCTCGACCCGACCTGGCTCGACTACTTCTCCCAGGCGACTCGCGAGATCGTCAGTTGGGAAGGTCCGATGGACTTCATCGACGCCAGGCGCGAACTGAACGGCGACGGCGCCGCCGATATCGGCGATCGCACTGTCGAACGGGTGGATCCCGACTGGGTCAGCGCCATCGCCCGCGTCGAGGATCGCGACATCGATGCGATCGCCGGCCGCTGGATCGACCTGATCGGGGAGGAGCTCGGCGAAATCATGCGCGAAGAGAAACCCTGGATCCGAAGTCTCGCGGGAGAGATCGTCCGGTTCTGCCGCGCCGCGGACCTGTCCCCTGCCGTCCTGTTCGCCTGGTCCACGACTAGG
>CAKKPP010000011.1 GCA_919901745.1 Chloroflexota bacterium | reverse complement strand
ATGGGCGGCTCCTCTCGCTCGCGCGTACGCTTCCCACGCAGATAAAACAGGGTTGGGCGCCAGGCCAACGGTCGCGCGAGCGTGTGCGCTGCTCGACGCCAGGAGCGGGAGACAGTCATCGGGTCTCGCCAGTTCGGCCTCGACGATGCACCACATCTACGTCGACACGGTGAGTCGGTAGAGGGTAGGGAATGATCATGAACCTGCCGAGGCAACGGGATCTGTGGACCCTGCTCCTGGTCATCAGTCTCGGGGCCGCCGCCATCGTCGTGCTGAAGACGGGCGTCCCTGCTTCAGGTGACGTCGCACTGGGCGGCGGTGCCGAAGCATCTGCGAGCCTGGACCCGAGTGCCGCTCCCACGGAACCCGCCGGATCCACACCTCCGGAGGCTCCGAGCCTTGAATCTTTGCCGGCGGACACCCGAGCGCAATTCGATGCCCTCCCGGCGGGGACGATCCTCATCGCTTGCAATTCGTCGTCCGCAACATACCCAGAGGGCATCATCCCGAGCGTCGCCGGCGGATGGCTGATGACGCATCCGGGGTGGCGAATCCTCGAACACGGGTACTGTGTCGACAACCCGAGTACGATCAAGCCCTTCGACGTGCCGGTGATGGACGTGCCGTAGCGGGTGCGTGATGGGGGTCGCCACTGACCCGCTCAGGGCCGCGTCGGCCCGGGGAGGGGAGCGACGGCGAGGTCGCTCGTCACCCAAAGCTGCGACCTACATGATCCCGACGACGTGACCCTCCGGGTCGGCGAACAGGGCGACGGTCGTCCCGGGGGCGACCTCGGTGAGCGGCATGAGAACCCGCCCGCCGCTCGCGGAGACCTTGTCGAGGACGCCCTGGGGGTCGTCCGTGTTGACGTAGAACGTGACGTGGCCGGGGCCGCCGTCGTTGGAGGCGCCGATGCCGCCCGTCAGGCCATTGTCCTGACGATACATCCCGTAGCCGCCGGGATTGTTCGTGTCCAGGCTCCAGCCAAAAGTGTCGCGGTAGAACTTCTGGAGCGCCGCTCCGTCCTTGCCGACGACTTCGATGTGCACGACCCTGGTTCCCATCTGAGACCTCCTCGGAGCCTGCAGGACGGACCGACGGTTCGCCCTCTCGTGTCGACGACGAACGGCGCCGACGGGAATCGACACCTCGGGCATGACGTCGTCTCCGGGATCAACCGATCGTCGATCAGCGGGCCGTCTTCGCAACGGGCCGCTAGCGCCCCAGTGGGACCTCGGGTTGTCGCACCACCGATGGACGCCAGCGCGCGACTGCGAATCCCAGCAGGATCCAACCGATGCCGTTAAGGGCGATGCCGGCGAGCGCAAGCGGGCCAAAGATCGTGGGGTTGGAGGCGGATGTGAGCTCGAGCCGGTCCATGCCCGTGATTGCGAGCACGGATCCGATCGCGAGGGCGAGTCCGCCCCATCGGACCACGCCGGCCAGACGGAGCGTCACGAGACCGAAGGCGGCCTCGGTCAGCCACAACGCGAGTCCCGCCACGAAGTAGACCATCCCGAACGCACCGGCGCCGATCGGCTCCGTCCGGCCGACGTCGAGAACGATCATGCCGATGTGCCAGATGTTGATGAGCACGGTGGGGACCGCGACGGCCCAGGCGAGCCTGGGCGATGCTGCGAGCTGCCGGCGGTGCAGGGCAAGAACGATGGCGATCGCGCCGAGATTGAAGAGGATGAGTCGCACCGTGTTGAGGTCGGGCGCGATCTCCACGACGAACGCCGCCAGCAGGACGACACCACCGACGACACCGAGAAGGCCGAACACGCGAATCCAGGGCGGCGGCGCCGGGTCGAGCGAGTGCCCGGCACGGCGGTCCCGCCGGGCGTGTTCGGACGGGGCGGTGACGGCCAGGTCGCCGAGGATCCGCAGCCATAGGAGCGCCAGCCGGCGCGTCGACCCGGCCCGGCGAGCATCGCCGACCAGGTCGCCGAACAACGTGACCATCTCGTCCCCGAATCGCCCCCGGAACTCGGTCGGGTACAGCCGGAGCAGCCCCCGATAGGCGCGCTCGTGGACCGTGCCTTGAGAAGTCATTCGGCAGTCTCGAGCGCCCACGGGCGAGCCGCCTGCACGAGCGTTTGCAGGCGGCGCACCTCGGCCGTGGCCACGGTTCGGCCAATGGCCGTGAGCCGGTAGTAGCGTCGGCGCTGATCGTCCAGCTCGGGATCGGGGCGCTCGGCGCACTCCTCGATGAGTCCATCGTCGAGGAGCCGCTTGATCGTCGTGTAGACCCCACCGGGGCCCAGGCGCATCGCACCCTCGGTCATCCGGGTGATCTCGCGCATGATCGCGTACCCGTGGCGCTCTTCGGGCCCGATGGCGAGAAGGACGTGCATCGCCGTCCGCGACATGGGCGGGAGGCGAGCGGGTTGTCCGACAGTATCCATGGGGCGACTGTATCAGACTCTGATGGAGTGTCAAATCCGGCTCCGGGGGCTACGGATCCTCCTTAACCCGGAGTCGCCCGCAGGACGTAGATGGCGTCGGGGCTCGGACACACGAAGTAGCCGTGCAGCCGCGGCCAGTCTCCGTCGGGGAGGGCGACGAGCTCGCCGTCGCGGGCGACGACCTCACCGGCCGGATCCCTGATCACCGGATCCCCGGCGCTCCCTCCCCGGAACCCGGGGGCCCAGGAGGTCCACAGCCGGACGCCACCGTCGGTGATCGCCCAGACCTGGTCCACCGCCGTTGGGTCGATCCGGATCGTGAACGAGCGATAGGGAGCCGGGATCGCGTCGCAGCCGAGGTCGGCCGGAGCCGGCCACAGGCGGATCGCGCCGTCCGCTTCCGTGACCGGCGCGACGACGCGGATCCGGATCGTCATCTCGAGTTCGTGTGCGGGCACGCCGCAGTCTCCCTCGCTGAAGGACGCATACGCGGTGATGTACCACTCTCCGGCCGGCAGCCGGTAGAGCGGATCGGCGAAGAACTCGCGATAGAAGTCCGCGTTCGGATCGTCGGCACCCCAGGCGCCGGACTTGGTCAGAGGACTGACCTGTGGCCGGTCGCGGGAGATCTCGTAGGCCGCGCAGGTTGTGTCCCATCCAGGGGTGAGCCACCTCGTCCCCAGCCCCTCTCGGGCGCCGAAGCTGATCAGTCCCGACCCGGATCCATGAAGCCGCGTCGCCGCTGGGCCGGCGTATTCGAGTCGCGCTTCGCCGGAGATCGATTCCTCTGTCGTCCAGACGGTCTTCGGGAGTTCGAGGACGAGCCTGAACCGGCCGTCAACGGTCTCCGCCGACACGGTCTCGCCGTCGGTCGGACGTGGGGATGGGCTTGCCGCCGGTGTCGACACCGGCGATGCGGGGGCTCCACTCCCACACGGTTGGTCGAGTGGTGACGGAGCCCCACCGATCTTGATCGGCCACCCGCCGGTGAGGACATGCCGGCCGCGAATCAGGAGCGACCTCGGCAGTGGTCCAACGATCTCGGGCGAACCGATCACCTCACCGTCTGACGCGCGAACGACCACGGACCACGGTAGCGGGGGCAGATCCCCGCCAGCTGCCAGCGTCGTCGATGCACCGCACGGCACGTCGGCCACGACCCGATCCGCAATGAGAATCGACACGTCGGGACCATCGACATTGACGAAATAGAGAGCGACTGGCTCGGGCGATGCCCCCGGGCCTGTCTGTGGTGGCAGCAGGATGGGTCCCAGCGTCAGGCCCAGGACGGCAACGAGGCCTGCGGCGGCGGACAGCACGACGAACTGACGGAATCCGGGGCGATTCGGCCCTGGCGTTGAGTGCAGGCCGGCGATGATGGTTTCCAGCGGGGGCTGCTCGGCCTGGCCGTCTCGCCAGGCCTGCCCGGCGTCGCGCAGGCGCTGATCGAACTCATCCATCACGCACCTCCACCAAGGTTCGCAGGCGTTCGCGGGCGTCGGACAGGGTGGACTTCACCGTGCCTTCGGCGCAGCCCATCACAACCGCGGTTTCCGTCACCGACAGTCCCGCGAAGTAGAAGCAGTCGACGGCCAGCCGCTGACGCTTCGGCAGCCGCGCGATCGCGTACTCGAGATCAAGGCGGTCGTCGATCGGACGCACCCGGGCGACGCGTTCCCCGAGCGGCCAGGGTCGATGGCGCCGGCGAGCACGCCGCGCCCGATCCGCGGTGATCGCGAGCAGCCAGTCTGGACGGTGTCCCGCGAGCCGGATCGAAGAGCGACCACTTTGACCAGGCACGCGCCAGCGTCTCCTGGATGACGTCGTCGCGTTCCCCTGGAGGTGCGAGCCGCGCGGCGAGCCGCGTGATGACCCCCAGGTGGGGTCGAACCCATGCGCCGAAGGCGTCGGGTGGTGCGCTCGCAATCAGGCCGGCGGCGTCCTGCTCCATCGTCAGCACACTCTATCTACGCCATGGGGCGCCGGGTTGGTTGGGTCGAGGTAGGAGCAATTTCGGAACGAGCGCGACGTCAGACCAAGCGGGATCGCCCGTTATCGGGTAGGCTCCGCTCCTCTCGTGCTCGATGGGCGCTCCGGTCAGCGCCCCGGTCCAACGATCGTCGATCCCGAACAACACACTTGCCCTGACCGGGCCCCGCACAGGCGGGAGGGCCCTCAGGAGCATCTGTCTACCCATGACCTTCGATCGTCTCGGGCTGTCGCCCGAACTCCTCCGTGCCGTCGCCGACCAGGGCTACGTCACCCCCACGCCGGTCCAGGCCGCAGCGATTCCGCTCGTGCTCGCCGGCCGCGACGTGCTCGCGGGCGCCCAGACGGGCACCGGCAAGACCGCTGCCTTCGTCCTGCCGATCCTGCAGGGCTTGCGCGAGCGAGCCGTGGCGTCGTCGCCGATGGCTCCCGGCCCTGCCGGTCGCGGCCGTACGGTCTCGCCGGTCCGTGTCCTCGTCCTCGTTCCGACGCGCGAACTCGCGCTCCAGGTCGAGGAGGCCGTTCGAACGTATGGCGCGCATCACCCCGCACGGTCCGTCGCGATCTACGGTGGCGTCGGCTACGAGCCGCAGTACCGGGCGCTGCGGCGTGGCGTCGACATCGTCGTGGCCACGCCGGGACGCCTCATCGACCACATCGAGCAGCGGACCCTCGACCTGTCGCGACTCGAGGTCCTCGTCCTCGACGAGGCGGATCGAATGCTCGACATGGGTTTCATCCGCGACATCCGCCGCGTCGTCGCGCTGGTTCCGACCGCCCGACAGACGCTGCTCTTCTCGGCGACCTTCTCGAACGATATTCGCCAACTGGCAACCGGTCTCCTGCGCGATCCGGCCCAGGTCGACGTCTCGCCGCGGAATACGCCGACGGAGCTCGTCCGCCAGGTCGTCATCCGCGTCGACCGCGAGAAGAAGCGCCACCTCCTGTCGCACCTCGTGAACGGCGGCCGGATCGACCAGGCGCTCGTGTTCACTCGCACCAAGCACGGTGCGAACCGGCTGGCCCAGCAGCTCGAGATGGACGGAATCCGCGCCGCCGCGATCCACGGCAACCGAAGCCAGTCCCAGCGTGTCCGCGCGCTCAACGACTTCAAGGCCGGCCGCGTGGCGCTCCTCGTCGCGACGGAAGTTGCCGCGCGCGGCATCGACATCGACTCCCTGCCCCACGTCGTGAACTACGAGCTCCCGATGGTGCCCGAGGATTACGTCCACCGGATCGGTCGTACCGGACGCGCCGGGTCGGAGGGCGATGCGATCTCGCTCGTCTGCGTCGACGAGCTCAGGTTGCTCGGCGAGATCGAGGGATTGCTCGGCCGGCGAATCGATGCGGAAACCGTGGCCGGGTTCGAGCCCGATCCCAGGACCCGTCCTGAGCCCATCCTGCTTCGGACGGCCGGCCACCAGCAGCGGTCGGGTCAGCAGCGCCAGGGCGCTGGGCCGCGTCGCCGATCGGCCCCATCGACCGCCGCTCGCCCCGCACCGGGAGTGGCGTATCGCCCAGTCGGGTCGCCAACCCATCGAGGGCCCGCCACGCCACCCAACCGACCCGGACCGAGGCCTCAACCGCAGCCGGGGGCCCACGGGGCAGTGCACGTCCAGCACGGCGCGCAGCGGACCGCTCGGCCGGGGCGTCCGAACAGCGCTCCCGCATCGCGACCAGGTCCGTTCACGCCGCTCCCCGGCGAACGATTCGCCCGACGCCCGGACGCCAGGGTCGAGCGTCCCCGATAGGGCGACGCGGCGATCGGCGACTCAGCGGCCGGTGATCGTCACGTAGACCTTGCGCAGCGTCTCGTGGATCTCCCAGCGGCCTGTCCATCCAACGGGCAGCGTCAGGGACATACCAGCCACGAGCTCATGGCGAGTGCCGTCGGCATCCGTGATCGTGGCCCGCCCCCTCAGGATCATCACCGTCTCCGTGTTGGGACGGTCTTCGATCGACCAGCCTCCCGGAGTGCATTCCCAGATGCCGACCTCGATCGACCCGTCGGCGGACGCGTGCAGGATGCGGCCCGAGGTCTGGGGGGTCCCGCGATCGGCGCCAATCCGTGGGCCGTAGGGTTCAAGGTCGCCGCGGAGATCGTCGGGCGAGGCCGCGATTCCATGGACATCGAGCACGGATCGGTCGATCGTTTCAGTCATGGCGGAGCCTCCTTCAGGTTGAGATCGAGGTCGAGGATGACGTCGAGGGTCCCTCGGGGCGGGCGTACACGAGGATCGTCCAGATGCCGCTGTTCCGCCGGGCCAGCGGGACGAGCCCGGCGCTGCGGGCCGCGCCATCGACCGCGCTGTGTGCGTGGGCGTAGACCCGGAATTCGGAACGACGGAGCCGCTGGCCAACGTTGAGGACGCGGATCCCGAACCGAATGAGGGCGATGTCGCGGGGCAGGACCAGACCGAGCGTCAGGCGAGCTCTCCTTCCCGCCAGGCCGACCAGCGCGGAGATGTCGTGATAGCAACAGGCCGAACGATCCAGGGCGACGAGGTCGGCCGGCTCGATCTGATCGGCGAGCACCACGGCGTCGCCGTGCTCGAACCGCACGCGATCGCCGAACCCACGCCGCTCCGCCTCACCGCGAGCGACCTCGATGTAGGGTCGCGACGCATCGACGTCGAGAACGCTCGCGGCGCCCCGCTCCAGCAGGAGATGGTGGAGGGCGCCGACGCCCGCGCCGATGTCGAGCACGGTACGGTCCGCGACGCCGTCCCGACCCAGTTCGTCGGCCAGAATCCGCGTCGCCGGTGGCGGCCCGTTCCGGCGGTAGTCACGAACACGGTCGCGCGCCTTCTTGTCGTCGAACTCGGTGTCGTAACAACAGGTGCATGGTCGATCTGACATCGCCACGACCGTACCACCATCGCGCCAGGCCGTTCGGGCCTACCATGCGTTCGGTGCCGCCCGGTTCAACCGGGTCGCGAGCAGGAGTCCATGGATGACACACCCCAGGGTCGAACAGCTTCGATTTGCCCGAAGCGAATTTGTCCGAGGCCTCGACGGTCTCACCGAGGAGGTCGCGGGGCGCCGGCTGGGCCCGATGAACTCGATCGGCTGGATGATCGGCCACATGGCCTGGCACGAGCAGCTCTACTGGCTGACAAGGGCCCAGGGGATGACTCCGGTCCCCGGGCTCAACGACCAGGTCGCGAGTGGCGCGCCGGCGTCCACGCCGCCCCTCGAGGAGATGTGGGCCGCCTGGCGGCAGGTCACGGCCGCCGCAGACACGTGGCTGGATGGCCTGACCACGCAACGACTCTCGGATCGACCGGTCCTCAATACCCCCTCGGCGCAGGACTTCGGAACCATGCTTCTGCGCATGACCTACCACTACTTCGTCCACTGCGGCGAGTCGTCCGCGGTCCGCCAGATGGTCGAAGGTGGCGAACTGCCCGAGTTCGTCGGCGACATCCAGGACGAGGCACCGTGGCGGGCCGAACCAACGTCATGATTCGGGTCATCGTCGCGTGACGCGAACGAGGATTCCGCAGACCGTCCTCGACGCGGCTCATGCCCGATCACGGGCCAGGCAGGCCCAGGACTGGGTGGCGGCAGATCGACTCAAGGCCGAGATCGCGGCCGCCGGCTGGCGCGTGGTTGACAGCGGCCCAGACTTCCGCCTGGAACTGGCGGTTGCGAGCGACGTCGTGCACGAGGGGATCGTGTTGCACGGCTCCAGTTCGAGCGTTCCCTCGCTTCTGGACGCGCCGCCGACAGGCGTCGCCACCATCGTGGTCGTCGCCGGACAGGCCGAGGAAACGCGCGCGTTCGTCGAGCGTGTGGCGGCCCATTCGCCAGCGGCCACGGGCGTCGTCGTGGTTGCGCGTGCGCCGGAATCACCGCCGGACATCGTCGTGGATCCGGCGGAGGGCGACTTCGCCGGAGCGATCGCGGAGGTCGTCCACACCACGGCGGGGCTCGGCCTCGCCGCCACGCTGAACGCGGGGATCCGTCGCGCCTCCGGTCGGATCGTCGTGCTCTGCGCGGCGCCGCTCGTCGTGCACGGCGACATCGTCGGCCCGCTCGTCGCGGCCCTGGCGGATCCAGACGTCGCGGTCACCGGCGGGTGGGGGAGCCGGACCGCGGACCTGCGTCGCTTCGAGCCGGCTGAGGCCGATGTTGACGTCGTGGATCTCGCCTGTCTCGCGTTCCGCCGCGAGGACGCGATCGCGCGCGGCCTGCTCGACGAGCGAATCGCCACCCACCGCTATCTGGGTACCTCGTGGAGCCTGTCCCTTCGGCTCGGGGTCGATCGAGCGAGCCGGCGTGGAGCCGTCGTCACGTCCTTGCCGGCGGAGCGTCTCGACGACGCGTCCATTGGCCCCGAGAGCCTGCCGGCCGACCAGGTCCGCGCTACCCGGCGCGATTTCTATCGGGTTCGCGATGCCTGGGCTGCCCACCTGGATGAAGTCACCCACAGCCGGCCCTAACGCGTTCGGCTCGCCGTCGTTCCTTCCCAAAGAGGCCTCGCGGTTGATCATCGTTCCCCCGGCGGTGTGGAGCGGCGAGGCCTCATTCTCATGCCCGGAGATCGGGCCATGCCGGGACCTTCGTCGAACGCTCGGAGGTCATCAAGGGCCGCCCCTATACTCCGCCCATGAACTCGGGGTCACCGTCATGGGCAGGTCTGGCCGGTCCGGTTGACGGGCGCGGATCCCACGCGCGTTGATCTCGGAACGGGGGTTTCTCGGCCGGCGTCGCCCCAGCCGCCTTGCGGCGATCCTGGCTGCAATGCTCGCGGCGGTGCTGTTCTCCGTTGGCCCTGCGGGGCCCGCGGCGGATTCACGGGCCGCGGAACGTGACGACGTTCGGGTTCTCGCCGGTCTGCCGACGTCGATCGATCCCGCCGCCCACGGTGACCTGGGCAGCTCCGCGATCATCGCCCAGCTGTTCGAGACCCTGACTGCGTACGACGCCGGGCTCGTCCTGCGGCCGGCCCTCGCGCGCTCATGGGACATCAATGACGATGGTCGCCAGGTGGTGTTCCATCTTCGCCCCGGCCTGACATTCTCGGACGGCACGCGCCTTGAGGGTCGTGACGTGGTTCGCAGCTGGCTGCGCCTCATCGATCCGGCAGCGCCCTCGCCGCTGGCGTCGCTGATGGCCGATGTCGTCGGCGCCGAGGCCTTTGCCGGCGGCGACGTGCGCGATCCGGGAGCGGTGGGCCTGCGGGCCGATGGTGACGCCGTGATCGTCGACCTCGTGCGTCCGGCGGCCGACTTCGTCTCGATCGTCAGCGCGGCGACCTTCGCGGTCGTCCCTGGGTCATTCGGGGACGGAGGCGATCCGCTGTCGCCGGCCGGCTTCGTCGCCAGCGGGGCCTACATCCTGAGCGGCGTCGAGCCGGACGCGCTCATCCTCACTGCCAACGATCGGTACTGGGCCGGGCGACCGGCGATCGCGACCGTGCGGGTCGTGTCCGACCTCGGCGGGCGCAGCTCGGTCAGCGCCTTCGAGGAAGGTGAGATCGACTACGCGCCGATCAGCAATTTCGATGCCTCCTGGATCCGCTACAGCGAGACGCTTGGCCCACGGCTCCGGGAGGTGCCATCGCTGTCGCTGGAGTTCCTTGGCTTTGACACCAGCCGACCGCCATTCGACGACGTTCGCGTGCGTCGGGCTGTTGCTTCGGCGGTCGACTGGCGGCGGATCGTCGAGCTGGCGACTCCGGTCACCAATACCCCGGCAACGAGCATGGTCCCGATCGGGGTTCCGGGTCGGTCGGACCGCGACTTCCTGCCGGCGCACGATCCCGTGGCGGCCCGTGCCGATCTGGCGGCCGCCGGCTATCCCGGCGGTCGCGGCTTCCCGGTCGTGACGTACCTGACCGGCGGGTCGGCCTACGCGGAAGCGATCCTGGTCGAGATCGAGCGCGAACTCGGGATTCACGTCGTCTTCGAGTCGATGGACTTCGGGGCGTACTTCGAGAGGCTCGATTCGGAACCGCCGATGCTCTGGTCGCTGTCATGGGTCGCCGACTATCCGGGTCGCAACGACTTCCTGGGAATCCTGCTTCGTTCGGGAGCCACGAACAACTACGGGCGCTGGACCTCGGACGAATTCGACGATGCGCTCGACATGGCGCTTCAAGCCTCGGACCCGGCGGCGGTCGGCGCCGCCTTCGATCGGGCAGAAGGCGTCGTTCAGCGCGATGCGCCGCTGATTCCACTCTCCTACGGGACTGGATGGGCATTGGCGCGTGAGGGCCTGCTGGGCGCGGGCCAGAACGGTCTTGGGATCCTGCGCATGGGGGGGCTGGCGTGGGACGAATGAGGTCAGTGCGGCTCGCCATCGCGATCCTCGTGCTGGTCGTCGCCGGAACGACCGCGGTGGCGGCGCCGAGTCCTGCCGCGGCGACTTCCGCTCCGGTTGCGGGACCAGCCGTCGCCACGCAGGCGGCATCGTTCGATCCACCCACGGCGACGGCGCGCTTCGGTGCCTCGATCGCGTTTGAGCAGCGGTTTCGGGCGACCGCCCAACCGGCACGCGTGGAGATTCTCCTCGAGTTTCCGGGAGCCCTCGGTCCGCACGTTGTCGAGGTGCCGTCACCGGTACCGGTCGGCGGCGCGCTCACGCTTCGCCACGTGTTGAACCTCGGCGAGGGGCACATCCTGCCGAACACGATGGTTGGCGCCCGCTGGCGGGTCACCGCGCGCGACGGCAGCATCGAGCTTGGGCCGCGTGTCGCGGTGCTGTACGCGGACACGCGCTTCACGTGGCGCACTCGAACCGGAGACCGGGTCCACGTCCACTGGTACGGCGGTTCGGACGCGTTCGGAGCTCGCGCGCTCGACATCGGCGAGCGTGCGGTGGCCGAGACCGGGACGCTCCTCGGGGTAGCGGAATCGGACCCGATCGACTTCTTCATCTATGCGGAGCAGGCCGCGTTTTACGACGCCCTGGGACCCGGAACGCGCGAGAATGTCGGCGGCCAGGCCAATGCGGAGATTCGGACGTTGTTCGCGCTCATCGGACCGGACTCGATCAACGATCCCTGGGTGGGCATCGTCATTCCCCACGAGCTGACGCACCTCGTCTTCGACACGGCGGTCGCCAACCCGTACCACTTCCCGCCGCGCTGGCTGAACGAAGGGCTGGCCGTCTACCTGTCGGCCGGATACGCGGCTGCCGATCGACGCGAGGTGACGGACGCGGTCCGGCGGAACGCGCTCACGCCCCTCGATGGCCTTGGTGGTCAATTCCCGACCACGCGCGATGAGTTCTTCCTGGCATATGCCGAGAGCGTGTCGGCCGTCGATTTCCTCGTCGCGACGTACGGCCGTGACGCCCTGATCACGCTGATCCGGTCGTACGCCGCTGGAACCACGGACGACGAGGCGTTTCTGGCGGCACTCGGCGTTGACGTCGCTGCGTTCGATGCGGCGTGGCGGTCGTCGGTCGGGGCCGGCGCCCCCGCCGTCTACGGGCCGCAGCCGGCGCCGGCAGGGCCGGTGCCGCCCGGTTGGGACGTGCCGGTGATCGTCGGCGACGTGGCGAGCCCACGCCCCGGAACGTCGCCCGGCGACGGGCCCACCTCGCCACCGGACTCGGTCGCCGGCGACGCCCTCCCGCTGATCCCTCTAATCGGGACGGCCGCCGCGGTCGCGGCCGTCCTGGGCTTCGTCGGCTGGCGCGCACGGCAGCGAAGGTTGCACTCGTGATTGCGCTGCGCGCCCGGCTGCGGGCCATTCCCACCTGGCAGGTGACCCTCGGGCTGGCCCTGCTGGGGCTCGGATTCCTCATTGCCGCCCAGCTCGCGAGCGAGCGTCCTCGGGTCCGCTACACCACCCAGGAGCGAGCGCCGCTCGTCGAGACGGCGCTCGGTCTCCAGGCGCAGCAGGACGACCTGAAGGCGCGCATCCTGGACCTGCGCGACAGGATCCAGACGGCGGAACGGGCCGGGGAAGGCTCCGCGGAGCTGGTCAGGCAGCTGAACCAGGAGCTCGAACGAGCGCGCATCGCCGCCGGGCTCATTCCGCTCCAGGGAACCGGGATCGTGCTCCGCCTCGAAGATTCCATCCAGCCGGCCCCGCCCGATGGCAACGATCGCGATTACCTGGTCTCCGCGCAGGACATCCGAATCCTGATCGAGGAGTTGTGGCTGGCGGGCGCAGAGGCGATCGCGGTGAGCGGCGAGCGGGTGACGACGACCACGGCCGTCATCGACATCGGTGGGTCCGTCCTCGTCAACTCCGCTTATCTCGCGCCGCCGTACCACGTGACGGCCCTTGGACCGCCGGATCTGTACGATCGCCTCAGTGCCTCGGGCGGGTTTGTCGACTTCGTTCGTGCCCGCGGCGAGCGATTCGGCATCCGGATCTCGTTTGCGACACCCGAGAGCGTCGACATTCCCGCATTCGCCGGCACCGTGAACCTGCGCAACGCGCGGGTGGCTCCGTCGCAGAGCCCCGCGCCGTGACGATGCACCGGCCGTTCAACCAGGTGAGCCTCGCCGCGGTGACCCTGCTGCTCGGCGCGCTCGTCGTGGTCCAGTTGCGGAGCCAGGCCGGCTCCGCCGGGCTTGCCGCTCTCTCCGCGCAGGAGCTGACCGTCCTCGTGGCCAACCTGAACACCCGCAATGACCAACTCCGGACCGAGGTGGCGACATTGCAGCGTCAGCTGGACGACCTCGTGAGCGGCCAGTCCCGCGGCGAGACATCCGTCGACCGGATCCGCGCCGATCTTTCCCGGGTGAGTGCCTGGGCCGGTCTCGTCCCGGTCACGGGTCCGGGTGTGACGATCCTCCTGTCTGGTCCCGTGGCAGGGGCCAACGTCGAGTCGCTGGTCAACGAGCTGCGCAACGCCGGTGCCGAGGGCATCGCCATCGCCGGCATCCGCGTCGTTCCCGGAACCATCGTCGGTGGGGCCCCGGGCGGGCTGACCGTCGACGGCACGCAGATCGCCAGCCCGTTCTCGGTCGACGCGATCGGCAGCTCGACGACGCTTCTCGGGTCCCTGACGCGGGCCGGCGGGATCATCGCGCAGCTCGCGGTGACGAATCCGGAGCTCAGTCTGACCGTCACTCCGGTCGATCGCGTCGACCTCGCAGCGACCCAGCGGGACCTCGTCCCGCTCAACGGCGGCCCTCGCCTCTGATACCCTGACAGCCCCCATGACCGACCGACCCGTGCTCCGGCTGTACCTCGGCGATGTGCTCAGACTCCGGCGGGCCCACCCGTGTGGCGGTCGCGAGTGGCTGGTCGACCGCCTCGGAGCGGACATCGGTCTCCGCTGTCGGGGGTGCGGCCGCCATGTCCTCATCGAGCGACGGGCGCTCGAGGCCCGGTTCGTCGAGTTCGTCGAACGGGGCGATCCGGCCCTGACCGCTGCACTGGCGCCCCCCGCGGCCGAGACGCCAGCGCCATGACGAGCATTCCGCCCGCTGACGGCCCCGAGGCGGGGGGCAATTCGGCGGCCGTCCTTCGCAATCGCCCGTTTCTCCTCCTCTGGCTCGCCCAGGTGGCCACCCAGATCGGCGGCAACATGGTGCTGTACGGCCTGACCGTCATCGTGTACGAAGCCACGAACAGCAGCGCCGCCGTCAGCGCGCTATTTCTCACGTTCCTGGTGCCGGCCGTCCTGCTCTCGGCCGTGGCCGGGGTCTACGTGGACCGCCTGGACCGCCGGACCATCCTCGTGATCACCAACGTCGTGCGGGCAGGGGCCTTCGTTCTCATCTTCCTGGCCGGGCCCAACCTCGCCGCGATCCTCGTGCTCAACATCTTCGTCTCCGTGGTGACGGTGTTCTTCGCGCCGGCCGAGGCCGCGATGATCCCCGCACTCGTCCCGCGGCCGCAGCTCGTGGCGGCCAACGGCCTGTTCACCCTCACGCTGAACGGTGCCTTCGCGCTCGGGTTCGCGCTGCTCGGACCGCTCGTGGTCAGGATCGCCGGGCCCGAGCTGATGCTGCTGCTCGTGGTGGTCCTGTATGTGATCGCCGCCGTGTTCTGCTTCACCCTGCCGAACTCGCCGCCCGTGCCGAGCGGCATTCGGCGCGGCCGCCTCGAATCGGTTGCCGATGCCGAGCTCGCGGTTGAAGGAACGTTGGCGCAGCTGCGCGAAGGGATCGTGTACATCCGGAACAATCCCGCCATCGGATGGTCGCTGTTCTATCTTGGGATCGCCGCCTCGCTGATCGGCGTCATCGGCGTCCTGGGCCCAGACTTCGCCAAGGACACGCTTGGCCTCGGGCCGAGAGACCTGCTGGTCGTCGTGCTGCCGCTTGGGTTCGGGATCGTGACCGGGATCCTGGTCCTCAACCGATATGGCGTCTACGTTTCGCGCCGCCGGGCGATCGAAGGGGGCCTCATCGCCCTCGGCTTCCTGCTCGTGGTGCTCACCGTTGCCGGTCCGATCAGCCGCTTCCTGACGGCCGCAAGCGCCAGGGCCGGCGTGGTCGACACCGGCGCGCTCACGTCACTCGTGATGGTGGTCGTCGCGATCGGATTCCTGGCCGGCATCGCGTATGGGGTCGTGGCGATTTCCAGCCAGACCCAGCTCCAGGAAGACATTCCGCACGACGTTCGCGGACGCGTGTTCGGCGTGCTGAACATGCTCGTGTCGGTGTCCAGCTTCCTGCCGATCATCATCGTCGGGCCCATCGCCGAGGTTGCTGGAACCACCCCCGTGATCCTGGTCGTCGCCGCGTTCATCTTCCTGTCCGGCCTGACCTCGATCATCCGGCGCGGCCCGCTCAACCCGCACGAATCCCTGGCCACGGCGGAAACGAGGGTGCCGGGCATCGCAGTCGATTCGATCGGCGTTGCGATCCGGACCGAGGCCCGGGACCAGGATCGATCGGACGATCCTCACGATCACGATCTGCGATGAGGCCTCTTGGTGAGGAGCATGCTCGTGACCGATGACTCCCGCCCCACGCCGGCCTCGTGGCGGATTGCCGCCGTGAGCGTCCTCGCCGGGGGTGTGCTGCTCGGCGACCGAGCCGCCGGCGGTGGCCGTACCCGCCTTGCCGTGATCGGCATGTGCGGCGTCGTGGCCGCCGCCGTCGCGCCGATCCTGTGGGCCGGCCGACGCGCCGCACGGGAATCCCCACGTGTGACCCTCGCGGCCCGATCCACGATCCCGGCTGAGGCGCCGCGATTCAGCGTGATCGTTGCAGCCCGGGATGAGGCGACCGTCATCGGAGGCCTGGTCGCCGACCTGGCCGGCCAGGACCTGCTCGACGCATCCGGCCGGCCCGACCTGGAGATGGTCCTTGTCGACGATCGCTCCATCGACGGCACGACCGACGTCGCATTGGAGGCTGCCAAGGTCCATGGGATCGCGGATCGCGTCGTCGTGCTCCGGCGTGACGGACTGGAGCTCGCCGACGGCAAGGGCGCGGCCCTCGGCGCGGCGCCGCCGGAGCGATGCCGTGGCGACACGATCGTGGTTCTCGATGCGGACGCGCGGCTCGGACCGGGTTTCCTCGGAGCCCTGGCTCGTCACCGGGAGGCGGGGGTTCGGGCGATGACGGCCCGCCGCCGCACGTTCGATGACGACCCCTCGTGGTTGGCCGGCGCACAGGCGGACGAGCAGGCCGTCGACGGTGCGATCCAGGCCGGTCGTTGGGCGCTGGGTGGGATGTCCGAATTCCGCGGGAACGGAACGGTGATTGAGCGCCAATTGCTGATCGAGGCCGGCGGCTGGCGCGCGAATGCCCTGACCGAAGACCTCGACCTCTCGAGCCGGATTGCCCTGACCGCCGGCGTCCGCGTCGCGTGGATCGCCGACGCAGAGGTGTGGGAGCAGCCGGTGAGGAGCGCGATCGGACTCTGGCGACAGAGAGTGCGCTGGGCGGAGGGGTCGATCCGGCGATACCTGGAGCACGGCCCGGGCGTGCTCCGGAGCGACGCCCTGACATCGTTCGCCCGCGTGGACTTCGTGGCGTATGCCGTGCAGCTCCTGTCGCCGCCGATCATGGTCGGCGCACTCCTCGGTTCGATTCGGCGGCGGCAGCCGGCGGTCGCCGCGGCACTCCTCGCGACGTATGTCTCTGCAAGCGGCGCGCTCACCTTCCAGGCGCTCGAGGGAGGACGAGATCGAGACGGTCGCGCACTGACGCGCCGACGCCGCGTGGAGCGTGGCGGTCGCATGGCCGCGTTCAGCACGATCTGGTTGGTCGCAGTTCCCGGAGCGTTGTGGCGGCTGGCCACTCGTCGCGGGCGGATGCGCTGGGACAAGATGGAGCACCTCCCGGCGGACGATCAGGGGCTGCCCGGGCGAGGGGGCGGTCGCAGCGTGACTGCGGCCACCGACCCGGTTGCCGCACAGGTTCAGGGGAAGCCGGATCTCGCGACAGCGGAACCCGCTGCGCGGGGCAACCGGGCCTCGACACCGGCCTGACCTGCGATCCCATGCCGCGCGTTGCGGTCCTCTTCACCGGGGGGACCATTTCCATGGAGGTCGATCCGGTCGCCGGCGGCAATGTTCCCACCCTCGATGGTGCCGCCATCCTCGCCCGCACGGCCGACCTCGGTGAGATCGCCGAGGTCGTGGCGCTCGATCGCGGCCTGACCCCGGCGAGCCATTTCACGTTCACCGACCTCTTCGAAATCGGGGCGACCCTCGATCGACTTTCGGATGACACGGCCGTGGACGGCATCGTCGTCGTACAGGGAACGGACACGATCGAGGAAACGGCGCTGTTCTGGGATCTGCTTCACGCCGGGCCGAAGCCCATCGTGGTGACCGGGGCGATGCGCTCGGCCAGCGAGGCGGGCTACGACGGTCCCGACAATCTGCGCGACGCCGTCCGTGCCGCGATCCATCCGGGCCTTGCCGACCAGGGCGTGGTCGTCGTCCTGGCGCACACGATCCATCCGGCCGACGACGTCACGAAGACCCATGCGTCGGCGCTCACGACATTCCAGAGCCTCAACGACGGCCCGCTCGGGGTCGTCGAGGATGGGGTGGTGCGCCTCGAACGGCGGCGGGTCGGGCGTCGCCACGTGTCCACCCGACGGGCCGCCGAACGGATCGGTCTCGTGACCGCCGGTGTGGCCATGGACGGGAGCCCGATCGACGCTCTCGTTGCCGGCGGTCTTGATGGCCTGGTCGTCGCGGCCACGGGAGCCGGCAATACGTCGCCGGGCCTGCTCGATGGGGCGATCCGGGCCATGAGCGTCGGAATACCGGTCGTGCTTTCGACCCGAACGCCAGCCGGGCGCGCCGGTACCGGGTATGCGTTTCCGGGAGGCGGCGCGACGTGGGAGCGAGCCGGGGCGCTGCGAGCGGGCTCGCTCACGGCGCCAAAGGCCCGGATCGCGCTTGCCCTTGGACTTGGGGCCGGCCTCGACCGCGCTGCGCTGGCGACACTCCTGTCCGACCCGTGGCCGTGACGGTCCAGGCGGTACGCTGATCCGATGCCACTGGACACCCTGATCACCGGGGCAATCGCAACGCTCGCCGGTGACACCGGCTTTGGCTGGGTCGAGGCGATCGGGATCACGGACGGCCGAGTTGCCTTTGCCGGCTCCGAGGTGGAACTCGAGACGCGGGCCGATGCGCACACCGAGCGAATCGAGCTGGGACCCGACGAGGTGGCCATCCCGGGGCTCACCGATGCCCATCTCCACCTCGCCGATGCCGCCATCGCCGCGACGCAGGTGGACCTGGCATCGGCGGGCTCGCTCGACGAGGGACTCGCCATGATCGCGGCCCGCGCGGCAATCACGCCGGGCGCTGCCGCGTGGATCGAAGGTGGCGGCTGGGATCAGCGCCGCTGGGGCCGCTGGCCCACGGCCGCCGACCTGGAGCGAGCGGTTCCCGGGCGGCTCGTCGGGTTGTGGTCGTTCGATCATCATGCGTTCTGGGTCAGCCGCGCCGCGTTGGAGCAGGCCGGACTCGACAGCGCCACGCCGGATCCGCCGGGAGGCCTGATTCGGCGCGATCCTGCCGGGGCGCCGGATGGCGTCCTGCTCGAGAACGCGGTTCCGCTCGTGGCGGCGAGGATCCCCACGGCAACCGGCACCGAGCTCGAGGCCGCGATCGTTCAGATGGGCGGCGAACTGCTGTCGCTCGGCGTCGTGGCCGTTCATGATCCGGGCGGCATTACCGCGGACCCGGATCTGTCCGGCGCGTTTGTCGCGTACGCGAACCTCGCGACCGCAGGCCGCCTGCCGGTTCGCATCCACGCCTCCTTCCGGTCCGAGGCCCTCCCGACCGCGCTGGCGCATGGCTTGCGCAGTGGCAACCCGCTCGGCGCCCCCGATGGTCGCGCCCGTGTCGGCTGGTTGAAGCTCTTCGCCGACGGCACGCTCGGCTCGCGCACGGCCGCAACCCTCGATCCCATCCACCCGGACGACACCCGTGGCCTCTTCCGAATGACACCGACCGAGCTGGCTGACTTCGCCGCGGAGGCCGCGGACGGCGGGATCGCGAGCCAGATTCACGCGATCGGCGATCACGCGGTGCGCGCCGCGCTCGATGCACTCGAACCCACCGTGGGCCGCGTGCCGCTGACGCCGCGCCTGGAGCACGTGCAACTCGTCCACCCGGACGATGTCGGTCGCTTCGCCGGCTCCGGAATCGCGGCATCCGTTCAGCCGGTGCACCTGCGCGAAGACGCCGCGACGGCCCGGCGCGACTGGGGCGTGCGAGCGGAGCGCGACGCCTACGCCTGGCGGTCGCTCGCCGCTAGCGGCGCGTTGATCCCGTTTGGTACGGACGCGCCGGTTGAGCCGATCGACCCGTGGCCCGGCCTCGCGATGGCGGCGGCACGCCACGACCGCTCGTGGCCACCGGGCACGCCGCCGTTCGGCCCGGGCGAAGCGCTTCCGATCGATCGAATCTTACGAGCGGCGTGCGTCGATGGACCGCGCTCAGCCGGGGAGTTGGACCGGGGCCGTCTGATCCCGGGACAGCACGCCGATGTCGTCGTCGTTCCGGTGGCGGCCGTCGCATTGCCCATCGATCCCATCGCCCTCGGATCCGCCCGTCCGCGGCTCGTCCTGGTCGACGGCCGCGTGGCCTACGAGTCCTGAGGAACCTCAGCCGGCTGCGGCAGCCAGCTCCCGGGCCGCATCGTTGAACAGGCCGTTGAAGATCCGCGACGTCGATGGAAACGCATGGATCGTGTCCGCGAGGACTTCGATCAGAATGCGTGCCTTGATCGCAAGGACGCACTCGTGGATCGCCGCCGACGCGTCCGGGCAGGCCATCGCCGCACCGAGCAATTCATGCGTCGCGCGGTCGACGACGATCGTGACGTGTCCGGTGGTCGCCTCGACCGAATAGCCCTTGGCGGTCTCCCGGAAGTTGGCGACGAGCTCGAACGCGTCGAACCCGGCCGCCTGAGCCTCGTCGAGCGACAGGCCCACCGATGCCGCCTCAGGGTCCGTATACGTCGCCCGGGGCAGCGCCCGGTAGTCCGGGATCAGCGCTTCCCCGAGCGCCATCCGAACGGCCATCTCGCCCTGGTAGTGGGCCTGATGGGTGTGCATCTCCGGACCGGCCGCGTCGCCGACCAGGTACAGGCCGTCGGCCAGTCGAAGGCGTCCGTCGCGCGGAAAGCCCGTTCCGCCCCGCGCGTCGATGCCGTAGTGCTCCAGCCCGAGGTCGTCGACCGGATAGGTTCGACCGACCGCGAGCAGGATCGCGTGGCCATCCAGCGACGATCCGTCGTCGAGATCGAGCACGTCCGCACCGTCGACGCCTGCGCCCGGGCGAACGCCAAGCGCGCGAACGCCCGTTCGCACCACGACGCCCGATGCCTCGAGGCCCGCCGTCACCGCCTCGGCGTTTCGGGGATGGTCGGTCGCCAGGATCCGCGGCCCGGACTGCACGACGGTCGTCGGGACGCCGAACCGTCGGTAGACCTGGGCCATCTCGCAGCCTGTGGGTCCGCCGCCGAGCACGATGAGACTCTTCGGCAGGACGCGGGCAAGGGTCGCTTCGCGGTTGGTCCAGACAGTGGCCCCGGTCAGGCCCGGCAGGGGAGGGACCTTCGAGGCGGACCCGACGGCGACGATGACGTTCGAAGCCCCGACCCGATGGGTCGTGCCATCGTGCTCGATGTCGACGAGCCCGACACCGGCAAGGCGTGCTGTTCCGCGGTAGACCAGCGCGCCCACCCCCTCGAGACCGGCAACGTGGCCGCCATCGTCCGGCTCCCCGGCGTCTGCCGGCCGGTTGACCATGTAGTCGCGGCGGGTGCTGGCCTGTTCCCAGGAATAGGCGGCGCCCGCTTCGTGGCGCGCGGAGCTGTTCAGCAGCGACTTCGACGGAACGCAACCGATGTGCGGGCAGCTCCCGCCGAACCACTCGCGATCCACGACCGCGACCGTCGCCCCGCGCCGCCGGGCTTCGTAGACGGCCGCCTCGCCGCCGGGCCCTGCCCCGATGATCACGAAATCGAACCGTTCCACGCGTCCTCCCGGTCTCCTGCTGTCATCGTCTTAGGTGCGGTGGTGCTCGTTGCCGGTGCCACTGCCGGCGTCCCGCTGCCGGCGCGCCTCGTAGAGCAGGACGGCCGTTGCTGCCGCGACATTGAGGCTGTCGGCTCGACCCAGCATCGGGAGCCGAACGGACTCGACGTCCGCACCGTCCCACGCGGGGCTCAGTCCGTTGGCCTCGCTTCCAACGACGATGGCGAGAGATCCCGTCAGGTCGGCCTGCGTATGAACGCAGGCCCCATCGATCCGCGCCGTGATCACGCGCACAGCGTGATCACGAAGCCAGGCGAGGACCACGGGCGGCGTCGCCACGGCCAGCGGCATGCCGAAGATCGTGCCGATGCTGGCCCGGATGACGTTCGGGTTGAACGGGTCGGTCCGTGGGTCGACCACGATCACGGCGCTCGCGCCGGCACCGTCGGCGCTGCGCAGGATGGCCCCGAGATTCCCGGGCTTCTCGACGGTCTCGACGATGACGATCAGCGCCGCCGGCTCCAGCGTGAGGTTGGCGAGTGCCACCGATGGTGTCCGAACAACGCCGACGAGGCCGTCGTCGCGGTCACCGAACGCCAGTTTCGTCAGGACCATGCCGGACACGGGCACCGCGACCGCCGGGTTCGCCGCCAACCGCTCGAGCACCCAGCGGGCGTCATCGCCGGTGGCGCGGTCAGAATCGACGAACACGGTCTCGATCTCCACGCTCGCCTCGACCGCGCGGCGCAACTCACGGGAGCCATCGACCAGGGTCAAGCCGGTTCGATCCCGCTCACGTCGCTCGCGCAGACGTACGGCCGCCTGAACTCGTGCGTTGGTGAGGCTGGTGATCGGCGGGCTGTCCATCATCGCGCATCCTCCGGCCCATGCGATCCGCCGACGGATCCCGCGCGCCCGCCGCGCCCACCGTGCCCGCCGCCTCCACCGCGTGCCGACCCGCTGCGCACCCCGATTCGTGCAAACCAGCCGGCCTCGAGTCGAGCTCCACTGCGCGCGGAGAGGGTCAGCGTCCCCGATTCGATCCGCTCCCGCGCGGGGCCCAGCGCGGCAGCCAGGGCACTCCCGAGGGTATCGGCGCTCAGGCCCGACGTGTGTGCCGAGAGCAACACGAAGCCCGATTCCGGGTCGAGGACCGCGGCCACCGCCCGGAGCAGTCCATCCAGCCGATCCTCGAGGCGCCAGGGCTGCCGGCCGGCGTGTCCGTACGCAGGGGGATCGAGGATGACACCCTCGTAGCGCTGTCCGCGTCGCTCTTCGCGCTCGACGAAGGCGACGGCATCGTCGACGATCCAGCGGACCGGGCGGTCCGCCAACCCGGACAGGCCGGCGTTTCGCCGAGCCTGGGCGATGGCCGGTCGGGATGCGTCCACGTGGGTGACCGTCGCGCCCGCCGCTGCAAGGGCCAGGGTTGCAAGCCCCGTATGACCGAACAGGTTCATCACTCGGACAGGATGCGCGTCCGCTGCGCCGGGTGTGCCGTCATCGCCGTCGCCGCCTTCGGCCCGGTCCCTGCCTTCGGCGCCTGACAGGAGGACCTGTCTCCGAAGCCAGGCGATCGACGAGGCATGCTCGGGAAACACGCCCACCTGCCCGGTCTGCGAGGGGCGCAGCTCCAGGCTGAGGTCGCCCATGGAGATGGTCCACGGTGATTGCGCGTCCTGGGATCCGTCGTGCCAGCGGGGCCCGGCCCGCCATCCGCGCCCCCGGTCGTAGCGAAGGTCGGCTCGCTCCCAGGCTTCCGGGTCGCGCACTCGCCCCCCAGCGCCGAGGGCGGGCCGGTCGACAATGCGTTCGCCGAACCGATCCAGGCGGCGACCGCCACCGGCATCGAGCAGCTCATGATCGAGGCGGTCGGGCATGTGGCGATCATCGCCGATGACCGAGTTCTCCACAGGATGTCCACGTCCGCGTGAAGTTTGGGGATAAGTCGGAGGTGGAATCGCCCAACTTCGTGGACAACGCCGTTGCCCGACCGGACCCCGCCGGATACATTTCATCTTGCCCGAAGGGGCAGGTACGAACCGACGAACCGGTTCGGGGAGTGATCCCCGAAACGGACCCGGAGACCGGCCGCGACGATCGCAAGGTTGGCGCAGAACGGAACGGGACGACGAGCGGGGACTGCGAGCAATCGCAGCCGCCGAGCAGCGATCAGAGGTCACAGGACCAGTTCCTTCGGGCGTTTTGCTGCCCGGAACCCTCGCCGATGTATCGTTGTGCCAGCCCCGACGGAATGGTCGGGTGCGTTTCTCGATCATTGCTCGAGGGGATGCTGCACCTTGGCTCGACCCGACTTCCGCGCGGCGGCCGTGCGACGACTGTCCGAAGAGGGCGACATCTCCCCGGCAATCGTTCGCTTTCTCTCGCCGGAGCGGCACGGGCGCCCAACCGAGGCGCGCGTGTTGCCGATCAACCGGATCGTTTCGAACCCGGGCCGTGCCCGCTCAAGGATCGACGCCGACGGCCTCGTGGAGTTGGTCGCATCGATCGCCAAGCACGGACTCCTGCAGCCGGTTCTCGTGACTCCCGTCGGTGACGACACCTATCGGATTGTCGCCGGTGAGCGTCGCTGGCGCGCCGCGATGGCCGCCGGCCTGCTGGCGATCCCGGTCCTGGTCGAGGAGCTCGATGAACGCACCGCTCTCGAGATCTCGATGATCGCCAACCTGCATCGGCAGGACCTCACGCGGATGGACGAAGCGGCCGCCTTCGAACGAATGATCGACACGCACGGGTACAGTGTCGGCCGGCTGGCACGCCGGATCGGCAAGCGGAAGCGGTATATCCGCAAGCGACTCCGCCGCCTGGCGGTGGAGCGACGTCGGAATGCGCGCCGCGGGCGAGCAGTCGGGCCCGCCAGGATCGACGAGACTGCGGTCGCACGGCAGGCCTGAGCGGGCCCCTCAGCGGCCCCGGGTCAACGAGCCGATGGCGCGATCTTCGCCGCGGACGTCTCGGCGACGTCTGACGTCCGCCGATCCGAACTGGCCGATGCCCGACGACCCGGACGGCGCTCGCGCTCGAGCCGAATCTTCGGCTCGTCGTCGTCCGATTCGCGGTACCAGGCGGCCAGCTCGCGGTTGACGATGAGGACGGGTGCGTCTCTGACCTCGAGGATTTCGTTGACGACGTAGGCGATCGTCGCGTCGGTCAGCGGCACCATCGGTTCACGCTCGGAGAAACTGCGCAGGGTCGTATCGCCGACCGGTCCGTGGAAGCGACCAAGTACGGCATAGGGCCCGATCTGGGCCTGGAGTCGCCGCTCGTCGGTGGGAACACGCAGAATCCGCGCCCCACGTGGCCCAGTCGCGAGGGCCGCGCAGAGTTCGGACCGCTCGATCGTGAAGGTGGCAGCCTTCACGCGTCCGCCACCGAGACCCTCGAGCACGACGTTGGTGAGCGTCACGCGCGGATGCGCGTTCAGGTGATCGGTCAACCGATCGCCCTGCAGATCCAGGCGGCCGCTGATCAGGCAGTCGCCCGCGAAGCCGGTGAAGTCGATGTGCATAGCGCGATCCTGCGACCAGGTCGGTCGGACCACCACGGCACGAACGTCACGAGTGGCCCCGGACCGGCCGATCGGCACAGGGTGGTCGAGGTGCACGCCCGCACCGCCCGTGCAGCACGGAGCGGTGCCGTCGGGTGCACTCGGGGATGTTGCCTGCCGTCGACAACGCGACCGCGGCGTGGGACCAGTTGGGCATGACCCGGCAGTCTGTGGCCGGGGGGTGCCAGAAGAGAGGGGGGTCATCCCGTCCTGCGCTATCATGCGCGGGCGGTGCCGGAGAGCGGTGCCGGGAGCGGGCGGCTAGCTCAGCTGGTTAGAGCACTTGCTTGACATGCAAGAGGTCACTGGTTCGAGTCCAGTGTCGCCCACCACAGATCGAACACGTTGAGCGGGACGCGCCCCGCGATGGGGACCTCCAGAGAGCCGGGCCTCGGCTGCAAGCCCGGCGGTTCGGATCGCGACGGCACCACCCGCGAGTGGCCGGTGAACCGGTCCGGGTCCGCCCGTTAGCGCGGCACGAGCGCACCGCCGCGGGGCGGTGAAGGCGGGTGGGACCGCGGGAGTGCACCTCTCGTCCTGTCGATGGACGGGGGGTGTTCGCGTTTTCTGGAGGACCTGACCATGACCGAGAGCAAGATCGAGGCCGGCGCGGCCGATGAGGAGATCGAGTTCGCGGCTCCCGCGCGCGGGTCCGCCGATGAGCTCCTTGACGCCGGCGCCCACAGTGATCTCGACGCGATGCGCCACTCTGCCGCGCACGTCATGGCCGAGGCCGTCCTCGGCCTGTTTCCCGGCACAAAGCTGGGCATCGGGCCGGCGATCCAGGACGGCTTCTACTACGACTTCGATGTCGCTCGCCCGGTGACCCCCGAGGACCTTGCGGCGATCGAGGCGCGCATGGCCGCGAGCGTCGCCGCCGACCACCCATTCGTCCGGCGCGAGTTCGCCCCCGAGGAGGGGAGGGCGTTCTTCGAGAGCGAGGGCCAACCCTACAAAGTTGAGATCCTCGA
Source organism: Chloroflexota bacterium (assembly GCA_919901745.1). GTDB lineage: Bacteria > Chloroflexota > Limnocylindria > Limnocylindrales > CSP1-4 > CAKKPP01. Next base: position 27,149 of record CAKKPP010000011.1, on the reverse strand, counting down.
CGACCTCGCACTGAAGGCAGCCGAAGATGGCACGCCGATGCCGGCGACCTCCGTCTACGAGCACGGGTCCTTCGCGGACCTGTGCAAGGGTCCGCACGTCGCCAGCACCGGGAAGCTCGGACCCTTCAAGCTCCTCGCCGTCGCCGGGGCGTACTGGCGCGGGAGGGAGAAGCGTCCGATGCTCCAGCGCATCTACGGCACGGTCTGGGAGACGCAGGACGACCTCGACCGCTACCTCTGGCGCCGGGAAGAGGCTAAGAAGCGGGACCATCGCCGGCTCGGAGTCCAGCTGGACCTGTTCAGCTTCCACGATGTCTCGCCGGGTTCGGCGTTCTGGCACCCCAAGGGGCAGCGGATCTGGCGCACGCTCGAGGGGGCGATGCGCGAACTCCAGGAGCGCCGGGGCTACCAGGAGATCAGCACTCCGATCATCGTCTCGGAGCGGCTCTGGCAACAGTCGGGTCACTGGGACCTGTATCGGGACAACATGTTCCTCGTCGAATCCGAGAATCAGACGTTCAGCCTGAAGCCGATGAACTGCCCGGAATCGACCGTGATCTACCGCTCGAAGCTGCGTTCCTATCGCGACCTGCCCCTCCGGTTGAACGAATACGGCCGGCTTCACCGCAACGAACGCTCAGGAACGCTGAGCGGACTCACACGCGTCCGCCAGTTCATCCAGGACGACGCCCACGTGTACGTCCGACCCGATCAGTTGGCCGACGAGATCGAAGCAATGATCGGCGAGGTCACGGAGTCGTACTCGTGGTTCGGCCTGACACCGCGATTCGCGTTCGCAACGAAGCCAGACAAGGCGCTCGGCGATCCGGCCCTCTGGGAACGCGCCGAGGGCCTGATCCGCGAAGCGCTCGATCGGTCCGGGGTTGCGCACACGGTCAAACCGAAGGACGGCACCTTCTACGCGCCAAAGATCGATATCTACATCGACGATGCGCTCGGGCGTGAGTGGCAGATGGCGACCATCCAGGTGGACCTCGTGATGCTCCCGGAGAGGTTCGACCTGACCTACATCGACGAAACCGGCCAACCGCAGCGCCCGATCGCGATCCATCGCGCGATCTACGGGTCGCTGGAGCGTTTCATCGGGATTCTGGTGGAGCACTTCGCCGGGGCGTTCCCGTTCTGGATGGCACCGGTCCAGGCCGTGATCGTGCCCATTGCCGATCGACACGTCCCGCCCGCGGAGGAGCTGGCGACCCTGCTTCGTTCGCGCGGGTTACGCGTGGACGTCGACGGCTCCGACAACCGCATGCAGAACAAGATCCGTCTCGCCCAGGAACAGAAGGTGCCGTACATGGTGGTTCTCGGCGACCGCGAGATCGAGGCACGCACGGCATCGCCGCGCACTCGCGCGGGGGAGCAGCAGACGCCCGAGCCCTGGGAATCGTTTGCCGATCGACTGGCAGAGGAAGCGAGCGAACGGCGCGTGAGCTGAGGACGCCGAGCGCGCGTACTCGGCCGAAGGCGCGTTCTCGCTCGCGCGTACTCGCCCGCGCGTACTCGGCCGAAGGCGGGTTCTCGCTCGCGCGTACTCGCCATGCGAGTGACATCGCACGGCTCCTGCGATTTCCAGGCGATCTGCGCCGAACATACGCGCATGGCTGGTGTGACGGCGCACGAGGATGGTTGTGAGCGCCCCAACACTCCCTATGCGCGTAACGGAACGATCAGGTCGGCAACGCGGTCCGCTTGGCTCCCCAGCGCAGGCCGGACTGTGCTCTGGGAAGGGGTACCCGGATCTCCCAAAGCGGGCCGGCGGGCAGGCCCGATCGTTGCCCGTGAATCGGGTCCTGTGCTATCCTCCCGCGACGGCCAAAGGTGGGCGTTTCCGCGCGCGCCTGGGTCATCCATTGTGAGCAACATCGAAGGGGTCAGCCATAGCACGAGATCTGCGCGTCAACCAGATGATCCGGATCCCCCAGGTACGGGTCGTTGATGAAGAGGGCAATCAGCTCGGCGTCATGCCGACGCCTCAGGCCCTCGAGATGGCGCAGGAGCGAGGTCTCGACCTCGTCGAAGTCGCCCCGATGGCAGCCCCGCCGGTGGTCCGCTTCCTCGACTTTGGCCAGTACAAGTACGAACTGACCAAGCGCGAGAAAGAGGCCAAGCGCCGGCAGCGATCGGTGACGTTCAAGGAGATTCGCCTGTCGCCGAAGATCGGCGTCGGCGATTTCCAGACGAAGCTGAATCGAGCCATCGAGTTCCTCGAGGATGGCGATCGCATCAAGGTCACCGTGCGGTTCCGCGGACGGGAGTTGACCCACCCGGAACTCGGACGGAACATGCTGGCAAGGTTCACGGAGCGGGTCGCGGAGCACGGAGTCGCGGAACGCACACCGCTCCTGGAAGGAAAGTCGATGTACATCACGATGGCATCGACCCACAAACCCAAGGGCCACGACGGTGGCGGGCAGGCCAAGCCGGCCGCAGATGAGACCGAGGCTCCGGCCAAGACCGAGGCTCCGGCAAAGACCGAGGCACCGGCAGCGGCCAAGGTCGAAGCTCCGGCCAAGACCGAGGCTCCGGCAGCGGCCAAGGTCGAAGCTCCGGCCAAGACCGAGGCTCCGGCAGCGGCCAAGACCGAGGCTCCGGCAGCGGCCAAGGCCGAGGCTCCGGCAGCGGCCAAGACCGAGGCTCCGGCAAAGGTTGATGACGCCACTGAGACGAAGACGCCGGCCCGACGGCCGGCAACGACAGGAGAGTGAGGCAGCGGTGCCGAAAATGAAGAGCCACAAGGCCGCACAGAAGCGGATCGGGACCACCGGCAGCGGGAAGGTCGTCCGGGTCCGCGCGTGGCGTGGGCACCACCTCGAGATCAAGTCATCGCGCCGCACGCGGCGCTACGCGGGCAAGTCGATCATCGGCGGCACGCATGCGAAGCAGGTCAGGCGCCTGCTTCCGTACCTCTAGGAGCATCGTTCAGCCATGGCACGAGTCAAGCGCGGCGTCGCCGCCCACAAGCGTCACAAGCGCCTCCTGAAGGACTCCGAGGGCCGCAAGGGAACCAAGTCCAAGCTGATCAAGCCGGCGCGCGAGGCGCTGTTGCACGCCCTCGCTTACGCGACGCGGGATCGCAAGCAGCGAAAGCGACAGATGCGTGCGCTCTGGATCATTCGGATCAACGCGGCGGCGCGCCAGCACGGGATGACCTATGGCGCGTTCGTCAACGGTCTCAAGCGGGCCGATGTCGCGGTCGACCGCAAGATCCTCGCCGATCTCGCCGTCCGGGACGCGGGCACCTTCGGCCGGATCGTCGAGGTCGCGAAGGGCGCCTGAACTGGATCCCGGCCCGGAGGCCGAACGACAAACAGACGCCGAGCCCTCGACCCCGAGCTCAAGGTCGGGGGTTCGTGATTCCGGATCTGCGCTGCGACGGCACAGGACGGACGGGAAGTTCGAAGGGGTGACGTGGACCTCGCCCAGCTGACACAGGACCTCGAGGACCTTCGCGCGGACGCGGTCGCGGGCGTCGATGGTGCCGCCGACGTCGCCACGCTCGAGGCGCTGGAGCTCGATGTGCTCGGCCGCAAAGGTCGGTTGACGTCGGTTCTGCGCGGCATCGGCGCCCTGCCCGTCGAGGATCGCCCGCGCGTCGGCGCCGTGGCCAATGCCGTTCGCCAGGCCGTTGAATCGGCCATCGCGGAGCGCGGCACCGTACTCCGAGCAGGGGCCCTCGAGGCGCGTCTTCGATCCGAGGCGATCGACGTCACCATGCCCGGCCGACCCATCCGGCGCGGCACGCTCCATCCCAGCATCGAGGCGATGAGCGAGATCGCCGCGATCTTCGCCCAGTTCGGCTTTGTCGTCTACGAGAGTCCCGAAGTCGAGGACGACCTGACCAACTTCCAGAAGCTCAACATCCCGCCGGATCACCCGGCGCGCGACCTCTGGGACACGCTGTACGTCGATATCCCGGGGCTGCTCCTGCGGACGCACACGTCGCCCGGCCAGATCCGCGTCATGGAGTCGACAAAGCCACCGATTCGCGCGCTCCTGCCGGGACGCTGCTTCCGCTACGAGGCCGTCGACGCGTCACACGGCTTCGAATTCTTCCAGGTCGAAGGGCTGATGATCGACGAGGGTGTCACGCTGGGGGATCTGCGCGGCCTGCTCGACCAGTTCGCCCACGCGATGTTCGGGGCCGGCAAGAAGACGCGGTTCCGGCCCGGCTACTACCCCTTCACGGAGCCATCGGTGGCCTTCGACGTCGAGTGCCTCGTCTGTGGCGGTCCCGGCTGCGCGGCCTGCGGGCGAAGCGGCTGGATGACCATCCTCGGGGCGGGAATGGTGCACCCGGTCGTGCTCCAGTACGGTGGGCTGGACCCGGAGCGCTACCAGGGCTTCGCCTTCGGCATGGGTCCGGAGCGGATCAAGATGCTGCGCCACGGGATCACCGACCTGCGCCTGTTCCTGGAGAACGACCTGCGCTTCCTGGAGCAGTTTCGATGAGGGTGCCGCTGTCCTGGCTCCGCGACTACGTCGATGTCGAGCTGACACCGGAACAGCTCGCCGAGCGGCTCACGCTGCTCGGAATGGAAGTCAAGGGCATCGAGCGCTTCGGGTCGGACTGGCAGAACGTCGTGGTCGGTGAACTGCTCTCGGTCGAGCGACACCCGCGGGCGGATCGACTGTCGCTGACGCGCGTCACCATCGGCGAGGGTGAGCCGCTGGACATCGTGTGCGGGGCGACGAACATCGCCGTCGGCCAACGCGTTCCGGTGGCTCTGCCGGGTGCGGTTCTGCCCGGGGACCGTCGGATCGAGCGCACCGAGAAGATGGGCGTGGTCTCGAACGGGATGCTCTGCTCCGGCGACGAACTGCGCCTGACCAGCGACGCGGACGGGATCCTGATCCTGCGTCCGGACGCGCCGGTCGGCAGTGCCCTGGCCGACCTGTACGGAGACGTGGTCCTTGACGTCGATGTCAAGCCGAACCGCGGCGACGCGTTGTCGATCGTCGGCCTCGCCCGGGAAGTGGCGGCCGCCACGGGAGCTGTCATCCGCTGGCCCGAGACCGATCCCGACGAGAGCGGGCTCCCCGTCGAGAATCGCCTGTCCGTCGACGTTCGCGATTCGCTGTGGTGCCCGCGGTTCGTCGGTCGCTGGATCGACGGCGTCAGCGTGGGGCCGTCGCCGGACCGGATCCAGATGCGCCTGCAGGCCGCAGGGATGCGGCCGATCAGCAACGTCGTCGACGCGTCGAACTACGTCATGCTCGAACTGGGCAAGCCGATCCATATCTTCGACGCGTCGGCCGTCGCCGATGGCCGGATCGTGGTTCGCCGGGCCGTCACCGGGGAGCGGCTCGAGACGCTCGATCACGTCGTGCGCGACCTGGATCCGGAGACCCTGCTGATCGCCGACGAACGCGGGCCCCTGGGCATCGCCGGCGTCATGGGTGGCGCATCGTCGGAGGTGGGGGAGCGGACCACGGAAGTCATCGTCGAGTCGGCGATCTTCGATCCGGTGGCGATCCGGCGGACCGGCCAGCGCTACGCCCTGCGTTCAGAGGCCAGCTTGCGCTTCGAGAAGGGCCAGGAGGTCCGGCTCGCGCGGATCGGTGCCGATCGGACGGCTCGCCTGATTGCCGAATGGGCCGGTGGACACGTGGCCACCGGCCGCGTCGACAGCGCCCCTGATGAGCCGGGTCCTGGTGAGGTCGCCTTTCGCCCGTCGCGCGTGAACCGGCTTCTCGGCACGGCGTTCAGCCCGGATGAGCAGCGCGACCTCCTCGCCCGGGTCGGGATCGACACCAGGGTCGCGCCCGTCGATACGTCGATCGTCGTGTCGAACGGAACGCAGCCGTTGGCCGTTCCCGCCGCTGGTGCCGACGTCCTCCTCGCGGTCGTCCCGACCTGGCGGCGTGACATCGCGATCGAGGCGGACATCACCGAAGAAATTGCCCGCGTGCGCGGCTACGAACACGTACCGTCGACCGTCCCCGCCACGCCGATGCCCGAGTTTCGAGCCGATCCACTCCAGGTCCGCGATGCCGTCCGCGAGACGCTTGTCGGTGCCGGCCTGACCGAATCGGTCACCCATGCCTTGATCTCGGCCGCCCAGGAGGAGCGCTTCCGGTGGGACGTGGACGCCGCCGCGGTGGACGGCGAGGAACGTGCCGAGGGACGACCGATCACGGTGACCAATCCGCTGTCATCCGACCACGCCGTCCTCCGCCAGAGTCTGCTCCACGGCCTCCTGTCCACCGTGGCCACGAACGTCCGCCGTGGCCGGGTGGACATTGCCGTGTTCGAAGTCGGCAAGGGCTATGCCCGTCGATCCGACGACACGGCGGCCGAGTGGTGGAGGCTGGGCATCGCACTCGAGGGCGCCTTCGAGACCGCGGCATGGAACCGACCGCGCAGGCTCGCGGACGTCGCCGATCTGGTCGGGATCATCGCCGCGGTCGCGCAGCGGCTCGGTCTCGCGCGTCCAGAGACCGTCTCTCTCGTCGATGAACCTCTCCTGCATCCAGGTCGGGCGACGACGGTGGTTGCGCGAGATTCCGACACGGGACGGATCGCGATTGCGGGTCGGCTCGGCGAGCTCCACCCGGCGGTGCTCGCGGAACTCGACGTGCGGACCGAGCGCATCCTCGTCGCGGAGGTGGCGATCCGCGGGCTGGCCGGTGGATCCGTGCCGGTCGTCCGTTCGGTGCCTCCGCCACGCTACCCGGCCGTCGAGCGGGACATCGCGGTTGTCGCCGATCGTGCCCTCGCCGCCGATCGGATCGACGCGACGATTCGGGACGCGGCCGGGACGCTGCTGACGGAGGCCACCCTGTTCGATGTCTATCGGGGCGCCCCGCTCGATGTCGACGAGCAGAGCCTCGCGTTCCGGCTGGTCTTCCAGGCCGCCGATCGAACACTCGTGGAGGATGAAGTCGATGCGGCCGTGGCGACCGTCGTCGCGCGCCTGGTTTCCGACCTCGGAGTTCGCATCCGAAGCTGAGCCCGCGGGCCTTGCGGGTGGCGTCGACGCGCTGCTACCCTTGGCCCGCCCCGGACGCCCGCGGGGTTGCGTTCGAGCGTCCAACTATCTGGGGAGCATGCGTGGACATCGCCGATACGATCCGATCGCTGAACGTCTTCGACCTGCTCGTCTTCCTGTTCCTGTTCGCGATGTTCATCCTGGGCTTCATGCAGGGGACCATCCGTCGCCTGTTGGGGATCGGCTCGATCCTCTTCTCGTTCCTCTTCGCGACCCAGGTCCGCGAACCGTTGGGCCAGTTCCTCGCATCGAACTGGCCGTACAACTCGGACTACAGCTACATGATCGGATACGTGGCCGTGTTCCTGGCGGCAAGCCTCGCGTTCACCGTCGTCCTGCAGGCCTTCTACAAGTCGCAGCATCTGTTCCCGGATCACCCCAGTCTCGACGAGGTGCTCGGCGGCATCCTCGGCGTGGTCCAGGGCCTGATCGTGTTGATCGCCGTGATCATGATCCTCGATCCGTTCTTCCAGCTTCCGGGGATCCCGATCTCGGCGAACGAGTTCCCCTTGATTCGCGACTTCCACCAGGCGCTCGATGGGTCGGCGACGGCGACCATCTTCCGGCAGACGGTCATCCCGTCGATCCTCGCCGTCGCCGGCGCGTTCTTTCCGGACGCGGTCAAGGCGGTCTTTCCGAACTTCAACTGACGCGACCGAGCGACGCCGAGGCAATTCGGGCCGTGTTGGCCGGCCCGGTACTCGCGGCCGCCCGGCGGCTCGTTGGCGCCCGGCTGGTGCATGACGCGCCGGGCAGGGCGCGCCGCGTGGGTCGCCTCGTCGAAGTGGAGGCGTACGACGGACCGGATGATCGGGCGTCGCATGCCCGGTTCGGGCGCACGACGCGGACCGAGGCGATGTTCGGGCCGCCGGGCACGGCCTACGTGTACCTTGTCTACGGGATGCACGACTGCCTGAACATCGTGACTGGACCCCTTGACGAGCCATCGGCCGTTCTGGTGCGTGCCATCGAGCCCATGGAGGGCGTCGAGGAAATGCGCGCGTCGCGCCTGGTGCGCGCCCTCGAACGTCGTCGCGCGGGCGCGACCCGCCGTGGAGCCAGCGGTCGATTCGCGCCGCCGGCGGACATCCCGACGGCTCGCGTGGCGAGTGGACCGGGCCTGGTGACCGCAGCGCTCGGCATCGATCGGTCGTTCAGTGGCATGGATCTCCTGGCACCGGGATCGTCCCTCCGCCTCGAGATGGCACCGCCCGAGGGCTCCCAAGTCATCGTCGCCACTGCCCGGGTGGGCGTGGCCTACGCCGGTGAGCCCTGGGCGAGCCTTCCGTGGCGGCTTGCCCTCGATGGCCATCCGTCGGTGTCGCGGCCCGCGGCTCGATCGGCGACGCGCGCCGCCACGTCTTTCCGGGGCACCGACTGAACCGCGATGGACCCGCGCTCGATCGATCTCCTGGAGTTCCCGGCCGTCCGAGCACGTCTCGCCGAGCTGACGGCGTTCCCGCCGGGTCGCCGACTCGCCGAATCACTCGTGCCCGAACGCGACCCGGTCCTCATCACGCGCGGCCTCGATGAGACCGATCAGGCCCGATCGTTGCTCGAGGAACGGTCGGCCGTCGGCATCGGGGCGAGTCATGACCTTGCGCCGGCCGTGGGGCGAGCCGTTCGCGGCGGCCGGCTCGACCCAGCACAGTTTCTGGAGATCGCGGAGACGCTCGATGCGACGGCACGCCTGAAGACCGCGCTCGCCGACGATCGGCGGCCGCTCATCCGCAAACTCGCCGCAGACCTGCACCCGGTGCCGGCCGTGCGCTCGACCCTGGCCCGCTCGTTCGACCCGGTGGGCGAGTTGCTCGATACCGCGTCGCCCCGTCTCGGTGGGCTGCGCGCCGCGGTCCGCGTGGCGTACGACCGACTCCGACGGCGCCTGGACTCACTCGTCGGATCCGAACTGGGCAGCGCCCTCCAGGAGCCGATCGTCACGCTGCGCAACGGCCGCTACGTGGTTCCCGTGAAGGCCGAGGCGCGCTCGCGGGTCAAGGGGATCGTGCACGATGCGTCGGGGAGCGGCCAGACGGTGTTCATCGAGCCGTTGGTGATCGTCGAACTGGGCAACGCATGGCGCGAAGCGCAGCTGGCCGAGGCGGAGGAGATCGGGCGCATCCTCGACGAGCTGTCGGCCCTCGTGGCGGCCAACGCGGTCGCCCTCGACTCGACCCTCGACGCGCTCGCCCGATTCGATTTCTGGGCAGCCAAGGCGCAGCTCGGCGCCGAGATGGACGCTGTGCGAGCGGGGGATGCAACCGTCGGAGGCGTGGTCCTCCTGGGCGCGCGCCATCCCGGACTCGTGGGCGCCGTGGTGCCCATCGACATTCGCATCGGTGACGGCTACAGCGCGCTCGTCGTGACCGGGCCCAACACCGGTGGCAAGACCGTCACGCTGCGCACCCTGGGTCTCCTCGCCCTCATGCACCAGGCGGGATTGCACATCCCGGCCGACACAGGCAGCCGATTGCCGGTCTTCCGAGACGTGTTCGCCGATATCGGCGACGAACAGTCCATCGCCCAGTCGCTCTCGACGTTTTCCGGGCACCTGCGTTCGATCGTTCGCATCGTGGCCGCCGCCGGCCCCGGGACCCTCGTGCTCCTCGATGAGCTGGGCGCCGGCACCGATCCGACGGAGGGTTCGGCCCTGGCGCAGGCGCTGCTCGACCACTTCATTCGAGCCGGAGCCCTGGTCGCGGCCACGACCCACTACGCGGAGCTCAAGGCATACGCGCACACCACGGCCCAGGCGCGAAACGCCTCCGTGGAGTTTGATCTCGAGACGCTCTCGCCGACGTACCGGCTCTCGATCGGCCTCCCGGGCGGAAGCCAGGCCTTCGCGATCGCCGAGCGCCTCGGGTTGCCCGGCGAGATCGTGTCCGACGCGCGATCCCGACTGAGCGAATCGCAGCAGACATTCGAGGCAACGCTGTCGGCGATCAAGGCCACCGAGAGCGAGACGGCCGACGCATTGGAGCGCGCGAGATCGGCGGAACTTCGCGCCGCCGATGCGCTTCGCGACGCCGTGGACGAGCGACGCCGCACGCGGTCCGAGCGCGACGCCGCGGCCCGCGAGGCACGGGTGGAGGCCGAGCGGCTCGTCGAGGCGCTCCGCGATGATGTCGCGCGAACCCGCCGCATGCTGGACCGCGAAACGATCACAGCACCGGGCGTCGACGCGGCCATGGTCCGCGTCGACGAGCGTCTCGCACGCCTGCCCGGCGCCGAGCCGGGGGCGGCCCCTGAACCGGTCGCCGTGATCGTCTGGAAGGTGGGCGATCGGGCTCGCAGTCGACGGGGCGGCTGGGATGGTCGTGTGGCCGCGCTCGATCGCGATGGACTCCGCGCGACGCTCGAATCGGGCGGAATGCGGGTGGCCGTCGACCTTGCGGACCTGGAACCGTCGGCGGCTGCGTCCCGTGCGGCTCCGGGTTCGGGCGATGCCGCGGGCGGGGCGGCGTCCAGCGTCGCCGCTCTTCGGCTGGCCCGGACGCGCAGCGTCGCATCGTCACTGGATCTGCGCGGTGCCCGGGTGGAGGAGGCGCTCGACGCGCTGGGCCGCTATCTCGAAGATGCGTCCCTGGCCGGTTTGCAGCAGGTGACGGTCGTGCATGGCCTCGGTACCGGCGCGCTGCGCGATGCCGTCCGCGCCGAGGCCGGCGGTCATCCGCTGGTCCAGTCGATCCGGCCTGGGGCGCGCGGCGAGGGAGGCGACGGAGCGACCATCGTCGCGCTCTGAGGGGTCGTTGGACCCTCGCAGCGACGTGGTTCAGCCGCCGGCGCCCGGCGGCGTCGGTTTGGGCTTTGGCCCCGGGAGGTTCGGCGTCGGCGTGGGGCCACCCGGCGGTGGCTCCTGGGTCGGCTCCGGCGTCAGGCAGGGGGTGGGCTCGGGCGTGATCTCGGGTCCGAACGATCCGACAATCGGCGGGAACGTCGGATCGGTGTTGCCCTGCGCATCGCACTGCGGGGGCGGAAGCGGCTGGCACAGCTCGGTCGGCGCAAACGTGCCGCCCCAGCCCTTCCCGAACGGTGCAAATCGGGTGTTGTAGAAGTACGTCGTCCGGGTGCGCTCGGGACCGCCCGCCACGCCGACGCCCCTGGCCGCGCGCGACGCCCACTCGAGCGTGAACGGAAGCCACTTCGGGAAATTGGGCTCCGCCGAGCTGAAGTCGAGGAAGCCACGCTGGACCATCGGTCCGGCGCAACCGTCCTGCCAGAGAAGCCCGGAAGTCTCGTCGACATCGAGCGTGATCCGCAGGTTGTCGACACGCTTGGGGACGGTTCCCTTGATGAAGATCTCCTTCACCGTGGCCGCCGTGAAGGGACCCGGCAGGAGGCCGCTGATGGCGTCGACCGCGGCGGTCTCCAGGCCGTCCGGCGGCTTGAACGCGGCGATCGGGAGACCGCGGCTCACCTCGTTGAGGATCGCCGACCAGAGTGGGGCAGAGGAATCGAGCGACAGGCTGCCCTTGTTCGGTTCGTTGTTGCTGTTGCCCATCCAGACGCCGACGGCCAGCGCCGGCGCGGTCGGGTCCTCGGGTGGAGCGAGGTAGCCGTATGCGTGCACGTCCCGGTTGTCGCTGGTGGTACCGGTCTTGTAGGCCGCGGGACGGGCCGTCTTGCCGTCGACGATCCGCCACTCGGACCAGTACGGGTTCACCTTGGGGTTCGTGTTGCCGGCGAGGATGTCCGTGACGATGTACGCCGCCTGCGCGCTGATGACCCGCTCGCCGCTCGGCGGGTCCGTTTCGAGCGGCCAGATCTTGTTGCCGGAAGAATCGGTCACGTCGAGGATGATCGTTCGGGGCATCAGCACGCCGCCGTCAGCGATGGCCCCGTACGCACCCAACAGGTCGATCGGGTGGACCTCGAGCGTTCCGATCGCCATCGAGACGACCGGGATGGTTCGTGGACCGTACTCCAGCCCAAAGTCCCTGGAACGGTTGAAGTAGTGCTCCAGGCCGTTGGTGAGGCCGGCCTTGATCGCCGGGATGTTCAGCGAGAACTGGAGGGCCGAGCGGAGGCGGACCGGACCGCGCTCCAGGCCGTCGGCCTGGGTCGGCGTGAACCCCTTGCCAAAGTCGGTCACGACGTCCATGAACATCGTGGCGGCGGTCATCGTGCGGTCATCGATCCCGATCGCATACCCGACCGGCTTGATGGCGGATCCCGGCTGACGCCAGCTATCGGACAGGACATCCCACTGCGGGTCGAACTTCGCCGAGCCGTTGCTCGTGTAGCTCGCACTCCCGACGTAGGCGAGGACCTGGCCCGTCCGATAGTCGATGATCGCCGACGCCGCGTTGTGGATGTTTGCGCCGGTGGGTCTGGCGCGCGTTGGTCCCAGCCCCTTGATCCAGCCCCATTCGGACTCGGGAATTCCTGCGGCGGCCAGGATCGACTCGGGCTTCTTCGCGTGGGGCGCCCGGGCCGCCACGTACGTCCACTTCTCGGCGATCTGCTGGGCCGGCCAGTCCAGTGACGACGTGACCCGATAGCCGCCCGTGTCGACCTTCTCGCAGCCGTCGGCGGGCTGTCCCGGGCAGAGAATCTCGGCGAGCTGAGCGCGAACCTGCCAGACGAAGTGCGGTGCCTTCCACGGCGTCGCCGCCTGCGAAGCAAGGATCACCGACTCCTTCTTGGCTCGCTCGTATTCGTCGACGGCATGGCGGGCACCCGACAACACGCTGCGGGTCTTCATCAGGTCGAGAATGCGGTTGCGCCGGACCACGATCTCGCTGTCCGGCGGTACGACCAGGGCGGTCTCGGCGAGCGGACAGACCTCCTCGACCGCGAGCTCGATGCCGCACACCACGACGGCCTGTCTGGTGAGGTCGAACCTGGTCGGCGACTGGGGGATGGCGGCGAGGATCGCGGTCTCGGCGAGGGTCAGCTCGTCCAGCGTCTTCTTGAAGTAGCTCTGGGCGGCAGCCCTGACCCCGTAGCTCTGGTTGCCGTAGAAGTTCTGGTTGAGGTACGCGGTGATGATCTGTTCCTTGCCGATATCGCCGGGGAATTCCTGCGTCAGCCGGATGGACTGGATGATCTCGCGAGCCTTGCGCTCGTAGACGGTGCCGTCCAGCGCTTCGGGCGGCAGGAGCCGGTTGCGCACGAGCTGCTGCGTGATCGTGGAACCGCCGCGGGGTCGACCGTTGATCGTGTCGATGGTGGCCGAGACGAAGCCGCCGAGATCGAAACCCGGGTTGCTCCAGAAGTCCTTGTCCTCGATCGCCGTCGTGGCATCGAGCATTTCATCGGGAATCTCCGCGAAGGTCACGACCTCTCGCTTCCGCTCGCCGAGGCGCGCCAGGTCGATCGTGCCGGTTCGATCGGTGACGACCGTCTGCTGATCGAAGGACAGGCCGAGCAGCCGCGCCTTGGGATCGGGCAGGTCGCGGCTGTAGTAGGCGTACGCGGAGACGACCCCGACGAAACCGGCCGAGCCGATCACCAAGAGGATCGCAAAGAGGAGGAGCGGGAAGGCAATCGCGGCGTTGCGCGCCGCGCCTCCGCCGCGGGGGCGTCGACTGGCGCCCATCCGGCGTTGGCGTCGGCGCCGCACGAGGCTGGTCTGCATTGAGGCGGTCACGATAGCATAGGGGCGTGAGATCCCTGCCCCCCGGCACCCATCGAGTCGTGACGGCTCGGCGAACCACCCTGTGACGGCCCCGAACGCGGGAGCGGACGCCACCCCATCCGCGGAGGGTGGTCCGGCCGGGCTCCTTGCGACCCTGCGCTGGCGCGGCATGTACCACGATGCGACGCCGGGCCTGGAGGCCCGGCTGGCCACGGGGCGGCCGATCGCCGGCTATGTCGGCTTCGATCCGAGTTCGTCGTCCCTCCACGTGGGCAGCCTGGTCCCGATCTTCGGATTGCTCCAGCTCCAGCGCCATCGCGGCCGACCGGTTGCGCTCGTCGGGGGCGCCACGGGCATGGTCGGCGACCCATCCGGCCGCTCCTCGGAACGAACGCTCCTGGGACAAGACGAGCTGATGGCGAACGCCGACGCGATTCGTGCCCAGCTGGAGCACTTCCTCGATTTCTCGCCGGGGCCCGCGCAGGCGCGCATGGCCAACAACCTCGACTGGCTGGGCGAGGTGGGGCTGCTCGACTTCCTGCGTGACGTGGGCAAGCACTTCACGGTGCCCTATATGCTGGCGAAGGACTCGGTGCAGGTCCGGCTCGAGCGCGGGCTGTCGTTCACCGAGTTCAGCTACATGCTCCTCCAGGCCGCGGACTTCGCCCACCTGCATCGCACGATGGGGGTCGAACTCCAGATGGGCGGCGCCGACCAGTGGGGCAACATCACGGCCGGTCTGGAGCTGATCCGGCGGACTGCCGGCGGGTCGGACGAGCAGGATCCGGCGTTCGCCCTCGCCTACCCGCTCCTCCTGACGCCGTCGGGAACGAAGTTCGGCAAGTCCGAGAGCGGCGATACCGTGTGGCTTGATCCCGCCCGGACGACGCCGTACGCGTTCTTCCAGTACTGGCTGAATGCCGACGATCGGGACGTGGGCACGCACCTGCGCTGGTTCACCCTGCTCGACGCCGAATCGATCGCGACCCTCGAGGAGGACCTGGCGGCGCGCCCCGGGGAACGCGCCGCCCAGCGCGCCCTGGCCGTGGACGTCACGACCCGGGTCCACGGGGCGAAGGCAGCCGCGCACGCGACGCGCGTCTCGGCTGCGGTGTTCTCGGGCGGGCCGATCGTGGATCCCGAGGTCCTGGCGACGCTCCATGAAGCCGTGGATGGGTTCGCCTTCACCGAGGGAGACCTCGGCGCGAACGTCGTGGCGCTCCTCGTCGCGAGCGGGACGGTCGCCTCGAACGGTGAAGCGCGACGCCTGATCAGCCAGGGCGGGATCTCGATCAACGATGCGCGGATCACCGATGTCGCCGCCGCGATTCCGGCGCCGATCGATGAGGAGTGGCTCGTGGTCCGGGTCGGCAAGAAGCGCCTGCGGGTGGGCCGCCGCGGTCCGGGCCCACGCTAGGCGCGGTGGCGGGACCGGAGGATGTCGATCGCCGCCGACGGCGCGACATCGCGCTCGGCCAGGAGGACGAGCGCGTGGTAGAGGAGATCGGCCATCTCACCGGCGAGCGCCGCGCGGGTCGATGCGCGGTCGCGGACGGCTGACTGCGCCTCCGCGTCGTCGCGTGCCGCGAGCAGGACCTCGGTCGCCTCCTCGGTCACCTTCCGCCCCACCGCGTCGACGCCGCCCTCGATGAGCCGCGCGGTGTAGGAACCGGGGGGCGGGTCGACGGCACGCGCGCGGATGGTGTCCCAGAGGGATTCGAGAAACGCGAACCCCTGGTCGTCCGCGGGAGTGGCTGCGGTCGGGTCCGCCGCCCGGCCCGAGTCCGGGATCGATGCCTGGCCCGCATCGAAGCAGCTCCTCGTCCCGGTGTGGCACGTGGGACCCGTGGCCTCGGCCGTCACCAGAAGGGCATCGCCGTCGCAATCGAGCTCGATCCCGCGCGATCTGAGCACGTTCCCGCTGGTCTCACCCTTGCGCCACAACCGCTTCCGCGACCGTGAATGGAAGTGGACGTCGCCGGTCTCGAGCGTCGCGGCAAGGGCCTCCGGGTCCATCCAGGCCACCATGAGGACCCGTCCGTCCGTCGCGTCCTGCACCACCGCTGGGACCAGCCCATCCGGACCGAACACGACCCTGGAGGCGAGGCCCGTCGTCACGCCGTGGCTCCGGTCGCGAAGGCGGCCGCGACGGTTCGTACCGGCAGCCCGGCTGCGGCCATCACGGCCTTGACCTCGGCGATCGTGTGGATCCGGCGGTGGAAGATCGAGGCCGCGAGG
Source organism: Chloroflexota bacterium (assembly GCA_919901745.1). Classification (GTDB taxonomy): domain Bacteria; phylum Chloroflexota; class Limnocylindria; order Limnocylindrales; family CSP1-4; genus CAKKPP01. The sequence continues at coordinate 11,321 of CAKKPP010000011.1, read as the reverse complement.
ACGGCGTCGGCTCCACCGTCGCGAACGGCGGCGACGAAGTCGTCCGGTCCCGCGGCCCCGCCGGAGGCGATGACCGGGACGTGGACCCGCTCGGAGATGCGTCGCAGGAGCTCCGTGTCGTAGCCGGAGCGCGTTCCATCACGATCCATCGAGGTGACGAGCAGCTCGCCGGCGCCCAGTTCCGCCGCGCGCTGCGCCCACTCGAGCGCGTCCAGGCCGGTCACCTCGCGGCCGCCGCGGACGAGGACGTCCCAGGCCCGCGCGCCCAGGGCGCCGTCGCGGTTCCTCCGGCGGGCATCGATCGCGACCACGACCGCCTGGCGCCCGAACCGCGCGGCGCAGCGCGAGACGAGGGTCGGGTCGGCGACCGCAGCGGTATTGAGCGAGACCTTGTCGGCACCGGCCCGAAGCACGTCGCGGAACTCGTGCGGCGTGCGCACACCGCCGCCGACGGTCAGCGGCACGAACGAGCGTCGAGCGGTTCGTGTCACCACCTCGAGGAGGGTGGCCCGGCCCTGCGGCGCGGCCGAGATGTCCAGGAACACGATCTCGTCTGCGCCCTCCCTCGCGTAGCGTTCGGCGAGCTCGGCGGGATCCCCCTCGTCGATGAGGTCCACGAATCGGGTGCCCTTCACGACACGCCCGTCGGCGACGTCGAGGCAGGGGATCACCCGTCGACGGAGCATCAGCCGGGAACCGCGTGGCGCACGAAGTTGGCCAGCAGACGAAGGCCATCGGCCCCGCTCCGCTCCGGGTGAAACTGGACCCCGCTCATGGGCCCATCAGCGACGGCCGAGACGAACGTGCCGCCGTGTGTCGTCCGGGCGAGGATGACGTCCTCCGCTCGATCGCCCTGGGGCATGCCGGCATAGCTATGGACGAAGTAGAGGTCACTGCCATCGGCGATCCCGTCGAAGAGGGGATTCGAGCGCGCCTGGTTCACCTGGTTCCAGCCGATGTGCGGCAGCGTGGGAGCGCCGGGAATGACGACGACCCGGCCCGGGATCACGCCGAGCATTTCGGCGCCGTCCTCCTCGCTGGTCTCGAACAGGAGCTGGAGGCCGAGACAGATCCCCAGGAACGGACGGCCGTCGGCGATCCATGCGCGGATCGGTTCGATGAGGCCGGCCTTCGCGAGGCGCTGCATGGCCGGTGCTGCGGCGCCCACGCCGGGCACGATCAGGGCGTCGGCACGGGCCAGGCCCCGCGGACCTTCGACGACCGTCGGCGCGGCCCCGACCGCCTCGAGACCCTGGGCGATGCTCACGAGGTTGCCCGCGCCGTAGTCGACGACGGCCACGCGCAGGTGGCGAGGATCAGCAGCGATGGACCCCGCCGGCAGGCGTCCGCGCGACGGCGCGGGCGGCGCTGTCACCCGAGCGTCCCCTTGGTGGAGGCGACACCCGTTCGCCGCGGGTCGGGTTCAACCGCCGCCCGGAGCGCCCGGGCGAGTGCCTTGAACGCGGCCTCGGCCAGGTGATGATCGTTGCGACCGGTGCCGCGCAGGTGGAGCGTGGCGCCGCTCGTCCGGGCGAACGCCTCGAGGGCGTGCTCGACCATCTGGAGCGACAGGGCGCCGACGCGCTCGCCCCGGAACGGCAGGTCGATGATCGCGTACGGTCGGCCGCCCAGATCAATCGCCGCCGTCGCGAGCGCCTCGTCCATGGGCACGGCCGCGTCGCCGAACCGCCGGATCCCGGCACGTTCTCCCAGGGCTTCGGCGATCGCCGCGCCGAGGACGAGGGCCACGTCCTCGACGGTGTGGTGGTCATCGACCTCCAGGTCGCCGGCGGCCGTGATCTCGATGTCGACGAGCGAGTGATGCGCGAGCGATGTCAGGAGGTGGTCGTAGAAGCCGACGCCGGTCGCCACGGCGGCCCGGCCGGAGCCATCGAGATCCACGCGGACGGTGATATCGGTTTCCCGCGTTCGCCGGCGGACCGTGACCACGCGGCTGGCGCCGGAGCCAGCGGTCGCGGTGGCGGCGCCGGTCGCGCCGCCGGCACCGGTCGCGCCGCCGGCACCGCGGTCCAGGATCTCGATGGATCCCAGCGGCGTTGTCATCGAGAGGCCTCCCAGGCCAGCTCGCCGGCTGCGGCGGCCAGCCGTTCGTTGCCGGCGCGGTCGCGGACCGTGAGCCGGAGCATTGTCGCCAGCGGGTGGTCCCGTCCGAACGTCCGCGGCACCAGCCCGTGGCCGAGGAGCCCATCGGCCACGGATGCGACCCGTTCGATGGTCCCGAAGTCGACCAGCACGAAGTTCGTGACCGATGGAAAGACGGTCCATCCCGCCGCCCCGAGCGCGGCGGTCAGACGAGGGCGCTCTTCCGCGACGCGGTCCAGGTTGGCGCGCATCGCCTCGTCGTCGGCGAGGATCGCGGTGGCCACCGTCACGGACGTCGTCGCCACGCTGCCCGGGGGACGGTAGGGAGCGATCGCCGCGATCGTCGTGGCATCGGCCACGGCGAACCCGACGCGGATCCCGGCCAGTGCATACGCCTTGCTCACGGTTCGGACGACGATGAGCCGGGGGAACGTCCGGCGCAGTCCCGCGAGCGATCGGCCGACGAACTCGGCGTATGCCTCGTCGAGCACCACCGCAGGGCCCGGACGCCCGGCCGCCGCGGCGTCGGCGGTGATCCCATCCAGCAGCGCCGCGATCGCTCCGTCGGGCTCGGCGAGCCCGGTGGGATTGTTGGGGCTGCACAGCCAGACGAGGTCCGCATCGCGCGCGGCGGCGCGGACCGCGTCGACGTCCATTGCCCAGCCGCCCTCGGCGCCCTTCCGGCTGACGGCCACGACCGACGCGCCACGCTGCTCGGTCAGGACCCGGTACATCGCGTACGACGGCACGGGGAGGACGGCCTTGCCGCCGGCCGGAAGGAACGCCTTGGCGAGCAGATCCAGGACCTCGTCGGCGCCGGCCCCGACGAGGAGCTCCTCGGGCGCCACCCCATAGCGATTCGCGGCCGCGGCGATCAGGTCGTGATAGTCCGCCGGGGGATACTCCGAGAGCGGGGTGATGAACCGACCGCCGGCGAGGATCCGCGTTGCCAGCTCCGGCGGGGTGGGGGAGGTGTTGAGGTCGAAGCGAAGGATCTGCTCGAGGGGCACGCCGTAGCGCTCGGCGACCTCTCGGTCGGTCGCCTCCCAGTTGTAGCCGACCGGAGCGATCGGTGACACGAACGTGACCGGGGTGGGACTCACGTCTCCTCCTGTCGGAACCGGAGCTCGACCGCAGCGCGATGGGCGGCCAGGCCCTCGGCACCGGCCAACGTGGTGATGGCCGAGCGAAGGCCGGCCAGGCCCTCGCGCGTGATCCGCTGGACCTGGCTGTACCGCCCGAACGCCTCGACGCTCAGCGGCCCGGTGGAGCGCGCCAGCCCGCCCGTCGGCAGCACGTGGTTCGCGCCGGTCGCGTAGTCGCCGGCCGATTCGGGCGCCCACCGACCCACGAAGATGCTCCCGGCGCTGTGCAGGCGTGTGACGGTCTCCTCCAGCGGTTCGACGTCGACCGAGAGATGCTCGGGCGCGTACTCGTTGACCAGCCCGATCGCCGCGTCCAGATCGGCGGCGAGGACGATCCTGCCGTGGACACCGAGCGCCAGCTCCAGGATGGCGCGGCGCGGCGCCTCCGCGAGTTGCGCCAGGATGGCGCGTTCAACCGCATCGGCGAACGCGCCGTCCGTCGTGACGAGGATCGCCGGCGAATCGGGGCCGTGCTCGGCCTGGGTGATCAGGTCGGCGGCGATGATGACGGGGTCGGATGTCGGGCCGGCCAGGACCATTCCCTCGGATGGGCCGGCCGGCAGGTCGATGCCGACCTCGCCGGCGAGTTCGATCTTGGCAGCCGTCACCCAGGCGTTGCCGGGCCCGACGATTCGATCGACGGGTCCGATGCCGACATCGGGCAATCCGAACGCCAGCGCGGCAATCGCCTGGGCACCGCCGGCGACGAGGACCGCGTCGACCTCGAGGAGCCCCGCAGCGCCGAGCAGAATCGGGTCGATGGTGCCGCCGGGTCCGGCCGGCGTGGCGACGACCACCGTGCCGACGCCGGCGACCCGTGCCGGAACGACGGTCATCACCAGCGAGGACGGATACGGTGCCGACCCGCCGGGGACATACGCGCCCACCGACGCGAGCGGCGTCCAGCGGCGTTCGATTTCGACGCCGTCGGCGATCGTCGTGCGGGTGGTCGGGGGACGCTGCGTCTCCGCGAACCGACGGACGTTGGCAATCGAGGTCTCGAGGGCGCTCCGGATCCGGGCGTCGAGGGCGTCGCGCGCCCGGAGGAGCGCCGCACCATCGATCACGAGGTCGCCTGCCGGCGTCGGGGCCCCGGATTGGCCGCCCGGGAGGCCTTCGCGCCGCAGGCCTTCGCGCCGCAGGCCTTCGCGCCGCAGGCCTTCGCGCCGCAGGCCGCCGCCGTACCGGCGATTGGCGTCGCGAACGGCGTCGGAGCCGCCGGCCCGAACGTCGTGCACGATGCCGCGGACGGTCGCCCGAATCTCGATGTCGGGTGCGGCGCCGCGACGGACGAGCCGCCGCCAGTCGGCCGCAGCCTCTGCATCCACCGCACCCACGCTCAGATCGAGGCGTCGCAGCCGGATCGTCGGGCGGCCGGCCTCGATCTCGCCAAGCTCGGGCATCACGGGATGACCTTCTCGATCGGCAAGACCAGGATGCCCGATGCGCCGGCGGCCTTGAGCCGGGGCAGCAGGTCCCACACATCGTCGGCACCCACGACGCTGTGGATGGCGATCATGCCGCCGTGTGCGAGCGGGATGACCGAGGGAGACTCGAGGCCGGGGAGCAGGCGTTCGAGTTCCGCCAGGCGGTCTGCCGGGGCATTCATCATCAGGTACTTCTGCGATCGTGCCGCGATCACCGACTGGAGCATCGTGTCGATCCCGGCAACCTCGGCTGCGCGGCGATCGAGGGCGTCCGGATTGGCCACCAGGAGGGCCTGCGACGGCAGGACGTCGCCGATCGGGCGCAGCCCGTTCATGACCAGCGTCGACCCGGTCGACACGAGATCGACGATCGCGTCGGCAAGCCCGAGCCTTGGGGCCACCTCGACGGCTCCGGACAGCGGCACGATCTGGACATCGATGCCTCGGGCGCCGAAGAAGGCGCTCGTCGTGTTGGGATGCGACGTGGCGACGCGCCGACCCTGGAGATCCCCGAACGCCTGGACGGGGGCGTCGTTGGGCACCGCGGCAGCGAGACGGCAGAGCCCGAAACCCAGGGAGCGCAGCCTGGGCAGATCCACGCCCGACTCGACCAGAAGGTCTTCGCCCACGATCCCGAGATCGGCCACGCCATCGGCCACGAATTCGACGACATCGTTGGTCCGGACGAACAGGATGTCGAGGTCGATGTTCTCGACGTGGGCGACAAGGCTCCGATCGTGCTCGTCGAACACGAGGCCGGCGTCGTGGAGCAGGCGCAGGGCCGGCTCCTGCAGGCGACCCTTGTTGGGCACCGCCAGGCGGAGTCGATCCGTCCGTGGAATCGCCCGTTCCACGGCCCGCGCCGACGAGCGTGCGGTCACGGTGTCGGTCACCGCGAGGCCGCCAGCTTGTCGAGCATCGCGCGATACCCGCCCTCGCCGTGACGCAGCCACGAGGCGATCCTGGTGATCGTCGCCGTGCTGGCCCCGGTCAGGGTCGAGATCTCGGCGTAGTGCAGCCCCTGGTCGAGCAGTCGAACCACCGCCCAGCGCTGGGCCATGTCGCGGAGTTCGCCAAGCGTGCACAGGTCCCGCAGGAAGTGTTCCGCTTCGAGCGGCGTGTCGAGGCGGAGCAACGCGTCGATCAGTGCCCTGATGTTCGGGCTCTTCCAATCGTCGTCGGTCATGACCGTGGCCATGGTTCGTTCCAACCTCCCGGTGCAGTGACGCCGTGCCGTATCTTCAACCGTAGTAACGTGCTAGCGTGGTAACGTGCTAATACGGTAGCATGGCAACATGGCAGGCGCAAGCACCTTCGAATTGCTCCCGGCGATCGACCTGATCGGCGGTCGCGTGGTCCGCCTGCGCGAGGGCGATTTCGCGCGGGCAACCGACTATGGAGCCGATCCAGTCGAGGTCGCGCGTGCGTTCGTGGCGGCGGGAGCGGCCTGGATCCACATCGTCGACCTGGATGGCGCGAGGTCGGGCACGCGCGTGCAGGCCGAGGTCGTGCGCGGGATCGTGTCGTCGGTGGGGGAAGGGGCACGCTGCCAGGTTGCCGGTGGGCTGCGCGCGGCCACGGACGTGGTGGCGGCACTCGGCGACGGCGCGGCGCGGGTGGTGCTCGGGACCGCCGCACTTGGCGATCCGTCCTTCAGCCAGCGGCTCGTCGAGGAGCACGGCAACGCCCGGATCGTCGTTGCCCTGGACATTCGCGACGGCCTCGCGCTGGGCGATGGATGGCGGGTCGGCGCGCCCGGGATCCCGGCGGCAGATGCGCTCCGCACCCAGGCCGCCGCCGGCGTCACCACGTTCGCCGTGACCGCGATCGACCGGGATGGGCTTCTCGGCGGTCCCGACCTCGACCTGCTCGAGCGACTCGTTGGCCTCGATTGCGGTCGGATCATCGCGTCGGGCGGCGTGACCACGATCGACGACCTGCTCGCCGTGCGGGCGATTGGCTGTTCCGGTGCGATCGTGGGGCGCGCGCTGTACGAAGGGCGAATCTCCCTCCCCGATGCGCTCGCGGCCGTCGACTGAGCTGTTGCGCGGCTGACGACGCCCGGTTGATCGCGGGGACGCGGGCAGCAGGCATGCCGCGGGGCGGCGGGTTCTTGCCACATTCCCGTCACACCGGCGCTATGGACGCTCGACGGGGTGCCTCGGCGCCAGAGCGAGGCCAGGAGGCCATCGCGGCCGCTCGATCATGCACGGAAGCAGCGCGAAACGTCGTTCGGCCCGGCGGGAATCCACCGTAGTGCCGTTGTGAACGACATCTGGCAACGCCGCCGGGCCGCCGGCACCGCACGAACGACATCTGGCAACGCCGCCGGGCCGCCGGCACCGCACGAACGACATCTGGCAACGCCGGCGGGAATCCACCGTAGTGCCGTTGTGAACGACATCTGGCAACGCTGCCGGGCCGCCGGCACCGCACGAACGACATCTGGCAACGCCGCCGGGCCGCCGGGCCGCCGCGGCTGCCGGGCCGCCGCGGCCGCCGGGCGGCCCCGGGAGCCGTCAGTGCCCGGACGTCTCCTCGCCGTTCTTGCGATGCTCGGCGATGACCTTCTCGGCGATGTGTCCGGGGACCTCGTCGTAGTGGTCCAGGGTGTAGGAGAACGTGCCGCGACCGGCCGTCAGCGATCGAAGTTCCGACGCATACGTGAACAGCTCGGCCTGCGGCACGCTGGCGGTGATGACCTGGAAGCCCTCGGCCGTGTCCATGCCGAGGACCCGTCCTCGCCGGCCGTTGAGATCGCGATTGACCTCGCCCATGAACTGCTCGGGGATCCGGACCGCGACGGTCATGATCGGTTCGAGGAGGGCCGGCTTCGCCTGGTGGACCGCCTCCTTGAGCGCCATCGAGGCAGCGATCTTGAACGACAGCTCGTTGGAATCCACGTTGTGGAAGGACCCGTCGTAGAGGGTCGCCTTGAAGTCGGACAGCGGATACCCGGCGATCACGCCCTCGGCAGCGGTTTCGCGAATGCCCTTCTCGACGCCCGGGAAGAACTGCTTGGGGACGGAGCCGCCGACGATCCGCTCGGCGAAGGACACGCCTTCGCCGGGCGTCGGTTCGATCTCCAGCCAGACATCGCCGAACATCCCGTGGCCACCCGTCTGCTTCTTGTAGCGGCCGTGGGCCTGGGTCTTTGCGCGGATCGTTTCCTTGTACGGCACCTTGGGGGTGTGGGTGACCACGGCGGCGCCGAATTTCCGCTTGAGACGTTCGAGGATGACGGCGGCATGGGCGTCGCCGATCACCCGGAGGACTTGTTCGCCGGTCGCGCTGCGCTCGACGCGGGCCGTCTGCTCCTCTTCGAGCATGCGCTGGAGCGCCGGGCCCATCTTGTCGAGGTCCGCCTTCGATTGGGGTTCGATGGCCATCATCAAGGTGGGTTCCGGGAATGCCATCGGGGCGAGCGAGAGAGGTCGTTCCCGCGAGGACAATGTGTCGCCGGTGACCGTGACGCCGAGCTTTGCCACCGCGCCGATCTCGCCGGCACGAAGTTCTCCGGTCGGTTCCTGGTCCTTGCCGTGGAGCAGCAGGAGCTGGCCGATCCGCTCCTCTTCGCCACGCTCCGCGTTCCACGCGTGGCTCTGTGAGCGCAGCGTCCCCGACAGCACGCGCAGGTAGGTGAGGCGCCCGACGTACGGGTCGGCGGTCGTCTTGAACACCCGGACGAGAAGCGGTCCGGCCATGTCGGCGGGGATGGCCACCTCGGAGCCGGACTTGTCGGTCGCGGCCGCCGGGGCCTCGTCGGCGGGCGAGGGAAGGTAGCGGACGATCGCGTCGAGGAGTCCGCGCAGGCCGATCCCCTTCGTGGCGCTGCCGACCAGGACCGGGGCGAGGATCGACTCCTTGACGCCCTTGCGGAGGCACGCTTCGAGCTCCGGGTCGGTGACCTCCTGGCCCTCGAGGTACTTCGTCAGCACCTCGTCGTCCGCTTCGGCAGCCGCCTCGAGGAGCTGGTCCCGCCGGCGGTCGATCTCGGCCGTGAGCTCTGCCGGGATGTCGATCTCGATCTCGGTCGATCCCTCCCAGCGGTAGGCCTTGCGGTGGACGAGGTCGACGTAGCCCGAAAACGACTCGGCCGCCCCGATCGCGATCTGCAGCGGTGCGACCTTGTTGCCGAATGCGCCGCGCAGCGCGTCGAGGGCCGCGGTGGGATCGGCGTTCTCCCGGTCGCACTTGTTGATGAAGAAGCACGCCGCAGTGTTCGTCGTGCGGGCGATCCCGACCGCGTTCTCGAGGCCCGCCTCGACGCCGGACGTTGCGTCCATCACCAGGATCGAACCGTCTGCCGCGTGGAAGCCCTGGATGACCTCGGAGACGAAGTCGGGGTAGCCCGGAGTGTCGACGATGGTGATCTCGGTTTCGTCGCGATCGAAGGTGGCGACGGCGAGGCTCAGGGTCTCGCGACGTTTCTGTTCCTCGGGCTCGAAGTCGAGGTGCGACGTCCCGTCCGCGACGTTGCCGAGCCGCGGGATCGCACCGGCTCGAAAGAGGAGTTGTTCGCCAAGCGTCGTCTTGCCCGAACCGGCGTGGCCGGCCAGGACGACGCTGCGGATGTGGGGCAGATCAACGCTCTTGATCGTCATCGACTCGTCAGTCCTCTCGTGCGTTCGGTGGGGCTCGTCGGGGACGCCGGGACGGTCGTGGGGCGGCGGACCGCCGGCTGCGTCGGGCGGTTCGCTCATGATAGTCCGCTATACTCCCGCCCGATGTCCGGTCACTCAAAGTGGTCCACGATCAAGCGCCAGAAGGGCGTCAACGATGCGAAGCGTGGCGCCGTCTTCACGAAGGTCGCCCGGGAACTCATCGTGGCGGCCCGGGCCGGCGGCGGCGACCCCGACGCCAACTACCGGCTCCGGCTGGCCGTCGACAAGGCACGCGCCGTGAACATGCCCGCCGACAACATCAAGCGGGCGATCGAGCGGGCGACCGGCGGCGGTGACGGCGAGCAGTACGAGGAAATCGTCTACGAGGGCTACGGACCCGGCGGCGTGGCGATCCTCGTCGAGGCGGCCACCGACAACCGGAACCGGACGGCCGGAGAGGTCCGCTCGATCTTCACGAAGGCCGGGGGCCAGCTGGCCGGATCCGGAGCCGTGGCGTGGCAGTTCGAGCCGCGCGGGTTCATCATCGTGCCGAGGGCGGGAGTCGACGCCGACCAGGTGGCCCTGACCGCGATCGATGCGGGTGCGGACGACGTCGATACCGAGCAGGCCGACCAGATCGAGATCTGGACCGCCCCGGGCGACCTCGAGGCGGTGCGCCGCTCGCTCGAGGCGGCCGGTGTGGCCGTCGAGTCGGCCGAGAGCACGATGGTCGCCCAGCAGACGGTGGAACTGGACTCCTCGAAGGCGCGCCAGGCGCTCCGCCTGGTGGAGCTGCTCGATGACCTCGACGACGTCCAGCGGGTGACGGCCAACTTCGACATCCCCGAGGACGTGTACGCCGAGGTCGCGGGATGATCGTTCTCGGGATCGACCCGGGGACCGCGGCACTGGGCTATGGGATCGTGGAGTCAACCGACGGCGCGCTCCGGGCGGTCGATCACGGCTGCCTGACCACGACGCCCGACCGGGCGCTGGCCGACCGGCTCCTGACCATCCACGAGCTGGTGGACGAACTCATCACGCGGCACCGGCCGCAGCTCCTGGCCGTGGAGCGGTTGTTCTTCTCGCGGAATGCGCAGACCGCGTTCGCGGTGGGCCAGGCACGCGGTGTCGTGCTGCTGGCTGCCGCCCAGCACGGCGTCCCGATCCGCGAGGCCACGCCGAACGCGGTCAAGATGGCCGTGACGGGCTACGGGGCTGCGGACAAGGAGCAGGTTGGGCGGATGGTGGCCCTGATCCTCGGGATGGCCGCTCCGCCGCAGCCCGACGACGCGGCCGATGCGCTGGCAATCGCCACATGGGCCGCGAACAGCGAGCGTGACGACACGGAGCCGGTGGCCGCGCTCCTCGATCGAGCATCGGCGGCACCAATGGTTCGCGGCTCGACGCCGTATGAACGGGCCGTCCGTGACGCGCTTGCCGCCGAGGGCGGAATTCGGGCCGGGAGCGCGCGCGCCCCAGCCACGCGGCGCCGGTGATCGCCTCGCTCGACGGGATCGTCGGGGCCATCGCCGCGGATTCGCTCGTCGTCGAGGTCGGCGGGATCGGCTACCGCGTGTTCGCCGCACCGGCGATCATCGTCTCGGCCGCGCCCGGATCCCGGCTCCGGCTGCACACCTACCACCTGGTTCGCGAGGACCAACAGGCGCTGTACGGATTTCGGTCTGCCGAGGAGCTCGGGTTCTTCAACCTGCTGCTCACGGTGACGGGGGTCGGGCCAAAGGTCGCGCTGGCGATCGTCGGCAGCCGTCCCACGCCGGACCTCCAGCTCGCGATCATGCAGCAGGACCAGGCCGTCCTCGTTTCGATCCCGGGGATCGGCAAGAAGCTCGCGGAGCGGGTGATCTTCGAGCTCAAGGAGAAGGTCGCGGCGGCAGGAGTCTCCGTATCCGGCGTCGCGGCCGCCTGGCAGACCGTAGATGTCGACCGTCTCGTTCTCGTGCATGAACGTCGGCCAAGCCGGATAGGGTGCGCCGGAAGCGCCGGCGCCTTCGAGCAGCGAGGGCCGGAACGCCCCCGTT
>CAKKPP010000010.1 GCA_919901745.1 Chloroflexota bacterium | reverse complement strand
GCCCTCCTCGGCCACGGTGCGGAGGAGGTCGGCACTCAGGCCGAGGGTATCGAAGGTCAAACGTGACTCCTGGACGTGTCCGGCATGGACATCGGGGGCGCGTCCGGCCGTCGCGGCGGTATTGGCGGCGGTTGCTGGGCGGCGGCGCCGTCGCGAGCATAGCCGATGCTGTCGACCGGTGTTGCGTTCGCTTCGGCCAGGCGCGACGCGCCGGGCCATTCTGCTCGACTACCATCCGCAGCGTGAGCGCGAAGGGAACCCCGGCCGTCGACGAGTTGCGTCGCGCAGGGATCGCTCATGTGCTGCACGAATACGCACCGCCCGAGCGCCACGGCCGTGGTCGCGACGAGCGCCCGAACTACGGGCTGGAGGCCGCGGCGGCACTGGAGGTGGAGCCCGCACGCGTCTTCAAGACACTCGTCGCCGTCGTCGACGGCACGAGGCTGGTCGTTGCCATCCTGCCGGTCACGTGCGACCTGGATCTCAAGCGGCTCGCCCAGGCGGTCGGCGGGCGCCGCGCGACGCTGAGCGAACCCGCCGCAGCCGAGCGTGCCACGGGGTACGTCATCGGTGGAATCAGCCCCCTCGGGCAGCGCCGCCCCCTGCCGACCGTGCTCGACACGACAGGGATCGGCCACCAGACGATCCTCGTATCGGCGGGTCGGCGCGGCCTCCAGGTCGAGGTGGCGCCCGGCGATCTCGTGCGTGCGGTTGGTGGGATCGTTCGCGGTATTCAGCGTCAATAGACGCGCGAGGGATTGCGCTGCCGGGTCACGGGCCTCGCCTCGGCCGGCGCGGTCGATCAGATCCGCGACGAATAGTCAGACCCGCGCTCGTCACCGGGCGCGGGTCCTCGTTTCATGTTGGTGCCTGGTGATCCGGGGCGCGGGTCGGCTCGACCGGCGTCTGGCCCGGATCACCCGAGAACGCCGGCGCGAGTGTCGGTGCTGATATTGCCCGCTCGGGGCCTGGTGGCGAGGTTGCTCGAGCCCCGGGTGGCGTCCGCGGTCTTCGGCAGGGCCGAGACCATCGAATGGCCTCGTGCTCTCCGACCGGTCTGAATGACCGGGGTGCGGCGCCTGGTTTCCGACATGCTCGGGTACCTCCGCTTGGCCTCCATCATACCCCCGGGGCGCAACCTCGTCGCCCGCGACCGGCAGCCATGTCCGTCGCTGATCTCCACGCGATGGGCGTACCATGCGGGCCATGAAAACGATGCTCGAACGACTGCCGTACACCGGTATCGACGGGGCCGACCGCCTCCTCGCCCGCGAGCCGCTGGCTCTCCTCATCGGACTGGCCCTCGACCAGCAGGTGACGCTGCAGAAGGCGTTCAGCGGGCCCTGGGACCTGAGCCAGCGGCTGGGCCACCTCGATGCCGCGCGCATTGCGGCGATGGATCCGGCAGAACTCGATGAGGTGTTCCGCCGCCGACCGGCCCTGCACCGCTTCCCTGGCTCGATGGCCGGCAAGGTCCAGGCGCTGTGCACCGTCGTCCGTGACGAGTACGCCAACGATCCCGCATCGCTGTGGACTGAAGCCCGCGACGGCCGCGATCTCGAGCAGCGGATCGGCGGGCTGCCGGGTTTCGGACCGATGAAGGTGCGTACGCTCCTTGCGATTCTCTACAAGCGATTCGGCCTGGAGCTGCCGGGTCTGGCGGACGTCGTGCCTGACTACCCGACCCTTGCCGATGCCGACTCGCCCGAGGCACTGGCCCGCTACCAGGAGATGAAGCGTGCCCATAAGGCCGAACTGAAGGCGAAGAGCGATACGTTCCAGGCGTAGATCGGACCTCTGGCGCCGACCTGGGAACGCGTGTAGACTGGTTGCGAGCGCAACTAGTCACCAACCGAGAGTCACATGGACGAGGAGACCCATCGCGCGCTCGCGCGCGGCCACACCATCGATATCACCACCACCGGGAGGAAGACGGGTCTGCCGCGCCGGATCGAGATCTACTTCGAGAACATCGATGGACGGATCTACATCTCGGGGATGCCAAACCCCGACCCGGAGGCGGCACTGGCTCCGCAACCTCGAGGCGGACCCGGCCCTGACCTTCCACCTCAAAGGCCCGGTCCAGGCGGACCTCGCGGCGACGGCGCGGGTCATCTCGGACGCGGCCGAGCGCCAATCAATCGTGCCCCGGTTCGCTCAGACCTGGAAGTATCCGGTGGAGCCGATGCTCGCCCACAGCCCGCTCATCGAGGTCGTGTTCGAGCGCAGGAGCGGCGCCCACGGGTTCCGCTCCTGACGACCTTGGTATGGTGGCGGTCGCACAGACCACGGAGGGCATCGGATGAACAGCGCGCTCTGGGCAGTACAGATCCTACTCGGCGTCTCCTTCATCGGCATCGGCGTGACGCATTTCGTTGTGCCGCCCGGCCTCCCGGCGCCGATGGCCTGGATGTACGCCCTTCCCTCCGGGCTGCACTTCGCCATCGGGACGGCGGAGATCCTGGGCGGCCTCGGCCTGATCCTTCCGGGATTGACCCGTATCCAGACCCGACTCACACCACTTGCCGGGCTCGGTCTCGTCGCCGTGATGATCCTGGCGGTCGTGTTCCACATCGGGCGCGAGGAGTACCCGAACATCGCGTTCAACGCGACGCTGGGGGTCCTGGCCGCTTTCGTTGCGTATGGCCGGTGGCGCCTCTATCCGCTCCCGGGCAAGATGGCCTGACAGGACAAGCACTGCGGCTCGCGCGGGATCAAGCCGCGCTCGCCGCACCCGCCGCACCCGCCGCACCGGAGGACATCGATGGCACTCGGTCGCTTGCTTGGACTTCCCTCGCGCGAGCCTGATCCCGACGCTGACGACCGCTCCGGCGGCGCATCGGCGGGGACGGGCTCCTCCGACACGGAGACCGTCCGGCGGATCGCTCGAGAGCTGGATGCGATTCCGCGCGACCGTGCGCGCTACCTCGCGGCGTTTGCCTACCTGCTGACCCGTGCCGCGGCGGCGGACCTGCATATCAGCGACGTCGAGACGGCCGAGATCGAGCGGGTCGTCGAGGAATTCGGTGCCATTCCGGAGGCACAGGCGGTCCTCGTGGCGGAGATTGCCCGAACCCAGTCGCTGCTCCACGGCGGTACCGAGGACTATCTCGTATCGCGCCAGTTCCGTGAACTGTCCACGCTCGAAGAGCGTCACGCGCTCCTCCGCTGCTGCTACATCGTCGGTTCTGCCGATGGAACGATCACGGCGGACGAGTCGTCGGTCCTTCAGCAGATCGCCCGCGAGCTGGACCTCCCAGCTGGTGAAGTCAACGAACTTCGACGCGAATTCGCCCACACCCTCTCGGCGATCCAGGCCATGGAGCGCCTCCGGGCCCGGCCGCCGGGCCGGGGCTAGTTCAGTTAGTTCAGCAGTCCACCCTCGGTGCCGCCGCGCTGGCGGAGGAAGCGCTCGATGTCGGAGATGAGGTCGTCACCCGACGGCAGCCGGGATTCGTCGACCATCGATTCGAGCCGCTCCACGTAGTCGCGCGTCGTCTCGTCCGCCTGCACCGCGGCCTGCAACCGCGTGCGCACCTGGCGCGCCTCGGCGGTCAGCAGGCCCGTCGGCAGCTCGACGCCGAGGTGGCTGCCGATGACCCGCAGCAACTCGAGCGACGCCGCCGGATACGGCCCTGAGACGTAGTGGGGGATCTGCCCGTAGTAGCCGACGGTCGGAATCCCGGCAGCGGCCACGGCCATGTCGATCACCGACAGGGCCGCCGAGGGCACGCGCATGATGCCCATCGGTCCGCGCTGGACGTCGGTGGCCAGCACGCCGGCCTCGGAAGCCGTGGCCATGATCGGGACGTCCCGGGTGTGGGGAACGGCTGCCGGGATGGCGCCGACACTGATCCACTCTGCGACACCGAGCCGCTTGATGAGCTCGACGACGGATTCGGCCAGCTCCTGCCAGCGAAAGTCGGGCTCGGCTCCGGTAAAGACCAGCAGGTCGCGCTCGGCGACGCGCGCGTGGCGCAGGGTCAGGCTCGGCCAGGTCAGTTCCGTCAGCCGTCCATCGACGATCTGGAGCGTGGGGCGGCGAGCCCGATAGTCGAACAGAACGTCGCCGTCGAACGTCGCCACGAGGGTGCCCCCGGTTGCGAGGAGACCGGTTGCCGTGGTCGCGGCGGCCCCGGCGTCGATCCAGCCGTCGAACGCGGCAAGCACCGTCGGCTTGTCCAGCGCGATGGGCTCGTCCAGGCGATAGAGGCTCACGGACCCAAGGATAGGCCGTGACGCGGATGTACGGTTGCGACAGACGGGCCGTCCCGGGCCCCGATCCTGCGCAACCGGCTACGCTCCGAACCGGGAATGGCAGCGAGGTGGTTCATCGGTGATCCGGACGACTCCGTTCCATCCGCGGACAAGTGCGGCCAACCAGACCGGGCTGTGGAGCCACTGGTCGGGCCACCTCGCCTCGGAGAAGTACCAGGTCGCGGAGAAGTTCGAGTACTTCGCGATTCGCAACAGCGCCGGGATGTTCGACTCGTCGCCGCTGTACAAGTACCGGATCCACGGCCGCGACGCCGAGCGGTTCCTCGGCGGCGTCCTCGCCCGCGACATCCGGGCCTGCCGGCCGGGCCACGCCCAGTACACGACGTGGTGCGACGACCGCGGGTTCGTGGTCGAGGACGGGGTGATCCTGCGCCATGCCGCGGATGAGTTCCTGCTGACCGCCGCCGAGCCCAATTTCGCCTACTTCGCGGATCTCATCGGTCGACACGATGTCGCGATCGAGGAGGTCAGCGACGACTACGCGACGCTGGCCTTCCAGGGCCCGCGATCTCGCACGATCCTCGAAGGTCTTGCCCCGGAGGTGAGCGCCCTGCCCTACTTCGCGCTGACCCCGGCGACGATCTCCGGCATCCCCGTGACGATCTCTCGAACCGGTTTCACCGGCGACCTCGGCTTCGAGGTCTGGGTGGCCTCGGGCGACGCACTCGCGGTCTGGGATGCCGTCGCCGAGGCGTCGCAAGGCCACGGCGTCATCCCGTTTGGCCTCCAGGCGCTGGAAATGGCCCGCATCGAGGCCGGCCTGCTGCTCCTCGACGTCGACTTCAGGTCGAGCCGGTTCGCCTGGACGGACGAGGACCGTTCGACGCCCACCGAGCTCGGCCTCGGCTGGATGCTCCGCGGGATCGAGGCCGACGACCGGGCGTTCATCGGCCGCCGAGCGATCGTCCGGGAGATGACCGAGAAGACCTCGCGCTGGCGGATGACCGGGGTCGTCGTCGACTGGCACGATTACGACCGGATCTACACGAACGCCGGGTTGATCCCGCCCAAGGACCACACCCCGGTCCACGAGGAGTTCTTCCTGTACGACGACGACCTCAAGCAGGTCGGCTATGCCACCAGCTACGCCTACTCGCCGATCCTCCAGCGCCACATCGCCCTGGCCCGCGTTCGGCCGAACCTGGCGGCACCGGGGACGCGGGTGCGTCTCGAGATCGACGTCAACCACCGCTACGAGTACGTGGCCGCGCACACCGCCCGGCTGCCGCTCTACAACCCCGAGCGAAAGACGGCGTGAGATGACGAAGAAGACGACGGCACCGAAGGCACCGAAGGGCCGCACCTCCCGGACCACCGCGACGACCTCGACGAGCGGCACGACGCGCAGGCGCACGACCGGCGACGACCAGCGCTACGACGCCATCGTCGTGGGCGGCGGCCACAACGGCCTCGTGAACGGCGCCTACCTGGCAAAGTCCGGGCTGCGCACGCTGATCCTGGAACGCCGTCACCTCGTCGGCGGCGCCGCGATCACCGAGGAGCTCCACCCGGGGTTCTGGTTCACGACCTTCTCGTACGCCCTGAGCCTGCTGCGCCCCGACATCATCCACGAACTCGAATTGACCAGGCACGGCTTCATGCCGCTGCTGATGGCGAACACCTTCGCCCCGATGGAGAACGGTGACTACCTGCTGCTGAGCCAGGATCGGGGGGAGAACCTGCGCGAGATCGCTCGCCATTCGAAGCACGATGCCGACGCCTACGACCAGTACGAGCACGACGTCTCGCAGGTCTGCCAGCTCATCAAGCCGCTGCTCGACATGGTGCCGCCCGACCTGTTCAGCGACGATCCGGCCGAGCTGTTGGCGCTGGCCGGGCTCGGCCGGCACTTCCGCCGCGCCCAGCCGCGCGTGGTCCAGAACGCGATCCGGCTGCTGACCGGGAGCGCGGCGGATTTCCTGGACGACTACTTCGAATCGGACATCGTGAAGGGTCTCTTCGCCTCGGCATCGATCATCGGTACGAAGGTGGGGCCGTACTCGCAGGGCTCCGGGCTTGTCCTTCTCTATCACTCGATCGGTGAACACGACTCGGTGTTCGGCGCGTGGGCGTTCCACAAGAAGGGCAACGGCGGGTTCACCCAGGTCCTCGCGCGCGCGGCGCAGGCGTTCGGCGCGGAGATCCGGCTCGAGTCGCCGGTCGCGTCGGTCATCACGAAAGGCGGCCGGGCGACCGGCGTGGCACTCTCCGACGGCACGGAGTACCACGCCGATGTCGTCGTCAGCGCGCTGGACCCGCGGCGGACGTTCCTCGAGTTGGTCGAGCCGCGCGATCTCCCCACGGACCTCGTCGACCACATTCGGCGGTTCCGCTTCCAGGGCACCTCGTCCAAGGTCAACTTCGCCCTCGACGGTATTCCCGTCTTCCCGGCCCTGGCCGATCGTGGCGTTGAACCCTTCCGCGGGTTCACGAACATCGGACCATCGATGGAGTATCTCGAGCGGGCGTTCGATGACGCCAAGTACGGCTGGTACAGCCAACACCCGTACATCGACATGGCCGTCCAGTCCACGATCGACCCGGACATGGCCCCGCCCGGCAAGCACGTCATGTCGTGCTTCATCCAGTACACGCCGTACAAGCTCCGCGAACGTGACTGGGACGCGGAGCGCCAGAACCTCGGCGACACCGTGCAGCGGACGCTCGAATCGTTCTTCCCGGGTTTCGGCAACCTCGTGCTCCATCGCGAGGTGGTCACCCCGCTCGACATCGAACGGGTGGTGGGCCTGTCCGAGGGCAACATCTTCGCCGGCGAGTTCCTCGCGCCCCAGATGTTCTTCTTCCGTCCGGCGCCCGGCTGGTCGCAGTACCGCACGCCGATCGACGGCTACTACCAATGCGGCTCCGGCACGCATCCCGGCGGCTGCGTCATGGGCGCGCCCGGCAAGCTGGCGGCGGGTCAGATCTTGAAGGATCGGGCCATCCGAGGTCGATGACCCCGGATTCGCCAGCGGACTCGCACGTTCGCCAGCGGATTGTGCGGGACGCACGAGCCTCGCAACCGTAACCGGCGATACTGGTCGCACACGGAAGCGATCACAGGATCAGCGAACGACGACGGAAGGGAACCGAGCGATGGCGAACGATCTCAACGGCCGCGTGGCCCTGATCACGGGAGCGAGCCGCGGCATCGGTGCCGCGATCGCCCGCACGCTGGCCGCCGACGGCGTTCGCCTGGGTCTGGCCTCCCGCAGCGGCGACGATCTCGGCATGGATGGCGTGGTGGCGATGCCCTGCGATGTCCGCGACGCGGCCGCCCTCGCACGTGTCGCGGCCGCCACGGCAGAGCGGTTCGGTGGGATCGACATCCTCATCGTCAATGCCGGCGTGGGCGCGTACGGCCCGTTCCTGGAGCTGCCGGCGGAGCAACTCGAGGAGATGATCGACGTCAACGTCAAGGGCGCCTTGTATGCCGTCCGCGCCACGCTGCCGTACCTGCTCAAGAGCGACGCCGGCGAGATCGTCACGATCGCCAGCGAGGCCGGCCGACGAGGGCTGCCCAACGAAGCCGTGTACTGCGCGTCCAAGTTCGCGCAGGTCGGCCTCACCCGCGCACTCGACCACGAGCTTCGCGAAAAGGGAATCCGCTGCACCAACGTCTGTCCGGGTGGCGTCTCCACGGACTTCGCGATGGGCCGCGGTCGCACGCCGGGCATGGCTGCGCTCGACGGCATGATGCGGCCGGACGATGTCGCCGAGGTCGTCGAGTTCGTCCTCACCCGGTCGCGCAACCACCGCATCCTCGAAGTCGCGCTTCGCCCGGTGACCGAGACGTCCTGGGGGTAGGCCGGACTCGCCGACGGGGATGTTGTCCGTCACGTCCCTCACGCCGTCCGTCGCGTCGCCGGCCGCGGAGGGTTTGTGATACGCTCCTACAAATTATCCCGATGAAGCCGGCGGCGCGGGCGGGGTGCCGGGCGTCCAAGCGAGACAGCGGAGGAACGGGCGTGAGCGAGGACTTCTTTTCGGACGTGACGGGGATCATCCCGTTCGGTGGCCCGGACGCATCGGATCCGCTGTCGTACAGGGTCTACCAGCCAGACCGGATGGTCCTCGGCAAGCGGATGGAGGACCATCTCCGGATTGCCGTGTGCCTGTGGCACTCGTTCGCGTGGCCCGGATCGGATGTCTTCGGTGTCGGGACCTTCGACCGACCGTGGCTCGTTGCGGGTCAGGACCCGATGGTCGCGGCGCGCGCGAAGCTCGACGCCGCGTTCGAGTTCCTCACCAAGCTCGGCGTGCCGTTCTTCTGCTTCCACGACGTCGACGTGTCGCCGGCGGGCGCGACGTTTGCCGAATCGCGCTCGAACCTGGACACGGTCGCAGGATGGATCGCGGAGCACATGGATCGGACCGGCAAGCACCTGCTGTGGGGAACCGCGAACCTCTTCAGCCATCCGCGCTACGCCGCGGGCGCGGCCACCAACCCGGATCCCGCCGTCTTCGCCTATGCCGCGGCGCAGGTCAAGGTGATGCTCGAGACCACGCAGCGTCTCGGTGGCGCCAACTACACCCTGTGGGGCGGCCGCGAGGGGTACGAAACACTCCTGAACACGGATCTGGCGCGCGAGGAGACGCAGCTCGCCCGATTCCTCACACTCGTCGCGGAGCACAAGCACAAGATCGGGTTCAAGGGGCTCCTCCTCATCGAACCGAAGCCGCAGGAGCCGACGAAGCACCAGTACGACTATGACGCCGCGACCGTGCACGGCTTCCTCGTCCGGCATGGCCTGGAGGGCGAGTACCACGTCAACCTCGAGGTCAACCACGCGACGCTCGCCGGCCACAGCTTCCACCACGATGTCGCGTACGCGGTCGCCAACGGGATCTTCGGGAGCATCGATGCCAATCGCGGCGACCCGCAGAACGGCTGGGACACGGACCAGTTCCCCAATTCCGTCGATGAGCTGTCGCTCGCGCTCTACGAGATCCTCAAGGGTGGTGGCTTCACCACCGGCGGCTTCAACTTCGATGCCAAGCTTCGTCGCCAGAGCATGGCCCGAACGGACCTGTTCCACGGCCACATCGGCGGGATCGACACGCTGGCGCGCTCGCTCCTGGTCGCGGCCGGCATGATCGAACACAGGACCCTCGACGCGCCTCGAGACGCCCGGTATGCGGGCTGGTCGGGCGCCGTGGGCACCTCGATCCTCGACGGCTCGGCGTCGCTGGAGTCGCTCGAGGCACGCGTCGCCGCCGGCGCGATCGCCCCGACGCCGGTGTCCGGCGGCCAGGAGGCCCTCGAGAACGCGGTGAACCAGCGGATCTGGGCGATTCGGGACTGATCGCACCGATGTCCGCCGTCATCGGCATCGACGTCTCCACGACGGCCACGAAGGCGGTCCTCGTCGGGGAGACCGGCCGCGTTCTTGGCATCGGGACCGCCGAGTACGGCTACGACGTGCCCCGTCCGTTGTGGAGCGAGCAGGACCCGGGGCTCTGGTGGGCTGGTGCCGTGAGCGCGATCCGAGCGGTGCTTCACGCCGCGGGCGTCTCCGGCGACGAGGTCGTCGCCGTGGGCTTGACCGGCCAGATGCACGGGGCCGTGCTCCTCGACGGCGCCGGTGAGGTGATCAGGCCGGCGATCCTGTGGAACGACCAGCGCACGGCCGCCGAGTGCGACGCGATCCGCGCCACGGTCGGTCCCGAACGTCTCATCGAGCTCACCGGCAACGATGCCCTGACCGGGTTCACCGCTCCGAAGCTCGTCTGGGTTCGCGATCACGAGCCCGATCACTGGCGTCGAGTTCGACACGTGCTGCTCCCCAAGGACTACCTCCGGCTTCGTCTGACCGGCGAGTACGCCATGGACAAGGCCGACGGCTCGGGCACGATCCTGTTCGACCTTGCGGCGCGCGATTGGTCCCCTGAGATCCTCGCGGCGCTCGGCATCGACCCGGCCTGGATGGCACCGACGCACGAAGGCCCGTCCATCACCGGATCGATCACGGCTGCCGCGGCCGCGGCGACGGGCCTCCGGGCCGGCACGCCGGTGGTCGCCGGTGGGGGCGACCAGTCGGCAAACGCCGTGGGGGTCGGCGCAGTGACGCCGGGGACCGTCGCGCTGTCGCTGGGGACGTCGGGCGTGGTGTTCGCGACGACGGACCAACCGACCTTCGATCCACGTGGCCGCGTCCACGCGTTCTGTCACGCGGTCCCCGATCGCTGGCACCTGATGTCGGTGATGCTCTCGGCAGCCGGCAGCCTGCGCTGGTTCCGCGACGCGCTCGCCCCGGGTGAGGACTTCGGCGATCTGGTGACGGCCGCTGCCGAAGTGCCGGCGGGGAGCGACGGCCTCCTCTTTCTGCCGTACCTCACGGGAGAGCGCAGTCCGCATCCCGATCCGCTGGCGCGCGGCGCCTTCGTCGGCCTCACCGTCCGCCACGATCGCCGTCACCTGACGCGGGCCGTCCTCGAAGGCGTGGCATTCGGGCTGCGCGACGGCCTCGACCTCATGGCGGCGGCGGGCCTGCCCCAACCGGCGCAGATTCGTGCCTCGGGCGGCGGGACGGCGAGTCCGCTCTGGCGCCAGATCCTGGCCGACGTGCTCGGGGCCGAGATCGCCACCGTGGACACCTCCGAGGGAGCTGCCTACGGGGCCGGCCTCCTGGCCGCCGTGGGGGCCGGCTGGCACGAGACCGTGGAGGGCGCGGCGGGGGCCTTCGTGACCGCGACCCCGGTCGCCGTGCCGGGACCCGACGCCGCCCGCTATGCCGAGGCGCACGCGCTCTACCGCGGCCTCTATCCCGCGCTGGCCCCGACGTTTCGGCGGACCTGATCGGCTCGCCCCGGGCGCGGACCCGGGTCGTGGACCCGGGCCGTGTACCCGCGATCAGGCGTGGAGAGACGCGAGTTCCTTCTGCGTCGCCTCTCCGGGCGGCTTGCCCATGATGATCATCGCCAGCAGGTCGTCGGTCGTGACATCCGTGCGCTTCACGGTGCCGACGACCTTGCCGTGGTACATCACGCTGATCCGGTCCGACAGGTCGTACACGTCGTGGATGTCGTGGCTGATCAGGAAGATGCCGATGCCCTCCGACTTGAGCTGCCTGATCAGATCGCGCACCTGGGCCGTCTCGGCAGGCCCGAGCGCCGCCGTGGGCTCGTCCATGATCAGGATCCGCGCATTGAAGTGCACGGCGCGGGCGATCGCGACCGACTGTCGCTGGCCGCCGGAGAGTGACATCACCGCGGTCTTGAAGTTCTTGAAGTTCGGGTTGAGGCGGCCCATCACGCCCCGGGTGGCCGATTCCATCGCGGAGTCGTCGAGGGATCCAAATCGTGATCGCAGCTCGCGGCCAAGGAACATGTTTCCGGCCGCATCGATGTTTTCCGCCAGGGCAAGCGTCTGGTAGATCGTCTCGATGCCGTACGCCTTCGCGTCACGCGGATTGTCGATCTGGGCGGGAGTCCCGTCGATGATGATCTGACCGGAATCCGCCCGGTGCGCTCCGGACAGGACGCGGATCAAGGTGGACTTGCCGGCGCCATTGCCGCCTACGAGCCCGATGACCTCACCCGCATGGAGGTCCACGCTGACCCCGTCGACTGCGTGAACGCCGCCGAAGGACACGCGGATGTCGCGCATCTCCACGAGGGGAACCTGCGGCACCGTGGCCGGGCTCGAGGACGGGCTGGCGATTGTCGTCATGGCGGCACTCCTGTCTCTCAGCTTGCCCGTCGACGCACGATCGAGTCGAATCCGACGGCTGCCACGAGGACCAGACCGACCACGACATCCTGGGCCGGTGAATCGACGTTGAGAAGCAGCATTCCCGAGCGAAGCGACTGCATGACGACGGCTCCGAGGATCGCGCCCGGGATCGTCCCGATCCCGCCGGCGAACGATGTTCCGCCGATCACGGCCGCAGAGATCACGTCGAGCTCGTTCTGGACGCCGAGGTTGGTCACCGCGGAGTTCAACCGGGCCGTCTGGATCGCCGCACTCACGGCCGCCAGGATGCCCATGAGCATGAATGTCAACGCGATCGTCCGTCGGACGTTGACGCCGGCCAGCTCCGCTGCGTCGGGATTGCCTCCGATCGCATAGACGTAGCGGCCGAACTGGCGACGACTCGAGAGGTAGGCCATCAGGAGGCCGACGCCCAGCATGATCAGGACCGGATAGGCGATCCCGGTGGGGATGATCAGGCCGCCGGGCGGCTCGACGATGTTGTTCTCGGCAGCGAAGTCCGCCGCGAGGGCGGGCGGCCAGGCATACGCATTGGCGATCGCGACGGCCCCGAGAACGGCAGCGACCGCGATGGCGCCGATCGTGACCTCCGCCCACATCGGCCGCACCGGGAAGTCGTAACGGCGACGACGGCGACGGGTGGCGACGAGCGTGTAGGCGATCCCCACGCACAGGACGATCCCGATCAGCCAGCTTCCGATCTCGCCGAGCGAGCCCTTGGGCCCACCGCCCAGCAGCTGGAAGGTCGAGTCGAGCGGGGAGATCGTGACGCCCTGCTGGAACCGGAAGATCAGGCCACGCCAGACCAGGAGGCCACCGAGGGTGACGATGAACGACGGAACGCCGCCGTACGCCACGAGGAAGCCCTGGATCCCACCCATGATCGCGCCGACGGCGACGCCCAGGACGAGGACGATGACCCACGTGAACGGCTGGTCAAGTCCGAGGCCGAGGGTCGTCGGGATCCAGACCGCCTGGGCCATCGCCATGAAGTAGCCGAGGAACCCGAGCATCGAACCGACCGAGAGATCGATGTTCCGCGAGACGATGATCAGGACCATGCCGGTCGCCATGATCGCGACGGACGAGCTCTGGACGGACAGGTTCCAGAGGTTCCGCGCGGTGATGAAGTTGCCGCCCGACATGACGTTGAAGGCGACCCAGATGACCGCGAGCGCCGCCAGCATGCCGACCAGTCGGGTATCGATCTCGAGGGAGAACAGGACCGAGCGGAGCGATCTGCCTGATCCGCTACCGGGGTCCTTCCTGGCGCTGGCGGTCTCGGTCATCGTTGACGCCCCTCTCGAGAAAGTCGCCGTGAGTATATCGAGGCCCCCTGACGCCGGGTGGCGCCAGGGGGCTGCTCTTCAGCGATTGCGATTGGCTTACGGGCAGGCGGCCACAGAACCCGGGGTCACGCCCTGGCACAGCTCGTCCTTGGTCAGCACGTTGCCGTCGAGGACAGCCTGGAGGTTGTCCTGCTGAACGGGCGTGGGGTCGAGGATGATCGAGGTCAGCGTGTTCCCACCAGGGGTGTCGAACTGCACCGTGCCCGAGAGCTTGGACAGGTCGCTGTCGGCGCACAGCGCGATGGCTGCCTCGCCGGAGGCCTTGCCGAGGTTGCGGCCGTCTTTCCAGACGGACACGGTCTGGGTGCCGAGGGCGACCCGGTTGAGGGCACCCTTGTCGCCGTCCTGGCCCGAGACCGGGATCTTGCCGTCCAGGCCCTGGGCCGTGAGCGCCGCGATGACGCCGCCGGCCATGCCGTCGTTCTCGGAGAGAACGGCGTCGATGTCGTTGTTGTTCGCCGAGAGGATCTGCTCCATGTTCGTCTGGGCATTCGCCGGATCCCAGTTGTCGGTGTACGTCTCGCCGACGATCTTGATCTTGCCGGCGGGGTCCGTCTGGCCGACGTCGGGGACACCGGCTTCGGTCATGCCGGCGCGCAGGAAGTCTGCGTTGGCGTCGGCGCTGTTGCCCTTGATGATCGCGTAGTTCCCCTCGGGGACCAGCTTGAGGATGATCTCGGCCATGATCCGGCCGACACCCTTGTTGTCGAATGTCGCGTACAGGACGTTCGGGTCCTCGATCAGGCGGTCATAGGCGATGACCGGGATCCCCTGCGCTGCCGCACTTGCCACGGACGGCTTGATCGCCGTGCCGTCCTGGGCAAGGATGACGAGGACCTGTGCGCCCTGCGTGATCAGGTTCTCGACGTTGCTTGCCTGGGTCTCGGCGGACGACTTCGCGTCGTTCGAGACGTAGGTGCCGCCCCCGGCCTCGATGGCGGCCTTGAGTGCCGGCTCATCGAACTTGCCCCAGCGCTCTTCCTGGAAGTTATTCCACGACACGCCGACGACGCACCCCGCGGCCACGCTCGGCGGTGGCTCGGTCGGCGCGGTCGAAGCCGGTGGATTCGTGGCCGGTGCCGGCGTCGCGCCGCCCGTGCACGCGGCGAATGCGAGAGCGGTCACTCCGACGAGCGCCGCCAACCTGCGACTGAACTGCATGTGCTACTCCTCCTCCGAAACTGTTCTTCTGGACCTGACTGGCCAGCTGACGTTCGATACCTTCTCGAAACCGCGCTAGGCTACCACCCTCCTCGCCGAATGGCGACGAAGATTCCAAACACGTCGAGAAGGGCAGGGAATGGGGGTCATGCGCCGGCTCCCAGGAGGGCTGCGGCCCTCCGCGGGCCGATCCACGCGCCGGGATCGTTGAGCAGGGGCTCGAACGCGAGTTCGGCGGCGCCGAGGAGCGCCGCGTCCACGCCGAGGGAGGCGGGGACGATCCGGACCAGGTCGCGCGAGCCGGGCAGCGCGAGCCGATCGAGTTCGCGCTCGAGCAACTCGGCAACGAACGGATAAATCCGGCCGATCAGCCCGCCGAGGACGATCTGCCGAGGGTTGAAGACGTTGACGAGGCCGGCCAGCCCGCGTCCCAGCCATTGCCCTTCCTCCTCGAGCGCGAGCAGGGCGACCGGCATCCCCGCCGCCGCGTCGCGGAGCAGGTCGTCCACGGCCTGCCGGCCTCCTCCGGGTGGGCGCCCTGCCCGCCGCAACAGCGCCTCCTCGCCGACTTCGGTCTCCCAGCATCCGACCGAGCCGCAGCGGCACGAGAGACCTGCCGGGTTGATGGGCATGTGCCCGATCTCGCCGCCGTAGCCCGAGCTGCCGGTCAGGGCCTCCCCACCGACGATCAGGCCGCCACCGACGCCAACCTCCCCGGAGATGAACAGGACATCCCCGGCGCTCACCGACACGCCGCGGCGCAATTCGGCGAGCGCGCCCAGGTCGGCCTCATTGGCGATGGAGATGGGCGCCGTCGTCCCGAGGACCTCGGCAAGTCGCTCGGCGAGCGCGACGTCGCGCCAGCCGAGATTCGGAGCCATCGAGACGAACCCATCCGCGCGCCGAACCATGCCGACGACGGCGACGCCCACGCCGATCAGGGGATCGGTATCCGGACGACGTTTCCGAACCGTGTCGGCCAGCTCGGCCAGCTCGGCGATGACCTCGTCCACCCCAAAGTGGCCGCGCGGACGATCGACGCGAACCTGCTCCATGACGACACCACCGAGTCCCACAAGGGCCGCCGCCGACGAGTCGACGAGGATGTCGAGTGCGAGCACCGCCGTCGCGGTCGGGTTCGGCTTGACGACCGGGGAGGGGCGCCCGGGCAACCCAAGCGGCTCCGCCTTCTCTTCGCTCACGATGTCGGCCGAAACCAGCTCGCCGATCAAGCCGCGGATCGCACTCCGGGTCAGACCCGTGTGTGCGACGAGTTCCGAACGGGTCAGCGGTCCGGACAGGTGCAGCTCGCGGACGATGGCGCTCAGGTTTGCCCGGCGTACCGTCTCACTCCGCTGTCCGACCTCGTCGCGCCGCGCAATCCCCACGGGTTTGTCTTCCTTTTGCCGCAATGTTTGTTGCAGACTCTTACAATCGGGCCCGTGGTGTCAAGTCCGCTCCTCGTCGCCGGCCCGTTCGCCCTCGCCGGCGGGCCCATCGACGCCGGCTCGCCTCCAGGTCCAACGCGACGTGGCGACGAACGTGTCGCCGGCCTCCAGCGCGACGAGGCCCGTGGCCGCGCCGGCGGCGGCCAGGCGGACCGCATCCGGCCATGCCGTCTGGGGCTCGACGCACACGGCGGTCGGGGTGGTGTGGACGACGACCGATCCCACCGGCTCGGCGTCGATGCTGAGTTCGAGGTCCGGCCAGGCAACCCGGCATGGTCCGGTCACAGCGACGAAGGCGTGATCGAGACGCCGGTCCATCACGTCGACGGCACGCCGGAGATCCGTGGGCCCGTCAACAGGGAGAAGGACGCCCGTCGGGATGATGTCGTCCGTCGTCTCGAGAACGAACTCCGCCGGGACGGTCACCTCGATCGGTTCGTCTCCGTGGCGCCGGAACCAGGGATGCCAGCCGATCGCGACCGGCATGGCTCTCTCCGCGCGGACTTCGGCGCGAAACGCGATCGCGTCCGGCGTCAGGGCGATCACCTGGACCAGTTCGGCCGCGAACGGCCAGCGCGCCGTCGCGGCAAGGCTGAGGCGCAGCTCGACCGACCGTTCATCGACCGCGGTCACCGCCCACGTTTGATCGAACGCCGCGCCGTGGATCGCATGCTCGCCCAGGTTGCGCGGCAACGCGAAGGTCGTGCCGGCCCAGGTCAGCTGTCCGTGGCGGATCCGGCCGACCCACGGGATCATCGCGAACGAACCCCAGCTGATCGCGGGAAGCTCGGCGCGCAGGTTTGGCACGTCGATCAGCCGCTCCCGGCCGCCCACCACCAGCGAGGCCAGGCGGCCGCCCGCCACCGGATCTACTGTCGCGCTCACACCATCGGCGGCGAGCCGGACGATCACGACGCCGCGCCGGACGATCGTCGCACTGCGCCTCCACCTGGACTCGCGATCGCCGCCCGCCGTCGATCTGTCATCTGGTCGTCATCCTTCGCCATTACGCCGGTTGCCGTGGTCATGGAGTCCGTCCCCCAACAGCGGCTCGGATCGCATCGCGCACGGTACGGCACGACGTGCCGACGCGCAGGCCGACGCGTCGGGCCTATCATCGGACCGTGACGATGTTGCGCTGGGGGATCCTCGGTCCCGGACGGATCGCGCCTCGCCTCGTTCGCGCGGTGAGCGGCAGCGCGCGCGCGACGATGGTCGCCGTCGCGAGTCGCGACGCGACGCGGGCGGCGTCATTCGCCACCGAGCACGGGATCCCCACGAGCTACGGGTCGTACGACGCACTCCTTGCTTCATCCGACGTCGATGTCGTGTACATCGCCCTGCCCAACCATCTCCATGCCGAGTGGACGATTCGGGCGCTCGAATCCGGCAAGCACGTCCTGTGCGAGAAGCCGCTTGCGCTGACGCCCGGTGACGTCGACGCCATCGCCGGCACGGCGTTGCGCGCCGGACGGCTGGCCGCCGAGGGGTTCATGTACCTCCATCACCCGCAGATCCTGCGGGCCGTCGAGCTGGCGCGAGGCGGCGCACTGGGGCGCCTGGAGCTCGTCAACGGGACGTTCTCGTTCTTCCTCAGCCATCCCGACGACCCGCGGGCCGATCCGGCGATGGGTGGCGGCTCGCTGTGGGACGTCGGGTGCTATCCGGTCAGCCTCGCGCGGCGGATCGCCGGCGAGGAGCCCGATCGAGTGCAGGCGCTCGCGCGCTTCGACGAGCGCGGGATCGACCGGACATTCCTGGGTCAGCTCCACTTTCCCGGCGGCCTCCTCGCCCAGTTCGACAGCGGATTCGCCGCACCGGACCGCGAGCGGGTGGAGATCGTCGGGAGCGACGCCACGCTCGTCCTGACCGCCCCGTTCCTGCCCGAGCCGTTTGGTCCGCCACCCTCGCTGGTCATGTGGCGGGGCCGCGAGGCGAGGCCGATCGAGGTCGACTCGTTGGACCAGTACCGGGCGGAGGTGGATGACCTGACTGCGGCGATCCTCGACGGGACGCCGCCGCGGGTTGACCTGGCGTTCAGCCGCGGAACGATCGCGGCCCTCGTCGACCTCGACCGGGCCGCCCGGTCCAGCCGCGCGCCGCTGACCCGCCCGCCCCGATCCCGACGACGGAGCGCCACGACAGGGGGACGACCATGACGACCACTGGCGGAGCGCCCCAGCGCAGCCTCCCGCCGCGCACCTTCATCCTCGTCGCCATCGTCGCCGTCACCATGGTCCTGGGCGGGGTACTGGCCGTCGCCCAGCCGTGGGCCGGCTCGGCCTGCCGTTCCAGCGCGAGCCCGTCCGAGTGGTCCGTTGCCCGGCGCTGGGACGAGGCGCTCCTGAACGCGATCCGACGCGCCCTCCCGGCGCCCACCGTCCATGCCCGCAACCTGTTCCACGTCTCGGCGGCGATGTGGGACGCCTGGGCCGCCTACGACTCGACCGCGTCGGGTCACTTCGTCAAGGAGAAACACCGCGCGTTCGATGCGACGGCCGCTCGAAATGAGGCGATCAGCTACGCGGCCTACCGGGTGCTCAGCGCTCGCTACATCAAGGCCGTCGGCGGGGATGTGTCGCTGTCCGAGTTCGCGGACCTCATGGACGCACTCTGCTATCCGCTCGCCGTGACCACGACGGAGGGGGACTCGCCGGCCGCCATCGGCAATCGGATCGCGGAGGCGATCCTGGCCTTTGGACGAACCGACGGCTCGAACGAGACCGGCGGTTATGCGGGTCTGGATTACGCGCCGGTGAACCCACCCCTGACCGTCGCGTCTCCTGGAAACGTGATGACCGACCCGGATCGGTGGCAGCCGCTCCAGATCGAGCACATGATCTCCCAGAACGGGATCCCCGTGACCAACGGCGTCCAGCAGTTCGTGGGTCCGCATTGGGGCCATGTGACCGGGTTCGCGTTGCCGGCCACGGGACCGAACGGGGTGCCGATCGACCCGGGCCCGCCGCCCCGGCTCGGCGACCCGGCGACCAACCCGCTGCTCATGGACCAGCTGGTGGGGGTCATCCGCGATAGCAGCCTGCTCGACCCCGCGGACACCACGATGATCGACATTTCTCCGGGGGCCCGGGGCGCCAACCCGCTCGGGACCAACGACGGCCGCGGCCATCCGATCAACCCCGCCACCGGCCTGCCCTACGCGCCGGATGTCGTCAGCCAGGCCGACTTCGGCCGGGTCATGGCCGAGTTCTGGGCCGATGGGCCGAAATCCGAGACGCCTCCCGGTCACTGGAACACCATCGCGAATGTCGTGTCCGACGAGCTGGCCCCGGACCTGCAGATCGGAGGGGAGGGGCCAACCCTCGATCGGCTGCAGTGGGACGTCAAGCTGTACTTCGCCCTGAACGGCGCGGTCCACGACGCGGCGATCGCGGCGTGGGGCCTCAAGGGGTACTACGACTCCAGCCGGCCGATCTCACTGATCCGCTACCTCGGCGAGACGCGCGACGACGGCGATCGCCAGGTCCTGACCCCAGTGCCCGGGTTGATCGAGTTCATCACGCCAGAGACGACGGCCCCGGGTCAGCGTCACGAGGCCCTCGCCGGCCACGAGAGCGAGATTGCGATCCGCGCCTGGGCCGGCATCCCCGAGGATCCCAAGACGCAGGTCGGTGGAGTGCGCTGGATGCTTGCCGGCGCCTGGGTTCCGTACCAGCTCCCGACCTTCGTCACGCCCGCGTTCGCGGGCTACATCTCGGGCCACAGCACGTTCAGTCGGGCCGCGGCCGAGGTGCTCACCGGGTTCACCGGCAGCGAGTACTTCCCGGGCGGCGTCAGCGGTTACACGATCTCCCCCGGCTCCCTGAAGTTCGAGGCCGGGCCCACCAAGGACGTTCGTCTCGAATGGGGGACGTATTACGACGCCGCGGATCAGGCCGGCCAGTCGCGGATCTGGGGCGGCATCCACATCCAGGCCGACGACTTCACCGGCCGACGGATCGGGGCCGAGTGCGGAATCAACGCCTGGGCGCTCGCCCAGCGCTATTACACGGGGGCGATCGACGGGTGAGGCGGACCCCCGCTGCGATCGCGATCCTGGCGATCGCCGGGGCGGGCTCGCTGGCTGCGGCAGCGCTCCTGGGGGGTGCCCCCACGCCCGGCGCCTCGCTGGGGCCGCCGCTCTTCGTCGAGGAGGCGGTGGCGGCCGGCCTCGCGCACACCTATGACGGGCCGATCACCTTCTTCACCGGCGGTGGCGTGGCGGTGTTCGACTGCGACGACGACGGACGCCCCGATCTGTACGTCTCGGGCGGGGAGCGGCCCGCAGCGCTCTTCCGGAACGAGAGCCCCACCGAGGGCGCCCTGCGCTTCTCGGCACGTGCGGCCCCCGTCACCGACATGACCGGCGTCACCGGGGCGTACCCCATCGACATCGACGGTGACGGGCAGGTCGACCTCGCGGTCCTTCGCGTGGGCGGCGCGACCCTGCTCCGGGGTCTCGGCGATTGTCAGTTCGAGCCGGCCGACGCGGCCTGGCGATTTGCCGGCGGCGATGGCTGGGCGATCGCGTTCAGTGCCACCTGGGAGGGCGCGGCCGGCTGGCCGACGCTGGCGATCGGGAACTATCTCGAGCTGGACGCGGCAGAGGTGCCCACGTCGGATTGCGCGGACAACGCGCTGGTCCGCCCGGACACCAGCGGCAATGGGTACGCGCCGCCGGTGCCGCTGACGCCCGGCTACTGCACGCTGTCGATGCTGTTCAGCGACTGGGACCGATCCGGTCGCCGCGATCTCCGCGTCAGCAATGACCGTCACTACTACGTCGACGGTCAGGAGCAGCTCTGGCGGGTCGCCGCGGGTGAGCCGCCGCGGGCGTACACGGCCGACGAGGGCTGGGTGTCGATGCAGATCTGGGGTATGGGCATCGCCAGCCACGACGTGACGGGCGACGGCTATCCCGAGGTCTTCCTCACCAGCCAGGGTGACAACAAGCTGCAGACGCTGACCACCGGTCCGGACCGACCCACCTTCCGGGACATCGCCCTCAAGCGCGGCGTCGTCGCGGCGCGGCCGGCGACCGGTGGGGACGTGCTGCCGTCGACGGCCTGGCACCCCGAGTTCGCCGACGTCAATAACGATGGCTTCGTCGATCTGTTCATCTCGAAGGGCAACGTCAGCGCGATTCCCGAGTTCGCCAGCCGCGATCCGAGCGACCTGTTCCTCGGCCAGCCCGACGGGTCGTTCACGCCGGCGGCCGAAGCCGCCGGCATCGTCAGCTTCGATCGTGGTCGAGGTGCGGCACTGGTGGACTTCAACCTGGACGGTCTGCTGGACCTGGTCGAGGTCAATCTCGGTTCGCCTGTCAAGCTCTGGCGGAGTGTCGGCGCAGGCGACGCGGGCACGGCCGTGCCCATGGGCCACTGGGTGGAGCTTCGACTCAGCCAGCCGAACCCGAACCGGGACGCGATTGGTGCGTGGATCGAGGTCAAGGTCGGCGACGCGATCCAGCGGCGCGAGCTGACGGTGGGGGGCGGCCACGTCGGCGGTCAGCTGGGCTGGGTGCATGCCGGCCTCGGGCCGTCGGAGCGCGCCGAGGTGCGCGTCCAGTGGCCGGACGGTGAGCTCGGGCCATGGCTGCGGGTGGAGGCGGACCGCTTCTACGTCGTCGAGCGCGGCGCGGAGGAAGCACGCGGGTGGACGCCGGCGCAGGATTGACCGGACGAATGACGACCGGCTCAACGACCACCGAGGCTGAACGACCACCGAGCGAGGGAGACCGATGACGATGCCGACCGCGCGCCTGGCCGAGATCGAGCTGCCCGACTTCGGGATGCCCGGCGCGATGCCGCAGATTCCGGCGGCGATGTACGCGGAGCGCCTCGAGCACCTGCGGGTGCGGATGGACGAGCGTGGATACGACCGCCTCGTCGTCTACGCGGACCGCGAGCACAGCGCCAACCTCTCCTTTCTTACCGGGTTCGACCCGCGCTTCGAGGAGGCCGTGTTCATCGTCGGCCCGGCCGGCGCTCCGGCGATCCTCGTCGGCAACGAGTGCTGGGGGACCGCCGGCGCCGCCCCGCTCCCGATGCGCCGCCACCTGTTCCAGGACCTGAGCCTGCCCAGCCAGCCCCGCGACCGCTCGCGGTCGCTCGCGGAAATCCTCGGTGACGAGGGGATCGGGCCGGGCAGCCGAGTGGGGGCGATCGGCTGGAAGACGTATGCGCGGCGCGAGACGATCGAGCTGCCCGCGTTCATCGTGGACGAGCTGCGCGAGGTGACCGGGCCAGGCGGGCTCGTCGAGAATGCCGGCGACCTGCTCATCGCAGCAGGCGACGGCCTCCGGATCGTCAACGAGGTCGAGCAGCTGGCGGCGTTCGAGTGGGCCGCGTGCCAGACGTCGAACGGTGTCCTCAATGTCCTGCGTGGCCTGCGGCCCGGGATGACCGAGCACGAGGCCGTACGGTTGCTCCAATGGAACGGCATGCCGCTCAGTTGCCACGTGATGCTGACGGCCGGTCCGCGCGCGACTTACGGGCTGCTGAGCCCGGGCGCTCGGCCGATCGAGCGCGGCGACCGGTTCACGACCGCGTTCGGCATCTGGGGTGCGCTCAACTGCCGGGCCGGCTTCGTCGTCGAGGATGCGGCGGAGCTTCCGGAGCCGATCCGTGACTACGTCGATCGGCTGGTCGGGCCGTACTTCGAAGCCGTGGCGGAGTGGTACGGCGCGCTCCACGTCGGCCAGGTCGGGGGCGTCCTGCACGAGATCGTCGCCCGCCGCCTCGGTGACTCGTTCTTCGGGATCTTCCTGAACCCAGGTCACCAGCTCCACCTCGACGAATGGGTCAATTCGCCGATCGGGCCCGGATCCACGACCGAGCTGACGTCCGGGATGGTCTTCCAGGTCGACATCATCCCGGCGACCGGCACCGACTACTTCACGACGAATATCGAGGACGGGATCGCGCTGGCGGACGATGGACTGCGTGGCGCGTTGGCCACCGACTACCCGGAGGCCTGGGCACGGATCCAGGCGCGACGCCGCTTCATGCGCGAGCAGCTCGGGGTCGAGCTCCATCCCGACGTCCTGCCGTTCTCAAACATCCCGGCGTTCCTGCCGCCGTTCCTGCTCCGCCCGGATCGGGCGATGACCCTGGTCGGTTGAGGCGTCAGTCGAGCTGGATGCCGATTTCGAGGGGATTCACGGGGGGTCGTCGCCTCGGGTTCCACCGTCGCGCTCGGGGACCAGGCCGCCGCCGCGGACCGTCGCGCCGACGACCATCGCCGCGCCGATCAGGACGACGTTCTTGATGATGTACTGGCCTTCGAGCGTGGGCGCGATCGGGAATCGGCTGAATGTCTCGGCCGGGAAGAGGATCAGCGGGGTCAGCGTCCCGAGCATCTGGAGCGCGAGCAGAAAGAGCGTGGCCCGCAGGTAGCGGCCAAGGATCAGCCCGAGGCCGATGAGACTCTCCCAGGCAGCGAGCGCCGGCAGGGAAATCGACGGCCCGACCAGCCCGAAGGTCAGTTGGTCGATCGTCCGCGTCGCCAGATCCTGCGCCGGGCTGAGGTCGGGGAAGAACTTCAGGGCGCCGAACCAGAGAAAGACCACGCCCAGCCCGATCCGAAGAATCGGCACCCCGGTCCGGGCCAGGACGCCCGTGATCCTCCGATCGAGGCGATCGAAGGCTTCTCTCCGGCTTACGGCCGGGCCGACCTGACCGCCGTTCGACGCTCCGCTTCCCATGTTGCTCCTCCGATCGTGTCGATCGTAGGCGCCAGGCCCGAACCATGCGACGGGATCTTGCCTCGACGGATCATGATGGCGCGGCGCGAGGTTCCATCAGCTGACTCGAGTGCTTCGGAGGAGTTCGTGAATCGACTGGGCCTGGGGCTCACCATCGCCGTCAAAGTGATCACGATCGTCCTGCTCGCGTGGGCCGTCCTGGCTCCGGACCTCCCGCAGTTCCAGGGCAAGGCCTTCGCCGGGCGAGCCGTGGCCTATCCGGTCGCGCTCTCTTTGATCCCGGCGGCATGGTGGCTGTTCGGCCGGAACCGGATCGGGTTCCCGTTTGCGGTCGACATCCTGTTCGGCCTGCCGTTCCTCATCGACGTCGCCGGAAACGCGCTGAACCTGTACGACACCGTCGAGTGGTGGGACGACGCCAACCATCTCGTGAACTGGGCGCTCCACACCGGTGCCATCGGGCTCCTCCTGCGCCTCGGCTCGTGGGGGACAGCGACACGCGTCGCACTCGCGTTCGGCTACGCCGTGACGTCGGCCGTGCTATGGGAGCTCGCGGAGTACGTCACGTTCGTCCCGAACTCGCCGGAGGCCGCCACGGCGTATGCGGACACGCTGCTCGACATCGCTCTCGGGATGGTCGGAGGCCTGGCCGCAGCCATCTGGACCGCCAGCCTACCGGGCGTCGCTCCCGATCGGGCGGTCGCGAAGCCTGACGGATGACGCGGCCGGTCAGAGATCCGCGGCGAACGTGTCGCAGTCGGCCGTCGTGCCCTGCTCGTAGCCGGCGAGGAACCACTCCTGGCGTTGCGCCGACGAGCCGTGGGTCCAGGCTTCCTGGTTCACCTGGCCCTGGGTTCGCGACTGGATCCGGTCGTCGCCGACGGCCGCCGCCGCATCGAGCGCCTGGGCAATCTGCGCCTGACTGAGCGGCTCGAGGTACCCGGTGGCCGCGGCGTGATTGGCCCAGACGCCGGCCAGGCAGTCCGCCTGGAGCTCCGTTCGGACGGCGCGGCTCTCCTCGCCACTGCCACCGCCACCCGGCGTGAGCACGCCGGTCAGGTTCTGGATGTGATGGCCGTACTCGTGGGCCATCACATAGGCCTCGGCGAGCGGGCCCCCGCTCGCCCCGAACCGAGCCTGGAGCGTGTCGAAGAAGCCGAGGTCGATGTAGACCCGCTGGTCGGCCGGGCAGTAGAACGGCCCCACCTGCGAGTTGGCAGCGCCGCATCCGGTGTCGACAGCGTCCGAGAAAAGGACCGTCCGGGCCGGCTCGTACCGTTCGCCGACGCCGGCGAACTCGTCGGTCCAGAAGGCCTGGATGCTGTTCACGAAGCCCACGATCCGGCAGTCGGCCCGTGCGTTGGCATCGGCTCCGGTCAGGCAGCCGTCGATCCTTGAACTGCCGTCCGGTCCAGGCTCCAGGACCGAACCTGGTCCGCCCGCGCCGCCCGGGTCGAGGACGGTGCCGAGCTGCCCGGGATCGCCGCCGAGCAGGACGTAGACGATCACGATCACCAACCCGAGACCGCCCCCGCCCACCGCCAGTCCACGACCGCCGGACACGCGCCGGCCGCGGACGTCGCTGACCTGGGACGGATCGAGTCGCTGGTTGCGACGAAAAGTCACGGGATGGACCTCACGGAGACGGCGACCACCGCGGAAGTGGCGCCGGGGGGGAAGTATGCCAGTGCTCCCGATAGGGCGATCCGAGACGGTGGCGAGACGCTGTCGTGCTACTCATGGACCGTGCCGATCTTCCGATCCGACCCCGAGCCGTCCGACGCCGACATCGCCCTTCGCGAGCAACGTGGAGCGGCGCCCCCAACGCCCGCTCGGCCAGCCCGCGTCCCGGGCATTCTCCGGCGCCGTGGCCGGTTCGCGAAGGCCGACGTGCCGGCCCCCGAGCGGATCGGCGTCGTGTTCGTTCACGGGATCGGCGGCCAGGAGCCGGGCGAGACCCTGCTGGAGTGGAGCGCCCCGATCGTGCGTGCCGTGCGCGAGTGGCAACTCCAGCACGATCAGCGGCTCGATCCGGTTCAACGCGCCCAGATCGACTTCAGCGGCGCCACCGTGCCGGTGATCACCCTGTCCGTGCCCCGGATCTGCCTCGGCGATCCGACGAACGGCGCCGACTGCATCACGTACCCCGCGCAGGAGTGGCTGCTCAGCGAGGCCTGGTGGGCGAAGGACCTCGACCCGCCGGGGGCGCGCGAGGTCCTGGGCTGGTTGTTCCACCAGGGCGAGTTCACGCGGATCGTGACCGGCGTGTTCGCGGGTCTCGCAGAGAACGGCCAGACCGGGATCTGGGTCAAGCTCGAGAGCGTTCTCGTCAAACTGTTCGTGCGCGCGGTGGCAATCAGCGCGCCGATCCTCTACAGCCTGACCTCCTTCCTCGACCTCATCCCCATCAAGCCGCTCCAGGACGGGCTGGCAAGGAAGAAGCTCGACTGGTTCCTGAACGACTGGTTCGGCGACCTGCGAATCCTCGTCGCGGATCGTGTCCAGGCCGCGAACATCCGCGCGAAGATCGCCAGGACCGTCCAGGCGCTCGAGGCGAGCGGCTGCACACGGATGGTCCTGATCGCCCACTCCGGTGGCGCGATCGCCAGCTACATGACGCTCACCGACGGCACCTACGCGCCGGCAGCCGCCGACCAGCCACCGAACAGGCTCGCGATTTCCGTCGATCGGCTCATCACCCACGGTCAGGGCCTGGGGCTGGCGTGGGTGCTCGGACACGCCAGCGACGGTGGCGTTGAAACCGGCGACGACCGGCTGGCGCCGGGCGACCATCTCATGCAGCGCCTTCGCGATCGCCGTACGGACCTCATGTGGCATGACTTCTGGGCGACCCACGATCCGGCCCCGAGCGGTTCGATCGGTGGGACCGAGGAACGCCCGGAACCGGCAGTGGACACGCCGGGTCAATCGGTGGCCGTCGTCAATCGGATGAGCATTCGGCAGGACCACGGCGGCTATTGGGACAACGACGAGCAGTTCGTGCTGCCCGTCCTGCGCCTGATCGAGACCGCCGGGGCGCCCCCGGAGGAGGCCGCGATCGGGAGCCGGTTCTATCCGACCACCGGCCCCGATCCGCGCGGGGTCTGGCGGCGGAAGCGGGTCCGCTCGCTCGCCGAGTGGTGGGCCTGGCTGACGGTGCCGCTCATCGGCGTCATCGCGCTCGGCATCGTGTCGACCTGGTTCGGCGGGCGTGCGCTTGAGCGCCTGGGATCGTCCGTGACGGCGTTGGTCAGGGCGGTCACCGATCTCGAGGGTGTCCTCCGGGCGACCGCTACCCCGGCCGGGCCGCTGACGGGGTTCCGCGACCTGGTCATCGGGCTCGTCGGTGCCATTCCCGGCCTGGAGCTCGATGTCGGGGGTTGGCTCGACCTCGTCGGCGCGAATGTCGTGGCCATCGTGGTCCTGATCGTCATCGGTTGGCTGCTCGGCAAAGTGCCGGGTGCGGCCTGGAATCGATGGGACGATGACGCCCGGGTTGCGAGCCGCCGCGATGCGCCGGTCCGGATCGGCCCGGGAGGTTTCACCGGCCGAGCGCGCGCGAGCGCGGCGGCCATCCTGATCCTGCTCGCGACGTTGCTCTGGGGATGGATCGCCGACGCGACGTCCGTGCCGTCCCTGGTCCAGGGCGTGTTCGTGATCGGCTGATCGCGTCAGCCCGGCGCTACTCCTCGCCGATGTCCTCGTTCCATGCCGCCGGGTTCGCGGCGATGAACGCACGCATGAGCTCGAAGCATTCGTCGGAATCCAGGTTGATCACCTCGACCCCGCGCGAGCGGAGAAGGTCCTCGGCGCCCATGAACGTGCGGTTCTCGCCGAGGACGACACGTGGGATCCCGTAGAGCAGGATCGCCCCGGAGCACATGTCGCACGGCGAGAGGGTCGTGTACATCGTCGCCCGGCGGTAGACCGACGCGGACAGCCGACCGGCATTCTCGAGCGCATCGGTTTCGCCGTGGCGGATCGCGCTGCCCTGCTGGATCCGTCGATTGTGGCCGGCCCCCAGCACCGTTCCATCGACCACGAGCGCCCCGCCGATCGGGACGCCGCCCTCGGATCCGCCGATCCGCGCCTGTTCGATCGCGACGGCCAGGAATTCCCGGTCCCGGTCGAGGTCCATGTGCGTCCTCCTCAACTGCGGCGATATGGCTTCAGGTAGGCCCCGGGGTAGGCGACGTTCCGGCCGGACAGCGCCAGGGCAAGGATGACCACGAGGTAGGGGAGCGCCAGCAGCAATTCGAACGGGAGTTCGCCGAAGCCCGGCAGGATGCGCAGCCGGAACTGGAGCGAGTAGACGAATGAGAACACGAGCGCCCCGAGGACGCCTCGCCCGATTCGCCAGCGACCGAAGATGACCAGGGCCACGCAGACCCAGCCGCGCCCGGCGATGATGTCGAGGGTGAAGCTGCCGAGGACGGCGAGGGTGAAGAACGCGCCCCCGATCGCCATCAGCGCGCCGCCGATCATGAGCGCCAGATAGCGCGTCCGCGCGACGTTGACGCCGGCCGCATCGGCCGCCTCGGGGTTCTCGCCGACGGCCCGGATCTCGAGCCCGAAGCTGGAGCGCTGGAGAACCCACCAGGCGACGGGAACAACCAGGAGGAACGCCACGTAGGTGAGGGCGTATTGCCGGAACACCTCGCCGCCCGGCCCAAGGACGGCCAGCGGATCCAGCAGCGGCATCGGCTCGATTCGCTGGAGGTCGGTCCCCGTGAAGATCAGCCGGTTGGCGAACTCGGCCACGCCGATGAGCATGATCGTCAGACCGATCCCGGAGACATGCTGGTTGGCACCGAGCGTGACGGTCAGGAACGCCATGATCGCCCCGGCCAGCACCCCGACCACGAGCGCGGCAGCCAATCCGATCAATGGAGAGCCCGTTGCGGCCGCTGTCGCGAACCCCGCGAAGGCGCCGGCGTACATCGTTCCCTCGATTCCGAGGTTGAGGACGCCCGAGCGCTCGCTGTACGTCTCGCCGACGGTGCCGTAGATGAGCGGTGTCGCGTTGCGCAGCGTGGCTGCGAGCAGGTCGATGATGAAGGTCACGGGCCTGCCTCCCCGTTACCCATCGGCGGCGGATCCGGTGGGGCCTGCGGATCCAGCGTGGGGCGTCGTGTCGTGCCGCCGCGAGACCGGCGAAGGGCGATCAGGCCGATCGTGGTGAGGAGGAGCACGCCCTGGACCACGGCACCGAGCTGCGATGGGATCTCGAGGGCGCGCGCCGCCGAACTCGCACCCACTGTCAGGTCGCCGAGGAACAGTGCCGCAAGGGCCACGCCGGGTAGGGACAGCGAGCCGAGCGTCGCCACAACGATCCCCGTATAGCCGTATCCGGGCGAGAGCCCACTGGTGAGCCGGAACTGGATCCCGGCCACCTCGCTGACCCCGGCCAGTCCGGCGATCGCACCGCTGATCAGCGCGGCTCGGAAGACAACCCAGGAGACGTCGATCCCGGCGAACCGCGCGCCGATCGGACTCAGGCCGGCAGCTCGAAGCCGCAACCCGGCCGGTGTCCGTGCGACCACGTACCAGGCCGCCGCGATGATGACGAGGGCGATGACGAACCCGAGGTGGAGTCGCGACCGCTCGAGGAAGGCGGGGAACTCGGCCGCGGCGGCGATCCGCGGCGACTCCGGGAAGCCGGTCACCGGATCGCGCCACGGGCCGTGGAGGAGGCCGTTGACGACGAGCAGCGCCACCGGGTTCAGCAGGAGCGTCGTGACCACCTCGTCGATCCCGAACCGGACACGGAGCAGTGCCGGGACCAGCGCCCAGGCCGCTCCGGCGACCCCCCCCGCCAGCAGCATCGCCGGCAGGACGACGATCGGCGGCAGGTCGCCGGCGGCCGCACCGACACCCGCCGCTGCGATCGCGCCGAGCAGGAGTTGTCCTTCGGCCCCGATGTTCCAGTAGCCGGCCCGGAAGGCGATCGCCACGGCCGCGCCGGTGAACAGGATCGGCGTGGCGGCCACCAGGACTTCCAGGATCGAGAAGCGCGACGTGAGCGGGACGACGAGAAACTCGCCGTACGCGGCGATCGGATTGGCACCGGCCAGCAGGATCGGGCCGGCGGTGAGGGCGAAGGTGATGAGGACGGCCCACCCGACGATGACCGGGCTCGACCAGCGCGACGGTCGCCACGCCGTCACACGCGCGCGAGCCGACGCGGGCCCGGTCATGCAGCCGCGCCCCCAGCCGCGCCTCGGCCGGCCATGAGCAGCCCGAGCCGTTCCGGGTCGGCGTCGCCGACGGCCATCTCGCCGACGATCCGCCCCTCGTAGATGACGACGAGGCGATCCGCCAGGTCGAGCAACTCGTCCAGGTCCTCGGACACGAGGAGGACCGCGGCACCCGCCGTGCGCCGCGCCACGAGCTGGGACCGAACATACTCGGTGGCTCCCACGTCCAGTCCGCGGGTCGGCTGCGACACGACGAGCACCTTCGGGTCGCGGCTCAGCACCCGGGCAAGCAGCACTTTCTGGATGTTTCCCCCGGAGAGCGCGGCCACACGGTCGCCGCGGTGAGCCTTGATGGCGAACCGTTCGATGAGCCGATCGGCGTGCTCGTTGATCGCTCGCTCGTCGAGTCGACCCGCCCGCCGGAACTCGTCGAGCCGTTCCATGACGAGGTTGTAGGCAACGGACAGCTCAGGGATCAGGCTCGCGTGGCGGTCCTCCGGGATGCGGCCGACGCCGGCCTCCACCATCTCGGCCGGTCCCAGCCCGGTCACGTCCACCCCGTCGACCACGACCGACCCGCCAAGCGGCATGCGCATGCCCGAGAGGAGGTCGACGAGTTCGGTCTGGCCGTTGCCCGACACCCCGGCGATCCCCAGGATCTCCCCGGCCCGCACATCGAGGGAGAGCCCATCGATCACGGCCGTCCCATGCGAGCCTGCCACGCGGAGGTCGCGGATCGAGAGGACACCTCGTGGATCGCCGACCCCGCCGCCTGCATCGTCGTGGGTTGGCGCCGCTCGTTTGTCGCCGGCGATCGGTCGCCCGATCATCAGCCGGGCCAGTTCCCCCTCCGCCGTGGTGCCCGGGACCGTGCCCATCATCCGGCCCCGGCGCAGGACGCTGACGCGCTGGCTGATCGCCCGGACCTCCCCGAGCTTGTGGCTGATGAACACCACGCCGAGGCCATCGGCGACGAGCCGCTGGAGCGTGGCGAACAGGGCGTCCACCTCCTGGGGGACCAGCACCGCGGTCGGCTCGTCGAGGATGAGGATCCGGCAGTCGCGGGCGAGCGCCTTCAGGATCTCCACGCGTTGCTGCTCGCCCACGGAGAGGTTACCGACGATCGCGTCTGGATCCACGCGAATCCCGAAGCGCATCGACGCGTCGGCGGCGGTTCGCCGGGCGGCGTTTAGGTCGAGCCGCAGGCCGCCGGACCGCCCGAGGGCCAGGTTTTCGGCCACGGTCATGGGTCGGACAAGCGAAAAGTGCTGCGTGACCATGCCGATCCCCGCGGCGATCGCGTCCCGCGGCGAGCGGACATGGACCAGCGTGCCGTTGACCCGGATCTCACCCGAATCGGCGTGGCTCAGGCCGTACGCCACCCGCATGACGGTGGTCTTGCCGGCCCCGTTCTCCCCGAGCAGGGCATGGATCTCACCGCGGCGGACGTCGAGATCGATGGCGTCGTTGGCGACGAGGTCGCCGAAGCGCTTCGTGATCCCACGAAGCTCCAGGGCGACCTCGGGCCCGGACGTCTCCCCGCCGACCACCGACGGCGGCTGGTCTAGCCGCCCGCGATCGTCGAGCCGGGCGGCTGTGCCTCATTGATGTCGACGCGGAACGTACCGGCCTTGATCTCGGCCTCGCGCGCTGCCACCTCGGCCTTGAGCGCGTCGGACACGCCGCCCGGCACGCCGGTGTTGACCGCGGCCAGCGCGGCACCACCCTTGCCGACCATCGAGAAGTCCTTCAGGTCCTGGCTGGTGTACGAGGCCGCGATCACCTGGTCGATGACGTACTTGACCGTCGGTCCCATGTTCCAGGTCACGCTCGTTACCACGTTGCCGGGAGCGAGGCTCTGCTGGTCGCTCATGTTGCCGACGGCCACGAGCCCCTTCTCCTGGGCCGCCTCGATGACGCCGAACCGCTCGGCGTACAGGACGTCCGCGCCCGCACCAACCTGGGCCAGAGCCGCCTCCTTGGCGGCGCCCGGGTCGAACCAGCTGTTCAGGAAGGTGACCTTGACTTCGACGGATTCGTTCGTGGCCTGGGCGCCCTGGATGAAGGCGTTGATGATCCGGTTGACCTCGGGGACGGGATACCCGCCGACGACGCCGATGACACCGGACGTGGTGAGACCACCCGCGATCATTCCCGCGAGGTACGCGGGCTCATGGATCCAGTTGTCGAAGACCGAGAAGTTCGGGTTCGCCGGGCCTCCGCCCGAGCCGAACACGAACGCGATGTCCGGGAAGTCGGCCGCGACCTTTCGGACCGCCTCTTCATTGCCGAACGCGTCGCCGAAGATGATGTCGGGCTTGTCCTTTTCCGCGGTTTCGCGCAGGACCCGCTCCATGTCGCCGGCGTAGCCGATGTCGTCGCTGAAGGTGTACTCGATGCGACCGGCAGCCTGCTCGGCCTCGAGAGCCGCGTGGATGACGCCGTCCCAGGGCTCCTCGATCTGCGTCGCGAAGGCCCCGAAGACCTTGACCGTATCGCTGCCCGGCGCCGGGGACGCGGTTCCCTGGCAGGCGGCGAGGACCAGCGCGATGACCACCAGGGCCACGCCTCCGAGCGACCGACCGGCGCGGCCGTGCGGGCCCTGGGCAAGACGAGCGAACATGTGCCTCTCCTCTACAGCAGCGCCGGGCTCCCTGTTGCCGCCGCGGCGAACGGGTCCCGGATAACGGGCCGAACGGTGCTCCGGTCGGACACCCGCGGGGGTTGCGTCAGGGCCGCAGTGTGGGTGGCGATGGCGGCCGGTGTCAATCCGATTTCGGCTGATCTGGCCCTCCATCCATCGCAAACCTGGGCGCTCACCCTATTCGATGCGCGGGCGGGCGTCACGGTTCACGCGATCTTCGGAGCCCTTCGTCGGGAACCACCGAGTGGTGGTTACAGATTATGCATGTCTGCTATCATGGTCGACCATGAGAGTCATCACCGCGCTCGATCTTCGCCGTTCGCTCGGGCGGATCCTCGACGAGGCATCTGCCGGTGAGCAGTTCGTCATCGAGCGGGACCATCGGCCGATGGCCATGCTCGTGTCCGTGGAGGACGGGCATCGGCTCAGCGATGACGGCGAGGCACGGCGCGCTCGGATCGAAGCGGCGCTGGACCGGCTGGCCGCGCTTGGCGACCGCCTCCGCGAACGGGATCCCGACGCGCTCGATGCCGCGACGGCGATCCGTCTCGAGCGCGACTCGCGCTGATGCCGATGCCGATCGTCGTCGACGCCTCCGTGGCCATTGCCCTCATTCGTCGGGAGCCCGTCGCCCCCAGCGCGCGTCGGACGATCGCGCAGCACGGGGCCGCAGGGCAGCGACTGCTCGTCCCGGATGTGTTCTGGATCGAGCTCGTCAATGTCCTTGCTCGACGGTACTCCGCGACATCCGAGGAGATCGTCGGCGCGCTCCGGGACATCGACGATCTCGCGATCGAATCGATACGCCTCGACCGAGCTCTTCTGCTCGCCGCCATCGACATGCAGCAGCGCCATCGGCTCCCCGCCTACGACGCCGTGTACCTGGCTCTGGTCGAGGCCGAGGACGGGCAACTCATCACACTCGACGCGCGACTGGC
Organism: Chloroflexota bacterium; assembly: GCA_919901745.1. Taxonomy (GTDB): domain Bacteria; phylum Chloroflexota; class Limnocylindria; order Limnocylindrales; family CSP1-4; genus CAKKPP01. The sequence continues at coordinate 31,261 of CAKKPP010000010.1, read as the reverse complement.
GGATGCGGCCGGCGGACGCGCGATCCGGATCGACGGCATGCCGCCGCGGCACCTGGCCGAGGAGACGGCGACCTACGGTGGCGAGCCGATCGACTGGGCCCGGTTCGGGCCGTACCTCGCCCGGCTCCGTGCCGAGGCCCGCGAGGGCGTTCGAGCGGTCGCTCGCGACTGACCTTCGCTCGCGATTGACCTTCGCTCGCGATTGACCCGCGGTGCCGGGTATCGTGCCCGAATGCAGATTTCCGTCGAGGTCGCGCGTCGCTATCTCCTCGGGCGGCAGGGCCTCTGGCCGGGTCGCCGCTGGCGAGTGCCCCGAGGCACCGAGCTTGCGATGCGGACGATGGAGCACGTCCAGCTGGACCCGCTGGCGATCATCGCGCGGGCGCAGGACCTTGCCCTCGCGAGCCGCGTGATCGGCTACCGGCCGGACGACTGGATGGCGCTCACCTACCAACGACGACGGTTCTTCGAATGGGGCGGGTGGCTGGCGCTGCGCCCAATGGATGAGCTGCCCCACTACCGCGTTCTCATGCGCCGCGAGCGACACCAGTGGTGGTCCACGTGGGCGGCGGACGGACACCGCCCGGCGATCGATGAGATGCAAGCGCTCCTCCGGGAGCGCGGCGAGGTCAGCAATCGTGACTTCGCGATCGCGGAACGCACCCGTGTCAACAGCTATCGCGGCCGCAAGGACAGCTCGATCGCGCTGCACTACCTCTGGCGGATCGGCGAGGCGATGGTGACTCGCCGCGAGCGCTTCGAGCGCGTCTATGCACCGTCCGAGGCCGTCGCGCCGGCCACGCTGCTCGCCGAGGCTTTGGACGCGGAGACAGACGACTTCCTGCTGATGAAGGCCGTGGCGGCCACCGGCCTGACCAAGCTCAACGGCGCGCAGGGCTCGCTCCTGCGCCCCTTTTCAGCCCGCGACGCATCGGCCTGGAAGCAGCGCAAGGTGGCCGAGGGTGCCCTCATCGACGTCGACATCGAGGGGGTGAAGCTGGCCGGCCTCGTCGGGCTGGCCTCCGATCTCCCGATTCTCGAGGCCCTGGCCGCCGGTCGAACCCCCCGCGCCTGGAAGCCCCTCGAGACCACGACCACCGACGAGGTGACCTTCCTCTCGCCGCTCGACCCCGTGATCCACGATCGCGAGCGCACGCGCCGGGTCTTCGACTTCGACTACAAGTGGGAGGTCTACGACAAGCCTGAGAAGCGCAAGTTCGGCTACTACACCCTTCCGATCCTGTGGGGTGACCGCCTCGTGGCGCGCATGGACGCCGCGCTCGATCGCGCCACGATGACGCTCGTGGTCAAGGGCCTCTGGTTCGAGGACGAAGCCCTGGCGACCGACGACGCGTTCGCCGAGGCGATGGGTCGGGGGACGGCGACGTTCCTGGGCTTCCTCGGGGCGGCGACGCTTGACGCGCGGCGGATGTCCCAACCGCTGCTGCGGAAGCGGCTCGAAGCGGTCAGCCGCGACGGATCTGGCTGACGATCGTCTCGTCGGTGATCCGCCGATCGGCGCGGGCATGAAGGCCTTGCGGAGCCGGTCGATTGGGCCCCCCAGACCCTTAGGTACCCTCCGCCAGCAGCCTCCGCAGTTCCGCGATCGCCGCGTCCACCTCGCGGCCCTGGGCCTCGATGATGTCGAGGAGCTCTTCCGGCGTCCGCGTGTCCTCGGTCGACTTCGCGTTCGGATTGACCGCCTTCAAGTCGAAATTGCGCGCCTCGATGGCCTCGCGGGTGACCGTCCACGAGTGGTCGGAATCGCCACGTGACGGGAGGAGTTCGAAGAACTCCTCGAAGCGATCCACCGTCAGCGGCTGCTTCTTCGTGACCTTGATGTCCGAGAGGTCGTAGTACCAGGTTCGCTCCGTCGGACCGCCCTTCGTGAAGAAGAGAAGGTTCGTCTTCACGCCGGCGCCGGCGGACGAGAAGACGCCGGGCGGCAGGGACACGATGCACCACAGGTCGCAGTCGTCGAGGAGCTTGCGCTTCGTCTGGACGAATGCCGTCTCGGTCGTCCGGAACAGCACGCCCTCATCGATGACCATCCCGCAGCGCCCGCCGGGCTTCAACGAGTTGATCACGTGCTGGAGGAAGAGGAGCTGCGTGGCGCTCGTCTTGTAGGCGAACTGCGTCTGGGCCTCGCGGCCCTCCTTCCCGCCGAACGGCGGGTTCATGAGGATCACGTCGTACAGGGTCGGCGCGCCGAGGAAGAGCCCGCCGTAAACCTCCTGTCCGGTCAGGGTGTTGCCGTGCCAGATGTGCGGGTGGTCGATCCCGTGGAGCACGAGGTTGGCGAGGGCGATCGGGTAGACGAGATCCGCCTTCTCGCGACCCCAGAACGAGTCCTCTCTGAGCGCCGTCAGCTGCTCCGCGGTGGCGTCTGGTCCCAGCCGTGTCCGCATCCACTCGAACGCCTGGGCGAGGAAGCCGCCGGTGCCGCAACCCGGGTCGTAGACCGTCTCGCCGAGTTTCGGATCGACCGCGCGCACGATCGCCCGGATGACCTCGCGCGGGGTGAAGAACTGGCCGCCGTCGTTGTTCTTCTCGCCCATCTTCTGGAGCAGGCCCTCGTAGGCCTGGCTGAGCGTGAAGAGGTGCGTCTGATCGACGGCCTCGAGGCGGATCTGGTCGACGAGGTCGAGGATGTCGAGGAGGTTCTTTTCCGTGTCGACGCCGACCCGCTCGACGGCCGACACGACCTGGCTGATCACCCGCTGCCGCGCGGACGCGTCCGACCGATCCCGCAGCCCGCGGAGGTACGGAAGCAGCTGCCCGTTGACGAACGCGAGGAACGAGCCCATCGGCGCGTCCACGAGCGCCACGCGCTTCGCGCCGCCCTTGGCTGCCCAGTCGCGCCAGCGATACGGCGCGGCGACGGATTGCTGAAAGCCCACGCCCACGGCGTCGGCCTCGTCCGCCTCGAGCTCCTCACGTTCGTCGAGGATCCGGAGGAACAGGATCCATGACAGTTCCGGCACGTACTGGAGCGCGCCGGCGTAGTTGGCGCGGCGCATGACGTCCGCGATCTGCTTGATCGCGGCATTCACGGACGAGGGCGTGGCGAGGCGGCGGGAGGCGATTGCCATCAGGCGGCCTCGCCCATGCAGCGCAACCCGGCACATCCGAGCGGGGTCGGTTGCCCCCAGGACGACAGGAAGCGCTCGATCGCCTCGTAGGCGTCCATCGGCAGACCGTAGTAGTGATCGCATGCGGGTTGGCCCAGGATCTCCTCGCAATGCTCGTGAACGACGACGCCGAACTCACGCGAGAACCGTTCCGGATCGTGGCGGTGGAAGGCCTGCCGCCGGGCGAGCGGGTAATCGACGAACTCGTAGGCGTACTCCACGAGCCGGAAGCGACCGCGGCGCTCGGGCGTCCAAACCTCGGTGAGTTCGATGAGCGGCGGCTTCGGCTCCGATCCGCCCGGCAGCTCTGCCGCGAACGAGAACCCGATGTCACCCTGGTCGTAGCGGTCGAGCGTCGGGACCGCGAACGTCCCGCCGTAGTTCCAGAGGATCGAGGACAGCGTGCCGAGATGCTGGCGCAGTTCGCCGATCGTCGCCATCAGCGAGCCCGAGCCAACGGGCGATGCGCAGCGGCCGGCAGGCGCTCACCGCGCCCGATCTCCGGTCGGGCCTTTGACCCGCCGAGCGGCGCCGTCGTGGGTCGGGTGAGCGTCCCGGCCTTGTACATCTCGAAACTCGCTGTGGGGATGCGATAGATCCGTGCCGATACGGCGATCGCCGGCAGGTCACCCGAGTGGATCAGGCGAAGGACCGTGCTGGTGCTGATGTCCAACTCTCGGGCGACATCAGCAGGCGAAAGGAACTGCTTCGTGTGCATGCTCTGCGCTCCATGCGGTAGAGGGCATGATAATGCACAATCGTCAGCGGTCAATCCGACGGGGCGCGAAGCGGTGTTACGGCTTCCAGTCCGGGGCGTTCACCTTCTGACAGAAGGTGAGTCGATCGGCGGCGTCGTGCATCGCGCCCATGGCCGAGGCGTATTCCTCCTGAAGATCGGCGATGTCGCCATAGATCGTCATCGCCTTCGCTCGCAGGATCGCCGACTGCTGGACGAGTGTCGCCAGTGACGCGCCGCTCGAGTAGAGCGTCAGCAGGTGCCCCACCGCATCAGCCATCGAGCCGGCGATCTTGTCGGCGGCGTTCCACGCACCCGCCGCCTTCTTCACCGAGCTGTACGAAGTGCCGCTGATGTCCTTCATCGCCGCGTCGGCATAGTGGCCCAGGAGTCCGTCCTTGAGCGCGACCTTGAGCGTCGCCTTGGCGGCCGACTCGCCGGCGTCCTTGCCTGACAGCATCTTGCCCGCCAGACCGAACCCCCCGGAACCGAGGGTCTTCTTGACCAGGCTCTTGGCCTGATCCTTGGCGAGACCGTCCATGATCTTGCCGAGGAGGGTCTTGGGAATCAGGCCCGGTCCGAGTTTGCTGGCAAAGCTGCCGGCCAGGAAGGCCACATCCACTCCGAGCGTGGCCGGGATCTCGGCTTTCTCGATCAGCACGATCTGCTCGTCGAGACCGGCGTAGAACTCGCGCAGCGTCGCAAGAACGGAGTTGAGACCGCGCGCGTGGGACGAGGCAGCCTCCAGGGTCGCCATCTGGGCTGCGCACGGATTGGATTGCGGGTTTGACTGACCCTGGCTTGAGGCGGAACGATGGAACGGGCCCTTGTGGAAGATGCGAGCGAGAGCCCCGAGGCTGCCGATGCCGAGCAGCGCGAGGATGATCGCCGCCGCGATCTCGAGTGAGATCGGATCAGGTTCGACGTAATCGCCCGGGCGATCGTAGGTCGTGCCGCCGGCGGAGTCGGTCGCCGTGGCGTACGGATCCTCCGTGGCGTACGGATCCACCGTGACACCCGGCTCGGCGGTGATGATCGGGGCCAGAAGGGCGCGGCACTGGTCCGCGCTGAGATAGTTGTAGCCGGGGAGGTCCGACACGGAGTCGATACCGAGCGACAGCAACTTCGGGCACAGATCGTTCGAGCCGCCAAACGGCCCCGAGACGATGTACCCGTAGTAGTGAAAGACTCCGCCGCTCCCGTCGGGCAGGATGAAGTGAGCGTTGTCGTTGGGATCGACTTGACTGTTCGGGACGAGGGCATAGTAGCCATCGACCACCGGCCCGTTGTACGTGCTGTGCTTGTCCTCCCAGACCAGGAGTTGCGGCGGGCTGAAGACGATCGGGGAAGGGGTCGGGTCGGCGGCCAGGACCGTGGGGGCCAGACCGGCAGTCAGGACGATGCTGATCGCCAGAGCGCCTGCCGCCCGGATGCCCCGTGAGATGAGAGCGGGTAGCGACGACATCGGACTTGTGATTTTCTGCATCGTGTTTGCTCGATCCGTCCATGACCTACGGAGAAGAGGATCCCGATTGTCGAGAGCATGTTCTCGATGTCACTCAACCAAAAGTACGGTCGCCCTCGACCGCCCGACGAGCTGGAGGCGCTGCCCAGTTCGGAGACGGATCCCCAGGTCGCTCGACTGGAACAGGGAAGCGCCGCCGCCGGATCGGGGAGGGCATGACATCGATGGCCCGCTCGTCAGCGAATCCGCTCGATGACCTCGGGATCCAGCCGGTAGGGGATGCCCGCTTCGGGCACACGGTCCAGCATCTCGTAGAGGCTCACCCCGGCGCGCTCGGCGGCATGCCAGGTTGAGCGCCGCCCAGCCGCCACATCCGCGACCGCGGCCCTGAGCCGATGCTGGGCCAGGCCGTCCGACAGGAGTCGACGGGCAAGCTTGGTGCGATCCGTTCCCTCATCGTCGGCCAGTGCGTTGATCGCGGACACGAGGTCCCGATCCAGCCGCAGCGTGATCTGGTTCCGCGGGGTGCGATGGGTGTCAGGTCGTGGGGTCATGGCGCCGGAAGAATGCGACAGGTGATCAGCCGTGAAGGGGGCGCCGCTACGCTGACCGATGTTGCCTCCCGCCCGACGCGCGGGAGTTCGCGTGTCCGAAGTCAGTCAGTTCTACGGAATCGTGATCCTGTTCTTCCAGCCGCGATAGGGAATTGCGAGGGGTTTGGCTGCGGGACTCGTGAGGTCGATCCGGACGGCGTCCTCGTACGCGTCTCGGAGCTCTTGAGGCGTGGGGAAGTCGGCCATGGGGCGGGGGATCGGCGTGGTCTTGGCCGAGCGACGGTCGAAGAGCGTCCAGAGGTGGCCGTTCGTCGCGATGACGAACGGGACGTTCAGGCGCTTCGCCTCGGTGCCGTAGACCTTGGCCTGGTCCAGGCCGTACGTCGGCGACTTGTCCTCCGACTTCGCCTCCAGGATCGCCACCGCGACCGGCTGTGGCCCCGCCGCCGTCTTCACCCGGAGCGTGTAATCCGTCCGTCCATGCGTCTGCCGCCGCGGCTGCCCATCGACGATCTCAACGGTCCCGAGCGTCTCCTCGCGCCGAATCAGATCCTCGGTCCACCCACGCGCGTGCAGGATCGGATCGATGAGTTGCGTTCGGGTATCCGCCTCGCTGAGCGCCACGTCCCCTCCCGACTTACCTGGAGAGTCTATCGGGGAGCTTGGTCTACGTGGCTGAATTCAGGTCAGTTGGGATTCCAGCTGAACTCAACTCGCGGGCGAGAGCAAGCTTCCATCCGCCCGCGTCATCGAGCCTGACGTAGAGGACACCTGCCATGTCCGACGGAAGCTCCACCTCGTTCTCGTAGAGCAGCACAACGTGCGAGCGGCCAAGCGCCGCAATGAAGAATCCGAGCTCCATGACGACATTCTGCCTGCCTCGCGGCAGCAGCACGCCTTCGGAGTGACGTTCGCGCCCTTCGTCATCGGCCGTCAGGAGAACGACGGCGAAAACCGACTGCCGGCCGAAGTGCTCAAGCTTCTCCACGATCGTGCGCCCTTCGTTCGACTGCTCGTGAAGAACCGTCGGTGCATGGTCAGTGACCTGGGTCAGGAATCGGGTCACTTCGAGTTTCCGGACCTCGTCATGGCCATGTACAACGAAGATCGAATCACCCTGCGGCGCAGATGTTGAGCGAGAGGCAACGGTCTCGTCAGCGCGCTTCTCATCAACGCGCGCTGGCTCGTCGTAAAGAGGAAGCTGCTCCTGAACGGATCGTAGCCGGCGCAGTTTTCGCCGGACGTCCTCATGAAGTTCGGAAACCTCCTCGGCAAAGCTTTGCCGGCCGCCAGAAATGAACGCATGATCCCTGTAGGCCGACTCGACCTCGTCCGTCGTAAAGCGTCTCCTGAGCAGCTGCGAGTTGTACTCGTCCCATGTGTAGTAGTCAGCCCGCGTCGCCTTGAGAGCTTCGGCGGAATTCAGGACGCGGCCGAGCAGCTCATTCCCGCGTTCGATGCGATCCGATAGTTCCGACGCGAGCGACGACCGAGTGGTCGTGAGACGTCCTGGCTCAGGATCTCTTGTGGCGGGCGGTCGCTTCGATGGCGACATGTCGATCGTTGACTACTTCGACTTCTTCTTCGGTTCGCGTTGGCTCAACGCACTCCCCGCGGCCGATTTCGAGGCGCCGCCCGTCCGGCCGTCTCGGAGGACCTTCGATGCGGCGGATGCGGCTTTCTTGCTGGTCTTCTTGTCCGTCATGTCACTGCTCCTCAGGTCGCGAGTCGAGGAGGCCGGGAGCCCCCCGACTCCCGGCCTGGTTTCCGCTCTCCCCCCAGAGAGGACGAGTTCAGCTGCAGCCGCTCGTGCTGCCGCAGTTCAGGCACTTGTAGCAACTGCCGTTGCGGATCATGATCGAGCCGCACTCGGCGCAGCCGGGCGCGTCCGACTGGGTGGCGAAGGCGACCTTCGTGCCGCCCAGCGAGAGCGTCATCGTGCCGCCGCCACCGGATCCGTTGGCCGCCGTGGCGTTGCCGTTGGCGTGACCATTGGCATGGCCGTTGGCCAGAACCGACAGCTCCTCCCGGGCGTTGGACTCGCTTCCCGGATCGACGGCCGTGGCCGCCGGCGTCGTGGAATCGGCAGCCGGCGCGGCGGACGGAGCCACCGCAGCGACTGCGGCCACCACCGAAGCGGCGGCCTCGACCGGCGGCTCCGAGACGATCGCCGAGCGATCGATGAGCCCCAGTGACGCCTTGTCGTCGTCGGTCAGGAACCGCCCACCGAGCCAGCGGAAGATGTAGTCGACCACCGACTTGGCGATCGGGATCTCGCCGTTGCCGGTGAAGCCGCTGGGCTCGAACCGGACGTGGGCGAACTTGTTGACCAGGTCGCGCAGCGGCACGCCGTACTGAAGTGCGACGCTGACCGCGGTTGCGAAGGTGTCCATCAGCCCGGAGACCGTGGACCCCTCCTTGGCCATCTTCAGGAAGATCTCGCCGGGTTGCCCGTCCGGGTACAGGCCCACCGTGATGTAGCCCTCGTGGCCGGAGATGTCGAACTTGTGGGTGACCGCGGTCCGCTCCGACGGGAGCCGGCGGCGGTGCGGCAGGGCCGCCTCGGCCTGGGCCGCGGCGAGCTGCTTCCTGAGCTTGGTCACGACCTCGGTATCGGCGACGTCGCCGTCCTTCTTCTTGCCGGTCGACAGTGGCTGGCTGCGCTTGCTGCCGTCGCGATAGATCGCGATCGCCTTGAGGCCCCGCTTCCAGCCCTCGAGATAGACCTGCTCGATCTCCTCGGCCGTGGCCGCCTCGGGCATGTTCACGGTCTTGCTGATGGCGCCGGAGAGGAACGGCTGGATCGCGCCCATCATCCGGACGTGGCCCATGTAGTGGATGGACCGCACGCCGTTGACCGGCTTGAAGGCGCAGTCGAAGACCGGCAGGTGCTCGGGCTTCAGGCTGGGCGCGCCTTCGATCGTCTCGTGTTCGGTCAGGTAGTCGAGGATTCCCTCGACCTCGTCCGCGGTGTAGCCGAGCTGCCGGAGGGCGCTCGGGACGGTCTGGTTGACGATCTTGAGGAAGCCCTCGCCGACGAGCTTCTTGTACTTGATCAGCGCGATGTCCGGCTCCACGCCGGTCGTATCGCAATCCATCATGAACGCGATGGTGCCGGTTGGAGCGAGCAGGCTGATCTGCGCGTTCCGGTAGCCGTGCTCCCGGCCGAGCTCGAGGGCCGCATCGGAGATCCGATGGGCCTGCTCGAGCACGTCAGCCGGGACACCCTCCGTCGGGATCTGGTAGGCCGCATCCCGGTGCATCCCCATGACGCGCAGGAACGGGGCCGCATTCTTCTGGTACTCGACGAACGCACCGCCGTGATCGCGGGCGATGACCGCGGACTGCCGGTAGGCCTCGGCCGTCATGATCGACGTCAGGGCAGCGGCGAAGTTGCGGCCCTCGTCACTGTCGTAGGCCAGGCCACGCGACATCAACAGCGCGCCGAGGTTGGCGTAGCCGATCCCGAGCGGTCGGAACCGATGGGAGTTCTCCTCGATCCTCGGCGTCGGGTAGCTGGCGTTGTCGACGAGGATCTCCTGGGCGGTGATCGTGACGCGGCAGGCGTACTTGTAGTCCTCGACGTTGAACTCGCCGTCCGCGTCCACGAACTTCATGAGGTTCACGCTGGCAAGATTGCAGCTGGTGTCATTCAGGAACGAAAATTCTGAGCAATTGTGAACAACCAGCCCGTTGGCGACGAAGTGGCTCGTGGCCCGCTCTGTCAGGTCGAATACGGGCTCCATGCCGAGCGGTGTGATCGATCCGACGCCGTCGATGAGCTCGTCGCTGTACGTGGAGACCCGGGCGTTGAGGCGAGCCAGTTTCGCCACCTTGGGACTGCCGGCGACAAAGCCGATCTCGCGCTCGAAGCGGACACTCGAGCTTCGGGTGATCCGAAGCGAGTGCATCTCTTGAACCGGGTAGGCCTTGAGGCCACCACGACCGTCCGGCAGCATCGCCTGGAACTTGCCGCCTCGGCGATTCTCGTAGAGCTTCGACTTGATCCCGAAGCCGAGCAGGAGGCGCTGCACCTGCTCGAGCAGCTCGAGCGACGTGGAGTCCAGTCCAACGTACTGGCTCCTGGAGCCTGAGTCGACGACCGTGCCGTCCGCGGTGAAGAGGCCTCGCAGGAGCGCCGCCACGGACGTCCGGTCGAGGCCGTAGACGGCTGGCTTGAACCGCTTGAGTGTGCTGCCCTCATCGAGGACGGCGTAGCTCATGAACTGTTCGACGACAGGCCGGGACGCGAAGGCCAACCGCGATCCGGTGGCACCCATCGACACGTGCACGTCGTCGTTTCGCCCGACCGAACCGACGGCCTTCAGGCTCCGCTTCTGGTCGTTGAGCTCCACGGCGACCGCCTCGAGGACGCCCGCCTCGTTCGCGTGCATCGTCAGGATGATCATCGGCCGTTCGATCTCGCCCACGGCGGTCCATGCGAGGCAACCATCACCGACAGCGAGGCCGATCGCCTCGGCGAGGGCGGGCGCCACCTGCTCGCGTCCGAAGCCGGGCGCGTTCAGGAAGATCCGGTCGTCCGGCTGCAGATCCTTGACGGCGACATCGCCACGGGTGGTGGCGACCTTGTGATCGGCGGTGATCCGTACGCGATAACCCGACCGCGTCCTGAGTTCGAAGACCGGCTTGGTGCCGGTCGGGAAGATCCGATCGACCGGATGGGGCTGCCCATCGGCGCCGATGACGTTGACGCGCTCGCCCACGAGCGACTCGATCGAGCGCCAGCCTTCGTCGGTGGCGACGAGCGTGTCGCCCGTCACGCACGGGTTCGTGGCGTACTGGCGATCCGAGTTCGAAACGGGATTCCAGTCGTTGATGGTGGTGTCGTACTGGATCCCGGGATCGCCGCAGAGGTGGGCGGCGTCGGCCATCCGGCGGAAGATGTCGCGGGCCTTGTACGTGCCCATCTCGGCCCCGTCGACGACGGCGTGGGTCGTCCAGTCGCCGTCCGCTTCGACCGCCCGCATGAAGTCGTCGGTGACACGAACGCTGTGGTTGGCGTTCTGGAAGTAGACGCTCGCGTAGGCCTCGCCGGTGAAGCTGGGGTCGTAGCCCTGCTCGATGAGGGCCCAGGCCTTCTTCTCCTCGAGCATCTTCGAATCGATGAAGTCGAGGACGTCCGGATGGTCGGCGTCCAGGATGACCATCTTCGCGGCTCTCCGGGTCTTGCCGCCCGATTTGATGACGCCGGCAAAGCTGTCGTAGCCCTTCATGAACGAGACGGGGCCGGACGCGATGCCGCCGCCGGTCATCCGCTCCCGGCTGGAGCGAATGGGCGAGAGGTTGCTGCCGGCACCGCTGCCGAACTTGAACAGCATCGCCTCCGTCTTGGCGAGATCCATGATGCTGCTCATGTTGTCCTGGACGGAATTGATGAAGCACGCGGAGCACTGCGGCTTCGGCTCGACGCCGACGTTGAACCAGACCGGGGAGTTGAAGGCCATCTTCTGGTGCACGAGGAGGTGGGTCAGCTCCGCCTTGAACGCGGCGAGGTCCTCGTCCGTGGCGAAGTAGTGCCGCGTCTCGGCCCACGAAGCGATCGTGTTGACGACCCGGTCGATGAGCTGCTTGACGCTGCGCTCCCGCTCTGGCGTGCCGACATGCCCGCGGAAGTACTTGCTGACGACGACGTTGGTGGCCAGCTGGCTCCAGAACGAGGGCACCTCGACGTCGGTCTGTTCGAAGACGCTCTTGCCGCTCTCGTTGGAGATGCCGGCCGTGCGCTGTTCCCAGGTGATCTCGTCGTACGGGTGGACGTCCGGACGAGTCCAGCGGCGCGGGAACGTGAGGCCCTTCGCGCCCCGGCCGTCGAAGCTTGCGCCCCACGGTCCGCTCAGCGTGCGGGCGGCCGAGCCGGTCCCGTTCGCGGCGTTCCTGGTTCTCTTGCCGCGTGTCGTGTTCGTCACGGGGACCGCGTTGGTGCCTGGGGCCATCGTCTGATCTCCTCCCGGAAGTCCGGTCTCCTCGCCTTCTCCCGACCGCACCATGCGGCCGGGGATCCGCATCGGTCGAACCCGTTGGCAGCTCACCTCGTAGCTGCGACGGTCCCGGCCGTTCGCTCCATCTCGTGCCGGTGTTCCGTGGCCTCGGGGCGTCAGCGGACGTCTTGTCGGGGTCCCGGATCGGGGTCCGATCGACGGCGCTGAGCGGCCGCGGAGCGGTCCGGCGCTCGCATTCGAGCGATCCGCTTACGATACGTCGAGCGGGCGACCGAGTCAAGACCAAAACCACAAGATGTTGTGGTCCAGTTGCCGTACCTACCGCTACATGTAGCGGTAGGGGACATTCCGTGGATAAGGTGCATCATCGCTGTGGAGAGGTCCGGCCGGCCTGTGGACGGACCGTTGAAAGGTCGATCCGCTGGCCTTGACCGCTCCGCGTCCAGGGCGATCTCCGGCGCCCGCGATCGCTCGTCGATCGCGGGCGCGTTCCACGTGTTGGGCCTCGCAGGATCGGTCGCTGCCGACGAGCAATAGCACGGACGTGCTGAATCGTGATCCCGAGGGAACCGGCGGGGCGCGGGACTCGTACGCTATGGATGAGCCCTCGCGCCGCCATCGGCTGCACGCAGGCTGCCAGATTGGCCTGCTGAAACCTTTCGGTCGGGGATCGCCTCGAAGCAGTGGGAGGCCCGCATCGGCGACGTCGTTGTTCAATTGGACCCGAGGGCGGTAAGGCGCCGCGCCACGACACATCGCGGATTGGTGGGCGCGCGCGCCCTGCTCCCGGTCGTGCTGTCCACGGCCATCGCCGTGGCGGCTGCCGCCGCCGCTGCCGTGGTCGCGGGCCCACCGCGCGCCGCGCTCGCGGCCAGCCAGCTGGTGGTGATCACGTCGAGCCTCAATCCGGCCGTCGTCACGATCGGTCCCGGGGACACGGTGACCTGGCGCAACGACGATGGCACCCGCCATCGCATGCGATCCACGAGTGGTCCGGCCGAATTCGATTCGGGCAACCTGGACCCGGGAGCGACGTTCTCGTTCACGTTCTCCGAGACCGGGACGTACGCGTACCGCGACGAGCGCGACCCGAACCTCTCGAATTACTGGGGCACGATCACCGTCAACCTCGTGACCCCGCCACCCGGGGTCAGCCCGACCCCGGCTCCACCCGGCGCGACCCCGCCGCCGGCCGGCGCGACCGTGACGATGGCCGGCCGCGTGTTTCGACCGGCGACGATCACAATCGCCGCGGGCGGTCGCGTGACCTGGCTCAACGACGACGGCCGTGATCACACGGTGACCGCCCGCGATGCGTCGTTTGACAGCGGGCTCATGGGGACCGGCGCCACGTTTGTCCGGACCTTCACCGTGGCCGGCACCTTCGCCTACCTGTGTGTCATTCACCCCGACATGACCGGGACCGTGGCGGTGACACCCGCGCCCGGCACGACGGCGCCACCCGCTCCGGCTCCGACCCCGGTGCCGCCCCCGCCGAGTCCCTCCGACGTGTCGGCGATCGACTTCGCGTTCAGCCCCGCGACGATCGACATCGTCGTGGGGACGCGGGTGACATGGGCCAATCGCGGGATCGCGCTCCACACCGTGACGGCGACCGACGGGAGCTTCGACAGCGGACTCATGGCTGCCGGGGCCAGCTTCGCTCGACTGTTCGGCGTTCCCGGCACGTTCCCCTACCTGTGCGTCCTGCACCCATCCATGACCGGTGTCGTGCGCGTCGCGCCGGCCCCGGGCGCGACTGCGCCACCTGCGCTGCCGACGGTTCCCCCGACGCCCCGCCCGACGGCGCCGCCGGGGGCCGCCCGGATCCTCGACTTCGCGTTCTCACCGACATCGATCAGGGTGACCGCCGGGAGCGCGGTGACATGGGTGAACGAGGGCGTCGCCCCGCACACCGTGACGTCGCGGACCGGAGCCTTCGACAGTCGCATCATCGCCGCCGGCGGGCGGTACACCCGGACCTTCGAGACGCCAGGAACGTTCCTCTATCTCTGCTCGCTCCATCCAGACATGACCGGCTCCGTCCTCGTCGCTGCCGCAGACGGCCAGGTCCCGCCCCCGGCACCGATCCCGACGCCAGGTCCCGGCGGCGGCGGAGTCGGGCCGGGGTCGTCCGCTCCGCCGGGGATCGCCGATGCCCGGATGCTCGATTTCGCGTTCGATCCGCTCGTGCTCACCGTTTCCGCCGGGACGACGGTGCGCTGGCACAACGTCGGGGTGGCGATCCACACCGTGACCGCCACCGACGGCACCTTCGATTCGGGGTTCATCGATGCGGGCGACGAGTACACGCGGACCTTCACGAAGCCGGGCGCCGTCGACTACGTCTGTGCGCTCCACCCCCAGATGATCGGGACGGTCGTTGTGCTGGCGGCTGGGTCAGCCGGGGACGGGGATGGTCAGGTGACGGGTGACCTGGATCCGGCAGCCGGCGGCGGCGGGAACGAACCCGGGGCCGCGGGCGGTGGCCCGGGTGCAGCCGATCCGACCGGCAGCGCGTCCGGGGACGGTGTCGATCCGATGCGCCTCGCCGTCGTCCTTGGGCTGATCGCGGCGGCGTTTGCCGCGGGCGGTGTTGTCATCCGCGACACATTGCGCCGCGTGGAGGCGCCGCGCCGCTGACGCCGGCCCTCGAGGGGGCCTGCGACCCGCGGCGGGGCTAGAGGCCGCTGTAGGCGTGGAGGCCGCTGAACCAGAGCGACCCCGAATAGGTCACGAGGACCATCACGAAGCCGATCACGAGCAGCAGGGCCGCGGGCCGGCCGGCCCACGAGCGCTGGTTGCGGGCGTGGAGATAGATCGCGTAGGTCAGCCAGGTCACGAGCGCCGCGGTCTCCTTGGGGTCCCAGCCCCAGTAGCGCGACCAGGCGATGGCCGCCCACCACGACCCCAGGATGATCATCGTGGCAAAGATCGGAAAGCCGATCACCACGGCCCGGTAGGCGAGGGCATCCAGCACGCGATGGCCGGGCAGCCAGGCGAACCGGTCGCCGGTTCCCTGGATGAGATAGCCGATCCCCGCGGCAAAGCTCGTCGCGAAGATGCCGTAGCTGATGACGGCGAGCCCGACGTGGATCGTCAGCAGCGGCGCGTTCTGCAGCGCCGGCACGAGCGGCTCGATGGGCGACGGCAGGCTCGAGGCGTAGAGGATCAGGGCGAAGGCGACTCCGACGGGGATGAAGCCGATCGAGCGGATCGGGAATCGACGCCCGAGGACCAGGTAGCCGACGACGATCGAGAAGCCGAAGGCGACGCTGAACTCGAAGAGGTTGCCCCATGGTCCGCGCTGGACGACGATCGCCCGGAGGAGCAGCGACGCGCCGATGACCAGCGTGGCGGCGACGGTCGTCCACAGGGCGGCCCCCGAGAGCGGGCTCGATGCACCGCTGATGGACGCCGCGGAGGCCTCGGTTGCCGCCGCGCGCGCCGTCACAAACGATCCCGAAACCGCTCCGGCAAAGGCCGGCTCCTGTCGCGCGACGGCGAGGGCCAGCGCGCGGCGGCCGTTCGCCAGGAGCACGGAGTGCCCAACGTGCGCCGCGAAGCCGAGCGCGAGGAGGATGGAGCCGACGGCGAACAGGGCCAGGGACGCGCTTTCCATGTGTTCCTCGTGGACGCTCGGTTGGGTCTTGCTGGTGCCACGGCCGCGGGACCGGCGCCCGCGACCGGGCGGTCAGGCGATTGCGGCTCCACCCGGTGGGGGACCGGCGATCCGCGAGACCGTCCGGACCCGGGCCTTCAGGTTGAGTTCCAGCCCGCAGTTGCCACAGGCGGCCATCGTGGCGACGCGACCGACCGAGCATTTCGGACAGCGCACCAGGAGGTCGTCGCGGCACTCGTCGCAGTGGGTTGCCCCCGCCGGGTAGATGAGCGCATCACGGTGACAGTACGGCTCGGCGGTGGGGAAGATCGGCTGCCCGTCGGCGCCAATTTGGGCGCGATCCGGGCCCTCGAGGATCTGGACGCCCGTCCGCGGGCGGCGCACCGCATAGACGAACCAGACCAGGGCGGCGATCGTGAGCAACGGGCCGATCAGGCCGGCGAGCAGGAGCAGCGGGATGAGGTTGATCACCTCGCCCCAGTCCGGGATGATGAAGAGGCTCAGGACGTCGAGGATCTGGTGCCAGAGGTTCTGAAGGGCGTCGATCACGGGCGCATCGTAGCAGGGGTCGCCGCTCCCGAGCGCTATCCCGGTGGTCGCCTCGCGCCACGGGCTTTGCGTCGCGGATTCCCGCGTTTCGTGGTCGCGCCGCGCCCCGCTTTCCATCCCGGTCGTGCGTTCTCATCGCCGTCGCCTTCGCCGTCGACGTCCCGGCCGTCGTCGTTGCCGCGGCCGCGGTCGTGGCCTGAGCCGGTGGACGGAGCCGGCGGGCGCGGATTTCCGACGGCCGCCGGCGCAGCCAGCCCCGAACGATCGAGGCGCGACGCGAGCCACGAGGCGCCGGCCGTGCGCGCACCGCGGACGCGGACAAGGTCGCGCAGTTCGCGAGCGTCGGTGACGACGAGGATGGCTGCCGCACCTACCGGCCCCGCGTTCCTGGCTTCCGCGGTCACTCGTTCGACGATGACCGCGTCCGCGCTCTGGCGGCCGCCGTAGCGGACCGTCACCCCCGAGGCGATGCGGATGCCGCGCATCCCCGGTTCCGCAGCGCCGTCGAACACCAGCTCGATCGTCACGGCCGGCGGGATCAGGCTGCGAATCCTGGCCACCAGCGCCACCGCCGTCGCCCCGCCGGACGCCCGGGCCAGCACATGGGCGAGATTGGTGGCGTCGACCAGCAGCAGCTCCGTCTGGGCGAGGGGGTCGGCGGGACGCGAGGGACGCGAGGGACGTGCGGGTCCGCTGGGGGTCACCGGATCATCGTAACCGGCTACGATCGGAGCCATGCTCCTCCTCGTCGATCTTGACGGCGTCGTCTATCGCGGTAGCGAACCCGTCCCGGGCGTCGCCGCGGTGCTCGCCGCTCGCGCCGCGCTCGGCGATGACGTCGTCTACGTCACGAACAACTCGATGCATTACCGCGCCGACTACGTCACCCGGCTTGCCGGCATGGGTGCGCCGGTGACTGCCGATCGTGTCGTGTCCGCGCCACGCGCCACCGCCCTCCACATCCGCGAGCACCATCCGGCCGCGCGGCGCGTCCTCGCGCTGGGGGCCAGCGGCCTGGAGCGCGAGCTGCGCGACGTCGGGCTGGACGTGGTGACGGCGGGCCACGCGGCGACACGGATGGCGCAGGAGGGGATCAGCGGCTGGGAGGCCGCCGGCGCCCCGGACGTCGTGGTGGTCGGCCTGGACCCGCAGATCACGTACCTGCGCCTGGCCGTGGCGGCCGACTGCATCCGCTCCGGTGCCCGCTTCATCGCCACGAATCGGGACCCCATCTATCCCACCGAGCGCGGGTTGCGACCGGGAGCCGGGAGCATCGTCGCCGCGGTCGAGGCCGCCGCGCAGGCAATCCCCGATGTCATCGGCAAGCCCGGCCCGCACCTCCTCGAGGTCGCGGCTGCGACAGTCGGGCGCCGTGCGAGCGACGCGGTGATGATCGGCGACGGCCTCGACACCGACATCGCCGCGGCCCACGCCGCCGGGGCGCGGGCGATCCTCATGCTGACCGGGGTCTCGACGCGCGAGCAGCACGACGCCCTCCCCGCCGACGAACGGCCCGACGCGGTTGCCCACGATGCCGCCGAGCTGGCGGCGATCCTGCAGTCGATGGCCAGCGCGGTCAGCTGATCGCTTCGAGACACTCCGCGAAGCGCTCCACGTACAGGTCGATGTCGTCGGCGGTGTGGGCGAGCGAGACCGTCGGGCCGAGCCACCAGCCGGATTCCCAGATGCCACGGTTGGCCATCCAGACGCGCATGAACGCACGCAGGCCGGGGTGGTCGTTGGCCCGCGATTCGATCGCATTCCCGGCCGGGGTGGGGGCAAAGCTGTAGTAGGCGTGCGGCCCCATCCTGGCCACGCTCCACGGCAGGCCGGCGGCGCGAATGGCCGCCTCGAGGCCGTCCGCCATCCGCGAACCGAGCGCCCGCGCGCGCTCAAAGGCCCCGGGCGTGAGGACGTCGAGCAGGGCCGCGCGACCGGCGGCCATCGACAGCGCGTTGGCGAACAGGGTGCCGCCGAGCGCCATCTCGGCGACCGGCACGCCCATGACAACGAAGGCCTCATCCGGTGGCGTGATGAGCGCGGCGACCGCCCCCGTCATGCCGTAGGCGCCGAGCGGGACACCTGCCGCGATCGACTTGCCGATCGTCAACAGGTCCGGTTCGAGCCCGAATTCGCGCGTGAAGCCGCCGTACGCGCCCACGAGCGAATGCGTCTCGTCGATCGCGAGCAGTGTGCCGGCGACACGGCTGAGCCGTCGCAACGCCTCGTGGAATCCGGGGTCGGGCCGGATGACGCCCGCGTTCGTCATGACCGGCTCGGTCATCACGAGGGCAACGTCGCGTGGCGCCAGCGCGGCTTCGAGCGCGGCGATGTCGTTGAACTGGACGATCCGCGCATCGCGGGTCACCCAGGGCGGAAGCCCGCTCTCCTCCGCGACGATCTCGCCGTCATCGAGGACCACGAGGGTGGCGTCGCCGTGGCCGTGGTACTTCCCGTCGAACAGGACGATGACCTCACGACCCGTGGCCTGCCGAGCGAGCCGGATGACCTCGGTGTTCGCCTGCGTGGCGCTGAGCGTGAACTGCCATTGCGGCATGCCATATCGCTCGACGAGGTGCTCCGCGACAGCGATGGCATCCTCGCCTGGGAGGAGGAAGTGGTTGCCGAGCGCCATCCGGCGCGCGACCGCCTCGACGACGGCTGGCGGGGCATGGCCGCAGAAGCCGCTCATGTCCGCGATGTACATGTCGAGGTAGGTGTGTCCGTCGACGTCGGTGAAGTGGGCGCCCTCGCCCCGGTCGGCGAAGACCGGCGGATGCTCGTACAGGTCGTCCATCCAGGCCATCGGGACGCCGCGCGGCATGGTGCGGCGGGAGCGCTCGAGGAGGGCCATCGAACGTGGCCGCTCGCTGACGAACCGCGCGGTCTCTTCGCGCTCCAGCGCGGCGACGCGATCCAGATCGACACCGATTGACGAGATCACGGCGGCATCTTGCCATGCCGGCCCGTGCCGTCCGTCTCGGCGCGATCCGGAAGCGGTCTGGTCAAGCCAGGGGCTTGCGCCCTTCCGTTTCCTCGTCGATCACGCGGCCCGTGGGTTCGAAGCCGTGGGCGAGGTAGAACGGCCGCGGCGACCCCTTGCCCTCGCCCCAGCTGACCAGCAGGGTGCGATCGCCCATGGCCCGGACCTCATCCTCGATGAGGGCGAGGGCCCGACCGCCGATGCCGCGACGCTGGTGCAGGCGGTCGACGAGCAGCCGCCACAGGTATGGTTCGGGATGGTGCTCCGTCCGAAGCGCGAGCATCACGAACCCGACGATCACGCCGTCGGCCTCGATCGCACGCAGCCAGGGGACGACCGGCGCTCCATCGACGACCTGAGGGAACAGCGCGTCGGTGAAGGACCTGCCCATCGGGGCGACGAACGCCTCCTGCGTCCTGTGCGTCTTCAGCACCGAGACGATTCGCTCGTTCTCGACGGTCACCTCGACCAGCCGGACATCCTTCGGCGGCGTCCTGGGTCGCGAGCGCCACGCCTCCCAGTCGGGACGGGTCATGCCGTAGATCCAGTCGTCCGATGCCTCGTCGCCCACCCAGAACGAGGACCGCGTATGGCCTTCGAACAGGAGCCCGCAGCGCTCCATGACCATCGCCGAGGCAGGATTGGCGGGGTCCAACCTTCCGAACACGCGGGTCACATGGAGCTCCGCGAGCAGGTGGACGATGAGCGCCTCGACGGCCTCCACCGCATAGCCCTTGCCCCAATGCTCGCGGAAGAACGTGTAGCCGACCTCGGCGGCATGGCCCTCACAGGTGAGCATGGTCACCACGTCACCGAAGACCTCGCCCGTATCGGGGTCGCAGACGATCGCCATCCACCACGCGTCGTTGGCCGGACCATCCATCGCCGCGACCTGCGTGACCACCGCCTCGGCGCGCTCGAGCGGATAGGGGATCGTCCAGCTCTGGTAGCGCGCGACCTCCGGGTCGCTGCGACGCGCGGCCAGCGACGCGGCGTCATCGGTGGTGACCGCGCGGATCAGGAGACGCGCGGTCCGGATCGGCGTGAACGCCTGGGCAGACTTCATCACGATTGCTTCGCCCACGAGTCGAAGGCGGCCCGCACGGGTCGCAACGTCGCCTCGTCGGCAAACGCGACGTCGAGGGCGTGGCGGTTGATCGCCCAGAGTTCGGCCGGCGTCAGGCCGATCTCGGCGACGGCGCGCCGGTACTCCTCCGACAGCGTGACGTCCGAGACCGTGAGGTCGTCGGTCGACAGCGTGACCGGCACGCCTGCGCGGTGGAGACGGGCGAGGGGATGGCCGGCAAGGGACCGGACAATGGCGGCCTGGACGTTGGAGGTGGGGCACAGGTCGAGGGTCACGTTTCGGGCGATCAACTCGGCGACGAGCGACGAATCGTCGATCGCTCCGGGACCGTGGGCGATCCGCTCCGGCTCCAGCGCAAGCGCACGCCGCACCTGCGCCGCGCCGCCCCACTCGCCGGCGTGCAGCGTGATCCGCAGGCCGCCGGCCCGCGCCACCTCGAAGGCACGCGCGTGCACGAGGGGGTCGGGGAACTCCGCCTCGCGTCCGGCAAGGTCCCAGCCGACGAGGCCCCGATCGCGGAATCGGCCGGCCACGTCCGCGAGTCGAACGTTCTCGTCCGGGTCGTGGGAGCGCAGGGCGGTGCAGATGAGCCGGACGACGATTCGACCGCCGGACTCCACCACCGCGGCAGCACCGCGGTCCGCGCCGTCGCACACCGCCGCGATCCCGTCGGCAAGCGCCAGCCCGCGCTCGACGTGGAGCAACGGGCCCCAGCGGATCTCCACGTAGCGGACACCGTCGGCCGCCTTCGCGACGACCAGCTCCTCGGTGACGCGCGACAACGCCTCCGCGTCCTGGAGCAGCGCGATCGGCAGGTCGAAGGCGCCCAGAAGCTCTGCCTGATCGACACAGCGCGGCGGCGCGACAAGCCGTGCTCGCATCCCGTCGACGTCGCGCGGCGCGTCCACACCGCGCGTCCGGGCGAGTTCGAGCGCCGTTTCCAGCAGGACCGACCCGTCGAGGTGGAGGTGGAGCTCCGCTTTGGGCATCTCGACGATCTGGAGCTCGACCGCGGCAGGGATCGTCATGGCTCGATGCTACGATGCGGCGGTGAGGACTGTCGGGCGCCGCATCGTGCTCGGCGTCGTGTGGGTCCTGGCCGTGGCGGCCCTGGCCTTCGGATCGGCCGGGATCGTGGCCGGGATGGCCCATCTGCCCGGGACGCCTGCCAGAGCCGAGTTGACCTGGGCCGGCGACAGCGCCGTTCGACCGAGTCTCGACGCGGCCGCCGTCGACCTCGCCGGGATTGCCGACGCCGTTGCGACGCTGGGCGAGCTGGGAAGGACCGCTCTCACGGCGATGGTCTCTCGCGATGAGGCGACGCTCGCCGCTGCGACGGACCAGGGGTCCGTCCTTGCCCTCGGCATCGCGGCCGAATCGTCCGCCCTGCGCACCCGACTCCGCGGCCTGCCGGGGCTGGGCCCCCACCAGGAGCTCCGGATCTCGGCTGCGGCGCTGGCCCAGCACGCCGTCCTCGTTGGCGCGCTCGACGCGACCGACGATCTCAGCAGCGCGTGGGCCCGTCTGGCCGCCGGGAGCCTCGCTGCGGCGCGGCTGACCGCGCTCCTCGAGGGCCACGATCCGGCGACCGCGGCCGGCGCGGAGTTCGGCCGGTCCGCCAGGTATCCCGAAGCGCTCGTCGCGATCGACGGAGCCCTTGTCATGCTCGACGATGCCACGGCGCTCCGCGATCAGCTCGCCAACACAACCGACGTGGCGATCCTCGACGAGTGGATCAAGCGAAATCGCACGTACGACGAGGCCCTCCGCCATCTCTACGAGCTGCTGGGGGCGTCCAGTGGGCGGGTCACGCCGGAGATCCGGACGGCAATCGCTGCCGAGAAAGCAGCACGATCGAACCTGCCGCCGGACACCCGGGGCCTGGTCGTGATCATGGCCGAGATCGCGCGCGGCGGCCTCAACCAGGCGGTCATTGCCATCGAGCAGGCGCGTGGCCGCCTCGCGCTCGCCCTCGAGGACGCCACCGCCACCCCGCCGCCCTGACCCGTGTCCCGGGACCAGTGTCCCGCCCGCCGCGGGCCGGGTTGGGTACACTGCCCGTCGCCGGGTCGACGCCCTGTCGTTGCCGATCGGCGACCCTGCTCCCGGAGGACCCTGCCCAGTGCTCGTTCGCGTCGTCATTGACCAACCGTGGAATGTCCCGGCCGATGTCCTGGCCATCCCCATCCTCGGGGACCTCGCACTCGATGGCCCGCTCGGCGAGCTCGACCGGCGGTCAAGCGGTGAGCTGGCGGCCCTGGCCGCGTTCGGCGAGATCAATTCGGAGCGCTATTGCGGGACACTCGTGAAGCCCGGCGACAACGCGGCCCGTCGTCTGCTTGCGATCGGCGCCGGCAATGCGGCGGAGCTCGATCGGGAAACGGCCGTCCGGATCGGTGCAGCCGCCGAGCGGCGGCTCGGGGGTCGTACGGTGCGCAGCCTCGCGATCTGGCTCGATCCGCTCGCTGCCGTGCTCGACGGGGGGGCCGACGCGGTGGCCGGCCTCGTCGCCCGAGGCGTCGTCGAGGGCGCGTTCGACCCCTCGACGATCTACCGCGACAACGTGACCACCTCGCCGCCCAGGCTTGACGAGCTGATCCTCATCTCCGGGAGCGGCGACGCCGTCGCTCTCACCCGGGCGGCGGAGCGCGGCGTGATCATGGGCGAAGGGGCCAACCTCGCACGGACGCTGTCGAACCGGTCGGCCAACGATGTCAGCCCCGAGGTGCTTGCCGAGGAGGCCTGGACGATCGCGGAACGCCACGGGCTCTGGATCGACGTGATGGGGCCGGACCGCGCAACCGAGCTTGGAATGGGCATGTTCATGGCGGTCGGGCGGGGGAGTGACAACCCGCCCCGGATGATCGTCATGCGCTCGGGTTCCGAAGGTCAGCGCGATTCCCTCGACCGCCACCTGGCGATCATCGGCAAGGGCGTCACCTTCGACTCGGGTGGCATCTCGATCAAGCCATCCGACCGGATGGAAGAGATGAAGATGGACAAGTCCGGGGCATGTACGGTCATCGCCGCGATCGCGACGGTGGCGCGGCTCGCACCGGGCACGCCGCTCCTGGCCGTCGCGCCGGCGGTCGAGAACATGCCCGGGCCCCATTCGACGCGGCCGGGAGACGTCGTCCGGGCCCTCAACGGCAAATGGGTCGACATCACCAACACCGATGCCGAGGGTCGGCTGATCCTGGGCGACGCGATGACCTACGCGGAGCGGCTCGGGGCGACGCATCTGGTCGATGTGGCCACGCTGACCGGTGCGGTCTCCCGTGCCCTCGGTCATCTCGTGACCGGTGCCTTCGCCCAGCCCGCGACGTTCTTCTCGGACGTTGCCGCGGCCGCGGCTCGCGCCGGCGAGCGCTACTGGCAGCTGCCGCTGGTCGATGAGTACATCAAGGACATGGAGAGCTGGTACGGGGACATGCAGAACTCGAGCGGTGCGGAGGGCTCACTGGTCAAGAGCGGGCTGTTCCTGCGCGAGTTCGCCACCCGGCCGTGGGCACATCTCGACATCGGCGGCACCGGCTACATCCGGAAGGCGACGCCCTACGCCGCGCGCGGTGCGACGGGCGTGACCCACGCGACGCTGGTCGAGCTCGCCCTCGCCGGCGCGGCCTGACCGCTCGCGGCGGCGGCACGCGGATCCGATGGACGCGGCGATTCTCATCGGGCTGTTCGCGGTCGGCGGCGCGGCCTGGGGGCTCGCGGCGGATCGGATTGCCGCGCGTTGGCCGGCGCACGAGGACGGTTCGGTGCGAGCCGTCGACTGGCGAACCGTGCTCGTGATCGCCTTCGGTGGGCTCGCCCTCGGACTCCTCGCCCAGGGCCACGGCGCGGAGCCACGTGACCTGCTCGTGCTTGCGGTCTACGTCGTGCCCCTCATCCTGCTCCTGGCGACGGACCTCGACCAGCGCCTGCTGCCCGACGTGATCACGCTGCCGCTCGTGGCATATGCGGCCGCCGTGGGGCTGCTCGACCTCAATCCACTGCTGGTGGGAGGGTGGCCGGGCATGATCGGCCCGATCGCGGCGGCCATCGTGATTCCCCTGGTGATGTATCTGCCGTCCATTCCGTTTGGCCCCGGGGCCCTGGGCCTCGGCGATGTCAAGCTCATGATCAGCGTCGGGCTCCTGCTCGGGTTCGTGCGCGAGCTGACCGGGCTGATGGGCGGGGCCATCCTCGTGGTGGTCGTCCTGGGCCTGCTCCTGGCGACGCGGCGAATCACCCGCCGCTCCTACGTGCCGTTCGGCCCGTTCCTGATCGTCGCCGCCGTGTGGGGAATGCTCGCTCCGGGCTAGGGTGGACGGGGCTGCTATCCTGAGGGCCAAGCCGGTGTCGTCCCGAGGCAGTGCCCGCGTCTGGACGGCGACTCACCGGCGGGCGTCGCCGCAACCGCGTCTTCGGACGCGACACGGAGTGTTGCTCGCACAGTGATTTCGCCAACGTGATGCAGCCAGCCAGCGACCGCCGAGGGTGGTCGTGGGTCCCGGGACCCCGCCGCTCGGCGCGGGCCCGGCGTCGGGTCGTCTTCCTGCTCCTCCTGCCGGCGCTGCTGGGCGGGATGTTCGGCGCGGCTCCGGCCACGCGCGTCGCGGGCGACGAGCTCACCGATGCGATCGCGGCCCAGAAGTCGCTCCAGCGCACGATCGCGGCCCAGAAGGCCCAGGTCAGCCAGCTCAGCGCGCAGCAGTCGGCGCTGACCTCCCGGATCGCGTCGACCGCGGCCACGCTCGATGGCCTCAACGCCGACCTTGCCGCCGTCCGCCAGCAGGTCACCGACGTGGTTGCCGAGGCCGAGGCCACGCAGGCCAGCTACGATTCGCTCGTCGCGCAGATCCAGGTGCTCGACACCGAGCTGGCCCGGCTGGCCGTGCGCGAGGCCGAGAAGCGCGACGACCTGGCTGCGCGCAAGGCGCTCCTCGCCGAGCGAATCCGCAACGCCTACGACACGGATCGAACGACGCTCCTCGAGACGGTCCTGTCGGGGGCCGACTTCACCGACGTGATTTCGGAGGTCGGCTACTACCTCGACATCGGCGAGCAGGACCGCGCCCTGGCGCAACAGATCGTCCGAGACCAGGAGACGCTGGCGGCCATTCACCAGAGTGTCGTTTCCACCCGACGTCAGGCCGAGGACCTTCGTTCGACGACCGCCGAGAAGAAGGCGTTGCTCGATGAGCAGCACCGGCAGCTCGAGGCGACTCGCCGCAAGCTCGAGAACCTGGAGGAGCGGACCGCCAACGCCCTCGCCGCGCAGCAGACCCAGTATCGCAAGATGGCGGTCGACAAGGTCGCGCTCGAGGCCGCGATCGCCAAGGCGGCCGCCGCCCAGGCCGCCCTCGCCAGGCAGATCAAGCAACTCGTCGCCCGGCAGTCGCAGCAGGGCAAGATCCCGTCGGTCTACAACGGGACGTTGAAATGGCCGATGTCGGGGACGATCACCCAGGAATTCGGTTGCACCGGCTTCGCCTGGGAGCCCCCGTCGGGCAGCTGCCGGCACTTCCACAAGGGGATCGACATCGCCGCCCCGCTCTACACCCCGATCAAGGCAGCCGGTGCCGGGACGGTCGTGTTTGCGGGGCCCAACCCGTACGACCCCTCGCCCAAGGCCTGGATCGTGGTCATCGCCCACTCGACCAAGCTGCTCACCTGGTACGCCCACGTCGACAACAAGGCGCACCCGATCCAGGTCAAGGCCGGTCAGACCGTCAGGCAGGGCCAGGTGATCGCCTACGAGGGGCTCACCGGCCGAACGACCGGGCCGCACCTCCACTGGATGGTCGAGCTCGACGACAGGTTCGTGAACCCCCGGCTCTTCCTGTAGGCCGAGATCCTGCAGGCCGTCGGCGGCGGTGCGTCTGCTAGCATCGAGTCGGACGTCGACCCATCCATCCAGCCGGAGGGGACCTGCCCGTGAAACGGACGATGGCCATCATCCTTGCCGGTGGCGAGGGTGAACGCCTCTCGATCCTGTCGGCCCTGCGGGCGAAGCCGGCCGTCCCGTTCGGGGGCAAGTACCGGATCATCGACTTCACGTTGTCGAACTGCGTCAACTCGGACATCGACAACGTCCTCGTCCTGACGCAGTACAACCCGCGCTCGCTCAACGACCACATCGGCCTCGGCCGCCCGTGGGACCTCGATCGCACCAACGGCGGGATCAAGCTCCTCCAGCCCTACCTCAAGCGCGGCAGGGTCGCCGAGTGGTACGGCGGTACCGCGGATGCCGTCCTCCAGAACTTCAACGAGATCGAGCACAGCGACGCCGACACGATCCTGGTGCTGGCCGGCGACCATATCTACAAGATGGACTACGCGCCGTTCGTGGCCGCGCACAAGCGCCGCCGCGCGGACGTGACGATCGCTGTCCGCCGGGTCCCGATCGCGGACGCCACGCGCATGGGTATCCTCGCCCTCGACGAATCCAACCGGGTGGTCGACTGGCAGGAGAAGCCGAAGCAGCCGAAGAGCGACCTTGCGTCGATGGGCGTGTACGTCTTCTCGAAGCGGGCCCTCCGGCGCTGGCTGCGCGAGGAACTCGTCGACTTCGGGCGGCACGTCATCCCGGCGATGCTCGAGGACGGGGCTCGCGTCTTCGGCTACCGCCATGACGGCTACTGGCAGGATGTGGGCACCATCCAGGCCTATTGGGAGACGAATCTCGCCCTGCTTGCCGACCCGCCCGAGCTGGACCTGTACGACAAGGGCTGGCTGATCCACACGAGGTCCGAGGAGCGCGCTCCGGCCCGGATCGGCACCATCGCCCAGGTCCACAACAGCCTGATCAGTCATGGCTGTGTCATCGCCGGGACCGTCGTCAACTCCGTTCTTTCGCCTGGGGTGCGCGTGGACGTCGGTGCGGTGATCCGCGACTCGATCGTCATGTTCGACTGCGTCATCCGCGCCGGCGCCGTGATCGATCGGGCGATCCTCGACAAGGAGGTGGTCGTGGGCCAGGGCGCGATCGTCGGCCATGGCCCGGACGACACGCCGAACCGCCAGGAACCGACGCGGCTCAATACCGGGATAACGGTGGTGGGGAAGCGGTCGGTGATCCCGCGCGGCGCACGGATCGGACGCAACGTGCGCATCGGCGAGGGGGTCCGGTCCACGGACTTCGCGACGCGGATCGTCAGGGCCGGCGCGTCGGTCGATCGAAAACCCGAATCCGCCTCCCGGACTCGACGCGCGTTGCCCCCGGCCGCGTCCGGTGGGAGCGACTGACCGGCGATCGGCGGCGCCGACCGTCGTCGGGGAGGCCGGATCCGGATCGCGGGTAGACTGCCGCGCATGCCATCAGATCTCCGGCCGTCCGTGGCGCGCCCTGCGGACGTCGAACGCTGGCTCGGCGAGCTGCAGCTGGAAGCCGGTCCACGGATCGACCGTGACGCATTGTCCGCCTGGGACCTGGTTCTCGATGGTCGCCGCCGTTGCGACCTGCCGGTGACGGTCATCCTGGATCCGGCGCTGGGCCTCATCTGCTGGGTCCACTTCGCGCCGCCGCTCGGTGACATGCTCCGCCGTGCGTACCGCAAGCTGTTGCGCTGGAACGACGAATTCCCGTTCGTGAAGTTCTCGCTCGCCGAGGACGGCCGGCCAATCCTCGCCGCGGAGCTCGGTCCAGCCGGGCTGGATCGAGACGCGCTCGGCATCGCCCTCGTCCGGCTGGTCGGCGTGGCGGATCGCCTCCTCGAGGAGTCTGCCGAGTGGCTCTGGAAGGGCGGAAGGATCCCCGACGACCTCACCACGCGTCCGCGACGTAACGCGGGCCTGATCGATCGTTACGCGCCCGATCTCGGGGAGTTGTTCGCCTCGTGATCGGCGCACGCGCCCGCGAGGCCCGTCGGCCGGCCAGGCCGGGTCGGCCCGTTCTCACACGGCCACGGCCGGTTCTCAGCCGGCTTGGGCCGGGCGTCCTGGGCGTGTTTCTGGCGCTGGGCAGCCTCGTGACGCTGGGTGCCCCGCCCGTGGTTCGAGCCGAGCACCAGGGCGGGCCGGATCTCACCCTCGTCACCGACGCGCGCTACGAGGTCCTGCCGGACGCGAAGCGGGTCCATGTCAGCATCTCGATCACGGCCACGAACCACCTGACCGACACGGCCACCCGGAGCTACTACTACGACCGAGCGTTCCTGGCGGTGCTGCCCGGATCGAGCGGGTTCAGGATCTCGGGCGAGCAAGGCACCCCAAAGGTCGTCGTTTCCTCGCGGAAGGCCGACCACACGCTCCTCCGCATCGACTTTGGCGCGCGACTGGCGTCGGGCAAGTCGACAACGTTTGCGCTGGGGTTCGATCTCATCGACCCGGGCGGGGCCGGAAACCGCGATCTCCGCGTCGGAACCACGGTCGTCAGCTTCCCGATCTGGGCGTTCGGTACCGATTCCACGCCCGGCAGTCGCGTACAGGTGGCGCTGCCAGTCGCCTATCACGTGGAGTTCCTGGCCGGGAACCTGCCCGGCCCGGAAGTGGGACCGGACGGCCTCGCGGTCTACGACTCGGGAGCGCTCCAGGAACCCCTGGCCTTCTATGCCTACCTCGTGGGCGACCGCCCGGGGACGTACGTCGACACCACCCTGTCGGTGCCCATTGCCGACACCGCGGCAACGATCGTGATCCAGGCGTGGCAGGACGACCCGGAGTGGGCGGTCCGCGTGGGCGACCTGTTCGCGCGGGGGCTGCCCGTGCTCGGCCGCTCGATCGGCCTGCCATGGCCCGCGCCGGACGCCCTCTTCGTTCGCGAGGCGCTGGCCCGGAACACCGGTGGGTATGCCGGGATCTTCGACCCGGCCGAGGGTCGCATCGATGTCGCGTACTACGCCGGTCCGGGCGTTGTTCTCCACGAGGCCGCGCACCGCTGGTTCAACGGAGGGTTGCTGGCCGATCGCTGGTCGAACGAGGCGTTCGCGTCGTTGTACGGGCAGGACGCGGCGGCCGAACTCGGGATCGACGTGGCCGATCCGGAGCTCACGGAGGCGCTCGACGCCAGCCGGATCCCGCTCAACGACTGGGCCCCCATTGGTGAAGCGGACGACGACGTCGAGACCTACGCGTACGCCGCATCACTGGCGCTTGCCCGCGAGATCGCCGAACGCGCCGGGGATGGACCGCTCCGCGAGGTGTGGGCGAAAGCCCAGGCGAAGGTGGGGGCCTACCAACCGATCGGCGGCGACGCGCAGGCCGGCACGGCCGAGGGCAACGAGACCGTGGACAGTCCGCCCGATTGGCGCGGCCTCCTCGACCTGCTCGAAGAATCGACGGGACAGTCGTTCACCGACCTCTGGACGACATGGGTGGTGCGCGACAGCGACCTGCCCCTGCTCGAGCAGCGGGCGAACGCCCAGGGGCGCTACAACGCACTCGTGGCCGCAGCCGACGATTGGCGGCTTCCGAGCTCGATCCGAACCGCGCTCCGTGCGTGGCAGTTCGACACAGCCGATCGCCTGTTCGATGACGCGGCGGAGGTCCTCAACCTGCGCTCCGAGATCGCCCGGCAGGCCGCCCGCCATGGGCTGAACCAGCCGTCCACGCTGCGGCCGCTGTTCGAGGCCGGTGACGGGTTTGCGGCAGCCAACGCGGAAGCAACGGCCCAGCTCGGCGTCCTGGCCGCGCTCGATCGAGTCGTTGCGGTCCGGATCGCCGAGCCTGGGATCGTCGAGCAGCTCGGCTTGATCGGCACCAGACCCGAACGTGACCTGGACGCGGCCCGACGAGCGTACGAGGTCGGCGAGCTCGAGACCGCCGGCCAGCGGGCCGGCGACGCGTGGCTGGCCTGGACAACGGCCGCCGAGGTGGGCGGCGGTCGCGCCATGAGCCTCCTCCTGCTGGGGCTGGCCGTCGCGATCGTCCTGATCGTCGTGGTGCGTTGGAGCCGGGGGCGCTCCAGGCGTGCCGCTGCGTCAGTCGAGAACCTGGGGCGTGCCGGAGGGCCGGAGTAGCCGCCGGAGGGTGGGATCGGGCGGACGCCCGGGCCGCGCTGTCGCGTGCGGTACACTCCCGTGCCACCCGCGAGAAACGGGAACCCGGAGAGCGCTGGAGGGTTGATGGGCCTGCTCCGAACACGTCCGTCGCGCGAGATCCTCTCGGGTGACTCGGCCGACGTCTACTTCGCGCGCGCCGAGAGCATCCTCGAGCGCGAGGGAATGGATCCCATCGTCACGGTCGAGGTGTTCACGCGGCAGGACGCCGTGCTGTGCGGGATCGAGGAAGCGAAGAACCTGCTGGGCCACGTCCTTGCCCAGGCCGATCCTTCGGAGACCACGCTCGAGGGGCTCGATGATGGCGACCTGATCGGACCCAAGGAGGTCGTGCTTCGGATCACCGCTCGGTATCGTGCCTTCGGGCTGTACGAGACGGCGTTCCTGGGGATGCTCGCGCAGTCGACGGGTTGGGCGACGGCGGCGCGCGAGTGCGTCGAGGCCGCCGCCCCGGAGCCCGTGATCAGCTTCGGTGCCCGGCACGTCCATCCGGACATCACCGATGTCCTTGACTACGCGGCCATCGTCGGCGGGTGCGTCGGTGCCTCGACGCCTGCCGGTGCCCGGCTGGCCGGGCTGTCGCCGACCGGAACGATGCCCCATTCGCTGGTCCTGATCTTCGGCGACACGGTCGAGGCGGCCCTTGCATTCGATCGCGACCTCGGCCCCGAGGTACCGCGGATCGTCCTCGTCGACACGTTCCGCGACGAGGCGGAGGAGGCCCTGCGCGTGGCCCGGGCGCTGGGTGATCGGCTCTATGGCATCCGCCTGGACACGCCCGCGGAGCGCGGCCGCGTGACACCCGCGCTGTGCCGCGAAGTGCGCGCCAGGCTCGATCAGGCTGGCTTCTCGCACGTCCGGATCGTCGTATCGGGGGGCCTGACACCGGATCGCATCCGAACCTTCAAGGAGGCCGGCGCCGCGGTCGACTCGTATGCGGTCGGGTCGCACATCTCGGGCGCACGTCCGATCGATTTCACGGCCGACATCAAGGAGATCGACGGGCGCCCGATCGCCAAGCGGGGCCGCATTCCCGGGCGAACCGAGAGTCCACGCCTCCGGCCGATCGATCTCGCAGCGTGGCGCGAGGCCTGACGGCCGACGGGTCCGCCTGACGCATCAAGCCAAGGCCGGCGGACCCGCCGGCGCCCCGCCGAGTGCGCCGCCCGCCGAGTGCGCCGCCCGCCGAGT